>NZ_JBJETK010000054.1:0-12333 GCF_051883275.1 Treponema sp. | reverse complement strand
AATTTTTACACCTTAAACCTGTAAAAATTTTGTGTTGACTAAATAGCGCATTTTAAAGAGTAGTAGTATTTTTCTTAAAACTCCGTAATTTTCAAAGCAAACTGCGCTTGAAATTTCGAAAACTATCGGAAAATCACTAATGTGTGCAGGGATATTTATATTGGGTGCTTTAGGTTCTCTAGTATATAATTAATTGGGAGTTAATATGAAACTTGAGAAATTACTAAGATTAGATGAATTAAAATCTTTTTTTGACGAATACCATATAACTATTAAGAAAAATAATTCGGGAATTAATTTAATAACAAAAAATAATTTTACCGTATCAATACATAAACAATTACATGTGCTTCCTGAGAATGAACAAATTATATATTTAGATTGTCATTTACGAGCCTTTGGTCTTCCAGAATTTAGACGAGATTGGCATGAAAACGAAAATCTGTCAGATTATATTGTAAAAGTTGTAATACCATATATAGCTGATTTAGGCGGTCCATTTACAATAAGCGAAGATGAAGTAGCCAACTTATTAACAAAAAGACTGTTAGAATATGAAATCAAAATAGAAGAATCAAAGAAATCGGATTTAAAATTTATTATATTTGATTCATTAGGGAATGAAGTTGAGAGTATAATGAACAATAGACCCTTAATAATTTTTTCCTTAAATAATACAAGATACGCTATTAATTATCATAAGGCATTTATTGATTTAGTAATCTTTAAGAACCAGAATGATAATGAAGTTCTTATGACTTATCCATGGTATTCTTTTTGTTCTGTTTTTTTATCGGGGAATGACTATGTTGATGCAGCAGTTAAAGGAATTATTAATTTTATAAATAATAGATGATGGCACTGCATCTAGCGTTTTCAGTCCGTCTGAAAACGCGGTGTCTTCCACCTACAAATAGCAATTTGTGGGAATAGGCGCAGAAATCAGCGGAATTCCGGGCGAATTCGTGCAAAAAAAGCCGGATTCTTCCTAAATTTAAAAAAATAAAGCGATGAATTTATGTTTTTTGTGCTATAATCAGGCAAAAGGAGGCAAAAAGAGGCGTTTCGTTAGACAAATGGCAATTTGTATCACTACGCAGGGAATAACCCGGTACGCTATATAGACCCGGATGGAAGGGCGCTTCCTGCGATTGCTGTAGCTGCAGCTTATTGGGCAAGCGCTTTTGTAGTTTTGGCAACAGCAGCTTATTTGGCAACCCCTGCAGGGCAGCAAGGACTTCAAGCTTTAGGCGAAGCAATATCTTATGGAGCGCAAGCTGCTAATCAAGCCGTTTCTAATGCCGTAAACGCTGTAAAGACTAAAGTAAAAGAAAAAACACAAACACAGTCGCAAACGATATTATATAGAGCAGTTAATGAGAAAGAATTGAATTCCATAAAACAATCAGGTGGCAAATTTAGCATGGGAGATAATAGTACATATGAATCAGGAAAACTATTTCAAACAAATTCTGTGGATGCTTCAGGTTACGCAGCATTGGCTAATAAAACCATCGCTAAAGATGACCCATATGTGGCTATAGTAGAAACATCTGCCCCAAAAGGCTCTTATATTCCGATTGATTCGATTATAGATGCCCCCTCTGCGGTAATCGTTCCCAAAGAAAATCTACCGTTATTAACTCCTGCTATAATTGTTCCTTTGGAGAATTAATATGTATAAATATGATATTTTAGTTTCTATGAAGTTTTTATCTAAAGCGCAGGGAGGCGGAAGAAGTAGTTTACCCCCTATTAAGGATAACGAATACTCTTACAGACCTGTTTTTAGGTTAGAAAAGGATACTATTGGATATTGTTGTGGAATTATAATAGGAGACTATATTGAGAATTATAATTTTGATACGGAATTATTGAATATAAAAGTCCTCTTTTTACAATTTCCTATAATAAAGAATAAATTCTATGTAGGAAGAAAATTTGAGTTATTTGAGGGAAATATGCTAATAGGAACAGGTCAAATTCTGAAAATAAAAGAATAGCATCTATTAGTTGACCGATAGTGTAAAATAAAGTTCGCAATTTGGGTAATTGAAAAAAGTCCTTGAACCGGACGAACTTACAGCCGGCTATTCCCAGAACGGAGTGACGGCAGATTTAAGTGGAAGTACGGCTTCGTATGCAGAAACTGCCTCAGAAAATTTTTCAGAAGGACGGCGGTTTTCAAACGAGACATTTTCTCAAGGTTCTTCGTATGTCAGAAACGGAAAAAATTTATTTTCTACAGGCAGGCTCTCAGGAATTGACATTATAATTGATGCCGAAAATAAAACTGTCGTTTCAGCAGATGAATTAAAAGAAAGAATTGTTGTTACGGATTTTTCAGAAGGAAAATGTGCCTTAAATGTTGACGACGGAAAATATGAGATTACATACAATTTTGAAGAAAAAATTCCGTATGCAGATTCAATATCGCAGGAAGAATTTTTGCTTATCGTTTCTGATTTTGAAAAAAAATATCCGAATAATAATCTTGACAGCGTTATCTGGAAAACTGATGAAAGTACGGACAAAAATTCATTAACGAAAAAACTGCAAAGTGTTAATGTTTATGATAAAGCAGAGCAGGAAAAATTCATTAATCTTGTTTATGATGAAAAAATTGAAGTAAACGAAGAAACGCAGGAAGAAAAAATTATTTTTGAAAAGAAGGCTGACGATTCTTCAGAAGAATATAAAGAAAACTGCAGGGCAGCAGATGAAATATTAAAACGGGCAATGCATCAAAAAATACGTACGGAAGATTTTCCGTTCTATGATGATGACAACTGTCTCAAAGAAGAGTATGCAGGACTTGATTATGAAGATAAAAAAATAAAGCCTTTGATAGATGAATGTCTTGCACACAACTTTTATAGATACAGAAAATCATGTGTTGAAATAAAATATTCAACTGAAGCCTGTTACGATGTCAGCAACGGCGAAATAAATTTTTTAATCCCAAAATCTCATACGGAAACTGAAATAATAGGCAGAACACAGAAACTGGAATTTCCTGATGGAACTTGCACATTCAATTCTGAAAAAGATTTTTCATCAGAAAGCATTGCAGAATCAAAACAAACACTGCTGCTTGTTTATAACGCTGGAACTGATAAAATATATTTTTCAGTCAGCGAACCTTTGTATGGCGGAAAAAACGGCTGGTTTTACGGAATATGGACTGGAAGCGAAAATGAAAACAGTTTTTCAGAAACAAGGCTTTTTGAAATTCTAAAACCTGAAAACATTCAACAGGAATATTCTGAATATGACACGGAAAAAATTTCTTCAGAAGAAGAGATAAAAAATATCGGAAATTCAATAAGCAGCGACATAGAAAATAATGAACATGAATCTAAGTTTTCATTCGGCTGTACTCTTCCTGCAAAAAACGGTGCAGAACTTGAAGGAGTTGAATCTCATTACATAAAAGAAAGCATTTATGACGATAACGGGATACTTAAAAATGACAGCATGACAGTCAGTTCAAGACCGCGAATGGCTTCAGGTAAAGTCGTCTGCAACAGGCTTGGCGGCAACGCATATTATTCTATTGAAGGAATACCTGAAAACGCATATACGTCATCAGACGTAATTCAGAAAACACAAACATCAGGTGAAGACGTTACGTCAGGACCACAGGTTTCCATACTGTCTGTACAAAATATGACTGCATCAAAAAACTCCGGTTCGTCAAAAATGATTCAGAGCCTCCAGGACATTAATGCAGACAGAATTCCAGATGTATTAAAAATTGAGGGAAATGTCTGTGAAGTTTATTTTGGCAAAAAAGATTTTTATGGTAATATAGAATATCCTTCATCACCTTCATTTATTTCAGGCGACATAGATTCCCTTTCAAGAAATAAAAACGAATCTTCTTCAAACGGATTTTCATTCAGTCCGGCAGGTGCGATTCAGACATTGTATTCAGCAGGCGGAAAACCAAAGGCAGTCAGCCTGACAAACGGATTTGGAAATTCAACATTTAACGGAACAAATGAAACTGTGTCATCCTTGCTTGATATAAACGGAGACGGAATTACAGATTACATAACTCAAGGAAAAGCAGCTCTTGGAAAAGGTGACAGTTATGAAAATGTATTTGATTATGGCTATAATGCAATAAGCAGCGGTTATGTATCAGGGACATCCAAAAACATCGGTCTCGGCGGCGAAAGTTCATTTATAACTGACAGCAATGAAGAACCTATGGATAAAAGCAGTGTTTCGCAGGATATAAGCATGAGTGTTTCCGGCGGCATTGCAGGTTGTGCAAGTATAAGCACGAGTGTTCAGAATCAGATGCTTCTTGACATAAACGGCGACGGTCTTTTAGATGTTGTATGCAAGTCAAAAAATACTGATGATGAAAATTACATTTACAAGATTTATTACAACACAGGTTCAAAAATAGATTCAGGTTCGCCGTCTGTTTTAACGATTCCAGAATGGAAAACGGCAAGTCTCGGAAAGTTTAAGATAAATAACGGTGCAATAAATTCAAATGGAATTTCTTACGGCGGTTCTACGGCAAGACTTGCAGAAACTGCTGAAATAGATTTGAGCAGCGTTTCAGACAATATAGAAAACCTCGACTGCTCCGTAACGGTAACAGCAAACATTACAGGGAATCTTTCAGTCAATGTGAATATACCTATCCCTGTTCCTGCAACAGTTTTTAAAGTTAATGCAACGGTGAATGCAGGCGGCGGATTGAACAGCGGAATGACAGGTACAAGTGCAACTGTAAAAATGACTGACCTTGACGGCGACGGACTTCCCGACCACGTCCTCCGCATCCCCGGTCATGCAACTTACTGGAAGCGCAACATCTCAGGCCGCTACGGACAGCTTGCAAAAATAAATCTTCCGCAGGGCGGCAATATTGAAATCGAATACGCAGAAAAATACGGAACGACTGACAGCCCGAACTTTAAATACGTGATGAGCCGTGTTACTGTAAGCGACGGCTGCGGTGAAACAGTGCCTGAAATAAATCACGGTTCTCATAAAGTTGTCACAAACTATGAATACGACGGCGCATACTACGACAGGGAGTTACGCGACTTTTTCGGATTCAGGACTGTCACGACAACATTTGCAGACGGCACGTACACCGTTGACGAATACTGTAACCGCGAGTATTACCTAAAAGGCGCAGTAGAAAAAAGCTGTTCTTATGCAAAGGACGGAACAGTCCTTTCAATGCATACGGCTGAATACTGCGATGCGCCTTGTGCACTGACTGCAAAGGAAGAAAACTGGACGTATGAAAAAGCCAGCGGAAGCTCAGACTGCATTCATACTGTAGCATGCTATGAATATGATGAATACGGAAACTGTACGAGAATGACGCAGGACTTCGGTGACGGAGAAAGTCTTACAGGCGAAATAATTTATGACAACTCAAATGTAGCAGACTACATTGTAGGCTTGCCGGTCGACATTTATGTTTATGGAACTGACGGCAGACTTTTGCGACATCGGTCTGGAAACTATGACAGCAAGGGGCAGCTTACTGAGTTGAGGCAGTATTTTGACAGTTATAACTGGTCTTCAAACTTTTTGACTTATGACAGGTTCGGAAACATAAAAAGAATTTCGGATTCACGCGGTGCAACGCTTTCCTATACTTACGATGAAGATGAAAATATGTTCGTAACGGAAATCTCGCAGAGCGGAAAAGACACTGACTCTTACAGAAGCTATATTGATTACGATGTCACAACTCAGACAAAGACCATGGAAACTGACTGCAACGGCAACACATTGCGTTACGAATACGACGGCTGGCAGCGACTGACGAAAATCTTTACGTCGTATGACGGTGCAGTTCCTGCCGTAAGCTATGAATACGTTACGCCCGGCACGGACGAAAACGGAATGCACGGATTGTGGTACGCAATAACAGGCAACAAGGTAACGTTTGATTCTGACGATGATTCCGTAATTCAGACTGTCCTGCAGGTTGACGGTCTAGGCAGAGCCGTCAGAACGGCAAAGACAGGATTTGTGAACGGAAAAAACGGCTGGAATGCAAGCGGCGCGGTTGAATACGACAATAAGGGCAGAACCATAAAAGAAGGAATGACGGAGTTCATCGAAGGAAGCCTGGAAAGTTTGTTGAATTCAAAACCAAAGATGACAGATTTGTTTACCTCGTATGAGTATGACGAAAAAGACCGTCATATCAGGACAATCCTGCCTGACGGCTCGGAGCAGTCTGCGGAATTTGAAATCAGGAACGGAATTTTAATTTCTTACTCTACCGACCCGCTCGGGAATGTCAGTATTCAGGAGAGTGACAGCCGTGGCAATATTATTCGTGTAGCAAGGGAAGATTCTACTGGCAGACAGCTTACGGAAGTTACCTACCGATACAACGAACTTGGCGAAATGCTGAAAGCGCTGGATGCAAAGGGAAATCCTGTCAGTGTCGAATATGACCTGCTCGGTCGACGTACGGCGCTTGAAAGCTTGGATTCAGGCAGACAGGAATTCTTCTACGATGAATGTTCAAACCTTGTCCGCGAGAATAACAGCGTATTAAGGGAAAACAACAAACAGATTGTATATGAATACGACGGCTTGAACCGCCTTGTCCGTATTGATTACCCTGACACCGAGGATACAATCTATACTTATGGAAACGCTTTTGACAAATCTGTCGGAGCAGCGGGAAAAATACTTTCTGTAGCTGATGCCTCTGGTACTCTTGAGTACGAATATGGAAAACTCGGAGAGGTCACAAAAGAAACAAGAACGCTCGCGACACACTTGAACGGCTACAATCCGGCTGAAACTGCCATAATGGAATACCGCTCTGACTATCTTGGACGCATGCAGTGGATTGTTTACCCTGACGGAGAGAAAGTGACTTACGGCTACGACAGAGGCGGACAGGTTGTAAGCGTAACAGGCGAGCATTGGGGTCATAAATTCAATTATGTTACAAACATTTTGTATGACGAGTACGGACAGAGAACTAGAATTGACTACGGGAACGGAACGTTCACGGAATATACGTATGACCCTGCGCGCAGATGGCTTGATACGATAAAGACACAGAACAACTGGGGGCAGAGCTACCAGAACATTTCTTACAGTTTTGATGCCGTTGGAAACGTGCTTGGATACGAGAATGACTGTCTTGACACTGTGAAAGGCAATTATAAGACAAAGCAGACATATTCTTATGACAATCTCTATCAGCTCATAAAGGTTGACGGCAATACAACTTACAATCCTTATCAGTCAAGCGTGCCGGAGTTTGTGTCAAATTATTCGCAGGTGTTCAGCTTTGATACTGACGGACTTGGCAACATGACTTCAAAAGTCAGCACGGAGAGCGTAACACCGCAGAAATCAATCGGCGATAACCTCAATTACAGTTTTGATTATGTCTATGATGAAAATTTCGCGCACAGGCTCGTACGTGCCGGCGACCGTTACTACAAATACGATGCAAACGGAAACATAATCTGCGAACAGGACGGCAGTTTTGAGAGCAACGGCGAAGACGTCTCTTACCACAAGATTACGCAGGAAGCGGAAGATGTTTACTCCACTGACTATGGCTGGGGCTTGTTCAAGGAAGAAAATGGCTCAGGCGGTGGAATAAAAGGAACAAGGTATTGCAGGACATACGCATGGAATGAGAAAAATCAGCTTATAAGCTCAGTTGATGCAAACTACAACACTGCTTATGTCTATGGACAGGACGGACAGAGAAGCAACAAGTACACTGCAAGCAGCGAGACATTGTACTTTAACAAGATGTGGACTCTGCATACCGATAGCGGAAACAATGTCTACGGCGGACAGTCTGCGAAGAACATCTACCTTGGCGAGACAAGAATTGTAACAAAACTAAACAGCGGCGAAAATCCGACTTACCAAGAAGAGTATTACAAACAGTATTTCTATCACTCTGACCATCTCGGAAGCGCATCTTTGATTTCTGACTATAAAGGCGATGAATACCAGAGAATAGAATACACACCTTATGGCGAAACCTGGGTTGAAAAAACACAGAACCAGGGGCTTGAATGGCTTCCATACAAGTTTACTGCCAAAGAACTAGACAAGGAAACAGGACTTTATTATTATGGAGCTAGATATTTAGATCCTAAATATTCAATGTGGATAAGTACAGACCCTGCATTGGGTGAGTACATCCCTGCGGCTGGAAAATGTATAGCTGATGAAGCAGGAAAACTGCCTGGTGTTGGTGGTATCTTCAATTCTGTCAACGGAAATCTGTATCACTATGCAGCGAATAATCCGGTTAAGTATATTGATCCAGATGGAAATTATTTAAAGGTATCTGGAGGTTTTAGTTATAAAAGACAAATTGCTAAAGAATTAAGAAAATTATCTCCAAAGGCTTGGATTAACCCATTTACTGGGACTGTTCATAACAATAATCCCTTTATGAAAATAAATGGTCATGAAAAAGGAAATCAACTTATTAATGAATTGATAGAGGATAATAATACAGTGACAGTAAATTCTACTCCTATGACAAATAATGCTACTACAAAACCTTTAAGTGGTGATGCTTTTAAGCCAGACTCTGAAGGTTCTGATTCAGATATACAATTTAATCCAAATATAGATGTATCATTACCAGAAAATCACAATGGGAGAGTAACTAATGTTAAGGCAAAGCCAAGTATTGTTCTGGGACATGAACTTATTCATGCATTGCATAATGCAAAGGGAAAAAATCAAAGGAGGCAGAGAATAACAGAATATACTGATAATTTAGGAAATACTATTGTGTATCGATCTGGAAAATCAACAAGTGTAGAAGAATTAAATACAACAGGAGTAAATGGCTTTTTTACAAGTGATGACATAACAGAAAATACTTTACGAAGTGAACAAAAATTAGATGAGAGGGTACGTTATTAAGATGAATAAAGTGTATTTGATACTAAGTTTTATAGTAATTATTTTTATTAGTTGTAATATGACAAAAGCTCAGGAAAAAAAATATATTTTTTATGTACTAAAACCTAATGAAAAAGTAAATTTAGTATATGAAAGAGAGAACGAAATATTATATAATGTTATAAAATCTGAAATAACAGAAAATAATGTTCTATTTGATATAGAATTAAAATATTGTGATAGTTTTTTACTAACAGAAACAACACCGCAATATAAAGTTGAAAAAAACATCTTGTTCATTAATTATTTTATTTGTGATTTTCCTGAAGATATAGAAGTTTATGCTCCTTATAAAAAGATTGAAAATACTTTACTTGTGGAAAATAAAGTTTTATTTAACATAGATGTTAAGGTAAAACAAAAGTCAACAATATCTTTTGAAGAAAATACAGAAAAAACATCTCTAAAAGATATAGACAAAATTGTTATTAATATAGGTTATATTCCTAAATATGATCCTTCTTTTTTTGACATAAATAATAGTTGTAATTCTTATTATAATTGTTTTGATTATGTACTTAAGAATCAAAAAATTAAAACAATAGAATTTGTAAAGTAAAATATTTAAAAAAAATAACTGAGGATTCTCTGCCTTTTTCTCAATGAAAGAGGCGGAGAAACTTGTTCTTTGACAAAAATTCAGGTGGCACAAATCAAGTCTGCCCCGCCGTGAAGTGCCTTTAGTTGCGACCGCAGGGAGCAATGAGAGTTAGCGAAGCGCGCAAGGGCGGTTGACGGAAAAACTCGGTGCAATCTCCTTATGCGCAGCCTGAATGCGAGTATTCTTGGACTTACGAAAAGTCCAGCGGAACTTCTGATTTTATTCATGCAGAAACAGAATATAAATACGATGAATTTGGTAACTGTATTGAAATAAAACAGAACTTTGGTGATGGGGAAATTCTTCTTGGCAAGGTCATTTATGACAACACTAACACGACGGACTACATTGTGGGGCTGCCTGTTGACATCCGCGTTTATGATTCAAAAGGAAGTCTTTTGCGACACCGTTCTGGAGATTATGACGAGTATGGGCAACTCAAAGAATTAAGACAATATTTTGATGTGTACAATTATTCTTCAAACTTTTTGTCTTATGACAATTTTGGAAATATAAAGTCTGTGTCCGACAGCCGAGGCGCAACATTAGCCTACACTTACGACACAGCAGAAAATATCTTCGTAACGGAGATTTTGCAAGGCGGAAAGAATACGGACACATATAAAAGCAAAATTGACTATGACATCGCAACGCAAACAAAGACAAAGGAGACCGACTGCAACGGCAACACACTCAGATACGAATACGACGGCTGGCAGCGACTGACAAAAATCTGGACGGCGTATGACGGTGCAACTCCGGCAGTGAGTTATGAATACTTCACTCCGCAAAAAAATGCTGACAGTTTCTGCGATTTGTGGTACGCAATAACAGGCAACAAGGTAACGTTTGATTCTGACGATGATTCCGTAATTCAGACTGTCCTGCAGATTGACGGTCTAGGCAGAGCAGTCCGCACTGCAAAGACAGGCTTCGTGAACGGAGTAGACGGCTGGAATGCGAGTGGTGCCGTTGAGTACGACAGCAAAGGTCGTACCGTAAAAGCTGGAATGACGGAATTCATCGAAGGAAGTTTGGAGAGTTTGTTGAGTTCAAGACCAAAGATGACAGATTTATTTTCCTCTTACAAGTACGATGAAAAAGACCGTCAGGTTAGGACAATACTGCCTGACGGTTCAGTACAGGAAAATAGGTTTTATATAGAAGAAAATAAATTAATTTCTGAAAGCATTGACCCGCTCGGAAATGTCAGCCTGCAAGAAACTGACAGCCGTGGCAATGTTATTCGCGTGGCAAAGTTTGACAAAGACGGAGCACAACTTACAGAAGTTACATACCGCTACAACGAACTCGGTGAAATGCTGAACGCATTTGATGCAAAGGAAAATCCTATCAGTGTTGAGTACGATTTACTCGGTCGCAGAACCGCGCTTGAAAGTTTGGATTCGGGCAGACAGGAATTCTTCTACGATGAATGTTCAAACCTTGTCCGCGAGAATAACAGCGTTTTAAAAGAGAATAACAAGCAGATTGTTTACGAATACGACGGCTTGAACCGCCTTGTTAGGATTGACTATCCCGACACAGAAGACACCGTTTATACTTACGGCGGAGCAAGCAACACGCACGGAGCAGCAGGAAAAATCCGTTCTATAACCGATGCATCCGGAACTCTTGAATACGAATACGGTGCACTCGGAGAGGTTACAAAGGAAACTCGCACTCTCGCAACGCACTTGAATAGAAACAATCCGACAGAAACTGCCGTAATGGAATATCGCTCGGATTACTTAGGAAGAATGCAGTGGATTGTTTACCCCGATGGCGAGAAAATCACATACGGTTACGACAGAGGCGGTCAAGTCGTGTCCGTTACTGGTGAACATTACGGACATGAATTTAAATATGTTACAGACATTTTGTATGACGAGTACGGTCAAAGAACGCGCATTGACTATGGTAACGGTACGTTTACGGAATACACGTATGACCCTGCGCGCAGATGGCTTGATACGATAAAGACGCAGAATAAATGGGGACAGAATTACCAGAACATTTCTTATAGTTTTGATGCTGTGGGCAATGTTCTCGGCTATGAGAATGACTGCCTTGACACAGTGACAGGCAATTATAAAACTAAGCAGACTTACAGTTATGATAATCTTTATCAGTTGATTAAAGTTGACGGTGAAACGGTATATAATCCGTACATCTCCTCTGTGCCAGAGTTTGTGTCAAACTACTCGCAGGTGTTTAGTTTTGATTCCGATGGCTTGGGCAATATGACAAGCAAAGTTTCAAAAGAAACTGTAACTCCGCAGAAGTCAATCGGAGATAACTTAAACTATAACTTTGATTATGTCTATGACGAAAATTTCGCGCACAGGCTCGTACGTGCCGGCGACCGCTATTATAAGTATGATGCAAACGGAAATATTACGGTCGAACAGGACGGCTCTTTTGAAAGCAACGGAGATGATGTAAGCTACCACAAAATAACGCAGGAAGCGGAAGATGTTTACTCAACTGATTACGGATGGGGCTTGTTTAGGGAAGAAAATGGCTCAAGCGGCGGCGCTAAAGGCTCAAAGTATCGCAGAACATACGTCTGGAACGAGAAAAACCTGCTTATTTCGAGCGTGGATGCGAACTACAACACAGCCTATGTTTATGGGCAGGACGGACAGCGTTCTAACAAGTATACCGCAAACAGTGAAACTCTATATTTCAACAAGATGTGGACGTTACACACAGAGAGTTATAATCAAAAGTTGTGGATGAGTTAATTTAAAAATAGAAAAAGAGACTGA
>NZ_JBJETK010000053.1:1446-46743 GCF_051883275.1 Treponema sp. | reverse complement strand
AAAAAAGAAAATTGAAAAAAAATATTTTTTTTGTCCACTTTTATTGACTGGTACATTTTTACTAAAGCAAGTAAGTTTACCTGTTTTTCAAGGCACTCCGCCGACGACGGAATCATTTTTTTTAACGATATGTAAATATCAGTTTTTCAAAAAATGATGTTATTATTTTAGCGGAGATTTAGGATTTGTCAGCAGATTCTATCCCTATTGATATGGGATTTTTTCCCAAGTTGGGGGGGCATTGTCATTCCAAACTTCCACTGTCATTCCAACTTTACACTGTTATTCCGAACTTGTTTCGGAATCCGTGTAGTGTGCCCAACACAGATGCTGAAACGAGTTCAGCATGACAAGGCTTTTTAGACAGCATGACGAAGTGGCAAATACCGCATGACGAGGTTTTTGGGCGGCATGACAGAGGGGGCACTGTGCACAGCATGACGTTTTTTTTATACCGTATGACAAGGGCTTTAAACAGTGGAATGGTGAGGGTGCAGTGTCATTCCGAACTTGTTTCGGAATCTGTGCACTGTGCACAATGCAGATGCTGAAACGAGTTCAGCATGACAAAAGAGGGGCAAAAGCCGCATGACAGGGCTTTTAGGCAGCATGACATTTTTTTTATACCGTATGACAGTGTAGAAAACAAAAGCAGCTGTTCTCTCTGATGGCTTTAAGTAGTTTGTGAAAAATTCTCAGTGGACTTTATGGAAAAACTCACTGAGTTTTTAAAAATTCTCACTGACTTTTAAAAAATTCTCAGTGAGAATTTTCCGGGTTTTATTTGACGTGCCACTCGGTAAAAATTACCTTACAATTCCAGAACCTGCTCCAGGGAAAGGCCTGTGCATTTGGAAATAATTTCCACGGAAACCCCGGATTCTTTAAGTTTTCTGGCGTTTGCAAGTTTTTCTTCATTCAGCGCTTCGTTCACTGCTTCTTCTTTTTCTGCGGCGGCGGCTCTGTAGCCTTCTTCATAGCCGTCTGCACGGGCGTGCTTTTTGATAAAATATATTTCCTGCTCTAAAGTCATCTGTGTCCTCCATTGTTCAGCGGGGATTTTGGCGCGCATGACTTTTTCCTCGAGCGATTTTGCAAAGCCGGAGCTGTCGGCTTTGTTTTCAAGAAGATACCTGAAAAAAGTCCTGAGCCTTTCTGTGGGCATTTTATCATACTTTCGGGCGTTGCAAAAGACTTTTACAGTTCCGTCGTTCAGAGGTGTCTTTCCGTCTTCTTCACATACGTTCCTGAACGTGTAAATAGGGAGTCCCTTTTTGAAAACGTCGTCAAGGCAGAGAAAGATTATGTAGCTTTCGTGAAGCTCCTCGTAGTCAAAGCCCTGGCTCAGGTTCGAGATGTCAAGAATTCCCTGATAATAGCGTGCGCGCTTGGGAAGGTTCTTGCGGTCTGTGGTCTGCATTTCGATGTCGAAGCAGCGTCCTGTTCCGTCCTTTACGTAGACGTCAAAGCGCACGCCTTTTGAAAGGAAGTCTACGTCGATAGTCTTTTCCGCCTGCGAAAGTTCCAGCCGCTCAATCTGGATGTTCAGGAGCATTTCAAGGAAGTCCTTGCACAGGTCGAGGTTTTCGCTCATCACGCGGCAGAAGATAAAGTTGTTCGAAAGCGATGCGTTTTTCCACTGCGCTTCCAGCGATTTTTGAAGGTAGTAGTTCAATCTGTTCTCCATGTAAGTTTTTTGGGTTTACTTATATATTGCTGAAATTTTTTAAAAACTGTCCGCTCCGCCAACGTTCCACTGTCATTCCGAATGAATTGGCACTGTCATTCCCAATTCCCACTGTCATTCCGAACTTGTTTCGGAATCTGTGTACTGTGCACAACACAGATGCTGAAACGAGTTCAGCATGACAGGGCTTTTTGGACAGCATGACAAGGCTTTTTAGACAGCATGACGGAAGTATATATATAGAAGAAAAGTGAGGGGAGGGGGATTCGAATTCAGGGCTATGTAGAAAAGATTTTATGTTTGTTCTATAATAATTTTCCGGAAACTTCAGTTTTTTTGGGGTTCATCAATTTTTTTTACAGAGGCTTTTTATGTCCAGTTATCCTTTTCAGAATATCGAAATAAAATGGCAGAAATATTGGGAAGAAAACAAAACGTTCCATGCGGCAGAAGATTCATCCTTTCCCAAGGAAAAGCGGCGCTATGTTTTGGATATGTTCCCTTATCCGAGCGGAGCGGGGCTTCATGTGGGGCATCCTGAAGGCTACACAGCGACAGATATCTACTGCCGCTATCTTCGCATGAACGGATTCAATGTGCTTCATCCGATGGGCTACGATTCTTTTGGGCTTCCTGCTGAAAACTATGCGATAAAGACGGGAACTCATCCTTCCATTACAACGAATGCGAATATCGAGAATTTCACAAGGCAGATAAAGTCGCTCGGTTTTAGCTATGACTGGGACAGGTGCATTTCAACCTGCGAGCCGGACTATTACAAATGGACGCAGTGGATTTTCCTTCAGCTTTACAAGAAAGGGCTTGCCTATGAGGCTGAAACTCCGATCAACTGGTGCCCTTCGTGCCTTACCGGGCTTGCCAATGAGGAAGTCAAGGAAGGGCGGTGCGAGCGTTGTCTTTCTGTTGTAACGCGCAGGACAATCCGCCAGTGGATTTTAAAGATTACGGATTACGCTGAAAGGCTTCTTGAGGATCTGGAGCTTCTGGACTGGCCGGAAAGTGTAAAGCTCATGCAGAAGAACTGGATTGGAAAATCAACCGGCGCTGAGGTTGAATTTGAAGTTGCAGGCGCGGACGGAAATGGCACTGGAAAATTCCTCAAGGTTTACACAACACGCGCGGATACTCTTTTTGGCTGCACTTATATGGTTATGTCCCCGGAACATAAAATGCTCGGGGAGCTTACAACTCCGCAGCAGAAGTCCGCTGTTGAAGCCTACGTGGCAGAAGCCGCCAAGAAGTCTGATCTTGAGCGCACTGACTTGAACAAGAACAAGACCGGTGTTTTTACCGGAAGCTATGGAATTGATCCTGTGAACGGCGCGAAAGTTCCAATCTGGATTTCTGACTATGTTCTTACTTCTTATGGAACAGGCGCGATTATGGCTGTTCCTGCGCATGACGAGCGCGACTGGGATTTTGCAAAGAAATTCGGGCTGCCCATTATAAAGGTTGTTGCAACAAAGGAAGAGGCTGCTCTTCTTGGCGGCGGAGATGAAAAAAAGGGCGCGGAGCTTCTGCGTTCGGCTGCGGAAAATCCCGGTGAGTACAAAAAGCTCTGCGATGCGCACCCTGAAGTTTTTTCAGTGGCAAATGAGTGCACTTCCGCAAAGGATGGATATTCAATAAATTCCGGCTTCCTCACGGGAAAGTCCACAAAGGATGCAATCACCCAGATGATTCAGTTTCTGGAGCAGAAAAAATGCGGAAAGGCAACCGTGAACTACAAGCTGCGCGACTGGATTTTTAGCCGCCAGCGTTACTGGGGCGAGCCGATTCCTCTTGTTCACTGCGAAAAATGCGGCTGTGTTCCTGTGACTGAAAAAGATCTGCCGGTAAGGCTTCCTGATGTAAAGTCCTACCAGCCGACCGGAACAGGAGAAAGCCCGCTTGCCGCAATCAGCTCATGGGTGAACACAACCTGCCCTGTGTGCGGCGGAAAAGCCCGACGTGAAACAAACACAATGCCGCAGTGGGGAGGCTCGTGCTGGTATTATCTTCGCTATCTTGACTCAAAGAACCCTGATGAATTCTGCTCAAGGGAAAAGGAAGAATATTGGATGCCTGTTGACCTTTACGTGGGCGGAGCGGAGCATGCGGTTCTTCATCTTTTGTATGCGAGGTTCTGGCACAAGGTTTTGTATGATCTCGGCGTTGTTTCAACAAAGGAGCCGTTCCAGCGTCTGATAAACCAGGGGCTTATTACATCATTCGCCTTTCAGAGAAAAAACAAAACTCTTGTTCCCACTGACGAGGTTGAAGAGAAAAACGGCGCTTTCTTTGAAAAAGCTACCGGCGAGCAGGTTGAAAAAATCATCGCAAAGATGTCCAAGTCGCTCAAGAATGTTGTAAATCCTGACGAGATGATTCAAAAGTACGGCGCGGATTCTGTGCGTATGTACGAGATGTTTATGGGGCCGCTCACTGTTTCCAAGCCATGGAACACGCAGGGGCTTATCGGCATAAACCGCTTTCTTGAAAAAGTCTGGAACATCAGCGAAAAGCCGATGGACGATATAGACATAAAGGGGCAGCTTGCGGACAAGGCTCTTGTTTCCCTTAGAAAAGTGTTCGCCCAGACAATAAAAAAAGTCACGGAGGACACTGATTCCCTGAGCTTCAACACTGCGATAAGCCAGATGATGATTTTTATAAACGAAGCTTCAAAGTTCGCTTCCATTCCAAAGGCAATGTGGAAGGATTTTGTTTTGGTTCTAAGCCCTTATGCTCCCCATCTTGGAGAAGAGCTTTGGCAGA
This sequence comes from Treponema sp., assembly GCF_051883275.1. Taxonomy (GTDB): domain Bacteria; phylum Spirochaetota; class Spirochaetia; order Treponematales; family Treponemataceae; genus Treponema_D. Next base: position 42,278 of record NZ_JBJETK010000053.1, on the reverse strand, counting down.
AGCTTGGAGCTGAAAAGACAATCGCCTACGAAAAGTGGCCTTCGTTCAGCGAGGAATTCTGCAAGGAAGACAGCATTGAGATTGTTGTGATGATAAACGGAAAGCTCCGCGACAAGTTTGAAGCCGCCCCGGGAACAGACGAGGACACGCTGAAAAAGCTTGCGGCTGAAACTGACGGCTACAGGAAATTCACGGACGGAAAAACAGTTGCAAAAGTCATTGTCGTAAAGGACAAGCTTGTGAATATTGTGGTGAAATAAAATGAAGCACTCCGATCTTAGGGCGCATTATATAAAGACTGCCGGCATTGTGGCTCTGTCGGGGAATGTTGTTCTTGCCGCTGTGAAATTTCTTTTTGCATACCTTTCAGGCTCGCTTGCAGTGGCGGGAGATGCAATCGACAGCTCCACGGATGTCTTGATTGCATTTGTGACGCTGTTTGTGAGCAGGATAATCCAGCAGCCGGGCGACAAGGAGCATCCCTGGGGGCACGCGCGCGCGGAAACAACTGCCACAATGGCTCTGGCGTTTATAATTTTTTTTGCAGGCGGACAGCTTGTTCTTTCCGCGGTTAAAAAGCTTATATGCGGAGATTTTCAGAATGAAATTTCACTGGCGGCGGTTTATGCGGCGGTGGTTTCCATGGCAGGAAAAACTCTGCTTGCGGTGGTTCAGTTTCATTATGGGAAAATCGCGGAAAGCGAAATTGTAAAGGCCAACGCGCAGAACATGAAGAATGACATTGCGCTTTCGGGGGCGGTGCTTGCAGGCCTTTTGCTTTCTGAGATTTTTAAAATGCCGGTGCTTGATCCTGTTGTTGCGCTGCTTGTGGGCGCATGGGTAATCAAGAATGCCGCTTTGCTTTTTGCAAGAATGAACATGGAGCTTATGGACGGAAACGCGGACAGCTCTCTTTATAGAAAGCTTTTTGACGCGGTTGCAACAGTTCCGAATGTCAAAAATCCGCACAAGGCTAGAATCCGCAGAATGGCTTCAAGCTTTGATGTTGATCTGGATATTGAAGTTGATCCGATGCTTTCTGTTTATGAGGCGCATGAGCTGAGCGAGCAGGTTGAAAGTGCCATACGCAAGGAAATCCCTGAAATTTATGACATTGTAATACACATAGAGCCTAATGGCTCTGACGGACATCAGCCCAAGGAGGAATTCGGGCTGACTCCGGGAAGCTTGTAGAAAATGCATTGTTGCGCAGAATGCAAGTTTTTGTTTCTTTTATTTCACTTTACACAATAATACTGTTTGTTTATAATTAATGAATAAAACCAACAGCGTCAGGCAATGAAGCACCTTTAGTCCCGCAAGGGATGAGCGTTAGCGAAGTGCGGAACTGCCGACGGTACTTTGTACCGGGACGCCCAAAATAAAAGGAAAATGAAAATGGGAAACAATTATTTTAACTCAATTCCATGGCGCGAGGCACGGCTTCAGCTCGGCCACTGCCGCTCAATGGCAAAAGAAGAATTTGCTGACGGTGTAAACGCTCTCAAAGGAAAAAAAATCGTAATCGTTGGATGCGGCGCACAGGGCTTGAACCAGGGAATGTGTCTGCGCGACTCGGGGCTTGATGTAAGCTACGCTCTCCGCGAGGCGGCTATTGCAGAAAAACGCCAGTCATGGAAAAACGCCACTGAAAACGGTTTTAAAGTAGGCACTTACGATGAGCTTATTCCGACTGCTGACCTTGTGGGAAACCTTACTCCAGATAAGCAGCACACTCCTGTAATCACAGAAGTAATGAAGAGAATGAAAAAAGGCTCTGCCCTGTGGTATTCACACGGATTTAACATGATTGAAGAGGGAATGCAGATCCGCCCGGACATAACGGTTGTAATGTGCGCTCCGAAAGGCCCGGGAACAGAAGTATGGCACGAATTCCAGAGGGGATTCGGAGTTCCTGACCTTATCGCAGTTCATCCTGTAAACGACCCGGAAGGCAAGGGCTGGGCTTATGCAAAGGCTCTGGCTGTGGGAATGGGCGGAAGCAAGGCAGGCGTTCTTGAATCTTCTTTTGTTGCCGAAGTAAAATCCGACCTTATGGGCGAGCAGACAATTCTGTGCGGTATGCTTCAGGCAGGAACTATCGTATGCTACGACAAGATGGTGAGTGAAGGCATTGCACCTGAATACGCCACAAAATTCCTTATGCACGGCTGGAACGTAATTTCAGAAGCTCTCAAGTGGGGCGGAGTTACAAACATGATGGACCGCCTTTCAAACCCTGCAAAAATCAAGGCAAACGAGCTTTCCAAGGAAATCAAAAAGCTCCTTGCTCCTCTTTATCAGAAGCACATGGACGACATCATCAGCGGAAAATTCTCTTCTACAATGATGCAGGACTGGGCAAATAAAGACCACGACCTTTTGACATGGCGCGAGGAAACTGGAAAACTTCCGTTTGAAAAGAACGAGGAATCTAAGGAAGAAATTTCCGAGCAGGAATACTTTGACAAGGGAATCCTCATGGTGGCAATGGTAAAGGCCGGCTGCGAGCTTGCATTCGAAACTATGGTTGACGCAGGAATCAAGGAAGAATCTGCTTACTACGAATCACTGCACGAAGTTCCGCTCATTGCAAACCTGATTGACCGCAAGCGCCTCTACGAAATGAACCGCGTAATTTCCGACACCGCTGAATACGGCTGCTACCTTTTTGCAAACGTTGCCGCTCCGATGATGGCAAAAGACCTTATGCCTAAGCTTCACACAGACGTAATCGGAAAAGGCCTTGAGCTTAAGGACACAAGCGTAAGCAACACACAGCTCGTAGAAGTAAACGCTGAAATCCGCAACCACCCGATTGAAGTAGTCGGAAGAAAGCTCCGTGCCTATATGACAGCAATGAAACCAGTTTTGTAAAAAACTGGCAGGCACGGTCAGTAAATGTCCATAAAAAACAGGATATGCCTCCGTGCCGTATGACAGCAATGAAGCCTGTTCTGTAAGGGCCGCAGAGTTCCCGGGGAATTTATTTTTTCCGGGGCAGCTATAAATTATATGGAACACTGGATAAAAGCCGGATATGGATTATTCAGTGCTGGTTAAAAAATGCGCCGCATTGGTTTTTGTGTTAAGCGAATCATGCGGCGTTTATTTTATAATAGAAGCAGCGATTTTTTTTTACGGAGAGTATAATGCCTGTTGTCACACGTCCGGCGGTGCTTGAAGCATCTGTTTTTTTTGTGTTTCTGGAAAATGAAATTCTTGTAAAAAACAACTGCCCTATATCCAAAAACGAATTTCTTTATTTTGCTTCAGATGATTTTTCCGATGACTGGTATACGGAAACAAATCTTTTTTATGCGGCGGCTCTTGCAAAAAAAAATGCTGTGCTTCCTGAAGGCTGCGCTTTTATTCCTGTAAGGCAGTTTTGCTTTGAGCACAGGGAGCTTTCTTTTCTTGCGTCACGGGCAGCGAGTCTTTTAAAGCAGCGGAAAATTTTTGTCTTTTGCCCTTCATGCGGAAATCGCCTTGATGACGATAAAAAGGAATCCGCAAAGCGGTGCCCCGGGTGCGGCTCTGTGTTTTTTCCGCGCATTGAGCCTGCCACGATTACTCTTGTTTCAAGGCAGGATGAAATACTTCTTGTCAAAAACAGAAATTCCTCCTATAAAAATTTTGCCTGTGTTTCCGGGTTTGTGGAGCAGGGCGAAAGTCTTGAAGCCTGTGTTGCGCGCGAGATAATGGAAGAAACTGGAATCCGTGTAAAGAACATCAGGTACCGCGGAAGCCAGGCGTGGCCTTTTCCCGACCAGCTTATGTTTGCGTTTACGGCAGACTATGAAAGCGGCGAGCTTAAAATTCAGGAGGAGGAAATACTTGAAGCGCGCTGGTTTAAAAGAACAGAGCTTCCGCCTGAAACAGAGCTTCCGCGCCCCGGTTCTGTTGCCTGGAATCTTATAAACGGCGTGTTCCAGAATACAGACCGCTGAATTTGACCATGGCGGAAAAAATGACTAAAATACGCTTTTGAAAGCTGCGTGTGTTTTTACTTGAAATTGCACACCGGGAAAAACATCAGCACGCCGTCTGTGTTGTTTAAGCATTTTTATTTTTCAGGGGAAAATATGGCTGAGTATAATCTTATGAAGCTTCAGAATGGAAGCGATATCCGCGGAGTTGCGGCGGAAGGTGTAAAGGACGAGCCTGTCAATCTTACCGAGGAAGCCTGCAATCTTATAGGCCAGGCGTTTGTTTTGTGGCTTGAAGAAAAAACAGGCAGAAAGCCTTCCGATATCACTGTTGGAATAGGAAGAGATGCCCGGATTACGGGAAAAAAACTTGCATGCGCGCTTGCGCAGGGAATCGCCGCTTCGGGAGCAAGGACTGTTGACTGCGGACTTTCCACAACGCCGGCGCAGTTCATGTCTATTGTCTTTGAGCAGACACGATTTACAGCATCTGTTATGGTCACTGCGAGCCATCTTCCCTTTAACAGAAACGGACTGAAATTCTTTACGGCAGACGGAGGACTTGAGCATGGCGACATTGAGGAGATTTTAAAATCAGCCCAGACACTAAAAATAAAAGCCGCCGGAAATCCTTTTAATTCAGAGTTTGACTTGCTTTCGCTTTATGCCGAGCATCTTAAAAAGCAGATATGCCTTGAGCTTGGAGCCGCCGTGGACACAAAGCCGCTTGCGGGGCTTAAGATTGCCGTTGATGCAGGAAACGGAGATGCCGGTTTCTTTGTGGAAAAAATACTGATTCCGCTTGGAGCGGATACTTCAGGGAGCCAGTTCCTTGAGCCGGACGGAATGTTCCCGAATCACATTCCAAATCCTGAAAACAAACAGGCGATGCAGTCAGTTCAGCGCGCAACTGTAGAAAGCTCTTCCGACCTCGGGCTTATTTTTGACACTGATGTCGACAGAATGAGCGCCGTTTTCAGCAGCGGAGAGGAAGTGAGCCGGGATGCTATAATCGCTCTTTTTGCGGCAATACTCGCCCCTGATTTTCCCGGAAGCACGATTGTTACTGACTCTGTAACAAGCGACCGCCTTACTTTCTTTCTTGAAAAAAAACTCGGACTCAGGCATCTGCGCTATATGCGTGGATACAAGAACGTAATAGACAAGTGCCGTTCGCTCAACGAAGCCGGAACCGTGTGTCCGCTTGCAATGGAAACTTCTGGGCACGGCGCGCTCAGGGACAATTACTATCTTGACGACGGCGCATTTCTTGCGGTCAAGCTGATTGCCGCGCTTGCAAAAGCCTCCAGAAAAAAACAGCGCATTGAAGAGCTTATAGCGGAGCTTCCTCCTGCTGGAACTGAAGCCGAATACCGCTTTAAAATAAAAACCGAGAATTTCCGGGAATACGGAAATAAGGTTCTTGCGGAATTCCAGAGGCGCGCAGATGAAATGCACCTTGACCTTCCTGAAAGCTACGAGGGAGTTCGCATTTCATTCCATGATGAAAAAGCAGAAGGATGGCTTTTGCTGCGCCTTTCGCTTCATGACCCTGTGATGCCGCTCAATATTGAAGGAAAAACTCCTGCGGACAAGGCTGCGATAGTTTCAGCTGCAAAGACACTTGTTTCAGGCTTTGAGCTGCTCGACACGAGTGTTTTGGACAGCTGATTGTTCCGGGGCTTGCAAGGGCAGGGCGGCTATCTGTATTGTGTGTTGTAAAGGGATTCAAGTTTTTCCCGGCACGAGATAAACACTCTGCCAAGCTCCGGGTCAAAATGGGTTGCAAGGGAGTCTTCTATAATCCCGAATGCCTTGTCGTAGGAAAATGTGTCCTTGTAGCATCTTTTGCTTACGAGGGCGTCAAACACATCTGCGAGCGCCATAATCCTTGCTTCAAGCGGAATCTGTTCCGCCGCGAGCTTGTCCGGGTAGCCCTGCCCGTTGTATTTTTCATGATGATAGTGCGCTATGTTTATTGCAATGCGCTTGAATTCAGGGTCGTCCACTTCAGCCAGAACGTTTTCTATAATCCTTGCGCCCTCCGCTGAATGTCGCTTCATCTTTTCGTATTCCTCATCTGTGAATTTTCCGGGCTTGCGCAGAATGGCATCGTCCACGGCGATTTTTCCAAGGTCATGCATAGGTGCGGCTTTTATCACCGCCTGGCAAAACGAGTCCGGCAGGTCTTTATAAGCCTCCGTGTTTTTTAATTCGCCCATAAAAATCCGCACACATTCGCTTGTCCGCTTGATATGCCCTCCTGTGCTGTTGTCGCGGCTTTCAACCATTGCAGCCATTCCTGTGATTATTGAATTCTGAATTCTGAAAATGTGCTTTGTTTTTTCATCAAGGGCGGCTATCATTTCGTTGAACGTATCCGCAAGAACTCCGAACGAATCTGTTGTTACAATGTTCGCCTTTGCGCTGTAGTTTCCCTCGGTAATCTGCCCCGCCTTTTTCTGAAGCTCCTTGAGCGGCGAGCTGAAATAATCCTTGAAAATCACAAAGAGAAGAATTCCAAAAAACAGAATCGAAAAAAGCATAAAAATCGAATTCCTGTCCACGGAAAGCCGCCCGTCGCAAACCGCCGTTGCTATTATAGAAAGAAGATAAAAAACAGGAAAAAGCACCGTTGAAATATAAAGCGCGATAAAAAGAAATTTCATTGAGGGAGTGATTGTTCCCTTTATTTTGCACAGGTTTCCGCCGGGAAAATATTTTGGAAGAAATTTTTTTCTGTGCAGGGTTTCCATTATAAAGTACGAAAGCGTAAAGCTTAACAGAGCCTCAAGCGTTATGTAAATTGAAGAGGTAAAAATAATCGATGCAATCTGAATGTCGTATGAATTCCGTATTGAAAAAAGAATTATGATTTCTATTAAAAAATAGGCAATCCATCCTGTGATTCCAATGAATGAATAAGCAATCGGAAGATTTATAAAGCGGCTGTAAAAATTTTCAGCGTCGCTCCTGGAGGCATAGACAATGCACAGCACAAGGGGAATCAAGAAATTCATGACAGACACAAGGTTTGTGAGGGTAGTGTATTTTTCAAGAAATTCTATCCAGCCGCTCATAAAGGACGCCTGGACTGTGGGTGTGGAAAAAGTGATTGGAATCATCGCCGCAATCAGGTTTGAAACCGCAGTGATTCCTAGATAAAGAAAAATGATTTTTCTACGTGTGCCTTTTGTAAGTTCCATAAAAAGGATTATATAATAAATGAAATCCTTTTTACTAGGGCATTTCGGAAAACCATTTTGCAGTGATTTTCCGATTTTTCCTTGATGCTATAGAGATTACAGGGCACGCCTCTTTGCCTTTCCGTATACAAGCGTAACCGCAAAAACTGCGAGCATTACAGGCAGAGTGTTCCCCAGAAAGAAATTCCAGCCCAGCGAAATTCTATAAAGGACAAATCCCGCCGCCCAGATAACGGCTTTTGCAATGTCAAGTTTCTGCGCGGAGCTGTCGTTTTTAAGCACAAAGAAATCCGCTATCTGAATTGCAATCATCGGGGCAAAAACCGAGCCTATGAGATACAAAAATCCCGTGATGTTTTCCATGGGAAGAATCACAGCTCCTGCTGTTCCAAGCGCGGTTACTATGAGCGAAACTGTTTTTGCCTTGGGGCGAAGCGAAATGCTTTCAAATGAAATTCCGGCTGAAAACGCATCCAGGAATGTTGTTGTTACAGTTGAAAGAACCACGATTGCAAGAGCCGCCCATCCCAGCCCGGACTTGAGCAGAATCAGGGAAATGTCTGTTTCCGAGGTGAATATTGCGGCTCCCATTCCGATCAGGTACATCCAGCAGCTTGTGATTCCATAGACCGCGCTGCTTGCAAGAGAAGAGGCGAGCGGCCTTTTGCTTTCCTTGGTGTAGTCGCTGATGAGGGGAAGCCATGAAATCGGCATTGCGGCGGCAAGCTCCACTGCTGCGCCGAAACTCATTGCATCCTGGCTTTCTGAGGTCAGCGCGCTGCCGTTTCCGCTGAAGAAAATTATTCTGCACAGCACAACTGTAAGAATAAACAGGGCAGAAAGAGCCGCTATGTTGAGCCTGCTCACGTTTTTTATTCCAAGCGCAATCCATGCCGCTATAAGAAGCCCTATTATAATTGACCACATCCATGCGCCGGTCTCAAAAATTCCGTTGACGGACAGCGCTCCGTCATAAATCATGATTCCAGTCCAGCCGGCAAGCTGCATTATATTCAGCAGCGCAAAGAATTTTCCCCCTAGAATTCCAAAGCTCATCTTGGTTGTTTCCATTGAGCTTTTCTGTGATTTAGAGCCGATGAATCCTGCAAGAAAAAGAAGAGCGCAGCCTATGAGATGCCCTGCAAGAATTGCGGCGAGTCCGCGCGAAAAGCCCAGCGGCGCAAAATATGTTCCCGTTATTATTTCAGCGATTGAAACTCCTGCGCCGAACCAAATCAGAGCCATGTTTATTTCTGTGGATTTTGTTTTCATATTTCAATATTCTCCATTTATTCTGAATGAGTGGTTCATCGGGCCGCTTCCCTTGCCGAGATTGAGCCTGTATTCCAGACAGCCTGAAATATACGCCTTTGCCTTTTCAACTGACTCTTCCAGCGATTTGCCCTTTGCGAGGTTAGAGGCGATTGCGCTTGAAAGCGTGCAGCCTGTGCCGTGCGTATTCGGGTTGTCGATTTTCTTCCCCATGAACCAGCGGCTTTTTCCGTTGTGGAACAGAAGATCGTTTGCATCGTTCATGTTGTGTCCGCCCTTTAAAAGAACCGCAGTGCCGAATTTTTCTCCTATTGCCCGCGCGGCTTTTTCCATCAGCTCCTCTGATGAAATTTTCATGCCTGAAAGAATTTCAGCCTCGGGAATATTCGGCGTTACAACCGATGCGAGCGGAAACAGCTCCGCGCAGAGAGTTTCCACTGCGTTGTCGGAAATCAGCTTGCAGCCGCTTGTGGAAACCATCACCGGGTCAACCACAATGTTTTTTGCATTGTAAAATTTCAGCCGCTCCGAGATTGTTTTTATCAGGCTTTCAGACGAAACCATTCCTGTTTTTACAGCATCGGGAAAAATGTCGGTGAAAACACAGTCAAGCTGGTCTTTTAAAAATTCAGGGGTGGATTCAAGCACGGACTTTACTCCTGTGGTGTTCTGCGCAGTCAGGGCGGTAACGGCGCTCATTGCGAATACTCCGTTTGCCGCCATTGTTTTTATATCCGCCTGAATTCCTGCGCCCCCGCTTGAATCAGAGCCTGCGATTGTTAATGCGGTTTTCAAAAATTCCTCCTAAAATTTTTTTTTCTTGCACATTTCAAGAATCTTGTGAAAAAAGCCCGGCGGAAGATTCCAGAAGATTTCTTGCCGCCTGCCGTATGTCTTTCTGCGCGAAAATTGCGCTGATAACGGAAATTCCTGCTATTCCGCTGCCCTTCAAAAGCTCCATGTTTTCATTCGTGATTCCGCCGATTGCAACCACCGGGATTTTTACAGCGGCGCAGATTTCCTTCAGTGTTTCAATGGAAACAGAGTCCGCATCGTTTTTTGTGGACGTGGCAAAAACAGCTCCCACGCCCAGGTAGTCCGCCCCGTCTTTTTCAGCCTGAACGGCCTGTCCGACTGTCTGGCATGAAACACCGATTATTTTGTCCTGCCCCAGAATTTCCCTGGCACGGAGCATGCTCATGTCATGCTGTCCGATGTGCACGCCGTCCGCGCCTGATTTTACGGCAACCTGAATGTTGTCGTTTATAATAAGCGGAATTTGCCTTGCGGCGCATATTTTTTTTATGTCCTGCGCCTCTGCCAGAAAGTCCGCTTCGTCCATGGCTTTTTCCCTGAGCTGGACAATGGTAGCTCCGCCTTCAACAGCCTGCTCCACAGCCTCATGCAGCGTTTTGCACGGAAAGTTTCCGCCCAGCCACATTCTGTCTGTAACGGCATACAGCAGGAGGGAATTTTTAAGCTCAGCGGATTTCATACTTTGCGCCTGCCTCAAGCTCTGCCCCTGTCATGTTGAAAAGAGCGTCTATGATTCGGTTTCTGTAGGTTGAATTTCCATCGCCGCTTTCCATTCTGCTCCAGGCGGTTTCACCGGCAAGCCCCATTGCGCAGACTGCTGCTGCGGCTGATTCCAGAGGATTGCTTCCTGCGCAGACAAATGCTGTCATGATTCCGCTCAGCTGGCAGCCTGTTCCCGTTATGCGCCCCATTTCCGGGCGGCCGTTTCTGATGACAAAGCATCTTGTGCTGTCTGCAACAAGATCGATTGCTCCTGTTATCGCCGTGATGCATCCGTGCTGCGCAGAGAAATTTTTTGCAAACTGAACGGCGGCTTCAAGATTGCCTTCTGAAACTGCGTCCTCTATGTTTGCGTCTACGCCCTGTGTTTTTCCGCTGCCTGTTGCAAGTGTCTTTATTTCCGAGATGTTTCCGCGCACCACGTCGAATTTCACTTTGCTAAGAAGCTGGATTGCTGTCTGTGTCCTGAGCGCGCTGGCTCCGGCTCCCACGGGGTCAAGAAGTGTTTTGTGCGCAAGGCTGTTTGCTTTTTTTCCTGCCTTGAACATGGAGGCGATTGTTCTGCGGTTGAGCGTGCCGATGTTTATATTCAGACCGCCGCAGATTCCTGTGATTTCTTCAACTTCCTTTTTTTCGTCAGCCATAATCGGACTTGCGCCGACCGCGAGAATTGCGTTTGCCACATCATTTACCGTAACATAATTTGTGATGTTGTGGATTAAAGGAGATTTTTCCCTTACGGAATCAAGACATTCTTTGAACATATAGAACCTCTTTTTTTATAGAATACAATTTGAATAATTCCACGTATTTAAAAGAGGCGTTGGCTGTGCAGTTCCTACGTTGGCATTATCCAAATCAGGTTTTCGGGTCAAGGAACACATCCTACTCTCAGCAAGCTTTACGCAGGCTCCCCGTGCAGGGAATACTTTATAGAATTGAAATCATAATTTCAAGAGCCTGCGCACAGATGCTGAAACGAGTTCAGCATGACAGGACTTTTTAGACAGCATGACATTTTTTTTATACCGCATGATGGGCTTGCACTGTCATGACGAGCTTTCATTGTCATTCCAGACTTCCATGTCATTCCGAACTTGTTTCGGAATCCGTGTGGTGTGCCCAACATAGATGCTGAAACGAGTTCAGCATGACAGAGGGGACAAATGCCGCATGACGAGGTTTTGGACAGCATGACGTTTTTTTTATGCCGCATGACAGTGTAGAAAACAAAAGCAGCCGTTCTTTCTGATGATTTTAAGTAATTTGTGAAAAATTCTCAGTGGACTTTATGGAAAAACTCAGTGAGTTTTTAAAAATTCTCACTGACTTTTAAAAAATTCTCAGTGAGTTTTTAAAAATTCTCAGTGAGAATTTTCTGGGTTTTATTTGACGTGCCACTCGGTAAAAATTACCTTACAATTCCAGAACCTGCTCCAGGGAAAGGCCTGTGCATTTGGAAATAATTTCCACGGAAACCCCGGATTCTTTAAGTTTTCTGGCGTTTGCAAGTTTTTCTTCATTCAGCGCTTCGTTCACTGCTTCTTCTTTTTCTGCGGCGGCGGCTCTGTAGCCTTCTTCATAGCCGTCTGCACGGGCGTGCTTTTTGATAAAATATATTTCCTGCTCTAAAGTCATCTGTGTCCTCCATTGTTCAGCGGGGATTTTGGCGCGCATGACTTTTTCCTCGAGCGATTTTGCAAAGCCGGAGCTGTCGGCTTTGTTTTCAAGAAGATACCTGAAAAAAGTCCTGAGCCTTTCTGTGGGCATTTTATCATACTTTCGGGCGTTGCAAAAGACTTTTACAGTTCCGTCGTTCAGAGGTGTCTTTCCGTCTTCTTCACATACGTTCCTGAACGTGTAAATAGGGAGTCCCTTTTTGAAAACGTCGTCAAGGCAGAGAAAGATTATGTAGCTTTCGTGAAGCTCCTCGTAGTCAAAGCCCTGGCTCAGGTTCGAGATGTCAAGAATTCCCTGATAATAGCGTGCGCGCTTGGGAAGGTTCTTGCGGTCTGTGGTCTGCATTTCGATGTCGAAGCAGCGTCCTGTTCCGTCCTTTACGTAGACGTCAAAGCGCACGCCTTTTGAAAGGAAGTCTACGTCGATAGTCTTTTCCGCCTGCGAAAGTTCCAGCCGCTCAATCTGGATGTTCAGGAGCATTTCAAGGAAGTCCTTGCACAGGTCGAGGTTTTCGCTCATCACGCGGCAGAAGATAAAGTTGTTCGAAAGCGATGCGTTTTTCCACTGCGCTTCCAGCGATTTTTGAAGGTAGTAGTTCAATCTGTTCTCCATGTAAGTTTTTTGGGTTTACTTATATATTGCTGAAATTTTTTAAAAACTGTCCGCTCCGCAAACTTTACACTGTCATTCCGAACTTGTTTCGGAATCTGTGCACTGTGCACAACATAGATGCTGAAACGAGTTCAGCATGACAGAGGGGCAAATGCCGCATGACGGGTGCACTGTCATGCCACAGTTGCACTGTCATTCCGAACTTGTTTCGGAATCTGTGTGCTGTACCCAGCACAGATGCTGAAACGAGTTCAGCATGACAAAAGGGGGGCACTGTCATGCCAAAGTTCCACGTCATTCCGAACTTGTTTCGGAATCTGTGTAGTGCCCAACATAGATGCTGAAACGAGTTCAGCATGACAAAGAGGGCACTGTCATGCCACAGTTCCACGTCATTCCGAACTTGTTTCGGAATCTGTGTACTGTGCCCAGCACAGATGCTGAAACGAGTTCGGCATGACAGGTTCTCAAATGCCGCATGACGAGGAGGTGGCACTGTCATTCCAACTTTACACTGTCATTCCGAACTTGTTTCGGAATCCGTGTAGTGTGCCCAGCACAGATGCTGAAACGAGTTCAGCATGACAATGCTTTTTGGACAGCATGACATTTTTTTTATGCCGCATGACAGGTTCTCAAATGCCGCATGACGAGGGGGATTATGATTTTTTTTCAGTTAAACTTGAATTTGTGCGGTTTTTTCATATAATTTAAATAAAGATTGCTGCGGTTTCGGTCTGAAAGCGCGGTGCTAAAACTGTCTTGAACACTTGAGTTGTATAGCGATTTTTTTTTGGAGTTTATTATGAGAAGGATTTTATTGGCGTTGCTTTTTGCGCCGCTTGCCATGTTTGTTTCCTGCATGCACACGGGAGGCTCGGGAGGCTCTGACGGAGCTGTGCGTGTTGCGGTTCCGGGGAGCGGTGCGCGCGGAATGTACACACTCAGCAAGGACAACGCTGAAAGCTACATTGTGTATCTGATTTCAGACGGCGATGTGCTTGCCACAAAAACTGCCGTGCCGGGGGGGCGGACATTGTATTTGAGGATCTTACCCCGGGCGAATACACTGTGAAAGTTGAAGCATGGTGGGATACCGAAGGCCTTGTTCTTGCACGCAAAAGCGTTTCAGTAATAGTAAAGTCCGGCGAAACATCCGAATGTTCCATTGCGCTCATCCTGCTTGCCGACAGTATAATGGACTCAGAATATTATCTTCTGTGGCGTAAGGCACCTTCGGGTATGACTTCTGTTTATCAATATGCACCGATAAAAGACTTGAATAGCTTTTCTGGGTTGAGTTATGACTCGTTACCGCCGTATGTTTCAATGGTGGAGGACTTATATGGAAATGTCTATTATATGAATAGCAGTTATGAGCTTTATTCTGAAGAATCTAGGATTTTTAATTTCTTTGGCGCTGCTACCACTTATTTTAACGATTGCCTCTACTACGATGCTACAACCAATTCAACGTGGGCTCTTTTTGAAAATGTTGCTGAAACAGGAACAACACTTGGTTATAGTAAATTTGCAGAGCTGCAATCCTCCACAGATCGTAATTGGGCCGGCGGTGGAATAGGACTTCTTGACTTTACTGACAAGACGGGGCTGTCTTTTGCTATACAAGGCAATGTCCTGTATTTTGCCTATGCGGACGACATCGACAATCATCACTACCTTCAGCGCGCAATTATTACGATTGATGACACTAGCATCGTGTCTCTGGTTGGCTCTGCAAAGTCAGTGGAGCAGATGGGATTTTCGGGGGAAATCACGGACATATACATTCACTACGACGGCACTGTGTATGTTCTGATTTCAAACGTGGGCGATGATGAGAGCGAGAATATCGACGGCAATATATACTATAATATCGAGGAAAACAACACCTATTACAGCCGCGGCGCGCTTTTAAAGATAGAAAGCACTTCATCCGGCTTTGAGGTGGTGGATTCCCTCGGCTGGACGGAAAACTCGCGCACAATAAGCCCCGTTGGAAATGCTGTGTTTACTACTAATGGTGAAACATATACATTGAAGTCAAAGACAGCCTATATTCCGCAGTATACAGAGAGCGGCTCTAAGTTCTACGGTCCGCGCAGGTTTGTCGCAATAAAGCCCAAGGAGATTGCCATTGCCGACTGCGGCTTTAATATAGTCATGCCCGATGCTGATAAATCATTGAATGGAAAGCTTTTTAATCACAACAGGGTGCTTACCGTAAACCTGCGTGACTTTGCCATAAGCTCCTCAAAGGAATATCGCACCGAATTGAAATTTACTGAGGTGAATTTCTCAAGTACAATAGGCGCAACCAGCACTCTTATTCTTGTTGACGACGGAACTGCTACCGTAGAAGATGAAAAATAAGAGCTTTTTATAATGCCATAAAAAGGAACGAGCCTTGCCAAACAAGCCCCGTTCCTTTTTTTTTACCATACCACTCATGCGGCATAAAAAAAAACGTCAGAACCTGTCATGCGGCATTTGTAGCCCTGTCATGCGGTATAAAAACAGTGTCATGCTGAACTCGTTTCAGCATCTGTACTGTGCACACTACACGGATTCCGAAACAAGTTCGGAATGACATGGAAGTCTGGCATGACGTTAACCTTGTCATGCTGAACTCGTTTCAGCATCTGTGTTGGGGCAGTAAACAGATTCCGAAACAAGTTCGGAATGACGTTAACCTTGTCATGCTGAACTCGTTTCAGCATCTGTGTTGTGCAGTGCACGGATTCCGAAACAAGTTCGGAATGACAGTGGAAGTTTGGCATGACAGTGCCAATTTGGCATGAAGTGCCCCTTGTCATGCGGCATTTGCAAGCCTTGTCATGCTGAACTCGTTTCAGCATCTGTACTGGGCGGTGCACAGATTCCGAAACAAGTTCGGAATGACGTTAACCATGTCATGCTGAACTCGTTTCAGCATCTGTACTGTGCACAGTACACGGATTCCGAAACAAGTTCGGAATGACAGTGGAAGTTTGGCATGACAGTGGAAGTTTGAGGGTTGTTGATTAATTTAAAAAAACATGGTAGTTTTTTTTGTCAATCAAGCGGCGTTGTTGCTTTTTTGATTCTCTGGAGAGTTCCCGCATGCCGACGGGACGCCGAAGGGTTAAGGCTATTAGAGCCGATATCTCAGGCAAAGTGGACAGAAAGCTTATCTTTTCAACACACACTCTTTGGAGAGCCTTGACAATCCGTCAGGCTCTTATTTTTTTTCACAAGGACAACTTTATGTTTGAAGAAATCCTTAACAAAATCGACGATGTTGTATGGGGAATTCCAACCATCGTTCTCATTCTTGTAACTGGGCTTGTAATGACAGTCGCCACACGCGGAATCCAGTTCACCAAATTCATCCGCGCCTTCAAGGGCATTTTCAAGGAAAACCAAGGCCACGGAGAGCTTTCTGGCTTTGCGGCTCTTTGCACAGCCCTCTCTGCCACAATCGGAACAGGAAACATAGTCGGTGTTTCAACGGCGATTCTTGCAGGCGGCCCGGGCGCGCTTTTCTGGATGTGGTTTGCGGCGATTCTTGGAACTGCTACAAAATATGCGGAGTGCATGCTTTCAATCAAGTACCGCGAAGTAAAGGCAGACGGGCACATTCTCGGCGGGCCGTTCTATACAATAGAAAAGGGAATGGGAAAAAACTGGAAGTGGCTTGCTGTTCTCTTTGCGGTTTTCGGAACTCTTGTAGGGCTGTTCGGAATCGGAACTTTCACACAGGTGAATGGAATCTGCGGCGCGGTTCAGAATGCGTTCGACCCTGACAAGGCGGCGGTTGCGTTCACAATCGGCGAAAACGCATATTCATGGGCTACTGTAATCGGCGGAGCTGTGATCACTGTTGCCGTTGCGCTTGTTCTTATCGGCGGACTCAGGAGAATTGCGAAAGTCGCGGAAAAAGTTGTTCCTGCAATGGCAATTATCTATGTGTTCCTCGGGCTTTCAGTCCTGATTATGAATGCCACAAAAATTCCGGGTGCGTTTGCGCTCATCTTTAAAGGCGCGTTTGGCGTTGACACAGGAGTGCGCGCTCTTGCAGGAGCGGCGGCCGGAACAATCATCAAGATGGCGATGCAGAAGGGTATTGCCCGCGGTATTTTCAGCAACGAAGCCGGACTTGGCTCTGCGCCGATTGCAGCTTCAGCGGTTCAGACAGAGGAGCCTGTTGAGCAGGGGCTTGTCAACATGACGGGAACAATTATTGATACGCTTATCATCTGCACAATGACAGGTCTTTCAATCATCATAGCAGGCGGAGATGTGTGGAATTCAGGAGCTTCCGGAGCTGCCCTTACATCAAGGGCTTTTTCTGCGGTTCTGGGCGGCGACCAACATTCCGTGCAGTTCCTTCTTATGCTCTGCCTTGTGTTCTTTGCGTTCACTACAATTCTTGGATGGGACTACTATTCTGAAAAGTGCCTTGAGTATCTTTCAAACGGAAATATGACTGTCGTAAAAATTTACCGCTGGCTTTACATACTGGCAGTTGCGGTCGGCCCTTACATGACAATCAGCGCAGTGTGGACAATCGCGGACATCACAAACGGCCTCATGGCAATCCCGAACTGTGTTTCGCTCATCGTTCTGAGCGGAATTGTGGCAAAGGAAACAAAATCCTACTTTGAAAGAAAACCCAGGCTGTAGCCGCTGAGCTGTTTTAAACTTAAGGCTTGCTCTACATTCTTTAAGTTTAAAAATCGCAGGACTTGCTTTGGGAATGGCGTGGAATTCTGCGCTGTTCCTAAAGTCCTGTTTGTTTTTTTTCTTTTTCCATTTAAAATTTTTTTTGCAACTTTACGCTTTCTTTTGTGTCTTAATCTGTAGGCGAATCAAAAATTGCCAGGGGCGGATTTTTTGAATGTGCCCTAAATGCCGGCTTCCTTTTTTTTGCGGAGCCGCACAGGAGCTTTTATGGATCAGATTGTTTCACCTGCGGCGCAGGTTATTGTTTCTATCATTCCCGTTGTCGGTATCTGCTTTGCGGCATCTGTTATTTTCTTTGCCCTGCTTTGGAAGCACCGTGAAAATGTCATGCTCATACAGCGGGATCTGTACAAGCCTCCGCGGATTGACATGAAGAGCTTTTCGCTGCTTCTGGGTCTTTGCCTTGTGGGCGTGGGGATTGTGCTTTCCGTGATGTTTATTCTGCTCAAGCCGCTTTCATGGGGGCTTCTGGGCGGGCTTATTCCATTTGCCGTGGGGCTTATGCTTCTGGTTTACAACAGGATTTCAGGGTAGGCTGAGCGCCTGATGAAACAGAAGCTTTCGTCATCCCTGGAGCGGTTTGTTGTCCGCAGACGGGATATGTGCTACGTCCGGGAAACACTGAACGGCTCCCAGCGTGCGTTTTCAAAGCTGGCCGGACTTTATTACAGGCGGATTTTCGCAGTGGGAATGAGATTCTTCCGGAACCGCGCGGACGCAGAGGATTTTACGCAGACTGTTTTTATGAAGGCCTATGAAAAGCTTTCCACTTTCAGGGGCGACAGTCTTTTTTCCACATGGCTCACAAGAATTGCTTTTACCACTGCGATGAATATGCGGGAGCGTTCCAGGGACACTGACTCTATTTCCGATGAAACTCTGATTCCCGGCTCGCTGAAAACGCCGGAAGAGGAGCTGATTTTTTCCGCGACCGCCGAAGCCGTGAAGGATTCGCTTGATGTGCTGCCTGTCCGCTATGCGGAGTGCGTGAGGCTGTACTTTTTCAGCGGAATGAGCCACGAGGAAATTTCCTTTGCCACAGGAATTCCCGTGAACACTGTAAAGTCGCATATTTTCCGCGCTAAGAAAATTCTTGGAAAAAAGCTGGAGGATTACAAATGAAAAAAGACTGCGCTTGTTACATGGACAGATTTTTAGCCCTCGACAGGAACGAAAGGCTTCCGCTCGGTCTTACCGTGCATCTTTTGTTCTGCGGAAAATGCCGGAATTTTGTGAGGCGCTTCACACTGCTTGAGCGCAGATGCTCAAAGGAAAACCTGAGCCGTATTTCCTGCGACTCGGACGATGTGGCTGGAATTATGCGCCGCCTTGATTCTGCATACGGACAGTACGGCTTGAAGCATGAGCGTGTTCCCATGCGGCACTGGGTGATTGCAGGGGCGGCCCTTGTGATTTGTGTTGCACTGTTTGAAATTTTTGCCGCCGCTGTTTCTTCTGCGCTGTTTGCGGTTCCTCTTTCGCTTTGCTTTGCGTTTACTATTATTTTGTACTGTGCGGTTTTTGTCGGCGCAAATATGGATTTTTTTATTAAGAAGTGGAAAATCCAATGAAAAATTGATATAATCATGCCATGGAAACTATAAACTGTCTGCCCGGAACCCCGTTTCCGCTTGGCGCCACACCGGCTGACGGCGGTGTTAATTTTTCAGTGTTCAGCAGAAACGCCACACGGGTGCTTTTGGAATTTTATCATGACAGCGGGGACAGCTCGCCTTATGCGCAGGTTGAGTTCAGCCCCGAAATGAATAGAACCGGCGATATATGGCATGCCTTTGTGCCGGGGATTTCTCCGGGCGCGCTTTACCTGTACCGCGTGGACGGGCCGTTTGAGCCTTCCCGTGGACATAGGTTCAACGCAAAGCAGCGGCTTTTTGACCCTTATGCAAAGGCTGTAACTCCTGTGTCTGTTTTCTATAATCTTCCGCCTGACTATGCCGCGCCGCTTGATAAGAGCGACATTGAGCTTGGAAAGAATATGTGCGCGGAGGTGTTTCCAAAGTGCGTTGTGGTTGACAACAGCAGTTTTGACTGGCAGGGCGACAGGCCGATAAACAGACCGTTTTCAGAAAGCGTGATTTATGAAGTCCACCTGAAGGGCTTTACCGCCGGCAAGAATGCCTGTGTTTCCTGTCCTGGAACATATTCCGGCTTTATAGAAAAAATTCCCTACCTTAAAGATCTTGGCATTACTGCGGTTGAGCTTATGCCGATTTTTGAATTCGATGAATTTGAAAATTCAAATGTGAATCCGCGCACCGGCGAGCGGATGAAAAATTACTGGGGCTACAGCACAATCAACTTTTTTTCGCCCAAGGCATCCTATGCGGCTGACAAAACTCCGGGCGGCTGTGTGAATGAATTCAAGCTGCTCGTGAGGGAGCTTCACAAGGCTGGAATCGAAGTGATTCTTGATGTTGTTTACAATCATACCGCGGAAGGAAACGAGCATGGTGTTGCCCTGAATTTCCGCGGCTTTGAGAACAGCATTTATTACACGCTTGTCGGAAGCCACAGGGAATACTACATGAATTTTTCAGGCTGCGGAAATACCGTGAACTGCAATCATCCGGTTGTGCAGAGCTTTATCATCGACAGCCTGCGCTATTGGGTCTTGAACTATCACATTGACGGTTTCCGCTTTGACCTTGCATCCATTTTGTGCCGCGGACAGGAAGGCGAGCTTTTAAAGCTTCCTCCGCTGGTGAACGCAATCGCGGAAGATCCTGTGCTGGGGCGGACAAAAATCATCGCAGAGCCGTGGGATGCGGGCGGAGCATATCAGCTTGGAGGCTTTCCGGGCGGAAGGTGGGCTGAATGGAACGACCGCTTCCGTGATGACATAAGAAGATTCTGGCGCGGAGATGAATATGTTTCCACAAATGCGGCAACCAGAATAAGCGGCTCGAGCGATCTTTTTGCTCTTTCCGGGCGCGCTCCGTATCACAGTATAAATTATGTCTGCTGCCATGACGGTTTTACAATGAATGACCTTGTGAGCTACAACGTCAAGCACAATGATGAGAACGGCGAGGGCAACAGGGACGGCACTGATTCAAACTGGAGCTATAACCACGGCTATGAAGGGCCCACGATGAACCCCGTGATTGAAAAGCTCAGAAACCGCCAGATGCGCAACTACATTCTCACTATCATGATTTCGCAGGGAACGCCTATGCTGCTTGGAGGAGATGAATTCCGCCGCGGACAGCAGGGAAACAATAACGCATACTGCCAGGACAACGACATCAGCTGGTTCGACTGGGGAAACTACAGCCTGAATTCTTCGCTTGTTTCCTTTGTGCGCAAGGCTATTGCACTCAGAAAAGCCCATTCTGTTTTCAGGCGGACTGAATTTTTCAAGGGCAGCGTGGACGGAAAAAAGCCGGACATACAGTGGTATGCGGCGGACGGAAGCAACCCGAACTGGAGCAAGATTTCGCGCTTTTTGGCATTCAGGCTGCTGGGGACATTTGACACCGGCGCGCAAAAAATTTCGGACAACGATTTTTTTATTGCGGCGAACACAGACAGGCAGGATGTGATGGTCAGAATTCCTGCTATCACGGATTCACGCAAGTGGTACCGCCTCGCCGACACTTCCATAGAGGACGAGATGTCGCTGCTTTCCGTGGATAATGCAGAGCCTTTGCTTTCGCAGGACAGGTATGTGCTTCCGGCTGTTTCTATGCTGATTCTTGTGGCTAAATAAAAAAACGCGTGGGAACTTGAATAAGGAAACGTTTCCATATTATACTAGGGAAAATTCCTGATGACTGAAGTTTTTTTAGGAATTTCAGGATATTGTGTCAAGCACAGGACTGTCCGCTTCTGGATTGTCCAGTGTTTCCTTGGGTAGAGAAAATCTGCGGAAAAACGGTTTTTTGCAGGTTTTTATTTATAAACGATTGTACTGATGTACAGTCACGGGACATTGTCCTGAATAAATGCCGTTTTGCTTTTTTGCTTAATGGGCTGATTTGGAGGAATATAAAATGACATTTGATGCAGAGCAGTTTAAGGAGAATCTTACCGCCCGCCTGCGCCGCCAGTATGGAAAGGACATCTCTCAGGCCAATAAACATGACTTGTTTGATGCAGTAAGTGCAAGTGCGCTTGAAATCATTATGCCTAACTGGATGAATACCCGCAAGGAGTATGAGGCTAAGCCTACAAAGCAGCTTTATTATTTGAGCGCAGAATTCCTGATGGGACGCGCGCTGGGAAACAATCTTATAAATTCAGGCATCATGGAGCAGGTGAAGGATGTTCTCAAGGACATGAACATCAGCTATGATTTTATAGAAGACGAAGAGCCTGATGCTGGTCTTGGAAACGGAGGCCTTGGCCGCCTCGCAGCTTGCTTCCTTGACTCTCTTGCAACTCTTGAGTATCCGGGACACGGCTACGGAATCCGCTATGAATACGGAATGTTCGAGCAGCATATCATAGACGGACAGCAGGTTGAATTCCCTGACAACTGGCTCAAGCACCGCGATCCGTGGGAAGTAAAAAGAAGCGACTTGTCTGTGACTGTAAAATTCGGCGGTCAGATAAAATACGGAAAAACTCCGGACGGACAGGACAGATACTACCTTGAAAACGCAGAGGAAGTAACAGCCACACCTTATGATATGCCGGTTGTTGCATACGGTTCAAACACAGTGAACACACTCCGCCTCTGGCAGGCTTCAAGTCCTGATGGCTTTGACCTTCAGCTTTTCAATGATATGCAGTATCACCGCGCTGTTGAGCGTCAGAATGATGCTGAAAATATCAGCCGTGTTCTTTATCCGAACGACAACGGCCCGATGGGAAAAGAGCTTCGCCTCCGCCAGCAGTATTTCTTCACTTCAGCTTCACTCCAGGATCTGGTTCATCACTATGTGAATACATTCGGAACAGACTTTTCAAAATTCCCGGAATACCATGTTATTCAGCTCAATGACACACACCCTGTAGTTGCAATTCCTGAGCTTATGAGAATTCTTCTTGACGAATACAATGTGGGCTGGGATGATGCATGGAATGTTGTTCAGCGCACATTTGCCTACACAAACCATACAATTCTGTCAGAGGCTCTTGAAAAGTGGACAATCGAAGTGTTCCAGAAGCTTCTTCCGCGCATTTACCAGATTGTGGAAGAAATCAACCGCCGCTTTGTTATTGAGCTTCGCCAGAAATTTCCAAACGACTACGACAAGCAGAACCACATGGCAATCATCCATGACGGAAAAGTTTACATGGCATGGCTTGCAATCCACGCAGGTTTCAGCGTAAACGGAGTTGCCGCCCTGCACACAAAAATCCTCAAGGAGCAGGAGCTTAAGGACTGGTACAAAATCTATCCTGAGAAATTCAACAACAAGACAAACGGCGTTACACAGAGAAGATGGCTTTTGTTTGCAAACCCTGAGCTTTCTGATTTTATCACAAAGAGAATCGGACACGGCTGGGAAAAGGAGCTTTCTCTTCTTAAGGGACTTGAAAAATACGCTGACGATGATGCTTCTCTTGAGGAGCTTATTGGAATCAAGCGGCGCAACAAGGAAAGACTTGCTGAATACCTGAAGCACAGCCAGAATGAATTCCTTGATCCTGAAAGCATTTTTGACACACAGGTAAAGCGCCTGCACGAATATAAAAGACAGCTTTTGAATGTGCTCCACATCATGTATCTTTACAACAGAATTGTTGAAGATCCGAGCTACAATCCGCCTGCACGCACATTTATTTTTGGTGCAAAGGCAGCTTCTGGCTACCGCCGCGCCAAGTCTATTATAAAGCTCATCAACACTGTTGCAGAAAGAGTGAACAACGACCGCCGTGTACGCGGCAAGCTCCGTGTTGTGTTTGTTGAAAACTATCGTGTTTCCGTTGCGGAAAAAATTATTCCTGCATCTGATGTTTCCGAGCAGATTTCAACAGCGGGCTTTGAGGCTTCTGGAACTTCAAATATGAAATTTATGATGAACGGCGCGCTCACAATCGGAACTTTGGACGGCGCGAACATCGAGATTGTTGAAGAGGCCGGCGCGGACAATGCATTTATCTTTGGTCTTAAGGCTGATGAGATTGTGAAGATGAAGCAGGAACATTCATATAATCCTACAAAGTATCTTGACAGAAACCCTGCGCTTGCAAAGGTTGTAAACCAGCTTATCGATGGAACCTATGACCCGAGCGGACTTCTGTTCAAGGAGCTTCATGACTCGATTGTCTATGGAGTTGAAGGACAGCAGCCGGATGTTTATTTTATTCTTGCTGACTTTGATTCCTATGTTAAGGCGCACGAAAAGCTTGCCGCTGAATATGCAGATAAGAAGTCTTGGGCAAGAAAGACTTTGCTGAACATTGCAAACAGCGGAAAGTTCTCAAGCGACCGCACAATCGAAGATTACGTAAAGGATATTTGGCATCTTAAGAAAATTTCTGTAAAGTAATTTCCTTTTGAGAATGTTTGGCAAAACTTCGCTTTAGAAATTTTAGCTTCGTGTGGTTTTTCTGCACGGAGTTTTTTTTTGCCTTTTCTGAAAATTAGACCGCGCATATCATTGCCGCCGGCTGCCTTGCAGAAACTAAACACTTACGAGCCGGAAGAGTTTCAGTAGGGGCGGATTTCCGTGGACATTCCGGCTATTATGAAAAAAAAGCTGGGTAAAAAAAAGTCTTTAATGATGAATTGAATCAAAAAAAACAAAAATAATATGAGGAAAAACTTAAGCAAAGTATTTTGGAATCAATAAAGCAGTAGGTAAAAAATAAAGCCGTATTATGCTTAACGCAGCTGCCCGATTTCTTTTTTGCAGTGAAAAATGCGGAACTTTAAAATGTCATCAGGCAGGGGAGAGCAGAGTATTTTATTCACCTGAACCTTTTGTAAAGCACGACCGCAATCACAGTTGAAAGAACGTCCGCCACAGGCTGAGCCCAGACAAGCCCGGTCACTCCAAGAAGTCCGTTCAAAATAAAAAGCGAAGGAATGTAGATAAGTCCCTGACGGCTCATATTGATTACAAGCGATTCCTTTGCCGCGCCCATCGCCTGAAGTGAATTTACAAGAACGTAGAAACCGCCGAAAAGACAGCTTGTAGAAAGAAGGATTTTTACAAAGCGGACTGAAAAATCAAACGCCTCTCCGCGCTGGAGAAACGCGCCTGCAATTTGGTTTACAAAAACGTAGCACACTACAGTCATAAGAGTGCTGATGAACGTTGCGACGGCAAGCGAAAATTTCATAATCGAGCCGAACCGCTTTTTGTTTCCGTTTCCGATGCAAAATCCCAAAAGAGGCTGAACTCCCTGACCGACACCGAGCGCAATCATTCCCGTAATCATCGTAACTTTCATTGCAACGCCGATTCCTGCAAGCGCCATATCACCGTAGCCTGACATCAGTGAGTTCATCACAATCTGCGAAACGCTCATCAAAACAGAAGCAAGGGAAGCCGGAATTCCGATTGCAAGAACGCCTGTACAAATTCCGTCCGAACCTGAAAAATCGCGAGGACTTATGCTCAAAGAAGATTTCCCCGAAACATAGTGAATTATATAGAACATCGCCGCCGCAACATTTCCGATGACAGTTGCAATCGCCGCGCCTGCAATGTTCCAGCCAAAAAGCAAAATCATAATCGGGTCAAGAACGATGTTCAGAAGATTTCCCAAAATCTGCCCTGTCATCGCCTTTGCCGCCTTTCCTTCCGCGCGCAGAATGTTTGAATACGCCGAAGCCACGAGCGAGAACGTTCCGCCGAGTGCAACAATCGTAAGGTACGAGCGCGTAAAGGCAAGCGTTTCTTCACTTGCGCCAATCATACGCAAAATCGGATTCATAAACAAAATGAATGCCACAGAAAGAAGAACTCCGCACGCAACGCTTGTCCACATACAGAACGAACAGGTCTTTCTTGCAAAATCTTTTTTTCCTGCACCGAGCGCGCGCGAAATGACAGACGTTCCGCCGATACCAAAAACATTTCCGACCGACATAAAAATCAGGAACACAGGCGTTGCAATGGAAACCGCCGCCACCTGAAGCGCATCGTGTGTCTGCGCAATAAAAAAAGTGTCGGCAAGATTGTAAATCAGCGTCATCAGCATAGCAAGCATCGCCGGAACAATATTGCACATCACCGCGCGCGGAACGCTCATAGAATTATATTTTTCAAGAGAATTTTCCTGCATAAAATCACCTCGCAAAAGAATGACGTACCGCAGGAAAACCGCACGATGCAGGATTTTACCTGTAGCACACTACAGGTAGTATAGCGCAAAATGGGTAGCGTAGTACAGTAGGAAAAAAATTTTCTTAAGGCAATTTCAAAACCGGCAATTACTCACCGCGCAAAACTTTTTCCAGAGCAACAAAAGTAAGCGACCAGCCAAGTCCGTTAACATCGCCTTCCCATTGCCCCAAAGTCTTGAAACCGAGTTTTTTATACATAGCCTGAGATTTTTTATTTGATGTTACTGTATCAAGGCGAAGTGTCTTACAGCCGGTGTCATAAGCCATTTTTTCATAAAAAGACATAAACGCACTGCCATAACCTTTTCTCTGCATTGCAGGATCAACGCCAAAAGTATGAAGCACCAGAACTTCGGAAAGTGCCGCCTCAAAAGCCCAGTCAAAAAGTTTATAAAACTCCGGCTGACTGTGATTTATAATTCCGCAGGCGGCAATCTGACCTGCTTGACCGGCTTCCTCATCTTCAAGAACATAAAGCTCCCCTAAAGAAAGCGCCGCCTCAACAGTTTCCATAGTCGGATAAAATCCCTTTTCCCAGCAGCACTGCTTTCCGTTCGCCGCCTCCCAGTCACTCACCGCATCATAAATTTCCAGACACCTCTTCGCATCTGACTGCACCGCTTTTCTAAAAATCATAGTGGTATTATAGAGGAAAGCGATGTGGGGTTCTATAGGGAGTTTGTTTAGAGAGAGGCAAGAATGGGGTAGAAGAATTGAATAAATCCTTCTTTTAATTTTTCTGACTTTTAAATTCTTCTGCAACCGCCGAAGATCCGTCCCAACACTTTTTGCCACACGGATTGGTTCAGACCTAACGGTCTTCACTCTTAAAAAAGTGAGTGTCGTTAGACACGAACCAATCTGCGTGTTTTTATTTTTCTTCATCATTAAAGTTAGAAATTCTTTCCCACTTCAATGAAGCCCCTCCAAAATTTACAAGCAAACCGACTTTCATTTTTGTAGCTTTTAAATAATTGATAACCTGAGCTTTATGTGCAGAAACAAGAGTCGAAACAGTTTTCAACTCAACAATTATCGAATCAAAACATATAAAATCAGCATAATACTCTTTATTTAGTTTTCTGCCCCTATAACTTATTTCAAGCTTTTGCTCTCTTTTAAAAGGAATTCCCTGAATCTCAAATTCTATCGCCAACGCTTCTTGATAAACAGCTTCAAGAAATCCGTTTCCAAGTTCATTAAAGACAATTAAGCATGCGTTTATAATTTTCCCAGTTTCTTCTTCATATAACAGCATATTTTTCTCTGTGAGTGTCGTTAGACACGAACCAATCCGTGTGGCTTTTTCTTTACACCTGTTATTTTTTTGTAATTCTGCTTCATTCCAAAATCTCCCACCAGCCGCCTTTTGCTCCGCCACTTCGTTTAATAATCCCCTGGGCCTTTAATTTTTCAATATGCTTTTGAACGGCACTTGGATTTATTTTTAAATTATCGCAAAGTTCTTTTCTTGAAACCTGCGGATTCTTTTTTATCAGTTCCAGAATTTTCATAGTCGTTTCTGACCACTTTTTCTGACCACCTTTGTTTTTCTGACCACCCTCTGCAACATCTGATTCCAGAGATTTTTTATATTCATCTATCTGCTGATTTAAATTCTGAATGTGGTGATTCATCATAAAGTCAATAAACTTCGCAAAATTTTCCTCGTCCTGACTTTCTGAAAGTGACTGTATATATTCGACCCGACTTTCTTTTTTTACGATAGACGGAATAACGCCGTATTCATACTGAATCATATTCATAACCAGACGGCTCATTCTTCCGTTCCCGTCCGCCCAAGGATGAATAGTTGCAAGACGATAATGAACTTCAAAACTTAATTCATATATTTTTTTAACGTCAGTTTTTTCTATTGAATTGATTTTATTTCGTTCTGAATTTATCCACTCACAGAATTTCTGAAGCCTGTCCGAAACTTTCTGCCATGCAATATAACTTTTTCCACCGCGACCGGCACTCACATTCAAAAGCCTTAATTCACCTTTTGCAGAAGAAAACTCTCCAGAAATTGTCTTATAAACCGAACCTGTATTTTTCATTACGAACGAAGCAAGATTACAAAGTAATTCAACTGTAATTTCCTGATGACTTTTTGCGCATTCAAAACTTTTTTCGTAAGCCATCTTTAAATCCAGATTCATCAGCTGTTCAGTCATCGGCTTATTCGTACTGATTCCTTCATCAAACAAAAGCTGATTTTCTATTTCAGTGACAGTCGAACCTTCGATAGCAGTAGAGTGGGTTATAATCGAATATAAATAGAATTTTTCATAATTAAGCTGCTGATTTATGCCAAGAGAAGTATATTCATTCAAAACTGATATAAGTTCGTTTTTCATCCACCTTCCTTTTTTTTACAATCTGCTTTTTTCAGACCTAACAACCTTCGGTAAAAAAGTGAACATCACTAACCCATTATACCATTTTTTCACCTTTTTGAGTATAAAAACACGCTTCACCCGACAATCATCGCTTCTTTCAATAATGCTTCTCAATCCCTTTCGACCCGGTTTCTTCTATAATAATTATTATACAGTTTTCTTGAGATTTTAAAAGATTGAATAATACATATATGGACTGTCCAAAACATGTTATAATGCTGAACATTTTCTATCTTCGAATTAAGAACTGAAATTTCAAAGATGTGGTTGCGTTATTTATTTTTTAGCCTTAAATATGATTTCATATTTTATAAAATAACTCCAAGTTTTCTTGCGGCCCTTAAAAGTCCCATCCTGTCTTTTATGGCAAGCTTCTGGTAGATAATTGACTTTTGATTTATGACTGTTTTTTCTGACTTTCTAAGAAGCCTTGCAATTTCATCCGTGGTTTTTTCCTGCGACAAAAGCAGAAATACTTCCTGTTCCTTTGGCGTAAAGGTCTTGTAGTTTTCGAAAAGTTCTCGGTTGCAATGTTCCTCGTAAGTTCTGATACCGTCTGAATTGTTTGAAAGTAAGGAATGCATTATTTCTCTAGCTGGCTTGTTATAATAAAGGCTGCCGCCTGAAACAAATTCAATTGCTCTTTCAAATTCCTTTACATCGCAATCTTTTGTGATATAGCCCTGAACATTTTTTCTTAAAGCCGCTTCAATGTGGAGCATGTCAGAATACATAGTGTAAATAATAATATTAAGATTACTTTGAACCTTGCGGAATTCATCTATATAATTCAGGCTGCTTTCGCCGTTAAGGTTTATGTCTAAAACAGCATTTTCTATGTCAGCGTTGTTTCTAAGAATTTCAATGGCTTCTTCTTTATTTGAAGCATTATAAAATTCCAGATTTGGATTTCTCTTATTCAAAAGAAAACTGATTCCGTCGCGCAAGCCTGAATGGTCGTCAACAAACAATATTTTTAAGTGTAACTGCAATTGTCGTTCCTCCTTTTCCAGAAATTTCTATATCACCGCCAAGACTTTCTACTCTCGAACAGATATTTTTAAGTCCATAATGATTTTTTTCTTCTGTAGTTTTGCCGGCAAGTTCTTCTTCAGTAAAACCTCTGCCGTTGTCCTGAATGATAAATCGGACAGAAGAACAGATGTCGGTTATTTTTACAGTAAGAAGAGAAGCATTTGAATGTCTTGCACAGTTGCTCAATGCTTCCTGAAAAATTCTGAGAAGTTCCATTTGAGTTTCCTGATTAAAATTTTTTATATGGTTTGAGGCACACAAAAATTCCGTTTTTATTTCAAAATTAATTTCAAAAGATTTTAAGGTCTGCCTTAAATTTTCCTCAAAGTCCTGAGTAAAATCAAGACGGTTTGAATCAATTAAATATCGGACTTCTTTAAATGCCAAATCAGAATAAAAAGCGGCTTTTTCGTTTTCTCCGTTTTTGATAAAAAGCTTTAATGCCGCTAAGTACTGTGCAACTCCTTCATGCAAATCCTGGCTGAACTTGAGTTTTGCACTGTTCAGGCTCTCTTGACGAAGAAGTTCGTTTTTCCTGCAGAATGTTTTGTATAAAATCAAAAGAATGGAAATTATGAATGTAAAAAAGGAAGGGATAAAAAGACAATTATAGCCGGAATTTACTGCCTTTTGATTCAAGCGGATTAAGTTTTCAAGTTCAATGCTTTTTGCAAAAAAAAGAATATCGTTTTCACATCCGTTGCTTTTTATGATTTTTGAAAGTGCATCAAACTGATTTTCTATTTCTTTGTTGTAGTAAATAAAAGGAGCGAGCGTTGTTTGCAAGGTAAAAAATGCATCTTGATTCTTTTGTATACCCCCCCCTCGCAATTTTCTGAAACAAGGTCACTTATCAGAATATTCAGCGCGTCGTATTTTTTCTGCAACGAAATTTTCAGAACAATCGTAACAGCAAAAAGCACAAACGAAAAAAAGAGCAAAATATATTCAATTTTGAAAATATTTTTTATTTTCATAAGCATATTATATCACAAAACTCTTCCGCGTGCTTAGGATTTTTTCCCGATTAACTATAGGATTTTTTGCTCAAGACAAAATAGAAAAAGCCAGGATAATTTTAATTAAAAGTGTATGTGGTTTTAGAAAAATATTGGAGTTTTTTATGTCAGAAACAAGAAAACAGGAATATGTAGGTTCAATAAAAAAATGTCCTAATTGCGGACAAGTACTACAGTCTTTTCAGGCAAAATGCCCTGCATGTGGACATGAACTTAGAGAAATTGAAGTTTCAGTTTCAGTAAAAGAGTTTTTCGAGACTTATCAGAAAGAAACTGACAAGGTTCGTCAGTTGGAGTTGATTAAATTTTTTCCAATTCCAAATACAAAAGAAGATATTATTGAATTTGCTCTGATTGCAATTCAGCAGATAAAAACATTTGCAAATTCTCAATGTTCTAAAATAACTGAACCACCCCAGGTTGACTTAGACTTAGATGATTTTTATGAGCAGGGGGGAATGTTGGGAATATGTAAAAGTATTCTTACTGGAAATAAAAATGCAAATAAAGTTACAAAAGTTACAAAAGTTACAAAAGTTACAAAAGTTACAGAAGCAGATTTCTATGCTGCATGGAAAGGCAAACTCGATCTAGCTCATTTAAAAGCAGAGCTCGTTTTTGGTGAAGACAAAAAAGGCTTTGAGCAATTTTCAAAGATGGTTTCTAGAACCATAGAGGAGGTAGACAATCTTGAAAAGAAAAAGGAAATCTTAAAAAGAAAAAAGTCAATTAAAGAGGCAACTAGTATATATTTACCAATGATAGGCGCATTTATTATGATTGCATTTTACATGGTAATGCTTTACCTAGTTATACTTCAGACTCTGCCGAACTGAAACTTGCTGATTTGAGATGGAAATATGATAAATATGGAAATCAGGTATATATTGACACATGGAATGATAAACGTGAAATGTTGCAAAAACAGATTAAGTCTAAAAGAGGAGGATAATAAGCAATGTTCATACGAAGGAACTTGATAGATGTATATGACGAGTCTAACATTCCCCCTACATTAAAAAAAGTTGAGGAAAAGTATCGCCCTCATTCTGCAGGAAAATATCTTTACAAATGTATTTTAAACTATGAGCGAAAAAATAAGTTTTCCGAAGATTTTATGGAATTGTTGTATGCAACTTTGGATGCTTGGGGGATGAACAGTCGAGGTGCTGGTTTAAAAGAATTTAAAGAATTCTGTACTTTAGTGCAAAATCAGAAAGAAAATCTTTTAAAATTAGAATCTTATGACATAAGGAATTTTAATGAATGTAAAAGTTCTCTTGAAACTGTCTTCGTAAATATGCAGCTTTCAAAAAGCAATGCTCAATTAGTAACGATTTCAAAAACATTACATTTTTTGCTTCCGAAACTTATTGTGCCTGTTGACCGCAACTATACATTAAAATTCTATCGAGGTCAAACAAATATTCCTAAAAAAATAGAAAATCAATTTGCCTTATTTGCAGAAATTCATACAGATTTTAGTAATTTCGCCAGCAAAATAGATTTAAGTCAATATGTTGCAGAAGATTCTTATTGTTGTAATATTACAAAAATTTTAGATTCATTAGTAATCGCACAAAAATTACAATAACAAACAGGAGAAAATAATGGGACTTTTTGGAAAAAAAGGTGATACTCCTAAGAAAAATGAAGGCGGTTTGATGGATGCAATCCGCTGTGATCAAACAGATTATCTTATTTGGAAATGGCGGCCATCCGGTCAAGAGGTTGGAACAACGAATAAAGAAAATGCAATCCGGTATGGTTCTTCACTCAATGTAAAAGACGGTGAAGTTGCAGCATTTGTATATCATCAGAAAGATGGTACAATGCAAGATTTTATTGAAGGTCCTTATAACGATACTATTAAAACGGCAAATTTTCCTGTTTTGTCAAAAATTGTAGGCCTTGCATTTGGCGGTTCTACACCGTTTCAAGCGGAAGTCTACTATATTAATATGGCAGAACTTATTCAAGTCCAGTTTGTAATTCCTTTTTTTGATGCTTTTGATCCGCGTCCAGAAGTTGCTGATTTGCCGATTCCGATGGCTGTACGAGGTTCTTTTGCTTTTGGTATTACTAATTACAAGGAATTTGTAAAACTCCACCGTCTTGCTAATTTTGAGCTAGAGGATTTTAAATCACAGATTCGCGATAACCTTATTAAAAAAGTTAAAGGAACAGTGATAAACATTCCTGACGGAAGTTATGGAGGAGTCCCTATTCCTTTGGTTCAGATTGAACGCAAAATTGAGATGGTAAGTGATATTGTTCAGCAAAAAGTTGCACCGGAATTTACAAATATATTCGGTGTTACACTAAAAACTTTCAATATAGTAGATCTTGAAATCGATAAGACGAGTGAAGGTTACAAGAAGATAAAATCCATGACAGCTGATTATGCGGTTGCTTCTACTCTCCAGCAACAGCAAATTAATTTGAGCAATCAGCGGGACATGAACACAATGCAGATGGATGCCATGAAACAGTCTCAGACTATAAATCTTGAGAACATGAAAGAAACCATGCATATTAATCGTGTGGAAAGTCAGTTTGCACAGCGTGCAGCAACAGAAGCAAACGTTTATGCGGCAAAACTTGGAGCGGAACAACAGAATCTCGGGGCATTCGCAATTAAACATCAGACACAGGTTGGAGTTGCCGCAGCAGATGCAATGGGAAAACAAGGTGCTTCGGGAGCCGGAAGCATTAATCTTGGTGGTGGAAATGGAAACATGAATCCTGGAGCTATGATGGCAAATATGGCTATGGGTCAGGCAGTCGGAATGGGAATGGCAAATATGCTTGGAAACTCATTTGCAGGAGCGGCAACAGGAATGGGAGCAGGAGTTATGCCGGGAATGGCGGCACCAGTTGGTGGAATTCAAACACCACCAACGACAGGTAATATGTACAATGTTGCTGTAAACGGAACGGCTGCAGGTCCATTCACTGTGGCACAGCTTCAGCAGCAAATAGCAGCCGGGCAATTTACAAAGGATAGCCTTGTCTGGACTAACGGTATGGCTAACTGGCAGGCCGCTTCTACAGTTGCAGAACTTGCTTTTTTATTTGGTGCAGCAAGCGGGATGCCTCCTGTATCTCCACCAATCCAATAATTAGGGAATAATAAACACAGGAAGGAGATGCTAATGCAGAATTCAAAAGAAAATTTCTTTTCAATTGACAGACTTATTGAATTTGGTATAGGAATGTCAATGAGCCAGCAGATTGTACAGGCTATGAACAACATGATGAGCCAAATGCGGCAACCTCCGCTTACACAAAATATATATCAGCAGAGCCAGCAGCAAGTAAGGCAGCCAGTCTATCAGCAATATGCTCAGACACAGCAAGCGTCAAATAATCCGGCAGCATTTGCACAGGCAGGAAGTCACGCTACTCATTCTTCGCCAACGCCAATTCCGCAAAATCAAGAACTTCAACTGGCAAAATCAAACATTTCTGAAGTTTTTTATGTTTCTGATAAAAGTAAGATGTCAGGTCCTTTTTCGTTGCTTGAGATTGCAAGGCTTGTAGTTGAAAAAAAAGTATCTGCAGAAACCCTTATATGGCAAAGTGGAGACTCAGAATGGAAAAAAGCTCAGGATTTTAAAGAACTTTTAGCTTTGATTGCCCTTGTTCCCCCTGAATTACCAGAAGAAAAATAACTTTAAGGAATGGAGAAATTAAAATAAAAATACAATTTAAGCTTGTGCCAACACTTATTATGGCTGGAATCTCAGTTTTAGCAGGATATGATTTTTACGCAGCAAATTCATCTGAATGGCAGAAATGGCTCATGTTTGCCATATCAACCGTGGAAATTGCGGTTTTTCTAATCGGTGGATTTGGAATTAAATACGCAGATAGAGGTGGCATTAACATAACGGTTCTTTCAGTAATATTTTTAGCAACAACATTAATTGTACAGATTGTATCAACATTTGCACCCTTTCATCTTGCACCATATATTATTATTAATGGAATTTTTATTCTGCTTTACGCTGGAATTGCTTATGCACTTGCAAAAGCTTTAGATTGATAAAAAAAATGATGCACTGTGAATGTTCTAGAAGAAATTGTGTATAAAGTTTCAAAATATAAAGAATTCACAGGGCGGCTTTTTGTTTCACTCCACTTCGTTTCGTTCCGCAAAAAACGGGCTATCCGCACTTCGCCGTCTTGCGCGGCTCATTCCTCCGCTTCGCTCCGGAACTGCAATTCAGCACACCAAACGCAACAATTTCTATTATACCATTATTTTCCCCTTTTGAGTATATATAGGTAAAATACAGATTTGCAGACAAAATGGAGAAGGTGGCATTGCTTCAGGCAATTATTTTGCAATTACCCTAGTATGCAGAATTTCAAAAATACAATGATGAAAAAGTTAATTTTAGTAACTGATCATTGTTTTTATTGCTTTCGTTTTAGTTGGAGTAGCAGTGTATTGTGAATCTGTTCGAGGTTTGTACAGAGTTGTCTTATTTAGATTTCGTTTGATAGTTTTATTGTCTGTACTTAAATTCTTTACTGTAGCTTATCTTCGCCCCCCCCTCTTATATTCATGCAGAGGGAGAGAGGCATACCTTTTCAGTTGATTCCCATTATTTTTAGTGTGAGGAAGTCAAACAGGCATTCCGGCAGGTGTTTCTTTAGGAAAATAATGAGTCTTGCATATTTGCCTGTTCTGTAGCGGTGCTTTGGATGCGCTGTCAAAATGCTTTTTACGATTGCATGGGAAATTACTTTTGGCGGTGAAAGTTTTGTCGGGTCGCCGTATTCTTTTTTGTAGTAGGCGGCGGCTTTTGCGGATTTTTCTGCATAGCAGCTGTTGTTTGAAAATTTCAGTATATTCTGGCCATGGATTATTCCCCAGTCAGTCTGAATCATGCCTGGCTCAATGATGACAACTTTTATTCCAAAATCTTTGACTTCCATGCGAAGTGCATCGCTGAGAGCTTCCACGCTGTATTTTGACGCATGATACCATCCGCCGAACGGCAGGGAAAAATGTCCGCCAATCGAAGCAACGTTTATGATTCTTCCGCTTTTCTGGCTTCGCATCGCAGGAAGAACAAGCTGGGTAATATACATGAGGGCGAATACATTTACTTCAAACTGCTTTTTTGCCTCTTCAATGGGAATGTCCTCAAGGCTTCCTCCAAGACCAAAGCCCGCGTTGTTTACAAGCACGTCAATTCTGCCTTGCTCTTCAAGAACCGTGCTGATGCATTTTTTTACTGAGCTGCTGTCTGTTAAATCCATATAGAGAACGCGCGCGCCTTTTGACTCTGCCTCTTTAAGAAGCTCTGTCCTGCGTGCAAGGGCATAGACTGTGAATCCTTTTTTCAGCAAATTCATTGTACATTCAAGACCGATTCCGCTTGATGCGCCTGTAATCAATGCAACTTTCATTTTCTCCTCCGTTTTTTTTGTTTGATGAACTGTTATAAAAATGACACTCTTGTGTCATGCATAAAAAAAGAATATGATTTTATTGAAGATAAAACAAGTGTTTTTTCAAATGTGATACAAAGTTAAAAAAAAGTGTCATAAAAACTTAAAAGCGGAGGCAGGCCATGAACAAATCCACAAATCCGTCGGCAGTTTTTTCTAAAAAGCAAATACAATCTGCGCTTTTTGACTTGATGGACAGAACGCCCTACGAAAAAATCACTGTAAAGGAAATTTTATATGAGGCAAAAATTGCAAGAAAAACCTTTTACCGCAATTTTGATTCCAAAGACGATGTGCTTGATTCTGTGATCTGCCAGTTTCTGGAAGATTATTTTGACAGTTTTGTATCCATGGAAAACGAAAGCCTTGAAGTTTTTTTTGACATTGTCTTTTCCAGTGTGGAAAAAAACATAAGGTTCTTTGAGATTCTAAACAAGAATTCTCTGCTGCATTTGGTTTTTGAAAAACTGAACACCGTCATCCCGCAGGTTCATGATAAATTATGCAGTGACTGCTCATATTTCAACGGTGTCGACAGCAGATTAAGCAGATATTTGATTGCATTCAATATCGGGGCAGTGTGGAATGTCATTATGTGCTGGCTTTCCGATGGAATGAAAACCGATAAAAAACTCATAAAGTCTGTTCTGGTAAAATATCTGTCCGAAATGTAGTTTGCACAATTAGCCGAGCATGGAGCAATCCACCTTAGTGAAGTTCGCGGGGGAGGGGAGGGCGCAGTTCCATAATCGTTTTTCAAAATCTGTAATATTCTTAAAAAAGATTAAAACCAACATCATCTTTGGAAGATTAGAAAATTCAGACAAATCTTACTTTGCAATTATTATTTTTGCATAAAAAAAAGGAAGCCGCAGCTTCCTTTCTCATTTACTGAAGTTATTTATATTCGCGCAAAAATATCAACAAATATAAAAACATTTTGCGAAGACTAAATGTCTTCTTGTTAGCAGGTTGACCACAAAATTTAATCAGTAACTATATAATATCCATAAAAGCAGAATATGTCAAATCTTTTGCAGATACTTAATATTAGTGATATAATTCTTTAAAAAATAAATTCCACTTTCAGATAAAATAAAAACGGAGAATGTATGAATAATTTAAACTGGCGTCTTGGACTTGATTTAGGGACAAATTCTATCGGTTGGAGCGTTCTTTCCATAGACAAAGACAATGAACCTTCAGAATTAGTAGATTTAGGAGTAAGGATTTTTTCAGACGGCAGAGATTCACAGACAAAAGAGCCGCTTGCAGTTTCCAGAAGGATTGCACGAGGACAACGAAAATCGATATACAGACGGAAACTAAGAAGAAAGCAAACATTCAGATTATTGCAACAGCAAGGGCTATTCCCAAAAGATAAAAAAGAATGTATGGAGTTAAAACTTTTAAATCCTTATGAATTAAGAATAAAAGCCCTTGATGAAAAACTGACGCCGTTTGAACTTGGCAGAGTTCTCTTTAATCTTTCTGTGCGACGTGGATTTAAAAGCAACCGGAAAGACGGAACTCGGGAAGAAGTTTCAGAAAAAAAGAATAATTCAGAAATAAAATCACAGTCTGATATGCAGGCTCATCTGGAAAAAACAATTCAAGAAAGCGGATACAGAACGATCGGCGAATATTTGTACAAATGCCAGAAAGAAAATAACGGCATCAGGTTTGTGCCCGGAAGAATGACTTATTACCCGACAAGAAAAATGTACGAGCAGGAATTCTCGGCAATTCGTAACGTTCAGGAAAAATTCTATAAAAATATTGACTGGGACGAAATTCACAAAACAATTTTTACACAGCGCCCTTTAAAACCACAGCCAAGAGGTTACTGCATTTATATGAAAGAAAAAGAACGGACATATAAAGCAATGCCTTGTTCTCAAAAATTAAGAATTCTTCAGGATATCAGAAACCTTGCCTATTACGATGAAAACAGAAAAAAAATTTCACTGAACGACAATCAGGATTCCGTTCTATATGATTTGTTGAATTCAAAAGACAAAGTTACTTTTGACCAGATGCGGAAAGCCTTAAAACTCAGTGAAGCCTGTACTTTCAACCTTGAAGAAAACCGTGATTTTTTGAACGGAAATCCAACTGCCGTAAAAATGCGGAGTAAAAATCGGTTTGGAAAACTCTGGGACGAATTACCGCTTGAAGAGCAGGATAATATAGTAGAAACAATATTTGAAGCAGAAGATGACTGCGAAGTTTATCAGGTTATTGAAAAATATAATCTTACGGAAGAGCAAAAAGATTTTATCGTAAAAAATACAGTTCTTTCCGGCGGAACATCAATGCTCTGCAAAGAAGTTTCAGAAAAACTTGTAAAAAGAATGGAAGAAATTTCTGACCTTGAATATGATAAAGCCGTAAGTTCTTTAGGATTTACATTTTCTGATCAAAAAGTTGAACAGTGTGATGTTCTGCCATACTACGGAAAAATTCTTACAGGCTCAACAATGGGAGTCGACCCGTCTGCTGACGAAAGCAATCCTGAAAAACGCTATGGAAAAATCAGCAATCCGACAGTTCACGTTGCACTGAACCAGACCCGCATTGTCGTAAACAATCTGATTAAAGTTTACGGAAAACCATCTCAAATTGCCATTGAGTTAAGCCGCGATTTAAAAAACAGCGTTGAAAAGCGCGCAGAAATTTCCAGAATGCAAAATGAACGTGCAAAGCAGAATGTTATTTTAAACGAAAAAATTACAGAACTGTATTCATCTGTAAATCAGGGAAAAACATTCTATCCAAACAGAAATGACAGGTTAAAATACAGATTGTGGGAAGAACTTGGACTTGGACACAAATGTATTTATTGCGGTAAGGGAATCGGCGGACATGAACTTTTCACAAAGAATATTGAAATTGAACATATCCTTCCCTATAGCAGAACATTGCTTGATGCAGAATCAAATCTGACAGTCGCGCATGCAAGCTGCAACGCATACAAAGCAGAACGCTCTCCTTATGAAGCATTCGGTTCAAATCCAGCCGGCTATGATTGGGAACAAATAGTTTTCCGCGCCAACCAGTTAAAAAATCCTTCAAAGAAAAATAAATTTTCTGCAACTGCAATGGACTCTTTTAACAAAGATTCAAGTTTTATTGCAAGACAACTGACTGACAATCAGTATATTGCAAAAGCCGCATTGCGTTACTTAAAATGTCTGGTTAAAAATCCGTCTGATGTCTGGGCAACTAATGGAGCAATGACAAAGTTCTTGCGCGACAAATGGGAATTGGATTCGATTTTATGCAGAAAATTTTCAGAAAAAGAAGTTGCCTTTTTAGGTCTAAAACCTGAGCAGGTTGGAAATTACAAAAAAAATCGTTTTGATCACAGGCATCATGCAGTTGATTCTGTTGTAATTGCACTTACTGACAGAAGTCTTGTTCAGAGGCTGGCAACAAAAAATTCTCATAAAGGGAACAGAATCGAAGTGCCGGAACTTCCTTTGCTCAGACAAGACCTTATTGAAAAAGTAAAAAATATCATTGTAAGTTTCAAACCGGAGCACGGCTCTGAAGGCAAGCTTTCAAAAGAAACTTTACTCGGAAAAATAAAAATTCACGGTAAACCTTTCTTTGTGTGCAGGGAAAACCTTATAGGGCTTAAAGAAAATAATCTTGATAAAATAGTAGATGAAAAAATAAAAACCGATATAAAAGAATATGTAGAAAAACATAAAAGCGAAAAAATTGAAAATGTATTAACAGAATACTCTAAAAATACAGGAATAAAAAAAGTTCGCTGCATAAATCGTGTTCAGACACCTATAGAAATTACATCAGGCAAAATTCCAAGATATCTTGCTCCGGAAGATTATTTTGCGGCCATTATCTGGGAAATTCCATCTGAAAAAAAGACTTATAAATCGCAATATATCCGGCGCAATGAGGTCATTAAAAATTCAAATAATCAGACTGTCGTAAAAAAAGAGGTCCTCGACAGAAAGCCACATCCAGCTGCAAAACAGCTTTGTATTGTTCATAAAGATGACTATCTGGAATTTTCTGAAAACGGAAAGCTATTGAAATGCCGTATAGCAGGATTTTCTGCAACTCAGAACAAACTTGATATAAGACCGATTTATGCTGTAAATGACTGCGCAGACTGGATTTATTCTACAAATGAAAATATGCTTGAGTCTGGCTGGAAAGTTCAAAAAGGACACAATTTTCTTTCTGTAAATATCCTGTTTGGAGCCAAAAACGCAAAGCCAATTACTGTGAATCCAATCGGCAGAGTTTTTAGGAAAAACAAATAATTATACACTCTTGAGAAATATACCGATAATATAATCGTGCTGAACCGAGTATTAGAAATAGCCGAAGAAAATCGATATATTTCTCTTGAGCGCGGATTTATTGTAATAAAATCTAAGGGTGAAGAATTAGGCAGAATTCCTTTAGATGATATAGCAGTCCTTCTTTTATCTGCACAAAGTACCACCCTTACCAAAAACATAATCAATGCTTTAGCAGAACGCGGTTGTATTTCTGTTTTTTGCGGAAAAAACTATATTCCGCAAAGCATTACAATTCCAGTCGGGCTTCATTCTCTTCATTCAAAAATTCTAAGAACGCAAATTTCTGCTTCTGAGCCATTTAAAAAGAAAGTATGGCAGCAGATTGTTATTCGGAAAATAGAACATCAGGCAATGGTTTTGGAATTATTCAATAAGAATTTCATTCTTGTAAGAAAAATCTCTAAAATGGTAAAGTCAGGAGATACAGAAAACAGGGAAGCGTATGCCGCAAGAATTTACTGGACAGAACTGTTTGGCGACTCATTTATCAGAGATAAAAATGGAAACGGAATAAATGCAATGCTGAATTACGGTTATGCGATAATGCGTGCTGCAATGATCAGGGCAATTTGCGTTCACGGTTTAGAACCTTCTTTAGGAATTTTTCATGATAATAAATTGAATTCTTTTTGTCTTTCTGATGATTTTTTTGAAGTTTACCGCCCTATCGTTGATGTAATTGTCTATAAAGAAATACAAAATGGAGAATGTGAACTAACACCTTCCGTAAAGAAAAACCTTGCAAAAATTTTAAACATTATTGTTGATATCCGTAATGAAAAAACACAGATTGTTCAAAGTATGAATATTATGGTTTCTTCTTATGTAAATGCGTTAGAAAAAAAAGAAACTTTAATAACATTACCTGAACTGGAGAAAAATGCTGATGGAATTGCCATTATTGAATCGGTATGAGCTTATGTGGATATTTGTTTTTTTTGATTTACCAGTTGTCGAGAAAAAAGAAAGAAAAGATGCCGCAAAATTTAGAAACCTGCTGTTAGACAACGGCTTTGATATGGTGCAATACTCTATTTATACAAGATTATTTTCTGGCAAAGACGCATGCAAAAAATATTACCGCTTAATTCAAAATAATTTGCCAAAAGAAGGAAAAGTAGATATACTGACTGTAACGGATGCTCAATATGCAAATATCATCAGTTTTAACGGCAGAACAAAACAAGAAAAAAAATCGCAGGAACAACTCCTTTTATTTTGATTTTTTTCAAAAAAAATACACTCAGCGCAACCTATTTCTTTTCTGTATAACAAGTTACGCTGAATGTATTATAACTGATTAAATTTTCTGGTCAACCTGCAACCTCTATCGAGAGCAATATT
>NZ_JBJETK010000053.1:0-1346 GCF_051883275.1 Treponema sp. | reverse complement strand
ATTATAACTGATTAAATTTTCTGGTCAACCTGCAACCTCTATCGAGAGCAATATTACTGGTACTTCATTATAACTGATTAAATTTTCTGGTCAACCTGCAACTAAAATTGGTTCTTCCATTGATGTTGCCAATTATAACTGATTAAATTTTCTGGTCAACCTGCAACTTTACACTGTCAACAGAATTCTGAAAACCTATTATAACTGATTAAATTTTCTGGTCAACCTGCAACTGACATAACCGTAATCATCGAAATCGATAGATTATAACTGATTAAATTTTCTGGTCAACCTGCAACCTTTTGTTTGTGCTGACATGAGAGATACTTATTATAACTGATTAAATTTTCTGGTCAACCTGCAACCATGGACGGTATCACGGCATAAATCCAACTATTATAACTGATTAAATTTTCTGGTCAACCTGCAACCAAACCCGAATGCTTATCCTTATAAGGATAATTATAACTGATTAAATTTTCTGGTCAACCTGCAACATGGAAGGTGCAAGCAATTTTGCTAAGTCTATTATAACTGATTAAATTTTCTGGTCAACCTGCAACTGCGAGGTCGTCCTCATTATCATTTAATTAATTATAACTGATTAAATTTTCTGGTCAACCTGCAACTTTAGGTGATTTGCTTTATACGTTTTTGTTATTATAACTGATTAAATTTTCTGGTCAACCTGCAACTGTCGCGGCCAAATGAATAATCAATCATGAATTATAACTGATTAAATTTTCTGGTCAACCTGCAACTATGGATAGAATAGCACTTTACAATGACAGATTATAACTGATTAAATTTTCTGGTCAACCTGCAACTTCAGAAAAAGAAAGATTTGACGGTTACGGATTATAACTGATTAAATTTTCTGGTCAACCTGCAACTAGTAAAAAAGAGGTAGAAAAGCTGCATCAATTATAACTGATTAAATTTTCTGGTCAACCTGCAACAGAGGACTTTATAGAAGAATCGGGCGTTTTATTATAACTGATTAAATTTTCTGGTCAACCTGCAACCTATGGATCTTGCAATGGCTCTTGCAATTAATTATAACTGATTAAATTTTCTGGTCAACCTGCAACTAGGGTTAAAAGCCGGCAGCATTACGCTTGATTATAACTGATTAAATTTTCTGGTCAACCTGCAACTTGAATTGACCGGGCAGGATTGGGAAGAGAATTATAACTGATTAAATTTTCTGGTCAACCTGCAACTGTGTTATGCAATATTTAAGGAAGATATTTTTTAGTATGCTTGGAAACTTCAAGCACTGTAAAACATCCTAGCCAACAAATTAAAATCTTGACTATAATTATTTTATGATATATCATTTAACT
>NZ_JBJETK010000052.1:0-12634 GCF_051883275.1 Treponema sp. | reverse complement strand
TAAACTTACAGCTTTTTTTGTCTTTCCGCACCGGATAAAGCAGAAAGACTTTTTATGTCTGTTTTCATCAGCTTAATGCCTCCTCATTAAAATAATCATTTTGCATTGCAAAAATGTATGACCAATTAGAAAATTCCTCCATATCCATTTCGGATTCACAGTAAGGAATTCCTCTCGAACAACAGTAACAGACTTCCGCAGCTTTTCTGCTTAAACCACATGAAATTTCGATTTCTTCAATTTTCAGTTTTTTCACGTATTCCTTGCTGCACATAAAAGCTCCAGTAAAAGTATTTGCCTGCCACTCAGGATCCATTGACTTTAATGTTGCATCTGTCATAACTACAATATTCTTTAGTGGAATTTTATATGGAAGCCCCCATTCTTTGAACAGAATATAATGGGCAATTTCATGCATTATTGTAAATCTTGCCCTTCCATCGCCTTTTACCGCCTTATCGTAAACATCAGAGCGAATAAAAATGATATTCTTTTGAGTATCATAATAAGCTTCCTCTTCTCTGTACCATTCATCTGGAACTAAAAATGTTACATCATCATCGAAGAATGATTGAAGCTGAAACTCCAAAATTGAAAGAATGTCAATATACAAAACATTTTCTGCGATCTTGAGAAATTTTCGTGCTTTCATTGCAG
Source organism: Treponema sp. (assembly GCF_051883275.1). Taxonomy (GTDB): domain Bacteria; phylum Spirochaetota; class Spirochaetia; order Treponematales; family Treponemataceae; genus Treponema_D. The sequence continues at coordinate 11,977 of NZ_JBJETK010000052.1, read as the reverse complement.
CCCTTTCAATATCTTTCCGGCTCTTTGGTTTTACAACAATTAAATTGTAGTCATCATCTAAAGTCATTGCATTACCTCATTAGTTGTGTTCGTTCATCTTTTCGCATATCTCCCTTAATTCTTTCACAGAAAAGTTTTTTAGCGAACGCGCAAACATTACCGTTGCATCAATAGCTTCCGCACTTACTCCTTCCAAATTTACAGTAAGAGCTTTGTTCTTTTCCGCTTCTGCTTTCATAAGTGCAGTTCTCATTTCTTCGTCAAAACCGTATTTCTGACATAATTTTTCTGTCAAATCAACAGGGATACTTCTTGTGCCTGTTTCGATTGACGAAAGATATGCCGGTGACAAGCCTAGATCTGCTGCCATTTTTGCAAGCAAGATTTGATTGTCAATGCGGTAATGCCTTAAAATCTTTCCGTACTCTGTTAAAGCATTCATGCCTTTGCTCCCATAAAAGCCAAGAGGATTGTTTCAACAATCGATTGACTTTTTACGCTGTTCCGCAATGCAATGAACTCGCAGCGCAAGCTTCCAGCGGGAACAGCAGTTGATAATAAAAGTTTGCAACGCAAACTTTAGGTAAGATAAAACCGCGCAATTCAGCAGTTTTATCTTATACTCCTGTCATTTAAATCTCTCGTTTACAATATAACATTTTTATTTTTAAAAGTCAAGTTTTATTCACATTTTGTAAAATGTAAAAAGATGATTTTTTAATTTATCTATCTCCATGCTCGGGAGATAGTTTGTAACACTCAGCGGAGACACTTTGTAACAATGTAAAGAGATATAGATAATTCTTTATAGGAATTTTTACTCCATCGGCTTAATACTCCGCTTAGCGTCGTGTTCTGCAAGGAAGTTATTAACATTGATGCACTTACTCCATCGGGCGAATCATTATTTCAATCGGTTTGCAAGTTTTTTATCAAATGTAAAGATGGTTTCACCCAAAATTTGTTTTCTTGCAATCAATAGACAATCAACAAAGTCAAATTTTGTCTGAGAATAATTACTGAGTGCATTTCTTACCACATCGGCATTATCAAATTCAATTTCGTTTGTAATAGGTGAAACAATATCGTCTATTTTTTCTCGCGGAACGGAGTATAGCTTTACAAGGACATATACAACTTCTGCAATTATTTCGGGGTAAGATTTTGCACCGCTTTTTATAATTTGTGCAGTTTTTTCCGCCTGTTCAGGTATGTCATTCAGCAGATAACGGAGAATTGCATTTGTATCCAGCGTCATTCCGTTTCTCCTGAAAAAGCATTAGAAGCAACAGCATCTTCCTGTGGAATGAGTTTTGGATTTGCATATTGTGCGGCAATTCCTCTGCAAGAAGTTTGTTTCTGTGGTTCAAATTCATCGAGAAATGTAATTATAACTCTCTGATTCGGTTTAACAGTTATATTGCCTTCCGTTATATAATTTTTTCCGTCGTAATATCCTTTTACCGCAATCATACAAAACCTCCTTCAAACGAATTCCTTTTAAAATTATACTTCACTTTTAGAAAAAAATACACTAGTTTATCGGCTTAATACTCCGCTCCGTGTAGTATTCTGCAAGGAAGTTACTGACATCAATGCACTTACTCCATCGGGCGAATCATCTTTTCAATAAAATCGATTTCGTCTTGAGAAAAAAATTGTCACGGATTGGAAACGGCTGATGCCGTTTCGGTTTTTACAGTTTTACTTCAATTTTATCATTAATGTATTTTCGTTCCTCAAGTGATAAGCCGTATTTATCAAACAGTTGTTTATCAATATCTGCAAGAGATTTTGACCAGTCAATATCAGATTTGTTTGTAAAGTCTTGCATCGGGACAAATTGATATACATTTTGATATACATTCTGAGATGTTTTTAAAATTCCAACAATAAAACGTAAGAATTTTGTATTCATATATTTCTGAAGATTTAGAGCTTCAATTTTTGTATTAAAATCGCCTATTGGAATTAATGAATCTGTACAAGCTGTATTCCTATCACCAAAAAATGGTTTTCCTAGGATTGCAACTTTTTTTTCATCACCTAAAGTACCAGCTCCACCATTACCTTTTGATGTGAAAACTTTGTATCTGTCTACCAGTTCAATATTCTTTGTAATTTTCTCGCGTTCGATATAACGAATTTCTTCATACGCACACTGTATTTGCACAGAATTTTCAAAAGGTTCTGCTTTTGTAATTTTTTTTATATCTTTTCCAATCACACCAAATGCATTACGCCCTTTTGTAATTGTTGTAAAAGACGAAAAATCATTTCTGTCTTTGATTTTGTGAATTATGTCAACCATAATCTTCATCGAAAGTATAATGTCTAATCCATCTTCGAATAAAGGACGTTCTGCCAAAATTGTTTCTTTATTTGATTTTTCAATAAATAAAACATTACCAGAAAAGTTTTTGACATACAAGAAATAATTAACACCTCCTGCTATAAGCACATTGTTAAATACATCTTTATTGTTTGCAAAATGAGTTATCATTTTGAAGTGTTTATGATTTTGCACAAATTCTCTGAGTTTAGGAAATGAATTATCCTGTGCATCCGCTGTAAACCAGCGCGAAGGTGTAATAAGAGAAACAAATTCAGAACCTGTCAAAATTGTATTCTTTATAAAATCGGGAAAGACTTGTCTTGAAAGAGAATCGTTTCCTTCGTTGTTGCTTATATTTTCCTGATACGGTGGATTGCCCACGATTGCGTTAAATTCCATTTTTCCATTTCCTTTTTTCCAGAAGCTTTCTGATGTTATGTCTTTTATGAAAGTGTCGCTTTTGTTTTTTAAATCGTTTACAAGATGGTCAAAAGCGTGGGCGTTGATTTTTGTGTCTGTAAAGCCGCAGAGTGTTCTTTGTGTAATTGCCTTTGCCATCGGAGTTTTGCAGATTACATAGATGTTATTTCGGATTGTTTCCTGCCAGAGAGATTCTTCGCTTTGCTCAGAATGACTTGCTTTCTTTGCCCGGAATATCGAGTAAGCGCAGTAAAGCGGATAAAGTCCTGTCTTGGAGTTGATTTCAAGAATTTTTGCTTCGCTGTTGCCCAGTGTTTTTTCCGTTATGTCTTTTACATCGATAAAATGAGGCGGCTCGTTTTCTCCCAAGGGGTTTTCGTAATTTTTGTTGAAGAAAGAATATCCTCCAAGGCAGTCTCCCATGTGCATGTTCACTACGCGCCACGGGGTTAAAACAGTTTCCTTGTCGGGATTCTTAAAGTACGAAAATAATTCTGAAATCTTTTTGGTTCGCTCTGTAACATTAAGTTTGTCCGCCGCCAAAACAATATTGCGGATTCTTTTTCCGGCTGCAATAAAAACATCTTCGTCGTAGTATTTTTCAAAGCCGGCAAAGTTTTCTTTTGTAACGCCCCGGGGCATAAACTCTTGCCAGGAAGTGTCGTCTACAAGTTCAACAAATTTTTTAAGAGTGATATCTTCTGTAATCGGAATTTCATCTCCGTTTTTTCCTCTTGCGCCGTAAATCAAAAGAGGCATGCGGATTGAAATTCCCCGCAGAATGCTTATGGCAGTTTGTCTTTGCTTTTTTGCTTCCTGAACTTTTTCTTTTAATGCCTGCTCTTCTGACGTAAGTTCATTTTTTATCCGTTTCTCTGGCTGCGATGAACTATGCACATATTCTTCTTCTGTAAGTCCCTGCTTGTTTACGTCAATTTTGTCACCGGCTTTGTTTGCTTTTGTCTGCCCGATTATCGTCTGCAATGCACTGAACTTTTCCAATTCAACTTTTGAAAGCTTTAAAAGTTCGTCATTGTAAAGGGCTGCATCGTCAAATCCTTTTGTAACGGCACGCTCTGCATAGGCGGACTTTAACTGCTGAAGAAGGCTTGATACTTTGTAAGGTTTCATTGTACTGCCTTCAATTCCAATTACAGGACAGAAATTTAGAAATTCACCAAGACGATTTTTATCATCAGCTTTTGTTTTCCCGGCTTTTGAATTAAGCGTTACTGCATCTGCAACCATCTTGAGCGTTCTGTCAGGTGCAAAATCAAAAACATAAGCACATGTTTTGCCTTTGCCGTAATCGCTGCACGGAGTCTGTACTCGGAAAATCGTCTGCAAATAGCCGGCAGCTTTTGTTGAATATGTTCCGTAAAGCATAAAGACAGCAGTCCACTGCTTCACGCTAACGCCTGTCGTAAGTTTTCCGCAGGATAATGTGATGGTGTAGCCGTCGTCACCTGAGTTTTTAATTGCCTTTCGTACAGTGTCAAGAGCTTCGCCTGTCGGGTCATCGGGGTCTCCGTCACCTGCAACATTCACAACCTCAAAATTACAAAACACAGGATGTTTTTCAAGCAAATGCTGCAATGCCAAGGCTTCTTTTACGCCCGGTACCATCCATAATGTGTGATGAAAAAGATTGATGTATTCTTTGCAGCTGAATGGATAAAGACTTTCTGTGTTCTGTTTTGTAAGAAGATTTAAAAAGTCATTTACATTTTTTTCGTGAACGAATGAACCTGTGCTGTCGGTGCGGAAAAACTCTGCAAAATTGAATGCTTTATCACCAGCATCAACAAAATCTCCTTTTATAAGTTTTCCTAAATCATAAGTGTACATCCGCATTTCCGGCAAATCGGAATACGGGTTTGAATCACCAAAATGCGTTTCTTCCCATTCCTGTTTTGCCTTCTGTTCCATAACATAATCCCAGGTAAAAACGCTGTCATCATCATCTTCGTAACTGGAAAGAATGTTGAAAGGCGTTCCTGAAAGTTCCAGAAGTTTTGTTCCTTTTTGCGGCTTGAACAAAATGCTTTTTACTTTGTCGCCAAGTTCAGTTGTCGTTCCTTCATGAGCTTCGTCAATGATTACGCAGTCCCAGTCGATGTTAAAAACATCATCGTTTTTGTCGAACTTTCCTCCGACAATTCTTGAACCCCGCAAATCCTGAATCGATGCAAAATAGATGTAATGTTTTTTTTCGTTTTTGAAAGTCTTTTCAAGGTCGCCGATTTCGATTCCAGATTTTTTAGAACCGTAGCGGTATTTGTCTTCTTTTGTAAAAATCTTTCCAAAGTCTTCATGCCAGCCGTCATCAACAACAGGTCGGTGAGTAATTAAAACAGTTCGTTTAAAATTCATTCGGCGGACAACTTCCAGAGCCGAAAGTGTTTTTCCAAATCGCATTTTTGCATTCCACAGCATGCGTGGAGATTTTTTGAACTGTCTGACAGTTTTTTCAATGGCTTCTTTTTGCTCCGGGCGAAAACTGATTGGAATAAATTTATCCATCGGAATAAGAGTATCGATTGCAGCTTCTCTGTGTTTTACCGCAGTGATTGCTTTTATTGCCGTAATATCATCGCAGCAGAACCATTCATTTCCGAGTTTTTCACCATTGAAAGTTTTCTTTTTTATACCAGAATTTATAAGAACCCGATGCACGTCGTAATCGCGGAAACTTTCCGTATTCCAGCTGCCGTCTTTTTTCTGAATTGTTCGGATTGCAAGTTCAGTGTGAAGGAGAGTGACGCTTACTGCCGCCGTTTTTGTGTAAGAGCTGATTCTTTCAAGAGCGGCCTGGTTCAGTTCTCGGCAATTAGATGGAAGGCGGTCTTGCGTTAAATCTGTATCAAGTTTTGTGTCGCCGACTTTTACACTTCCTGCGTGCGCATTATCTTTAATTGAAAAAACATAAATCAGTTTATAAGAAAATGTATTTTTAAATGTTTTCTCTGCTGAGTCTGCCATTATGTTCTCCGCTTTTTCAAGAGTGATTTATATAGAAGAATTTTGTTTTCTTTCCAGTCCATTATTTTGCATGGGAAATTTTCAACTGTATTCATTTCTTCAAAGAGGAATCCCTGCTCACCGTCATCTCCAGATGAAAAAGGCGTTGAAAAAGTGAGTCCGTCCATCTGCCAAAGATTCCAACTGATTATTTCTGCAATTTTGAACTGCTCTTCTTCCGTTGGAAGGCGTTTAAAAAAATGCTTTGTGTATTCGTTGAATGAAAGAAGGAGATTTACCCGTGCTAAAAGAAGATTGTCTCCCTGAAGTTCAAAGCCGTAGATATTTTGAAATGCAATGGTTGTCCACAATAAGTATTCTGCTTCGTTTGTTACGTTTTCTAAGACAACACGCATTTTTCTGTCCAAAAGTCCGATTCTCTCGGAAAGTTTTATGCTTCGCCCTGTAACGCTGTCGTAACGGCTTACAAGATATGGAGCTTCTCCACAGGCAACTTCAAGACGCGAAAGTTTTACATAATCCTGCCAGGTGTGTCCGCTATCCATGTCTTTTGAAAAAGGAATTTTTCCAGGCGAAGTTTTCCATTGTTTTTCGTGTTCAGTATTAAAAATGTTTTTTCTCCCGAACCAGGCTTCATCAATCAGATTGTTCTGAGCGTTGCAAATCCAGCTTGGAGTAAAAACTTCCGCCTTGTTTCGCGTTCGGCTCTGCTGTTCTTCTTTTTGTTTCTGGATGCGCGGTTTTATTCGGTCAGAATTTGTGCCTGTTATTTGAGAGAATTGAATCTGCGATTTTGCATTGATTGGAGCATAGTCATCTGTTGCCCAGAGAATGTTTTTTCCGGTTGTCCTGTCTGCAAGAAGAGCAGAAAGAATTTTTTCTGAGAAAGGGAATGTTTGTATTTTTGTCAGATGTTCTTGTTCTGAGTGTTCCATATACTTACAAAATGCGGAATTTTATTTGTTACTTGCAGTTTGATAGTATATTACATTATAAAAGTTATCGCTAGTGTTAAATATTAGTTTTCACTTGCAAAATGCAAGTATGACAGAAGAGGAATTAAAAAAGATTTTTTCAGAAAATATAAAGAAATTCAGAAATGGCAAATATACACAGGAAACATTGGCAGAAAGAATTGGTGTTTCATCTCAAAATATTAATGACATTGAAGGTCGCCGCCGCTTTCCGAGAACTGACACACTCGTAAAAATTGCCGAAGCCCTGGAAGTTGAAGTCTACCAGCTTTTCATTCCGCAGGACAAAACACCCATTATAATAGAAGAAACTCCCGAAAACGAAAAACTTCGCACTCAAATGACAGCCGAGATTGTTGAAGAAATCCGTTTAGGCGTAAACAGAATGCTTGATAAAATCAAAAAAATTTGAAATGAAAGGAAACTTTTCATTTCGCATTGGTTCAAAGTTTGTTCATCATTCAGCTTCGCTGATTTCGTGCTTGGTAAGTTTTTTTTTCTTTAGCTTACTTGCTGTAAAACATTTTAAGCTGCTTCTGATTTTCTTCCTAATCTGTTCAATAAGTAGCAAAATGTTGCTAAACTTGTGTTTTAGTATTGATTAGTTACAGTTGGATAGGTATATTAGAGATAAGTAACGGTTTGTTACAAAATATCATTTCTGGTAAAATAAATTATGAACAAAAAAATAATTATCCGCCGCGCGCTTGATTTGGCGATGACAATTCTTTCCGTGCTTTTGATGGGCGGACTGTTTCTTTTTCCGAGTGATGTCGTTCACGAAATTCTCGGGGTTGCACTGATTTTTCTGTGGGCGTCGCACATCGTTTTAAACCGCAATTTTTACAAGTCGCTTTTTAAGGGAAAATATACGCCGTTCCGCATTGTGATGACTGTCATCAATACCGCCCTTCTTGCTTCGTGCGTTCTTCTTGCCGTAAGCGGCGTTATGCTTTCAAATCACATTTTCGTTTTTCTGGGAATTGAACACGGAATGGGTTTTGCGCGCCTTGCTCATCTTGCCGCAAGTCACTGGTACTACATTCTGATTGCGCTTCATTTTTCACTTCACGCCGGCGCAGTTTTCAGCGGATTAAAGCTTAAGGAAAAATCGCGGGCGGTTCGTGTGATTGTAAATTGCGCTGTGGGTGCGCTTTCGCTCTACGGACTTTTTGCGTTCGTCCGGCTCGGCTTGTGGAAGTATATGTTTCTGGCGCAGGAATTTTTCTTTTTTGATATGCAGAGGGGATTTGCTCTTTTTGTCCTTGATTACGTTTCGATTTTCGTGCTGTTTGCGGCGGTAGGGTACTGGGTGAATAATGGCCTGCTAAAAAAGTGAAGTTTTTTGACATTAGGTAATGAATGATGGCAAAGACATTGTCCGCAGGCGAATGAAGAGTTGAAGCAGAAAAAGCCCGGTTTTTCATAATTTATACATCATTGCTACGTTCGTTCATTTGTGATATGTTTCTATTGTAAAAACTTTAATACATCTTTCGAGAGAGGCGGTTTTTTGTTAAAAATCTACCTCTTGCTTTTTAACTGAACCTTGTCATTACGCACATAACTTCAGTTTACAAAACTATTTCTCATTCCGGCTTTTTACAGCTACAGGAATTTTACGGCATTTGTTTTTTGTGCCGCTTTCCTGAATCAGGAAGATGTATGAAAATCACTGAAAAAAATTATACAATTACAACAATTTATTTTGACGGCCAGTTTTGGTGTGCCATAATTGAAAAGAATGTGGACGGACAGAATTTTTCGGGACGATATGTTTTTGGCGAAGAACCTTCAAATCCCAGATTATTAAACTGGATGCTCGGCGAGTTTGCAGAAATAAAATTGTTTCCGGTAAATGAAAACCGTAAAATCCGATTTAAAAAACTTGCAAAAAAAAGCAACGGGTCAAAGGGCGTTCCAAAATCATTAAAAGCTTTTTCTGCGGCGCAAAAAGAATATGCCGAAAATAGAAAATCTCAGAAGAGGATGCAGAAAAAAATCCTGGAAAAAGAAAAATATCTTCTAAAGAAGGAAAAGAAAAGGAAAAAAAGTTGAAAGTATACGTCAATGCAGACACTTCTGGCGCAGGAATTTTTCTTTTTTGAGTGCTAATAAAAACTTGGTGAGTTCACTTATTGCATATAAGGCAGATGTCAAAAAAAGCGTAAGTGCAAAATCTGCGATAAAAAAGTCCGCACTCCCCTACTATAAAAATTTTGCAACGAAGTGTAGAATAAAAGCCGAATCGTTTTTAGAGCCGCCCGGAAAATTTCATTTTTTGGGCAGCTAAAAAAATGCGCTGGATAAATGCATTTGCCTTATTCAGTGCCAATTAAAGTTCGCAGGTTTCATTTACCGCAAATTTACAACGGAGGCTTTTATGAATCAGTGCGCGCGGCGCAAACAGAATTCTTGCGCAGATGAGTTTGACATTCAAAAGCTGAAGGAATATATTTCTTCCCTAAAAAAAGCGGCGGTTGCATTTTCAGGCGGCGTGGACTCGACATTTCTTTTAAAAACCGCGTACGATGTTCTTGGCAAAAACTGTACCGCCATAACAGCAGCTTCCTGCTTTGTTCCTGAATGTGAATTAAAAAGCGCAGTGTCATTTTGCCGCGAACAAAAAATTCCCCATATCGTTTTGAACATGGAGCCGCTTTCAGCTGAAGGTGTTGCAGAAAATCCAAGGAACCGCTGCTATCTTTGCAAGAAAATAATTTTTGAGCAGATAAAAAAAACTTCAAAGCAAAACGGAATCGAGCATATTCTTGAAGGAACCAACAGCGATGACCTGGGCGATTTCCGTCCGGGACTTGCGGCTCTCCGTGAACTCGGAATTACAAGTCCGCTTTTGGAATTCGGATTCACAAAAGAAAGAATCCGCGCCGCAGCAAAACAGGCCGGACTTTCATTTTGGAACAAGCCTTCATCTGCCTGTCTTGCAAGCCGCTTTGTATACGGCGAGCAGCTCACAAAAGAAAAATTATTGCGCGTTGAAAAAGCCGAATCATTCCTGCGCAGTCTTGGATTCAGTCAGCTCCGTGTGCGAGTCCATCAGAATCTTGCCAGAATTGAAGTGCTTCCCTGCGAAATGGAAAAACTTTTCGGCATGCATAAAATCGTAAGCGAGCATTTTAAATCCCTTGGCTTTGACTACACCGCGCTTGACTTGTCCGGATTTAAAAGCGGCTCGATGAATATTTAAGCGGAGTTTTTTATGGAAAAGACAATAGACCTGGGATTTACAAAACTTGACATGGAGCGAAAAGAAAGAACCGGCTTTGCGGAAGTTGTATTCTGCGAAGGAAAGGCGGATTCCCATCTTATAGAAATTTTCCGCACGCTCCTGAAAAAAAACGGCACTGTGCTTGGAACACGGGCAAGTCCGCTTCAGGCTCAGAAAATAAAGGAAGCCTTTCATTCTGCATCTGTGGAATACGATTCTGTTTCGCGGATTCTCACTGCGGACTCAGCGGAAAATGCGGGCTGTAAAACAAAACGCACCGGGCTGATTGCAGTGTGCTCAGCAGGAACAGCGGACATTCCTGTGGCAGAAGAAGCTGCCAGAACGGCGGAATATTTCGGCGCGAATGTAGAGCGTTTTTTTGATGTGGGTGTCGCAGGACTTCACAGGCTCCTGGAAAAAATTGAAGGCATACGAAAAGCAAATGCCGTGATTGCCGTTGCAGGAATGGAAGGCGCGCTCCCGTCTGTGCTTGGAGGACTTGTGTCTGTTCCCGTTATCTGCGTTCCGACCTCTGTGGGCTACGGCGCAAGCTTCGGCGGAATTTCAGCTCTTCTTTCAATGCTCAACTCATGCGCAAACGGAATTTCCGTAGTGAACATAGACAACGGATACGGCGCGGGCTACATTGCCTGCCAGATAAATCAGCTTGCGGAGGGAAAAAGATGAACAGTTTATATTTTGAATGTAACGCAGGAATTTCAGGCGACATGGCGGTTGCCGCAATGATTGACATGGGCGCAGATAAAGAAACACTGATGCGCGCGCTTGATTCAATTCAGGCGGAAGGATTTGCTGCGAAGATTTCACGGGCACAGAAAAACGGCATTGACTGCGCAAGCTTTGACGTGATTTTAGACAGCGCCCATGAAAACCACGACCACGACATGAGCTACCTTTTTGGAAATTCCCGGGAACAGGAAGAACACACGCACTGCCACGAGCACCGCACAATGACAGAGATTTCACAAATTATCAGCACAGCAAAAATGACAGAAAAGGCGCGGACTCTTGCGCTTAAGATTTTTCAAATCATTGCAGAGGCGGAAAGCGAGGCGCACGGAATTCCTGCTGAAGAAGTTCATTTTCATGAAGTGGGCGCGCTTGATTCAATCGCTGATGTGATTGCACTTGCGGTCTGCTTTGAAAACCTGCGGCAGACTTACGGCATAGAAAAAGTTTATGTTCCGTTTTTATGCGAAGGCAGGGGAACGGTTAGATGCCAGCACGGAATTCTTCCAATCCCTGTTCCGGCTGTTGCGAACATTGCGCGCAAATATTCCCTTCCCCTTTTGCTGACTGAGGACACAGGCGAATTTGTAACGCCGACCGGAGCTGCTTTTGCCGCCGCCGTCATGACAGACAGATGCGCGCCAAAAACTTTTTTAATCCGCAGAACAGGACTTGGCGCCGGAAAGCGCGCATACAGCCGCCCGAATATTCTTCGTGCATTTTTAATAGAAGAAAGTGATTTTAATATTCAGCACGACACAATTATAAAACTTGAGGCGAACATTGACGATTCAAGCGGCGAAGCATTAGGCTTTGCACTGGAAAAACTTTTTGAAGCAGGCGCGCTCGATGTGAATTTCATTCCATGCTTTATGAAAAAAAATCGTCCGGCATATCTTCTGACAGTTTTGTGCACAGAAGAAAAAATCACTGAAATTGAAAGGTTCATTTTTTTGAACACAACTACAATCGGAATCAGAAAAAGCAAAACAGAGCGAACAATTCTTCCCCGTCAAATTCAGACAGTAAAAACAAAGTGGGGAGAAGCAAAAGTAAAAACAGTCAGCCTGTATGGAGCGCAGAAATTTTACCCGGAATACGAAAGTGTCCGGACAGTCTGCGAGGAACACGGACTTCCGTTTGATACTGTATATCGGGAAATTGCGCAGTGCGCAGAAAAAAATTCTTCAGCCAGCCACGGCGAATGATTCGCATTTGAAGTGCGAGGCCTCTTAGAATTCTTTTTTGATTTTTGGAAGTTCTTTTTCCCAAATGCCTGCCATATAT
>NZ_JBJETK010000051.1:0-48456 GCF_051883275.1 Treponema sp. | reverse complement strand
GAGTCAGAGTACCACATTTCAGATATTTATATCATGACATCTTGTTTCAGCATCTATGCTGTACACAGTGCATGGATTCCGAAATAAATTCGGAATGACGGTAAAGTCATGCTGAACTCGTTTCAGCATCCGTGTGTCGTAACCGCATGGATTCCGAAACAAGTTCGGAATGACGGTAAAGTCATGCTGAACTCGTTTCAGCATCTATTCTGTGCACAGTACACAGATTCCGAAACAAGTTTGGAATGACAGACACCCTATGTCATGCTGAACTCGTTTCAGCATCTGCCCTGTACACAGTGCATAGACCCCGAAACAAGTTCGGGGTGACAGTATATAAATTCGGAATGACAGTAGAAATTGGAATGACAATATAAATTTTGCACGACACTATGACTTGAGTTTATGTGCAGCCCCAGCTTAAAACCCCGGAATCTCTAATAAGTGTTTCTTGTTATGTTTCTAAGCCACTTTTTGCTGCGGTAGAACGAAAAGACCCACGGCCATTTTACAAATTCATCAAGGCACAGGAAGAAGTAAACCCACACAACAGGAAGCTTGAACACAAACGCTGTCAGAATTCCTGCAATAACACCATAGCCCCACATGTCAATCGTATCGCATATAAGCCCGAATTTTGTGCAGCCCCCGGCGCGGAAAATGCCGGCAATCAGAAGCGTGTTTACAGCAGTTCCCATTATATAGTAGACATTGATAAAAAGCATCTGCTTGAGGTAGTACATCGCCTGCTCGGAAAGAGAAGCGTATCTGAGCGTAAGCGGAATAGCGCCCAGCACCACAAGTCCTCCGATCATGCCGGTTACAACTGTAATCTTCAGAAATGCAGAAGCCCCCTTTTCCGCTTCCCTGAATTTTTCCGCACCAATCAGATTTCCCACCATAACGCCGCCCACAGTTGCAACAGCATAGCAGAACACCGTGGCAAAATTGCGGACAACACAGACAACGGAATTCGCCGCAACAACGTCAGAGCCAAGCCTTCCCATTATCGCGACATAGGCGGAAAAAGCCGCGCCCCATGAAACGTCATTCAGCAGAGCAGGAAGTGACATTTTAAAGAAGTCCTTTGCAAGCACACCGCTTTTTAAAAACATATACGAAAGCTTGAGCTTTACATTCGGGCTGAACCTTGAAACCACAAAGCATCCTGCGACACAGACCGCCTGGGAAATACAGGTTGCAAGAGCCACTCCGCTGATTCCAAGCTTCCGGCATCCAAAAAGCCCAAAGATAAAAAACGCATTGAGCACAATATTCAGCACAAATCCTATTCCGTTAAAAACAGTGGCCACCGTAACTTTTCCGGCGCTCCTTAATATAGTAAAATACGTATTGGAAAGCGCCCACAGAAGATAGTACACCCAGATAATCCGCAGATACTTTGAGCCTTCCTCTATGATGACAGGTTCCGGCGTATAAACACGCATAAGAACCTGCGGAAAAAGCCCCGCCCCCACGGAAAAAAGAGCGGCAACGGCAAGAGAGCATTTAAGCGCGATTCCTTCAATTATATTGAGCGCATTATAGTCTTTTTTTCCAAAATACTGGGCGGCAAGAAGAATAGAACCCGAGCTGATTCCGTAATAGAACATAAAGACAATCATCGTATACTGCGAAGCGAGAGAGCCTGCGGAAATCGCATCCTGCCCCAGGCTGTTGAGCATAACAACGTCAACAGACGACATCATTGCGCCGAAAATATTCTGAATGATAACGGGGAAAAGCATTTTCAGTGCTTCCCTGTAAAACTGCCTGTCCATAATAACCCCCCATAGAAAAACATCCGGCTGAATTTTCACCGCTGCCCTATCACCGCCGCGCCAGCAGGCAGCAGCCAAGAAGAATAGCACAAATAGCAACAGGCTGTCTATAAAAAAACACCTGTTACACTTGAAATTTCAGGGAAACATAAAAAAACAATATCCTTGGAAACTTGGAAATCTTATATCACCCAGTCGCTCACGCTCGCAGGCTCCATAAGGTCAGAGATTTTTACACTGTATAGATAGTTGCAAATAAGGGCATTAAGTTTTTCCCACATGGGCAGAGTCTTACAAGTGGCGGTTCTTGGACAGCGCGCGGCATTTTCTTCCAGGCAGCTGACAGGAGCAAGAGAGCCTTCCGTGAGTTTTAGAATTTCCCCCACGGAATACTCGCTGGAATCCTTTGTGAGCCGGTAGCCGCCCTTTTTTCCGCGCAGCCCTTCCACATACCCTGCCTTTACAAGGAGAGCAACAATGCTTTCAAGATATTTCAGGGACACATCCTGGTTTTCGGCAATTACATTCAGCGGAACATATTCTTCTCCGCGGCGTGAGCTCAACTCTATTATAACCCTCAACGCATAGCGTCCCCGTGTTGAAATCAACATAACTGAAACCTCTTGTTTTCCCCATCATAGCACAAAGATTCTTTATAGGAAACCTCGGACAACTCTAAAAAGACGACTATCCGTGCGGAAGGTTACACGCTTTGCGGCTACACCTCGAACAAGTCCACTTCCTTTCCAAGCCTTTTTATGCACTGCGCCATGAGAGCGGACACTTCGGAAAGCGCCTTTCCTGTTTCCTGTATTCTTCTTGCGCCGTCAGCCATTTCATCCATACCAAGGCTCATTCCCTGTGTTGACGACTGCAAATTCTTTATGCCTGAAAAAATCTCCTTGCTTCCGTCTGTCATCTTCTGGGAAGATTCGCGAACCTGAACTGTGTTTTCATTCATCTGCGTAAGCGCAAGGGAAATCTGACGGGAGCCTTCGCCCTGCTCCTGCATTGCATTGCGAAGCTGAGCTACAAGGCTTGTGGTCTGCACCATTTCGGAATACACAGAAGAAAAAGTTTCGGAGGCTGTCTTTGAAACAGTTACAATTTCATTTATATCAGCGGTTATCTTCTGAAGCTGCTCGCCGATTGTGCGTGACTGCTCGGAAGAAATTTCAGAGAGCTTGCGGATTTCGTCAGCAACAACGCTGAATCCTTTTCCAGCCTCGCCTGCATGGGCAGCTTCAATGGCCGCATTCATGGCAAGAAGATTTGTCTGCTCGGCAATTCCAGAGATAACGGAGTTTGCCTCCTGGAGCGACTGGGACTCATCTGAAATAACAAGAATCCTGGAATTCACGTTTTCCTGCTTTTCCACGCCTTCCAGTGCCTTGCGCCCAAGAATATCAAAGGAATCAGCCATTTTTCCGACTGAAACATTCACTGAATTTATGTTGCCGATCATCTGCTCAACAGCGGCTGAAGCTTCCGCGACACTTGCGGACTGGCTTTCAATCATGCTGTTAAGGCTGTCAATGCCGCATGTAACATTGTCCAGAACGCCGGATGTCTGCTCCACACATTCAGAGTTGGAATTTATGCAGCCTTCCACATTCTGTATATTAGAAACAATCTGGCTTATAGACGAAGCTGTGTCCTGTGTTCCGGCATCCAGGTCAGAGCCGACTTTCAGAAGCTCGTCCTTGAGGCTCTTTATAACCTTTATTATGTTCTGGAGCTTTTCCATAAAGCCGTTAAAGCCGTCCACAACGCGCCCGATTTCGTCATCGCTCTTATTCTTCATGACAATGCGCTTGGAAAGGTCAGCGCTTCCAGATGCAATTTCATTGATTGAAGCTTCAATTAAAACAAGCGGCTTTGTCTTTCTGTAAATGCTTGCGCACACGGAAGAAATCAAAAGCACACCGATTACAATATTTGAAATAAAGAGTATAACGACAACAACATCAAGAAGATCGAAAATCTGCGAAGAAGGAACAACCAAAAAATTTTTCCACTCAGTGCCGTTTATATGCGAATAAAAAAGACTGTATTCACCTTTTTCTGTCCTTACAATTCCATAGCCGGAATCATCACGGCTCAAAGCCAGAGCCTTTCCCTGCTCAGAAGAAAGAATCGACTGTATAAAGTTTTTTTCGCCGGAAGTTGCAATCATTTCGCCTGTGCCGGAAACAAGAGCAGAACAGCCGCTTTTGCCGACAAAAATATTTTCAATAATGGTGCTGATTTTTTCAGGCGTTGTGTTCCCGGAAAAAAAGCCGATTGTTTCATTGCCGACTTTCACAGCGCGGCAGATATGAATCACGTGCTTTCCAGAAACCTTGGACAGCACAGGATTGTCAATATAGGAATCCCGGCCTTCATTTATAATCCCCTGGAAATAGTCGCGGTCTTTTACAAAAGCATAAGTCTTTATATCGGAATTGAAATTTCCCTGCCTGTCAACAAAGGCAACATAGTCAAATTCAGATTCACGCACAGAGGCGTTGTCAATAATATATGAAATAATCTGGCTGGAATCCTTTGTGCGGCACACGGGAGCCTTTACATAAAAATCCATTTTTGCCTTTGTTTTTTCAAGTTCGGCAGAAACATCCTCGGAATAAAGCCTTGCAAATTCCTGATAGTTGCTCTTGGAAGATTTGAAAAGACTCTTCCGCACAAAAAATGAAACCGCAACAAGCTGAACAGACATAAGCACAAATATAATCAGCAGAGTCTGCAAACCAAGCGAAACAAAAAGATTCTTTTTCTTCATAAGTTTTCTCCCGTTAAAGAGATTTCATTTTTAAAGCCACCTCAAAAAGTGAGTTTTTTTTAATTTTTTCCAAATCAGGAAAAGCTTCAGTTTTTAGAGATTTCTTTTTTCTATAATAAATCCAAATTAAAACAAAAACAAGGGAAAATCCGGGCATGCAAAAAAAATATTTAAAATTACGGGCGGGCAGCTCTGCAACAGAGTTCCCGTGGTTCCCTGCAAGTTTGTATTTTTGCAGAAAATATTGTATTATTTTTCTATAAAAATTCACAAACACAAAAGAGGAAGCTATATGAAAAAACAGACACCGATAACGTTGCTGTGCGGCTATTTGGGAGCAGGAAAGACAACGCTTTTAAACAAGGTGCTTTCCAACCAGGAAGGCTATAAGGTCGCGGTAATCGTAAATGACATAGGAGAAGTGAACTTTGACGAAAAGCTCATTGCAGACGGCGCAAAAATCACCGACACTTCAAGCATTGTTCCCCTTACAAACGGCTGTATCTGCTGCACGCTAAAAACCCAGCTTGCCCAGAACATTGAAAATCTCATAAAAACCGGAAAATTCGACTACATCATGATTGAAGCAAGCGGAGTGTGCGAGCCAATGCCTATTGTACAGGAGCTTGAAACAATCAAGAACGGAAAAGTTGACAATGTTGTGGGCGTTGTGGATGCCGCGCGCCTGGTTGACGAATTTGCAGGAGGCGACAAGCTGCTTAAAAAGGACAGCATTGAAGAGGAAGACATAGAGAGCCTTCTTGTTCAGCAAATTGAATTCTGTTCTACGCTTGTTATAAACAAAAAAGACCTTGTTACAGACGAAGAATTCGGCAAAGTCCGCAAGGTTATTGAAGTTCTTCATCCGGGAGTGAAGATAATTGAAACAAGCCGCGGAAATGTTGATGTAAAGGAAATAATGGGAACAGGCTCATTTGACTTTGACGACGTTTATGCGAGCGCAGGCTGGTGCAAGCATCTTGAAGAGGACGAAGTTGAGGATGAGCATCACCACGAAGAAGAGCACGAGCACCATGAACATCATCATGAACATGAACACGGACATGACCATGAGCACTGCCATCATGACGAAGACCACGAGCACTGCCACTGCCATCATCACGAGCACAGGCACGAAGGCGAAAGCGAAGATGAATACGGCATAGGAACATTCATTTATTATAGAAGAAAACCGTTTGACCGCCAGCTTTTGGATGAATACGCAAGCAAATGGCCGCGCAATATCATCCGCTGCAAGGGGCTTATGTGGTTTGCCGACGAGCCGGAAATGGCATGGGTTTTTGAAACATCAGGCAGACAGATTCAGGCAGGATATTCAGGACAGTGGATTGCAGCCTGTCCGCCTTCCGAGCAGAAAAAAATTCTTGAGGCAAACCCAAAAATAAAGGAAGAATGGGACAAGGATGCCGGCGACAGAATGATAAAGCTCTGCATAATCGGCCAGAACCTGGACAAGGAAAAAATTTCCGCAGAACTGGACCGCTGTCTTGCAAAATAATGATTTAAGCTGCTGCATTGCGGCCCAAGACACTGCGCTTTAGTTTTTTGAGGTTTTCCAGCAAACCCCTGGCACTTTAAAAGCTCCCGGCTTTCCTGCCGCAGAAAAGTTTTTGAGTGCCAGCCAGCACTTCCTAAAGGAAATACGATGTATAAGGATTTCACAGCAAAATACCATGCGATTCTATGCAGGGAATATCCGGCTTTTCTGAAGCGTTACGTCCGCCTTCCGATTCTTTCAAGGCTCGGCGGTGTCGGGCTTTTGTGCGGAACAGACTGGACTCCTCTTTTCCATAACAGCTTCTTTTATTCAAGGCTTTCTCATTCAATAGGAACAGCCCTTATCGTGTGGAATTTTACAGGAAGCAAAGCGCAGACAATAGCCGCCCTGCTCCACGATGTTTCAACGCCTGCATTCAGCCATGTTTTAGACTTCAAGAACGGCGATGCGCTCACACAAAGCAGCACAGAAAACGGCAACGCAGATATTATCAGCAGCTGCCGGGAACTGAAAGAGCTTCTTGATCAGGACGGAATTCCGCTTTTGCAAGTCATGGATTACCACCAATATCCAGTGGCAGACAACGAGCTTCCGGGGCTGAGCGCAGACCGGCTGGAATACATGTACCCGAGCGGAGCTTCACTGGATAAAATATGGACATTGCGCGAAATACAGAAAAACTACAGCGCCATTCAGGTTCTGGAAAACGAAAAAGGAATTCCCGAGCTTGGATTTTCAGACATCCGGCAGGGCATTATATACACAAAGAAATTTCACCAGACAGGCATGATTCTTCAGCGCAACGAAGACAAGATTGCAATGCAGCTCATGGCGGATATTATTTCGCTTGCTGAAAAAAACGGCATCCTCAAGCCAGAGGAGCTTTACAGTCTGCCTGAAAGCAAAATCATAGAGCGGTTCACACAGTTTTCAAAGGAGCAGCCGCAGCATGAATTTTCAGCCCACTTCCGGACATTCAGGGGAATGAAAAAAATAATCCGCTCAAGCGAGCCGATTGAAGGGTTTTACTGCGTGAGCCTCAGCGTAAAGCGCAGGTATATAAATCCGCTTGTCATGACAAAATCCGGAGCAAAGAGAATCTGCCAGGTCAGCGATGAAGCAAAAAATGAAGTGGAGCGTTATCTTCAATTCAATGACACAAATTTTGGCTGCGTGGAATTTCTATGACACCGTGGAAGCCGCGCAAAATAATTTTTATAGGAAGCCAGACACCTCTTCTGAAAATTCTTGCAAAAGAAAACGAAACGGAAGTGATTTCATCGGCGAGTTTTCTTTCCACAATAGCGGCGCGGTTCACGCCAGACCTGATTGTCTTTGACAGCATACAGGACACGGACATTATCGAAGTCAGAAAAATAGAGCGGCTTGTCTTTGTGCCGGTTTTAATCATCGCGGAGTCGTTCAAGGAACTGAACAACCTGAATTCAATCTCGGATTTTTCCAATGTGATTATATGCAACGAAACGGTTTCATGCACGGAGGAATTTGTTGAAAGGCTGAAATCCCTGATGACAAAAAAACAGGCGGTGCTTCCTGCAAGAACAGGGGCTATTGTAAAATACACAATTCTTTACATGAACAAGAATTTCCAGAGGAAAATCACAAGGAAAAACCTTGCTTCACAGGTGGGCATGGACGAAGACTACCTTACAAGAATTTTCCGCTATGAAATGGGCGTTGGAATTTCAGGCTACCTGAGCCACCTCAGGCTTTCAGAGGCAGAAAGGTTTCTTGTTTTTACCGGAATGAAAATTCAGGACATTGCAAAAGAATGCGGCTTTTCCAATTCATCGTATTTTATAAATTCATACAGGAAAAAATTCGGAATTTCCCCCGGCGCAATAAGAAAAGGGCGATGATTTTTGCAGTTCCAAAGCTGAAATTTTCTTCACTGTGCATTTTCAGCCTTGACACGATTCTTTTTTTTATTCATAATTAAGTTCCCTGCGATATTTCGTTGGTGAGGATGGTGAAAAAAGAAATGGCAACAATCAATGTTGATGACAATGAGAACCTTGAAAAGGCTATCAAACGTTTCAAGAGAATGGTTGAAAAAGAAGGTATTATCCGCGAATACAAAAAGCGTGAATACTACGAAAAGCCTTCTACAATCCTCAATCGCAAGAACAAGTCATTAGCTCGCAAGCTTTTGAAGAAAAATCACAAGCCGCACGATTCCAAGTCGGCATACTGATTGAGTTAAAGCCCTGGAGTTTTCCGGGGTTTTTGCATTTTAAAACAGCTTCTCCAGGGGACTTTATGGAAATTCAAAATGACAGCGAGCATTACAGGGAGCTTTGCTTTAAGTGCCTGCGCCCGGTTTCTTCATGCTACTGCAAATACACTTCTCCCATAAACTGTGGAATAAAATTTGTGTTTCTCATGCACCCGAAGGAAGCAAAAAAGCAGCGGACAGGAACAGGGCGGCTCGCCTCTCTATGTCTTCCTGAAAGCGAAATTCTTGTTGGAATTGACTTTTCAAAAAACAAGCGGCTTGAGCAGCTTTTATCCGATCCGCAGTATTATCCTGTTCTGCTTTATCCCGCGCCCGACGCCTGGAACTGCGCCAAGGAAGGATTCAAAGAAAACATTCAGGGAAAAAAGCTTCTTGTCATAATAATAGACTCAACCTGGTTCTGCTCAAAAAAAATGCTCAGGTACAGCACAAATCTTCATTCTCTGCCGGCATTTTCGTTCACGGGAAGCTACAAAAGCATTTTTACATTCAAGCACGAGCCAAAGGAATACTGCGTTTCAACAATAGAAAGCTGCTACTATCTTATCAAGGAACTTCAGACCGCCGGAATTGTGGACAAGGAAAATTCCCCCGAGCCGCTCATGACAACATTCAAGCAGATGATAGTTTTTCAGCTGCAAAAGGAAAACGACCGCATAGAAGGCAAAATCCCAAGCTCGCACGCAACGGACTGGAAGTACAACCGCAAAAAAGAAATTCCTGAATTCCAGACTGACTAAAACTGCCAGTTATAGTCAAGGCAACAGCCTGCATTTGCTGCTATTTTACATAAGCCACAGATGAATTTTTATAGCCCGGAGTTGCGCTCTTTGCAAGTATCCAGCAGTCCTTTCCATTCGGCAGAGGCTCTCCGGCTTCAAATGCTTTAATCACGGCTTCAAGATTCTGGCGCGAAAGGCTTTTTGTAGGACTCAGATTGTCACAGCACACCGCGCCGCTGATTGAAGTTCCGCCCGGCCACACTCCGCTTTCTGCAAGCTCAGACGAAAAATCCTGGGAGTTTTTTCTCCATGCCGTACATTCAGAAGTTGCAAAGACAACAGCATCATAAATTTTTCCGCTGTTTGAATCCCTGAAAAGAACAACATCATTGTCTGCAAACGGCTTTTTGCTGTTTTCCGCATTCCATAAATCCCTGGCTTCATCGCATGAATCTTCGTGGGTGGAAAGCGCCAGATTTTCGCCAAGCTCGCTGACCATGCCTTCTCCGTCAAGCCCTTCCGCCTCTATAGTTCTAAGGTGCAAAGTTACGTAATCCCCGGTGCGGACTTCAACAGCAGGCAGAACGAATTTTGTCTTTTCTGAGTTTGCGGCGCCTATGATTTCAAAGCCGGAAAGATTTCCGCCCTTCAGAATATAAAGCTCAACAAATTCGCTGCGGTGAACTTTTACCTTATTTGAAGTTTTTTGTCCGTAGTCATTTCGCACTTCTGTTATCACCGCCCGGGCTGGATTTTCATTAAAGCCTTTAAATCCAACGCTGAACGTCAGGGAATTCCCCGATGAATCAACAGCAACGCCTTCCATCTTGTAGTCAAGCCCCGTTGCGGTTTCGCTGCCGAATGTGAACAGAACAGAATCTTCGCTGTAGCCGCACTCAACTTCGCCCAGGCTTTCATTGTCAGAAGAAAAAAGTTCAGCAGTGCGAATTTCAACTTCTCTGGAAAAATCCATTTTTGCAGAGCCGGATGAAACCGTGCAGAAGTTTGTTACCTTTGGAACAGAAAAATCCCCCGACAAGAATTCCAGTCCTTCCACGCTGGAACGGCACGAGATAGGACAGACTGCAATAACCGCAGCAAAAAAAATTCCAGCGGAAACAAAAATTCCGCGGCACTTGGATAAAAGCCTTTTTGTCCGCATGCAAAACCACCGCAGCGACATTTTTCTGATAAGATTGATTTTCATAAACACCCCTTTCGCTGTCAGAAAAAACAAGGCACTGGCAGTGCGCGCAGAATTTTCAGGCAGCTGAAAACTTTATTACCGCAAAATAAAAAAAATTGCAGGGCGCAGTTCCAAATTTCCTGTAAATTCATTAAACTTTTTTTCATGGAATACAAAGCATTTTTTGAAGAAGAAAAAAATATTTTTCACATACAGTCAAATGTCTATTTCAGCCAGTGCAGCGCGGACAAAACAATGAGCCTTCACGAGCTTTTAAAAATAACTTCTGATGCCGCGGTTGAAGATTTCAGGCAGCGAGGAATGTCGAGGGAATTTCTAAAGGAGCATGGATTCGGAATTTTAGTTTCCCGGTGCTCGTTCAGAATTCACAAATGGCCGCAGGAAAATCAGTTTATAGAAATTGAAACGTGGGAAGGAAAACCGCAGGCGCTTCAGCTTATGCGCGGATATAAAATTCTTGACAGCGAAAAAAATATAATGGTTTCAGGAAAATCTTCGTGGCTTCTTGTTGATATAAACGAGCGAAAAATTCTTCCAACAAAAAAACTGACTCTCCGGGAGCCTTCAGTTCTTCCGATTGATGTTGACAGCGAAGAGCCGGGGAGAATTTCCGTGCCTGAAAAAACAGAGCTGTGGGGAACAAGGACAATAAAATTTTCCGACCTGGATGCAAACGGCCACACAAACAATGCACGCTATGCCGCATTTATAGAGGACACGCTTCCGTGCCAGCTTCAGTTTAAAAAACCCAGGGAATTCAAAATAAATTTTGCAAAGGAAGCAATGCTGAATGACACCATTGAAATTTTCGGCGCACTGGAAAATGACATGGCAACGCTTGCAGGAAAAATTCCAGGCTCGCTTTCATTTGAGGCGCAGCTTTTGTATTAGGAAAACTTTCAAGCTTAGAACAGAACAGCGGCTATACTGTAAACACTGAATAATCCGCGCGGGAGTATTCAGTGCTTTATTAACTTTTCAAAATGCAAAAAAACTGCGGAGCACAAAAATTACTCCGTGTAATCTGAAATATCTACTTCACTGTCGTAGCGCAGATAGTACAGAACGGTCTTTATATTTTTCATTTCAACATGGAAAATTTCAGCCGCGGCCTTTCGATAGCATGAAAGCTGGGCAATGTACATTTCAGGCTTTGCAGCGCGGTCAGTCTTATAGTCCGCTATAACAATATTTCCGCCGCCATCCTGAAAAACCAAATCCATGGAACCTGTAAAAATCGTATTGTCCAAAAGGAATTTGAATTTATTTTCAGCCTTGCACAGACGGCCGCTTGATTTTGCGTCCAGCATTTCTTTTCCCAGCGGACTTTTTTCAAACGCGGCGCACATAGACAGAACGGTCTTTAAAAGTATTTCCCTGCGCTCCACATTTTCAGAAAGTTTTTTCCGCACTGTTCCGTCAAGAAAGTCCTCTGCGCTTTTTCCGCTTCCTGTGGCGACAAGGCTTTCAAGGCAGGAGTGCGCAAGCTTTCCAAAATCGCTGTAGTCAAATTCCGCTGAAACACAGTCTTCCTGCTCATCAGAATTTTCCTGCTCGTTTTTCAGAAAGGCATCAACTGAATCATAGAGCGGATTTTTTTTCAAATCTTTTCTGCACACAACTGTTGTTTGAGAATGAATTTTTTCCAGGCCGCTCGGAGTTTCTGTTTTGTCTGAATATTCAGCAGGAAAATCAGGCTGCATCTCAAACGGAGTTTTTTCATACAAAGAAGTAAACAGGTTTATTTTTTCATGTCGGAGCATATCCAAATTCAAATGCTCCCGTGAGCGCACAGAAGATGAAACCGGATTTATTTTTATAAAATCAAAAGGCGCACCCTGTTTTCTGAACAAAGGAGAATTGCAGTATTCGCCGCAAGAAAAATCGTTGTCAGCATAAATTTCTTTTTGGTAGTAAAAACGGGAAAGGCGGTGCATCAGGGAAATAGAATCGTTAAAGTCTTTTTCGGCATCGTCTGATTCATCAAATTTTTTCAGAGAATCGCTTCTTGCAAGGCTTCCGACAAGATAGACATCTTTTTCGGCCCTTGTAACTGCAACATAAATTTTTCTTTTCTGCTCGGCAAATTCTCTCTGCGCGGAATCTTCTTTCTGCCGCAGTGAAAAATAATTTCCGCCTTCACCGTAAGCGCACAAGGACACGCCCGAAGGCTCTTTTCCTGCAAAGCCGTCTTCATCAAAAAAACATTTTCCAGTTTTCTGCGCAATAGGATTTTTCCATATTCCAACAATAAAAACATGCTTGAACTGAAGTCCCTTGCTCTGATGGATTGTCATAATCCTAACGGCATCGGGCTTTTCAACAGGATAGACAATGCCTTTCATATCAAGCTCAATTCCTTCATCGCCGGCATAAGACGACACTTCCTTTTTCTTTGAAGCCGCAAGCTGATCCACAAACCATGCAATGCTTTTTCCGTCAGCTTCAGCCTGCCGCGCAGTTTCATAAAGCAAATCAAACTGCTCTGCATAAAGCGAAAGATTTCTGTTCAGCAGCGTTTCAAAATAATAGCCGGTTTTGTACCACAAAAATTCAAGCGACTTTGTGAGGCTCTGGGAAAGAATAAGCTCCCTCTGCTCCATGTAAAGTTTTTTTGCGGCGGTGTATTTTTCCATGTCAGAATCAGACAGAAAAAGATTTTCGTCATCTTCAAAAGGCAAAAACTGAATTCCGCCTTCACGCTGTTTTTTTATTGAGGAAGCCAAAATGTTCT
The DNA here is from genome assembly GCF_051883275.1 of Treponema sp. GTDB lineage: Bacteria > Spirochaetota > Spirochaetia > Treponematales > Treponemataceae > Treponema_D. The sequence goes on along the minus strand of NZ_JBJETK010000051.1, from coordinate 35,457 downwards.
GAACACCCTGTATGCTCAGTCCTGCAAAAGGGGAAGAAAGAAATGCCGCAAACGCATTGGAATCCGAAGGATAAACACAGAAGCGCAGAAAATTGTAAAAATCATTTGCTATGCCTTCTGAAAAAACATCGGTCTGCCGGTCGACTGTATAAGGAATGTTAAAAAGCGAAAGGTAACGCTTAAGATAAAATCTTCCAGAGCGCGAATTATCCAAAATGGCATAGCTGTTAAAATCAGAATCCCTTTCTGCAAGCTCTGAAATTTTTCTGGCGATAAAATATGCAAGTGTTTCATCCTCATTAAGACATTCGCCTCTTTTTACAATGTCTGCAAATGATGTTCCGTCTGAATTTTTCCCGCTGTGCAAAAGACACAGATGAACAGGAATAGTATCCTTGTCAACTGGAATTATCTCGCAGTCTTTTTTTGTTGCATTGCGGCTGTATTCCGCTTCGTAGCTTTTTAAACTGTCCGTGCAATAAAAAATAGACGGGATTTCAGTTTTATTCAGCGGCGGCTCGTTGCTTCCAAACATCATGTTGAACGAATAAAGAAGAGAAGCGGAAGAGCGGTAGTTGTTTGTCATGCTGAGATTGGTGCCGTCTTCAAGCCCGGATGAATCTCTAAGGGAATGTTTTAGATTATTGAAAACGCTCACATCCGCGCCGCGGAATTTATATATAGACTGTTTTTCATCGCCCACAAAAAAAAGCTTGTCGGGGGAAATATGTTTTTCAAGCTCCGCAAAAAATTCATTTTCAGTTTTGTTTTCAAGAAGAAGCTCGCTGCCATCAGTTTCAGACACAAGATAAAGAAGCTCCTTGTTCTTTTTGTTGTTGTCCTGAAATTCATCAATCATTATTTTTTTTATGAGGCTTTTCTGCTGTCTTCTTATATCGGGCTGCTCAATTAAAATTCTAAGGGACAAATCGCTGACATCTTTAAATGAAAGGCTTCCGGAAATGCGCTTGGCTGTATTCACTTCGTCAAGAAATTCATCCATCAGCTCAAACATTCTTTTCTGCACCTTCAGATTTTTTAGAAAAACTGAAACCGCCAAAATCTGCGGAAACAAAGCCTTTATTTTTTTTATTTCATTTTTTATTGCTTTTATAGTTTCTTTGTTTCCGCCCTTTTGCATATTAACAGAACACAGTGCCTTCAATTTTGAACAGACACGGTCAGTATTCTGAAACAATAAATCTGCATTTTCCTCAAGAAACGAATCCGCATCAAGAACCGGGAAAGATTCAAAATCAAAACCATCATCAAAAACCAGCTGGACTTCATCTGTAAAGGCATTTTTTTTGTCGATGGTTTCCAGCAGACGTTTTATTTCTTCAAGGCTGACTGAAACTGACTCTGCGTTTTCAATATTGAAAAATGAATTCCATGCTTCGGCAATCTGATTTTTTTGTATCTGAAAATGCTCGCAAAAAAAACCGCTCTTTGTGGCAACAGAAGTATATTCCAAAATCGGGGAAGCAAAGCACTTTTCAGCGAACTCTTCAATTTTTCCCGGCTGCGAATAAAAAGAAAAACAAGACTCGCCCCTGTGCTTTAAAACAAACGGAAGAGCCGCATCTTCAACAATTCGGTCGCAGGAGGAAGAGCCGGTTGTAAAATCAGGGCGGATTCCATACCGACTGGAACCAAGACGCACAATGGAACCGCTGTATGAATCAAGAGTTTGAATTCGCGCATCCGCAAATTCATCGAGCGCCCTTTTTGCAAGACGAACCTGCAATGCATATTTTTTTTCATCAAGAAACTTTACAAAGGCATTCAGCTTTTTATATATGCGGTCATAAATTTCAGAAGCGGCCTCTTTTGTAAAGGTAAGCGCAAGAATATTCCGCACATGAAGATTTTCATCAGTCATCAAAAGAAAAGCATAGCGCAGCGCAAGCACGTCAGTTTTTCCAGAGCCAGCACCAGCGGAAACAACTGCATTGTCCCTTTTTGTTATTGCCTTTATCTGGAACGAATCAGGCGTTTTTGAATCAGCAGGATTTTCTGACAAAGGCTCATTTAAAAACTGATAATCAAAATTCATACAAGTTCCTTTTTTGCAACTTCAAATGACGTTCTGCATATTGAATTGAAACCGCAGTTCATGCAGTCCCTGAAAATATTCACACCATGACTTTTGTCCACCTGAAAACTGACGGGAACAAAGTCAAGTTCTTTCGCCTTTCCGTAAAAATACTCCGCGCATATTTCAAGTTCTGCAAGAGTGTTTTCAAAGCCTTCTCTGTCTGTGTTTTCTTTTTTGGGATTTTTTGAGATGACCTGCACAACAGAAAAATTATCGCTGTTTTCCCTTTTTAATTTATAAAACAATGCAGAGCAAACTTTTTTGCCTTCGCTTTCCAAAAGTCTAACATACGAAGCCATCTGAAAATCTTTCAGCGCAGGAAGAGAGGATTCGTTAAAAACACTGTCCTTTACAGAAGGAACAGAACCGCTCTTGTAATCAACAATAAAAAGTTCGTCCGGCTCATCGGGATTTGAAAGGACACAGTCAATCTTTCCAAAAAAATCAAATTCACCGCTGCCGCATGAAGTTTCCTTTTCAAGCTCAAGACCTTCAATAAAATATCCGCCGAAATTTTTATTTTCCTTTTCGTCGCTGGACTCAGGAAGAGCGCAGAACTGCTTGAAAAACACAAAGACATTTTCGCATATAAGTTTTTTCTGGCTTTCAATAACACTCAGCGCAAGAGGACTTCTTGAAAAACCGGTGTGCAGCTTGGCCTGCTCAAACGACAAATCCACAAGGTTTTTCAGCTCCCTGGAATTCTCATCGCAGAAGACAGGTATTTTTCCTTTGTAAACTTTTTCATCCTGAAATGCCTTGCATACAAGCTCGATTATCTTATGAATAAAAACGCCTGCCTCGTAGTTTTTTATAAGGTCAACATCAAGAGTATCTTCCTTCAGGTTCAAAACTTTTGTAAAAATAAAATGCCTTGGGCACGGAAAAAAACTTTTTAGCTCTGTTTGAGAAATTTTTATCTTGTCCGGCTCGGAACAATTTTTTCCTTTGTTCTTCAGCTCGGCATTTATTTTTTTCTTCAGCTCCTCTGACATGCAGGAAGAATTTCCCGATGAAAAAACAGACTTCCATAAAAAGAAAGAATCCTGCTGCATTTTTGTAAATATGCGTTCAGATTTTTTTTCATTGCGGAAATCGTTTTTTTCATTGTTTATAAAATCAAGCTCCTCAAGAATTTTTTCTTCACCGCAGTCCGGCGCAGAAGGCTCAAGCGCAGTGTGCATAATCGCCGAACCTGAAAATGTCTTTTTAGAAGCAGAAAAAAATACTTTTTTGCTTTTCAAAGTCCGCTGCTGTGCACAGTAAACTCTTATAAAATCAGCGGAGGCATCTTTTTCGCCAAGGTCAAGATTCGCTCGTTTTTCTGAATCATTTATAAATCCAAGTTTTCTGAACGGCACTGAAATATCTTTTTGGGTTGCGTTTATTACAAATTGATATTCAAAGTCCGCGCACACAGAAAGCCTGTATGGAAAAATGTTTACTCCGTATTTTTTTTCGTTCGGCGTATATGACTTTCTGTTTATTTCGTTTATAAAAAAAACAAACGGCGAATTCACTTTGCAGCCAATCTTTAAAAGATAATCATGCTCAATCGAAACCAATGAATTCAGCTCGGTGATTATGCGCCCTAAAATTTTATCAGTGTTCTGATACTGCGCTTCGCTGAATTTCGCCTCATCAATAAAAGTGCTTTTAAAATTATCCCATGCGAATTTCAACTTCTGAAAACTGGAGGCATTTTCAAACTCAAGGACAGCCTTTTTTATATTCTTATAAAAATCCAGCTCCCCGTTTTCGTTCTGCAGAGAAGAAAGCCAGACATCAGTTGTTTTATCGCCGTCAACGTAATTGCACACACAGCGCTTTTCGTTGCCTGTTCTTACAAGCTGCTCATTGCGTTCAAAATTTTTCCATGGAATATAGCCGTCAAGCAAAAACGAACGCACACTGTCATAGGAAAAATTCGAAGAAGCACATTCCTTTATTTTCTGAAAAATATCTCCGCCGCAGTTTTTTGTAAATGGAACTCCGGCGCGCACTGTGTAGGGAACAGAATAAAGAGAAAGCTCCCGCTCAAGATACGGACGCAAAGTTTCCAGGTCGGGAACATTGACGGCAACAGTTCTCAGGTCAACATTCTGAATGTGCAGCTGATGAAGCCTGAGGGCAAGCATGCGAAGCTCCCTGCGGGAATCACTGTAAAAGCAGCAGGCCGTTTTTGGAATGTTGTCAGGAATATTGACAAGGGTTACATTTTCCGCCGCAGAAAGCACAGTCTGAAATTCAGAAAAATCTTCCAGAAGCTCCGGGTAAAAAATAAAAATATTCCTGTCCGTTTTTTTTAAATCCGAATCAAGATAAGACGGCTCATAAAAATTATTTCGGCTCAAAAAATCAGAATAAAGCTCAAAAAGTTTTTTGTAGTCCAAGTCCTCTTCGTCTGGATTTTTCTTTGCCATGGATTTTTCAAAGCAAGAATTCCACAGTTTCAGGGAAGGAAGAATTCCTGCAATCCAATCTGCAAAGCCCAGCACATTGTCTTTGAATTCAGGCGCAGACGAAACAATTCTTTTAAAAAAATGTTTTTCGCTGTTTTCAAGAAGAATATTCTGAACAAAAACTTTTCTAACAACAGGCGGAATACAAACAAGATTTTCATCGGCAGCTTTCAGATATGCGGACTTGAATTTGTCCCATGCGGTAAACTGGTCAAGATTAAAAGCGCGGACACCAGACTCAGATGGATTTTTTATAGCCCACTGTATCCAGCTTGTCTGGGCAACATCTGTTGGAAAAACAAAAATTGAATTTATATTGCTGATATTGGCTGCAACAACTTGTGAAACTGTCTTGTCGCTGATATTCATAAAAAGATTTTAACATAGAAGATAGAATATTTAAAGCGAAAAAAAAATCAGCATCATCAGTTTTTGCAGCCGTTGACACAGAAAACTGTTTTTAATAAAATAAAGCCATCTCGAAAAATTTCAGCTTTTCAAGATTTCCATAAAAAATTTTATTACGGGCGGTTAACTCAGTGGTAGAGTGCTACCTTCACACGGTAGAAGTCACTGGTTCAAATCCAGTACCGCCTAAATTCCAGCCTGAAAATTCTGTGCAGAAATTCAGCAAGCCATATATGCAATCACAAGCGCATCTTTTCCGATATTTTCTATTACAGTATATTCATTCGGCTGATGTGCAAGCTCATCCATTGTAGACCAGACAACCGCATCGATTCCTGAATTCCGCAGACCCGCCGCAACAGTGCCGCCGCCAATTCCAATAAACCGCGGCTGTATGCCATGCACTTTTTGAATCGCACCGGAAAGCTCCTGCGCAACAGGTGAATCAGGGGATGTCGCCTTTGACTGTTCGGCCTGAAGCTCCTCAACCTGAATTTTCACTCCATATTCTTTTTCTGTTTCGCTCACAATTCTTGCAACTTCTTTTCGTACTTCATCAAGACTGTAAACAGGAAGTATGCGGCAGTCAGCGCAGAAAACATCATCGCCCGGAATTATATTCACGCCGGAAACATTCTGATACTGCATCGTCGGCTCAAAAGTTGAACGGCACGGCTCGAACATTGGATTCTGCTCGCTGAATACAGACTCAAGCCCGTGAACTTTAAGGGCAAGACTGCATGCGGCAAGCTTTGCATTGCAGCCCTGGTCAGGACGAGAGCCGTGCGCCTGTTTTCCAACAGTATGAAATTTAAGCCACAGAATATTTTTTTCAGCCACTTCAATAGTCTGTCCGAGCGGATCTCCTCCGTCGGGAATAAGAATCCTGTCATTCTTTCCAAAAATTTCCGGGTGCTTTTCTATCAGAAAATTCATGCCGTACCTAGAGCCGACTTCTTCGTCCGCCATAAAAAGAAGCTTGATTGTGCGCTCTGGAACAATTCCCTGCTTTACAAAACTCAGCGCAGCAAGAACACCGCTGCACAGCCCCTGCTGATTGTCTTCCACTCCCCTGCCCAAAATTTTCCCGTTGCGCACAACAGCCTGCCACGGATTTGTGTTCCACAGGGAAAGCTCGCCGGCGGGAACAACATCAAGGTGCGCACAGACCCACACAGCGCACTCGGAATTTTCTCCGGGAATTTCAGCAACAAGATTCGGGCGGAAACCAGCTGAAACACGGCTGTCCGGAGCATTGTAACGCCTGAGGTTTGTAATGCCATTTTCAGCAAGCCATTTTTCAAGGGCGGCGCACTTTTCCTCTTCTCCGTCTCCGCCGTTTTCGGGAGCAAGAGCAGGAATCGATGTCAAAAGCGACTCAAGCTCTGTCATGAGCACTGTGTTTTTTTCTATATAGTTTTTTAGTTTTCCAAAATCAGACTTCATTTTTCCTCCGGCGGATTACCCGCAAAACTTTTTGTTTTTTTTCAAGCGTGCATAGGTTTAAATTTTTCAACATAAATGGCGCACAAAAAAAGCCGCCTGCAAAAACAGACGGCCGCTGTGAAAATTAATTTTCGCTGTAATATTTTTTATATGCGCTGTACGTTGTGCTTATCAAGGTGTCCACATCGCTGAACTTCGGTTCCCAGCCAAGAATGTCCTTTGCGCGCTTTGAAGAAGCTGTAAGCTGCGCAGGATCTCCGGCACGCCGCTCAACATAGTCAGCAGGAATTTCCTTTTGGGTTATGCGGCGGGTCGCTTCAAGCATTTCTGTAACCGTTATTCCGTTTCCTGTTCCAAGATTCAGGGTAAGGCTCTTTTTGTTTTTAGCTATATACTCAAGCGCAAGAACGTGAGCCACCGCAAGATCTGTAACATGGATATAATCACGGATACAGGTTCCGTCCCTTGTGTCATAGTCGCTGCCAAACACCTTGAGTTTTTCCCGTTTTCCACAGGCAACTTCCATCATAACAGGCAGAAGATTCGCAGGATTTTTTTCCAGCCCGTAAATCACGCCTTCAGGGTCATAGCCGGCCGCGTTGAAATATCTGAGAGCCGCAAAATTCAGCCCCTTGAGCTTTTCATACCAGCCCATGAATTCTTCAATTTTCAGCTTGGTGAATCCGTAGTAGTTTTCAGGATTTTTCGGATGGTCTTCATCAATAGGAAGATACTGCGGCTCGCCAAAAGTTGCTGCGCTGGAAGAAAAAACCATGTTGAGGCAGTTGTGGGCAACAGCCGCGTTAAGAATATTCAAAGTGCCGTTGATATTGTTTATTGAATATTTTTCCGGGTAAACCATAGATTCGCCGGCAGCCTTGAATGCCGCAAGATGAATAAAGGCATCAAAACCAAGTGCAAATGCTTTGTCCAAATCTTCCGGATGAAGAATATCACCTGCGATAAATTCATTCTCCTTAAAAAGATTCTGAATAAGGCCGCTTGAAAGATTGTCAAAAACTGTAACATCATGGCCTTTTGCCATAAGCTCCTTGACAACGTGGCTTCCGATATATCCGGCTCCACCAATCACTAAAACCTTCATTTGTTCCTCCTGCGCTATTATCGCCGGCACTGGATAATCACCCAGAGCCATCCTAGGCTTCATTTATAATACCCCAATAACCATGATTTTTCAATTTGTATGAAAAAATTTGCGCAACAATTTGCACAACTCAAAGCCGCTCACAAAAATTCCTCGAGCTTTTCCGCCGCGCTGAGCCACTTTGAATTCAGCTCCTCAAGCTCAGAAGAAATCTGCGCAATCTGGGCCTGCACTGATTTTGCCGCCTCGCCGTTTGAATACACTTCCGGCAGGGACAGCTGGTTTTCAAGGGCGGATTTTTTTTCTTCTGCCTCGCGTATCAGCTCTTCATACTTGTCCGCTTCCTTTTGAATTTTCCGCCGCTCTGACTCGCGCTTTTTCTGCTCCTCCCATGAAAGCCTGGTCACGGATTTCTGCTCGGTCTTTTTTTCAGGGAGAATTTCCGAAGCCGCAGATTCAGCGGACTGCTCAGCTTCAATGCGCTGCATATAATATCTGTAGTCGCCTGAAAATTCGCGCCAGCTGCCAGGGCGAAGCTCAATCACCTTTGTGGAAAGCTCCTCTATAAAACCGCGGTCGTGGCTTACAAAAACAACAGTTCCGCCAAAGCATTTCAGAGCCTCAAGAAGAACATCCTTTGAATGCATATCAAGATGGTTCGTAGGCTCATCAAGAATAAGAAGATTCACAGGTCTGAGCAGAAGCTCAAGCAGGGCGATTCTGGATTTTTCTCCGCCCGAAAGAACATCGATGCTTTTGAACACATCGTCGCCGCGGAACAGAAACGCTCCGAGCATATCACGGATTTTTGGAATAAGCTCAAGCGGCGCATTTCTCTCAAGGCGCTCAAGAATTGTTTCGCTGCCCTTTATTTTTTCCGCGCTGTCCTGGCTGAAATATCCAACTGAAACTCCTGCTCCAAGCTTGAAGCTTCCGGTGAAATCAGAATCCGCGCCGGCAAGAATTCTAAGCAGGGTGGATTTTCCAGCTCCGTTTCTTCCCGCCACAACAAGCCGCTCGCCGTTTTCCACAACAAGATTCAAGTCCCGGATCACTTCTGGGCCGCCGTAGCTTTTTCCCAGATGCTCGATTGTAAGAACCAGCCTTCCGGAATGTGGAGCCGCGGGAAATGAAAAATGAATTTTCTTAAGGTTTTCAGGAAGCTCGATTTTATTTTCAAGAATTTTATCAAGCATCTTCTGGCGTTCCTGCGCCTGGGCAGCCTTTGTCGCCTTGTAGCCAAAGCGCTTTATAAATTCCTCAAGGTGCTGAATTTCCTGCTGCTGCTGCTCATAGGAAGCAATCAGCGATTCAAGCTCAACCTTGCGGACTTCCTCATAGTGCGAAAAATTCCCGGGATAGCGTCTAAGTGTTCCGCTGAAAAGCTCGTAGACTTCAGAGATTGTGTGGTCAAGAAAATAGCGGTCATGGCTCACAAGCAAAAAGCCGCCCTTAAAGTCAGCAAGAAATTTTTCAAGCCAGCCTCGCGCCTCAATGTCCAGATAGTTTGTAGGCTCGTCAAGCAGAAGAATATCAGGCGAGCACATAAGAGCCTTTGCAAGAGCAATGCGCATCTGCCAGCCGCCGGAAAATTCCTCAGTGCGTTTTTCAAAGTCAGCGCGCTCAAATCCAAGTCCAAGCAGAACCTGCTCAGCAAGCGCATCGCGCCTGTACCATCCGCTGTTTTCAAGCTCGGACAGAAGCTCTGCGTGCTCAAGCGCAAGCCTCTGCGAATTTTCAGGATTCGACTTTAAAAGCTCGCCGAGAGAATCCGCATCCGCCTGAATTCTGTAGCCCCACTCAAATGCCTTGTCCGCCTCCGCCTTCAGTGTGCACCCGGAATGAACAAGCCCGCTCTGGGGAAGATATTCAATGCGGCATTTTTTCTGCGCGACACGCTCCCCCTTGTCCGGCTCTATGATTCCAGCCATGACTTTTATGAGAGTGGATTTTCCAGCTCCGTTCGCTCCTGTGAGAGCCGCCTTTGTTCCTGCCTGCAAATTTACAGAAACATCCTTTAAAATATCCCTGTCGCCGAATGCAAGGGAAACTTTTGAAAATTGAATAAATGCCATAAATCAAATCCGGTGTTTTTTTTTGCTGAGCTGAATAACGGAAATCCTGAAAATTCATTTTAATGATTTTACAGGCTCCCTAATCCGAGGCTGCCCTACTTCTGAAAAAAGAGAACCATGGAATTCGCCGGAAGCGAAACCGACACAGTTTTTCTTCCGAAGCTGTCGTCATATTTTTCAACAATGTTCGCATAGGCAAGCCTAAGTCCGTTGACTTCCTTTTTGTAAAGGAAATTCACTTCGCGGCTCGCATTTTCAAAATGGAAAGTAACAACTCCGTCCCAGGAAGACTTGAGTGTACCGTCCAGAAAATATTTTGTTTCCACAAAGCCGATTCCCTTTGCACCCTGCGGAATCACAGCAGGAACAAGCTTCATAAATCCGCTCCACCTGAAAATATTGTTATCATTGAACGAAAGCGTTCCGTAGTTTCCGCTTTTAAAATCCGGGCCAAGAGCCTGAATGGATTTATAAAGCCCCTGGCGCCTGCTCTTTTCTTCCGATATAAGCTCTTCTATCCGCACATCGTCTTCAAGCGAAGTAAAAGTATAGTTCCTCGGCTTTCCGCTGTCATCTATATATCTTACAATTATGTACTTTGAGCTGCGCGGAATAATTTCAACAGGAGCGTCCTTTGCCCTGTAGTCTCCGTTGTCCATCTTTTCAAATTCAGAATACGGAAAGGAAACATTTAAATTCGGAAGGCTTATTTTTGTTGTGCCTGAAATATAGCCGCTGTCAAATCCGTAGCCGGGAAGAATGTATTCCAGGTCAATCTGCTTTTTTGAAATCATCGGGCGATAATATTCAGGGTACCAGTAGGTGAACAAAATTTTGTCGAGGGTTTCGTCTTTCTGCTGGACTTCAACAACTTCCGCGCCTGCCCCGTATGATCCGTCTCGGTTCATGTCAAAAAGCCTGAGGTTGTAGCTGAAGCACCAGCCTTCAATTCCGCCGTCTGTAAGAACCCTGAGCCATTCGCCGGGAAGAGGATTTCCGCCGCTTGTGGGAGCAACTCCGTTTCCTTTGTAGAGCGCACGGACAACTTCATTTTTCTTGAGGCGGTAAACCTGCTTTGATGTATTCACCTTGTCAGCGCGCACAGGAAGACCGTCAAAAATGCAAAAGGCGTATTTTCCTGTATACTCAGAATATTTTTTTGCATATTTTACAGCCCTGGATTTTGACTCCGGGTTTGAAAGCTTCCACAGGGGAATTTCGATTTTTTCTTTTGTGCCGGGAACTCCGATTACATAGACCTTTGAAATATTCGACTTCAGGTAAACAGGAACAACCGTTCCATCCGGAATTTCCTTTTCACTTACATTCCATAAAACAACTCCATAGCCGATGACACCGGAGCATGAAGAAAAAAACATCACAAAAAGAGAAAACGCAAAAAGAAACACTTTGTTTTTCATGCGGACATTCTACAAAATTTCCGCATAAAGTTCTACAAAAACAGCAAACGCAAAAACGCCAAAAGCAGCTCACCGGGAATTTTTCATAACTTGAATTCATCCTTGAAATTCAATAAAATTGAAAAATCAAATCATGAAAAACGAAACTATTCCATTAAGAAAAGATGTTCCAGCTGAATACAAGTGGGATCTTACACAGCTTTATAAAACAAATGCGGAGTGGGAAGCAGATCTTAAAAAGATTCCTTTGCTTGTAAAAGAATTCGCCTCTTACAAAGGCAGACTTGCGGAAAGCAGCAACATTCTTCTTGAGGCTCTAAAGGCAGACGAAGCTCTTGACCGCATGATTGAAAAAGTCTATCACTATGCAAGTTTAAACAACGAAGCCGACCAGGGCGACAGCGCGGCGCAGGAAATGCACAACCGCGTTATGATGGCATACACAGAAGCCTGCTCGGAAACAAGTTTTTTCACACCGGAGCTTCTTTCTATTCCGGATGAAAAAATAACAAAGTGGATAAGCCAGAGCGAATTTTCAGATTACCGCGTTTATATCCAGAAAGCTCTTCATGCCAAGCCGCACATCCTTAGTGAAAAAGAAGAGCGCATCATGGCTCTCCAGTCAGAAAGTGCGCAGACAGCTTCGAATGTATTTTCGCTTTTAAATGATGTCGACATGAATTTTGGAACTGTTGAAGTTGAAGGGAAACAGCTTCCGCTCACACACAGCACCTGGAGCGATTTTGAGGAAAACCAGGACAGGCGCATCCGCGAAGAGGCATATAACAAATTCTACGGAGTTTTTGAAAGCCACGCAAACACGCTTGCAGCCCTGTATTCAGGCTCAGTGAAAAATGACATTTTCCATGCGCGCGCCCGGGGCTACAAATCTTCTCTTGAAGCCGCGCTTTATTCAGACAAAGTTCCAGTAAGCGTTTACAAGAATCTCATTGAAACAGTTCATAAAAATCTTGATACGCTCCACAGATATTACGAGCTAAGAAAAAAAGTTCTGGGTGTTCAAGAGCTGAGGCACTATGATGTTTACGTTCCGCTTGTGCAGTCCGTCAAGACAAATATCTCATACGACGAATCTGTTGAAATAGTACGCAACGCTCTGTCTGTTCTTGGAACTGAATACACAGACACTCTCTGCTCCGGCTTGAAAGGCGGCTGGGTTGACCGTTTTGAAAACAAGGGAAAAAATTCCGGGGCATTTTCAAGCGGATGCTACGAAGGATATCCTTACATTCTTTTAAATTACAAGGACACTTCACTGCGCGATGTATACACAATGGCGCATGAGGGCGGACATTCAATGCACTCATGGTACAGTGTCCGCAGCAATCCGTTCATGTCCTATGAATACACAATTTTCGAGGCTGAAGTCGCGTCCACATTCAACGAGGAGCTTGTCTTTGAATATCTGCTGAAGAATGCCAAAGACCACGAAATGAAAAAATATCTTCTTTCCATGCGCGCAAATGACATTCTTGCTACCCTTCACCGCCAGACAATGTTTGCGGAGTTCGAGCTTGCCTGTCACGAGGCAGTGGAAAACAACAATCCGCTCAGCACCGATGCAATCCGCTCAATCTACCGCAAGCTGCTTGAAACATACTTCGGGCCGGTGATGAATTTTGAAAAATCAAGCGACATGGAAGGTCTGCGGATTCCTCATTTTTACAATGCATTTTATGTTTATAAATACGCAACCGGAATTTCAGCTTCACTTGCGCTGGCAAAAAAAGTTGTGAACGGCTCAGACAAGGAGCGCGAAGATTACTTTAAATTCCTGAAGTCGGGAGGCTCGCGCTACCCTATTGAAAGCCTGAAAGTTGCCGGTGTAAACATGGAAAGCACAGAGCCAGTGCAGTCTGCGCTCGACACATTCAGGGAGCTTGTGGAACAGCTTGAAAACGAACTTCTATAAAACAAAATTGAAAAATCACTACAGATGAATTTTCACGCTGTAGTTTTTTTTCAGAGGTTTTGGGTATAACAATGCGGGTTTTATTTTTTTTATTTGCTTCACTTATTTTTTTTGGCTGCGGATATTCATCGGAAGACGGCTATTCGCAGGTAGATGTTTCGCAGAAAGCATATACATTCTGCAACGTACAGGATTTTACTTCAGTTTCCGGCGAAAGCGGAACAGTAATAAACGCAGTTGTATCTAAAGGAACTTGCAGCGGAAGAACACTCCGCAACTGGATTTTTCAGACTTCATTCGGAAAAGAGGTAGCAGGATTCGAGGGACTGGTAAAAATCGAAGAGAACATGAAGAGCGCAGGGTTTGAGCTTCTTGACACAAGCGACAACTGCGAGTCATGGTTCTTTATGGTTTGCAGCAACGGACAGTTCCAAATTGCAAGAAGCACAAAAAGCGAGAGCACAATAAAAATCATAAAAACCCTGACTGCCCAGGAAGCAAACATAAATCCCCTGGAATGGAACACCGTCAAACTTGAGATGCGCACAGACGGACAGGCAATGCTGTATCTGAACGGAAAAAAAGTCCACACTTTTTTCAATATTGAAATCACACCCGGCCGGTTCGCTATCTACTATCAGGCGATGGCAAAAAGCTACACTGAAGATGAAATGGCAATCGCGTATTATAAAATAAAGAGCATACAAACTTCAGAGTAACAATCTCCAAAAAAAATCAGCGGAAATAAATTTTCAAGCTTCCGCTATTCTTCCATTTCGGATGCGGATTTCTGGACTTTAAGCAGAAGTTCAATCAGCTTGTTCCGTTCATCTTTTGTAAGGTAGGCAGAAAGCGCTTTTTCGTGCAGATTTTTTTCCTTTTCGCTTGCAATTAAAACGTTTTCGCCTTTTTTTGTAAGCCGGACTGTTTTTGAAAGGTGCCCGTCTTTTTTTGTCATTTCCGTAGTGATGAATTCTTTTTCTTCAAGCCGCTTCAGAATTCCGTTTATTGTAGGGTGCGAAACGTCAAGGAAAACTTCAAGGTCTTTCTGCGTAGTCGTAAAATTTTCCTTATGGTAAATGAAAGTCATAACGCGAACTTGCGAAAAAGTCAGTCTGATTGACTTGAACTGCGCATTTGCAAGCCGTTCCATCTTGTCATTTATGTTTTTTAATAAAAATCCGATGTCTAAAACTAATTCTTCGTCCATATAGAAAAGTATATCCGCGCTTTTGTTTATTTTCAACAAAATTGAACTGTCCGTTCCTGGCGTTTTGCAGAAAATTTTTTCAAAAAAAATGAAATTTACTGTAACCTGCTACAGTATGCGTTGTCTTTTATAGTGTAGTGTGCTATAGTTACTGTATCGTACTACATATATATACAACGAGAACGGTTTTGCGTTCTCTGGAGGAAATGACATGAAAAATGTCTTTTGGGAACTTCTAAAGACTTCAGTTTTTAGAAGTAACTTTTTTCGTTTATTTTTTGTTCTGTTTTTTGCCTGGGGACCTTTGCAGGGCATTTTTGCGCAGGAAAAACTTGTCCTGACTGTTGATGAAGCGGTAAAGTGTGCGCTTGAAACTCACATTGACATTCAGCGGTCGGCAATAAAACTTGAACAGTCAAAAAGGGAATACGGTCATTCCTGGAACAAAGTGCTTCCGGCTGTTTCCGTTACGGGGTCAGCGGCGGAAAAACAAGGGTGGAAGGATTCAGAGTCTGACACTGTAAGCGTATCTGTGGGCGGAACGGCATCTCTTTCTCTGGATGCGGGGCTTTCCGATGCGATTAAGGCGTTAAAGTCAACGTACGAGGCAGGCAAAATTTCTTTTGACGATACTGTGCGCAGCACGGAAACTGCCGTGCGCAAAAGTTTTTACAGGCTTTTGTATTTAAAGCAGAGCCTTGAAACAAGCCGCAGCACGCTTGACTCGTACCAGAAGCAGTATGACCAGACAAAAAATAAATTCAGCAGGGGAGTTGTGCCTGAACTTGATTTACTTACGGCGCAGGTAAATCTTGAAACCGCACGGCCTGATGTAGACAGCGCGCTTGCCTCTTTTAATAACGGACTTCACGAATTCCTTGACACAATCGGAATTGAGCCGGGAACGGAAGTTGAACTTTCTGGAAGTCTTGACGATGCGGATTTAGTTTTGCCTGCGGATTATTCTCTGCTTGACGACTGCATCGAAAAATCTGCGTCAATCAAAAAACTTGAGCAGGATTTAAAAACTGCGCGCTACACAAAATCTGCAAAATTCAATTCGCTGTTTTTTCCGTCGCTTAACGTGAGCGCCTCTGTAAATCCTGAAATCTACACATACGACAGGAAAGCAGAAAGCGGAACTGAAACACCAGACTGGAGCGTTTCGGTTGGAATATCGCTTCCGATTGACAGCTGGATTCCCGGGTCATCAAGCCGTGATGCAGTTGCAAGCCTTGACGACACGATTAAGGACTACGAAGTTCAGCTTGAGGACTTGAAGAAAACCGTGCGAACTTCTACGGCGCAGAAACTTGACGACATCGCCCTTTCGCAGAAAACGCTTGAGGCGCGCAGAATGAATGTGGAGCTTGCAAAAAAATCGTATGCGATGACAGAAGAAGCCTACCAGCGCGGAACAAAAGATTTGCTTACGCTCCAGACTTCGCTTGACAAACTTCGCTCTGCAGAACTTCAGCTTAGGTCGGAGCAGTACAATCTTTTGAGCAATGTCCTTGAACTTGAAAATACGCTTTCCGTTCCGTCGGGAACTTTTATGAAGAAAGAAAACTAAGAGCAGGGTGAGGTCTACCGCTCCTGTGCCGCGGCAAGGATTGGAGGGGCAGGCTTGCCTGTTCCGGAGCAAAGCGGAGGAATGGAGCGACAGCGGAACCCCGGAAAGCCTGGTTTTTGAACGGCCTGCGACCGAAGCTCTGCGAAGGAAGCGGAGCGTTCAAAAAGCCGCCCGAATGATTAAAAAACTAAACTTTACTATTTATATGGAGAAAAAATGAAAATTACGAAAAAACGGATTGTGATGATAATTGTTGCTGCCGCCGTACTTGCGGTGATTGCGTGCATTCCAAAGCGCAAGATGGAACTGCCTTCTCAGGCGGAAACTGTCTACACGGTAAAAAGCGAGGAACTTAAAAAAGGCGACTTGCAGGAATATCTGCTTTTGAGCGGAAACGTAAAGGCGGACAATACGATTTCAGTTTATCCCGACATCAGCGGAAAACTTGTAAACGTTCCCGTAACGCTCGGAAGCTACGTCAAAAAAAATCAGCTCATTGCAGAAGTCGATCCGTCAGTGCCAGGTTCAATTTATGCCAAAAGCCCGGTGTACGCGCCGATTGAAGGCTACATTACATCGCTCCCTCTGACACAGGGAACGACAGTCGGAACTTCAACTGAAATTGCAAGAATCGGAAACATCAACAAACTTCAGATAGAAACAAAAATCCCCGAAGGGAAAATCGGCGTACTTAAAAACGGACTTACGGCACAGGTAAGCCTTGAAGCCTACAAAGGCGAAACATTCCCTGCGCATATTTTCAGAATAAGCCCGATAGTCGACGAAACATCGCGCACAAAAGAAGTCTACTTTTTGTTTGATACAAACGACGAAAGAATAAACGCCGGAATGTACGTCCGCATTAAGCTGAACACAGTCCTTCATAAAGACGTTATTTCGATTCCGAATGACTGTGTAATAACAAGTGCCGGAAAAAAATACGTTTTCGTCCTGAACGACGACATGAGCGTAACCCAAAAAGAAATTACAGGCGGCGTTACAGTAGATGCCCGCCTTGAAGTCTTGAGCGGACTTGCCGAAGGCGAAAAAGTAGTAGTCAGCGGAATGCAAGTTTTGACCGACGGCGTAAAAGTCAGGGACATTAGTGAAAGAGAGGAATAAATATGAGCGTTTCAAAAAAAGTTCTTGGGCATCCTGTCCTTACAATCTGCGTATTCGCCCTTATTGCGATAATCGCCGTGTTTACTCTGGGGAACGTGCAGATTGACTTGATGCCTGATATGGATATGCCGATTGCGATGGTCTACACAAGCTACGACAACGCCGGTCCTGAGTCAGTTGAAAAATCGGTTACGGAAATTCTTGAGTCGGGACTTATAAGCGTGAGCAACCTCCACAAAATGACATCGGAGTCTTCGGAAGGTTCTTCGCTGATTGCGCTTGAGTTCAACTACGGAACTGACATTGACGTTGCGGTAAACGACATTCGCGACAAGCTGGATATGGTAAAGGGAAATCTTCCTGACGATGCGGACACTCCGCAGATTTTCAAGTTTGATTCAAGTTCTATTCCTGTAATGACCCTTGCCCTGAACGGAAACAGAAGTGCGGACGAACTTCGCACCCTTGCAGACGACGTGATTTCCGACAAGCTGGAACAGACGGCGGGAATTGCGCAGGCTTCGGTTCGTGGCGGACGTGAGCAGATTGTGCGCGTTGAACTCAACCAGAACAGGCTTGACGCCTACGGACTTACGATTTCTTCCGTCGTTGGAACGCTTGCCCAGCAGAACATAGAAGTGGGCGGCGGCTCCGTGTACGAGGGAACCCGAAAGTATATGGTACGCACCACAGGCGAGTTTTCTTCGATTGACGAAATCAACAATACAGTGGTGGGAACTGTAAACGGCTACGACGTAAAACTTTCTGACATCGGAGAAGCGTTTATGGGTTACAAAGACCTTACGAGCGAAGTGTACATAAACGGAAAGCCCGGCGTATACATCGAGCTCCAGAAGCAGAGCGGAAGCAACACAGTGAACGTTGCAAATGCCGTTTACAAAAAAATCGCCGAGATTGAAGAAACTCTCCCTGACGGAATTACGATTGACATAATTTCTGACGATTCAGAATCTGTGCGCGATACGCTTCGTTCTTTGATTGAATCAATTTTGCAGGGATTCGTGCTTACAGTTTTAGTTCTCTTCCTGTTTTTGCGGAGCGTTAAGAGTACGCTCATTATGGCGATTTCAATTCCGTTCAGCGTTATGATTACGGTTCTCGTTATGGTCTTTACGGGAGTTACGCTGAATATGATTACGATGACAGGCTTGATTTTGGGAATAGGAATGGTCGTCGATGCTTCCGTCGTCGTAATCGAAAGCATTTATTCTTATCGTGAGCGCGGAACAAGTGCTTCTGTTTCTGCAGCCATCGGAACTCAGGAAGTTATGGCTTCGGTCGTTTCCGGCAACTTGACTACAATCTGTGTTTTCATTCCGTTCTTTGTATACAAGACGCAGCTTGATATGCTCGGCGAAATGTTTACGACATTGATGGTAGTAATTATCATTGCGCTTTTGGCTTCTCTTTTTGTCGCAATGTTCTTAGTTCCTGTTTTAGCCGGAAAATTCCTGAAGGTTGATAACCGTAAGGAAACTCCGATTAATAATAGATATTTAAAAAAGTGTGATGAGTCGGTCGGAAACGCAATTAACTGGGTAACAGGAAAGTACCGCAGGGGACTTCGTTTTGTGCTCAGACATCGGTTCTCTACAGTTCTTATTTCTTTTACGGTTCTTGCCGGCTCGATTTTGCTTTTCAAGCAGCTTCACATTTCGTTTATGTCAGACTTCAACGACACGAGCGTAGGACTGAACGTTGAACTTCCGCTTGGAACAAAACTTTCTGAAACGGAAAACGTCCTTGACCAGTTCTACGAAATTGCAAAAAGCGAAATCAAAGGCTACGAAAACATCGTCGTAAAAATCGGTTCTTCAAGCGGAATGTCTTTGAGCGCGGACACTTCGTACAAAGGTTCGATTACGATTACGCTTCCTGACGCGGCAAAACAGATTGACACAGCCGATTCGATAAAAGAAAAAATGCGCCGCCACTTTGACGACTTTCCGACTGCAACGTTCACTTTTGACGAAGGCAAGATGGAACAGATGACAGGAAGCGACATTGACGTGGCTTTTTCCGGCAACGATTTGAATTTAATTCTTGCAACCGCAAACGAACTCAAAGCGCTGATGAAAGAAAAAGTGCCTGAAGTTTCGGAAATTGAAATTGACCTTGAAGAAGGATTGCCGCAGGTTGAAATTAAAATTGACCGCGACCGCGCATCATCGTTCGGAATTTCTGTCAACACGATTGCAAACGAAATCAACTACAGCATAAACGGAAAGACCGCAACGATTTACAGGGCAGGCGGAGATGATTACGACGTCGTAGTCCTTCTGTGCGATTCAGACCGCGGCGACATTCCAGACCTTGAAAAAATCTACGTTGCAGGAACGAACGGACGTTATGCAGTTTCAAACTTTGCGGAAGTCATACGGAGCGTAGGCCCTGTTTCAATCAGCCGAGAAAACAAAAACAGAATCGTGCACCTTACGGCAAACCTTCTTGGTAATGCGAGCGCCGGCGAAGTTGAAGGGAACATAAAGCAGGTGATGAAAGAAAATATGATTGTGCCTGAAGAAATTACCGTGTCGTTTGAAGGTTCCTGGAAAGACACGATGGATATGATGAAGGTGTTTGTAATCATCATCATTCTTGCGGTCATTCTCGTATTCGGCGTAATGGCAGGAACTTACGAGTCGTTCAAAGAGCCGTTCATAAATATGTTCACGCTGCCGTTCTTGATAGTCGGCGTCATCGTAATTCATCTGATTACAGGGCAGTCGTTCAGTATGGTTTCGATGATTGGTGTCGTTATGCTCATCGGAATTGTCGTAAACAACGGAATTATTCTTGTAGATCAGACGAACCTTCTTGTGCGGCGCGGAATGAAAGTTCTTGACGCGTGCGAAGATGCCGGCGCTTCGAGGTTCCGTCCTGTAATGATGACGACACTCACGACGATTTTGGGAATGATTCCGATGGCGTTCTTCGGCGACGAGAATTCAAGTATGACTCAGCCAATCGGTCTTTGCGTAATCGGCGGACTTACTTCAAGTACAATCGTAACGCTTTTCATAATTCCAGTTCTGTACTCGCTCTTCAACCGCAAGGCAGACGACAAAAAGGATTTTGAAATGGACGAGGAACTCGTAAAACTTTTGGAGAAAAAGAATGATTAGGGTAGAAATAATTGCAAATCAGTCTATGCAGGAAAAAATCGTGAACAATCTGGAAGCGGCAATTCCCGGCTTTCTGTACACGGTCATTCCGCTTGTTCACGGGCGCGGCAAAAAATCGCGCAAACTCGGAACGACAACCTGGCCGGAAACGAACGTAATAATCATCGCATATTGCAGTGACGAGCAGGAAAAGACAGTGCGTACTGTAGTACAGTACATTAAGGAAAAGTTCCCGGACGAAGGGATAAAGATTTTTGTGTTGCACGACAGGGGGTGAGTTTCCGGAGAGAAAAAAATTATTGTGTAAAAATCTGGCGGTCTGCCTGTTTTAATATCTTGAGTACATATCGGGCAGGCGGAAAAATCTGATGTTTTGTCCTATACCTTTGTGTAAAAGGAATTATGCTCCGAAAAAAAATAATTCCTTTTAAGTAGTTTTTAGCCGGCTGATCGGTACGGAAAACAGGTGAAGGGCAGGCAGACCGCTTTTTTTTAACTGCAAATATCCGTCATTCTGTCAGTATGTTATTATGTTCCTGCATTTACATCGCGGAATTCTTCGCAGTTGGCAAATGTTTCGTACTGTTCCGGGCGGTATGGGTAATCCCAGCAGCCGCAGTAACGAGTAACTTCTCCGCCAAAGCCTGTCTTAAAGGTGTACAGTCCGTTCATAAAATGTGACGGTTTCCCATTCGGCGGAATTCCCAGAAGGTCGTATTTTGTACAGCCGGCTTTTCTTGCAAGAAGCATTGCTTCCCATTGCAGACCGTATCCCGCCATAAGATTTGAATAGTCCGGGTTAGAACCGGAAAACATATAGTACGCAGTTTTTCTGCACGTTGCTAAAATCATTCCGCTAAGAAGAATGTTGTTTTTTTCTGCGGCAAGAATATGAAATGAAGGTTCTGGAACTTGCGCCGTAACCGGCATTGAAGACGGATTTGAAGAAAGGATTTCATTTGTCTTGTTCTGATTGTTTTTTAATGCGCCGTTTTGATTCTGACTGTATGCAAAAAAATTATTGTGTGAGAAAGCGTCTGAGGGAGGTCCTTTTCCGCTGTCTTCGTGCGGACTTGCAACCGGCTTAAAGAAAAGACGTCCAGGTCCTTCCGGGCGGTTTATGAGTTGTATAAAATATTCAAGATTTTCAGTGTAGAACTGTTTTCTCTTTCCGGTAGAACGGTACAGTTTGTGCCATTCAGGCAGAAAGGCTTTCGGCTTTTCGCTGAAGATTACGTTTTCTTTGTAGGCGCGGCGTATGCAGTTTCGCGTTGTCTGCCTCATATTCCTGAGCAGCTGTTCGGGAGAAAGCTTTAAGTTTATGATGACTGTATCAGGGCAAAGGTGATCGCGCCGTGTTTTGCGAAGCGAATGTGTCCGGGTATTGTAATTCATCCGAAGTTCACGCATTTCGTTCCGGGGAAGTTCAGGAAAGTCTGCGGCGTTTCCGTAGGGCGATTTCCACTGTGTGTCAAACCTGATGCAGACTGTTTCTTCCGGTAAAAACTGACGGACGGCAAGAGCGGTCTGTTCCAGAAGAATTCCGTATTCTCCTTCGGGGATTTTTACGGACGGTGCTTTAGGTGCATACGCGTATAATCCTGCGGCTGTTTTTCTAAGGAGAACCATAAGCGGAAAGTCAATTCGTGCAGCGGCTGTGCTGTCTGCATCGTCGCGCTCATATCCGCACAAAAAAAATACAGCCTGCTGTCCGCAAGCTGTCTTAAATCTGCCCCAGAAGGCAGTCTGAAATAAATTGTCCTGTTCAGGGAAATCTTCCTGACGGACGCTTTGAATTGTAACCATAATGTTTCCGACTATAACAATAAAGGAAGAAATAATCAACATATACAAAGACAGCACAAATTCAGAAGAAAATTATCAACTGCATTTCTATAATGTGTGTAATCGGAAGTTGAAACAATCTTTTTGACTTTTTAATGGAGAGTGTAATAAAAACTTTGCCTGAAATAGCGTCAAAGTTTTTATTCACAAGTTTGCGTTGCAAACTTCCTTATCAACTGCTGTTCTTCATTACATTACAGAACAGCGTAAAAAGTCAAAAAGTTTGTTGAAACAATCTTTTTGACTTTTTAATGGAGAAATGTAACTATGGAAACAAGTACAATCAAAGAAAACAAGCTTAAAACAATACTTATGTTTTCTGTTCCAAGCATTATTGCAATGCTTTTGCAGACTGCAATAACAATAACAGACGGCTATTTTACCGGAAACTATGTTGGTGAAAACGCACTGGCGGCTATAAACCTTGGACTTCCGGTACTGTATTTTTACCTGGGCGTAGGACTGTGCATAGGCGTGGGCGGTTCTGTTATATGCGGAAGGCTTCTCGGTGCAAAAGATAAAGACAAGGCTTCCGAAGTTTTTTCGCAGACTGTCGTTACGGCCCTGATTATCTGCATATTAACATCGTTTGCGGTTTTTCTGCTGTTCAATCCGATTCTGAATGTGCTAAAAGCGGACGGCGAACTGTCAGGTTATTTCAACGAGTATTACAGGATAATGCTTTTTAACTATCCCCTGATGATTATGGGAACAATACTCGGAATGTTTATCAGGACAGATGGAAAACCGCAGGTATGTATGCTTGTAAGCATTGCAAGCTGCATTCTGAATGTCGTACTTGATTATATTCTTGTGGGAAAATTATCAATGGGAGTAAAGGGAAGTGCCGTAGCTTCTCTTATAGTTCAGATATTTGCAGTAATCGTTCAGCTTGCGTACTTTATAAAACCGTCAGTAAGCATAAAATTCAGGCATTTCAGTTTTGATAAGGACGTAAACAGGGAAACGATTATAAACGGTTCATCAGAATTTATCGGCGAAATGGCAGGGGCTGTATCAATGTTTGCATTCAACTATGTACTTATGAAATATGCTGGTGCAGAGGGTGTTGCCGCATTTACGATACTTGGCTTTGCAGTCTACGGATTTAATATGATAACTATCGGCTTCGGGCAGGGAATATCACCGCTTGTAAGCATTTGTTGGGGCGCAGGAGAATATGAATGTGCAATACAGATTCGCAGAATAACGAATAAGATACTTCTTGTGCTCGGTGCAGTATTTGCAGCATTCTTTATCTTCTTTGGAAAAAACTATGCCGCAGTATTCGGCTGCAGTGATACTGTTGCAGAGATGGTATCAGACGGATTTAAGATTTATGCTGTTACTTTTTTAGTTATGGGTTATGATGTTATAAACTCAATGTATTTTACAAGCTGCGGTGATGCAAAGAGTTCTGCGCTTATATCGTCCCTGCGCGGTATTGTGCTTCTGCTTGCATTTACATTCATTTTCTCTGCTTTATGGGGAATGACGGGAATATGGCTTACAGCCCCTGCAACAGAAGTTTTAACTGCCGCTGTTTCTGTTTACCTTATTGCAAGGGAAAAGAAAATTTTGAAAGCAGGTGACAAAAACGGAAGGTGATACGAGGTGATACGAATGGAAGAAAAAGATAATGATGTAATAAGAAGTGCGGTCATCAATAAAGCGATAAGCTATATTTTTGACCACATAGAAGAAGAGATTACCGTTGATGATGTTGCTAATCACTGCTGCTATTCAAAGTATCATCTTATGCGAATGTTTAAAGAGCACACTGACGAGGCTCTGTATCAGTTTATAAAGCGCGTCCGTCTTGAAAGAAGTGCCTGGAGGCTCAAAGTCGAAAAGGGAAAGAGCATATCGGAAATAGGCGCAGACTATGGATATTCTTCGTCAAATTTTGCAACGGCATTCAAGAAGCATCTTAATTTATCGCCGGCGGATTTCAGAAAGAAAAGCGAACAGATGGTTCAGCAAAGCTCTTTTTCTCACGGCATATCAATGGACGAACTTGAAGAAGCGGAAAAACTGATAACAATCGAGCAGCTTCCAGAATATCTTGTTGTGTACGAGCGAAAGAAAGGCAATTATCATGACCTTCCGGAAGAATGGTGCCGCTTCATCAAAAAGTATGAACATCTTTGTTCTGACAGTACGCTCTATATTGAAGCGACCATTGATGACCCGAGCATTACTGATGAAAACAGATGTATGTATGAACTGTGCCAGACAATTTCTCCCGAGTGCCTTACGCAAAAAGAAAACAGCGGACTTTTAACTCATACATTTGAAGGCGGAAAATATGCAGTATATCACTTTAAGGGATTTCCGCAGTTTCTGTTTATGGTCTATCAGGAAATTTTTTGCAGATGGCTTTCAAAAACAGGCAATCAGCTTGATGACAGGCCGATATTCGACATATACCGGAATGTACGGGAAGACGGATATATGGAAATTGACATTTGTTTTCCGCTTAAATAAAAAGGCAGCCTGTACACTCATCAAAAATAGTTATAGAATGATTTTATAATAAAAAACTTCTTAATACACTTTTTTTGATGAGGGCAATATGAAAATTTCAGATTCAGTAAAGTATGTCGGCGTGAATGACCACGAAATAGATTTGTTTGAAGGACAGTTTGAAGTTCCGCTTGGAATGGCTTACAATTCTTATGTAATCATTGACGACAAGATTGCAGTAATGGACAGCGTTGACCGGAACTTTGGCGATGAATGGCTTAAAAACATTGACGGCGTTCTTGAAGGAAAAACGCCTGATTACCTGATTGTTCAGCACATGGAAATGGATCATTCTGCAAACGTCCTTTCATTTATGCAGAAATTCCCGGAGGCAAAAATAGCCGCTTCCAAAATGGCATTTACAATGATGAAAAATATGTTCGGCACAGATTTTTCAGACCGTCAGATTGTAATTGCAGAAGGCTCTAAAATTGAACTTGGAAACCACACATTGAATTTCATTACCGCGCCAAACGTTCACTGGCCGGAAGTAATAATGACTTATGAATCTTCAGAAAAAATTTTGTTCAGCGCAGATGCTTTCGGAAAGTTCGGGGCAAATGACAAGGAAGACCCGGAAGGCTGGGCATGCGAGGCTCGCCGTTATTATTTTGGAATAGTCGGAAAATTCGGGAGCAGCGTTCAGGCACTTCTTAAAAAGGCTTCAAATCTGGAAATACAGAAAATCTGTTCCCTGCACGGGCCTGTACTTGATTCTGAAATCAAAACTTACATCGACTATTACAGCACCTGGTCATCATACGATGCAGAAACAGAAGGCGTTTTCATCGCTTACACTTCGGTATACGGAAACACAAAACAGGCAGCAGAAAAACTTGCGGAACTCCTTAAAGCAAAAGGCTGTCCTAAGGTTGCTATTGCCGATCTTGCACGCGAAGATACTTATGAATGTGTAGAAGACGCATTCCGGTACAGCAAGCTTGTTCTTGCGACTACAACATACTGCGGCGGTATTTTCCCGAAGATGCGTGAATTTATCTCTCATCTTGCAGAACGGAATTTCCAGAAGCGGACGGTTGCCTTAATAGAAAACTGTTCCTGGGCACCGGCTGCCGTAAAAGGAATGACGGCAATGCTTGAACCGCTCAAAGACATTAAAATCATTGACGAAAAAGTGACTGTCAAAATTGCCGTAACAGATGAAACTGTCAGACAGCTTGAAGTCCTTGCAGAAAAACTGACTGACAGCCTGTGATAAAAAAAAGTTACATTCAAGGTTAACACTGAAAAATCCTCTATAGGATTTATTCAGTGTTTCCTTAGCATCTAGCCCCAGGTGCGGACTAAGTCGTAGTTATCTTCCGTAACCTGAATGTATGCGTTGTATTCGTCACAAGTCGGGCAGTATTCAGGAGCAGAAGGACCTACTACGATGTGACCGCATTTGAGACATTCCCATACTTTTACAGAACTGTCTTTAAGCTGTGCAGATGCGGCATCTTCTTCTTTTAAAAGTGAGCGGTAGCGTTCTTCGTGGCGTTTTTCAATGGCAGCGACTGCGCGGAATTTTTTTGCAAGTTCAGGGAAGCCTTCTTTGTCAGCAGTTTCCGCAAATTTTACATACATATCAGTCCATTCGTAATTTTCGCCCTCAGCCGCAGCCGTAAGGTTTGCCTTTGAATCTCCGATTCCTTCAAGTTCCTTAAGCCACATTTTTGCATGGTTTTCTTCGTTTACGGCAGTCTTTGTAAAAACATCGGCAATTTTGTCGTTGCCTTCTGCCTTTGCAACCTGCGCAAAGTATGTGTACTTATTTCTGGCCTGTGATTCGCCTGCAAAGGCTGCCAGAATGTTTTTTTCTGATTCAGTTCCCGTGTATTTACCCATTTGTATACTCCTATAAAAAGTCAATCAGGAAGTTTAACTATTCCAGTTTGCAACGCAAACTTTGTGAATAAAAAGTTATTTTTACAAACTCTGATTATAATGAATTTGATGATAAAAATAAAGGAATAAATAAAGGTAAATAAAGGAATATTCTGTATATTTTGTTATGTATATGAGAAGTTTAAATTGTCGCAATTACTTGGGTAATTTTGTGCGGACGAATCACAGGGTTTTTAAAGAGAAATCTTTCTTCAGGTTTATGATTTTAGGAAAGTGCTGATTAACACTTGAAGCGATTACTCAGCACTTCCCGTCAAATTGCCGTAAGTCATTGACTTACGGACAATTAGCAACATGCAAGGTTAACACTGAAAAATCCTCGGGTAGGATTTATTCAGTGTTTCCTTAGGAAAGATTTTATAAATTCGTCTTTTGTAATTGTTTCGCCCTTGCCGTCGGAAAAACGCGTAATCTGCCATTGTGCTTTGTCCAGAACAGGAAGGTAAAAAATATGTCCTGTCTTTTTTGATGCTTCCCTATAACAGGCTTTGAGGGCATTCACTTTATTTTTGTATTCTTCTTCGTCTATATTCAGAGAGGACGATTTGTTTACGCTTTTTACTTCAAAAATGTGAATTTTTCCGCTTTTATCTTTCATTACAAAATCAGGATATGAAGAATGAATGCCGTCAAGATAATATTCAAATTTTATCTGGGAATTCAGAGGAAAATTCTTGCCCCACAAAAAGCGGCTCGTTTCAAAAAGTTCAGACTGTTTTTTTGTGCAAGTTCCGATTGAAGATGAACGAATGTCCTTGAGTACTTCCGCCCATTTTTTTTCGGCTTCGCTGTCAAATGAAAAATCAGTACAAAAATCTTTTCTGTACCAAATCCAGTCGTCAAGCGTCAGGCTGTTCTGATTTTCCACAAAGCAGCTTTCAAGCGGGAAACAAACTTCATCGCAGGTGACCATGCTTTTTTCGTAATCGCAGATGTATTTCTCGTATGATGATTTTATTTCGCCCAAATGTTCGACAAAAACAGTCCATTTTTTGTAGCTGTCTGAATACTCGTAGCAAAGTGACTGGATGTCATTTTCCTGTTTTTGCAAATTTCGGTACATTTCAAAAATTGAAGGGTGTGTCAGACTGTCGTCTTTCAAATTATCCAAAATTTTTTTCAAGTCCGGATTCTGTGCTTTTTTTAGCCCCTGTAATTTTACAGGCGTTATGCGGAAGTTTTCTTCAATTTCATAATCTGTACAAAGCCTTACCTGTCGCGGGAGATTTTCTTTTTTTGGAAGAATTCCCCAGATCCAGGCGGTACAGGCAAGGTGTTTTGCTTCTTCGCTCAAGTTTTCAAAATCAGGCAGCCGTGGATTTCTTCTTACGCGTCCCATAACCTGTTCATCAAGCTGTTTGCTTTTTGAATCTCGAATCTGATAAAGCATGCACGCCCTCGGGATATCCCAGCCTTCTGAAATTACCATTTTAAATATGATTACGGAAACAGAAGATGCTTTTCCCTTCATATAATCTTTCCATTTAAAAAGCGGAAGTTTTTTTAATCCTGAATCGTTTGTTTCGCCGCCTTTATCGTTTATATAAACCCATTTCAATTCCTGATGATTTTGCAGTGCAGGCATTATCGTGTTTTTAAGTTCCTCTTCTGCCTTTTCCTTGTTTGAAATCTGAATTATAAAGCACGGATTTACATCAAGCAGATTTATGTAATCACTGCGGATTGCTTCAAACTTTTGAAGCGCAGAATCAAGGGAATCGTTTTTATCGCACTCTTCAACTTTTTTTATGAGTTTTGCATTTTCTGCATCAGTATTTGAAATTTCTACATCAGGTTCCTGCTTTCTTGAAAGTTTTGGCGTTGCAGAAAAATTGATAACGGCACCAAAATATTCTTTCAGTTCGTCAAGGTTGCTTGTTGCAATGTGACATTCATCTTTTATAAGGTAGATTTTTTTTAGAGGACTTTTCATAAAAGTGTCACCTGTAAGCGAAGAAAGAAAATTGACAAAAGTTCCTTCTTTTTTGAGCTTGCTTGAATCTTTGTACAAGTCGCGGGGCAGAACATAAACATTGTATTCCAGAGGAATAAAAAGACTTCCTTCTCCGCTTGAGTCTGAATTTATCAAAAACGGATTGATAGCTGTAAAAGTTCCGTTTTCTGAAAGTTCCTTGAATGAATTAAAATTCTGGGCTGCAAGGTTGCTTTTTGAAAGCGTTGAAACTATAAAAACAGCGTCCTTATTTGCAGAAATTACGCGGTTCATAAAATCTGCCATCATGTAAGTTTTGCCAGAACCTGTGGGTGCTTTAAATGTGATTTCTTTTTTGCTGCCTGCCACATTCATAAGGATTTTTGTAAGTTTTGTTACGGCATTTTTCTGTAAATCTTTTGCTTCCTGCAGCATTTTATTCTTCCACCTTTTTCTGTGTTTTTTCAAAATTCTGGCATACCCAGTCAATTTTTTCTTTGAGCGAGTTAAATTTCTCTTTTCCATAAAGTGTTTCGTCGATTACGTCAAAAGCAGTATTTCCTTCTGCCGTTTCAAAATTTGCAACCGAGCCGATTTCGTAAACATCAAGATTTCCGCCGTAAGGAGTGTTGTCTTTTATCCACGGAAAATCTTTTGTGCCGTCATAACATTCGCCAGTCATGATTCGCTTGAGTCGTTTTGCCGTTACATCGTAAGCAATTCCGTTTGGATTAATGTCAGTTTTTTCGTTGAGCTGGCAGAGAATAAAAGTCCTGTTCCCGCCGTCCTGCCTGTTCAAGTCGAGGACTGCGTGCCCTGTAGTTCCGCTGCCTGCGAAGAAGTCGAGGATTGTGGAAGAAGATTTGGAAGATATTTTTATAAGATGACTTACTAAATCTACAGGCTTTGGATTTGCAAAAGGAACTTTTTCTGGGAAAATTTCTTTTAGCAATTTTGTTCCTACTGAATTTTGATATTTTGTTTCATCAAAATATGCTTTATGTACTTTATATATAGTTTGGTCTTTTGATTCATCAAAATAAATTTTTCTATGAATTTTATCATTTTTTACAAACAAATCTTTATTTGATATTTCAAATTTTTCTTTACTCCACATCCAACGACCATCTTCTCCATTCACTTTGTTCGGCAGGAAAACTTTTTTAACATTTGCGCTTTCTTTAATTGATAAAGTTTCATCATTAAGCAGATATATTGGATAATATAATTTTGGTCTTGCTTTTCTCGTTGCATCTGAACCAGTTGCTTGCAAAGAACCTGTCATATATCTTCCTTTCTCATCGCTATAATTATATTCTTTTTCTCCAACAACTTCTTTTTGAAATTTAAAAGAAAATTTATTTTTCAAATAACATAAAACATAATCATACGGCTTTCTTAATTCATAGTCTGCATTAACAGCCGCAGCTCCTGCACCAGTTTTTCTAGGAGCAGAACATACAAAATTCTCCTCCCCGAAAACTTCATCAAACAGGCACTTAACATAAGCTTGATTTTTATCATCTATACTGCAAAAAATTACGCCCTCGTCAGACAAAAGCTGTTTTGCAAGAATGAGCCGCGGATAAAGCATGGAAAGAAGATTGTCGCGGGTAATGGCGTTTTCATAGTTCGTTCTGGCAAAATCGCCCATGCTGTCTTTTCCGTAAGGCGGGTCAATGTAAATCACATCAATTGCGCTCCTGTACTGAATCAAAAGGTTTTGGAGCACCTCGTAGTTGTCGCCGATAATCAGCTTGTTTACAGGTTTTGCGCCGTCAGTATAAAAAGAAAGTTTTTCGTTTTTGCGGAAATAACGAATGCTTTCAGACATTTTTTCAAGCCGTTTGTCAAAATGAAGACCCGTACGCTTGTATGTTGTTCCCAATGCCGCAATGTTTATCGCCTCGTCTTTTGATTCTGCATTTTGAATAAGTTTTATAAGAAGACTGGCATTTGACGGTTCAAGAATTTTATCCTGCACGCGCCTGTTGATTTCTTCAATAAGTGATTGTTTGATTTCGTTCATATTTTTTCTCGGAATGGATTAAGATTATTACCTACTTTTTTAAATCGGATTGGTAATTACCTACCTTTAGAGAAAATTGTGGTATTTACCTAATTTAAAGTGAAAAAGTTGGCAATTTCCTAAAAATGAAAAATATGAGTAATTTTTGGGAACGCGTTGATGAAGAATTAGAATACAAGGGAATGAACAGAAAAGCCCTTGCTACAGAAGTTGGTTTTAATCTTGCAAATATCGGAAAAGGAATTCAGTTAGGTTCCTCCCCTTCCGCCGACACCGCCGTAAAAATCGCAAAAGTCCTTAACGTTTCCGTGGAATACCTTGTAACAGGACAAAGCCAGACACTAAAAAACGAAGGCATCGACATCAAAAAATACAAAGAATATTCAGACCTGATTGCAAAACTCGACACCCTTGGCGAAAATCAGAAACAACTCGTAAAAACAATCATAACGCAAATGAGCGGGTGGAAAGTTTAAGGTAAAGACATGCAAATTTATTGTAGAGATTCGTTTTCACTTTGCATTATTTCTACTAATTCTGTTGGTGTTACAACAAAAGGTTTTTTGGGAAAATGTTTGCCGTTCCCGGTTACAAGAAATGCCTCCCTGTCTTGAGCTGACAAAGTTACTGCATAGAATACAACATCCTTTGGGTCAGGCATTTGCTCTTCTACTTCTGATATTTCTGTAATTTCAAGACCATTATCCATAATGTCTTTTAACAGATTTATGATTATATTTTCAGGAAGTTTAAATTTTTTGCGTCTTAATACATCATTATATTCCCTTATGATTTCCTCAGAAAAAACAGGAATTATATTTCCAACTGCAAGAAAACGCAAAATTCTTACAACTGGAGAATTTTCATTTTTGGTAATCAAAGCGGAAACAAGTACATTAGTATCTATTACGACATACTTTTTCATATTTATTTTTCTGCCCTAACAGCTTCAATTTCTGCATTTATCTCATCAATTGACATTTCGGGAACATTGTTTTTCTGTATGGATTTTCGTGCTTCATTGTAAACATTCCATCTTTCAGATAAGGAATCATTTCTCAAGTCAAAGGGAAGACCACCTACGGCGATGCTTTTTTTGAAAAATATTCTTATTGCAGTCGGTAAATCCAAACCAAGAGATTCATATATATTTGTAACATCTGTTTTTGTTTCAGCATCAATTTTTACCTGCACCAAACTTGAATTTGCCATAGCAATACCTCCAAAAAAGTATTTATTAGTATTACTTTAACATACTTTTAGATTTTATTCTATTAAAAATATTTTAATGATAAACAAACGGATTTGCTCAGAACTAACATTCTTCGCTTTTTCGTGAGCATCGTTAGATGCGAACAAATCCGTTTGTTTTTTTTCTTCTGGTAAGTCTTTCAATCAAATGAAAAGTTTAAGACAAAAAATAACATCGCTTTGCTACAAAATTATTTTCCGTCACCCTTGTGCGGTTCTTGTAAATAAGATTTTGCAGATTCAATCCATTCTTCTTGAGAAACTTTGGAAAGATATTGCGGGATTCCTTCATAAAACTGTTCGGTCATCAGGTATTCCAAAGCAAGTGCATAGCCATAATCGTCTCCGATTTGTTTATCTTTCATAAATTGCTGAAATTCCACAAAATATGCCGGGTCTGCCGAAGATTCCTCTTTCCATAAAAAAGGATTGATTTCACTCAAAAACTGCCCTAATTCTTCATCTTTCGTTTTCTGTTCATCATATTGCGAATCAAGTGCAAAATAAATCAATGAAAATAATTCAAAATCTGTCATTTGTTACCTCGCTTAAATGGATTTTTAAATAGTCCAGTATCATTATCCCAGT
Source organism: Treponema sp. (assembly GCF_051883275.1). Taxonomy (GTDB): domain Bacteria; phylum Spirochaetota; class Spirochaetia; order Treponematales; family Treponemataceae; genus Treponema_D. Next base: position 3,378 of record NZ_JBJETK010000051.1, on the reverse strand, counting down.
GTTTTGGAGTACGGTTATAACCACCATCGCTCAAAACACCTTTATAAACTTTTGCCCAATATTGTCCGCCATTTTTTGCACTTTTAATATACCATCTACAGCCATCTTTATCAGTACCTTTATAGGCAGACTTTGTATTTATCAGATTTAGCAAAGTCTTCCGGTTTTTGCTTGTATTGGCAAGATGACCTGGTCTTACTGCAAATATGTGATTAATCTGAGCTTTTTTTCGTGGCAAGGAATTTCTTGCACCATGGGTATTATAATATCTTCCAGAATTACCAGTTCCCATTTTTCTCTCCTAAACATAGTATATCTGCATAATTATAAGAACTAACTTGCTTCTTATGCATAGTAGAAGTCCAATCAGGAATATGAATAAATCTTGTCAGATATTTGAAATCTCCAAATATGTTTAATGGCATCGGACCGTAAACAATTACATATTCAGGTTGTAATTCAACAATAAGAGCACGAAGACCTTCCTTAAAATAAAAACGCTTTTGCGTTCCTTGAATACATCCGTAAGTTCCAATGGAAACAATACTTTGCTTTTCAATTCCTAAAAAAGCAAATGGAAGTTCGCCTGGAATTTTTCTCATATAAGACCGTTCATCACCCCATCGAACATTTGGAATGACATAAATTCCTTGTTCCTGCATATAGTGTGCAACCTGTCTGTTTAAATAAACATTTGTCATTTGCAATACAAGCGGCATATCAAAATAGAGAGAACAATCAGGAGAAACGACACCTTGGAACTTTTTCAAAAATGATATTTCTTCCTTTGTCTTTGTTAGGATTTTTCTGAAATTAATATCATGTTCGTAAAAACATACAAATTCAGAAAAATCTTTAGACTTTCTACACTGACTAAAAGGAATCATTTTTTTTGGAAGAATAAACTCTGCCGGTTTTTTTATTGCAGGTATCTCCAAAAAACCACAGAAGACGGCATTTTCAACAAGTTCAGCGTTAAAGCCGTCATCAATTATTGAATCAATATGCATAGCATACCTCCATTTTTTTACACATCTCCGTGTATGGCGGATCTATGTAAATAACATTTGAATATTCTCAAAAAAGGCGGTATTCTATGAGAAGGATTTATGGCTGGTAACTATAATCCTCTCAAGAAATCCTTTTTTGAGAACCAACCTTTGTATCGGTACTTTTTTTCTAGAATCGTACCGTACAAAGGTTTTTTACTTTTTAAGAACCTTTTTGTTTTAGTCCTTATGAAAAGGAGTATATACAATTATTTGAAATATTTCAAATATAAATTGACTATTTGAATATTTTCTTTTATAGTTGAGCTATGAGTTATTTTTGGCAAAATGTTGATACGGAATTAGCCTACCAAGGAATGACAAGAAAAGAACTTGCTGAAAAAGCAGAGTGTTCTGTAAGTATTTTTACAAAAGGCAATAAAATAAACTGTGAACCTTCTGTTATACTTGCAATGCGTATAGCGAGTATATTAGGAGTATCTATTGATTATTTGCTAACAGGTAAAACCAATGTTAATGAAGACTCTTCAAAGATTGAAAATTCAGAACAAATCCGCCTGTATCGAAAATATCATAAATTAATCAAAAAGTGTGAAAATCTTTCTCCCGAGAATCTGTCTTTACTTATAAAACTTGCTGATGCTTTGGATAAAAAGTAAACTGGACACAAACAAAAAGCACTGATTTTTCTTTGTAAATATGCTATACTAAATAAAAACTCAGGAGGTGGTTCTATGGTTTCTGTAAAAGGTTATTTTGACGGACAGAATTACATAACGGAAGGTAATGTTGCAGTAAAAAAAGACCAGCGTGTAATCATCACTTTTCTTGATGAATTTAACAGTCCCAAGCGAAACTTAAAAAAATTTGTAGGCAAAGTCAGTAAATCGGATTCCGAATTGATAGAAAAAGCCATAACTGAAGGTCGCAAGGTGGATAAAAGTGAATGGTAAACTTGTTGATACAAATGTAATTATCCGCTATATCAAAGATGAAGATAACCTTGATGATATTTTTGAAGAGGAAAACTTGTATTTTTCTTCCACAACGCTTGGAGAACTTCTTTTTGGTGCAGAATGTTCCTCTCGAAAAATAGAGAATGCTGAGGTCTACAAGGAATTTTGCAGCGAACTTGAAGAAATAAAACCAGATTCCTTTGTGACTCCTTTTTATGCAAAAATAAAAAACCAATTAAAACAAGAAGGACATCCAATTCCAGAAAATGACATATGGATTGCTGCCTGTGCAATGGCGTATAATTTGACTCTTGTTACAGCAGATAAACATTTTTCGTTTATAAAAGGGCTTTTACTCGAAAACAGATAATAACCAAAAAGAACTCGTAAAGACAATCGTATCAAAAATGAGCGAATGGAAAGTTTAAGGCAAAGTCAAGAAAAAATCTATTCAGCCAGATTTTTATGCCATACTCTTACCCGTGCCCTAAAGGGAGCTTCAGAAAATCCGCAGAAGAGCACGGCAGTGTAGGGAACTATTTTTTATATCCGCACTTAGGGCATACGCCGTTTTCGTTCAGGGCGATGCCGCATAGAGGGCATCTGTCTTTTGTTCCTGTTACGTCGTATTCCTGCGAGGCGGCGTTTACTCCGCTTGTGAAAGTGAGCTTTGCAATGTTCAGCTTGTCTTTTAAGAGGTCATAGACGATTTTAATCATTCCCTCTACTGTCATCGTTTCTTTTGTAACTACAAGCCGGCAGTCCGGGTAAGCGGTTGCAAGTTCCGTTTTGAACGCAGGGCCTTTCATCTTGTTGGTCGGCGCGCCGTTTTTTATTCCCTGTTCCTCGTAAACCTTTAAAATTGCAGGCAAAAGCGGGTCGTCTTCGCGCAAAATCAAAGCGTGGTCAAAGTTCTTGAGGACTTCCCATGCTGTTTTTTGAATTTCATTGCACGGAAAAACCATATTTACACCGGATTCTACCGAATCTTCAACTTCGATAGTAAGCTTACCTGTGTGTCCGTGCAGATACTGAGCCTCACCTTTAAAACCGTAAAAACGGTGTGCATACTGCAAATCCAAAGTCGTAATGCTTCTCATAATTTCCTCCTCATTCAATATGTATGGAATAAATCGCAGATTTTAACAAAACAAAACCTGCTGATAAAAGTATATAAGCGTTTTTTTTAATTTTCAAATCTTTTTTTTGCGTTTTTTATAAAAAAAAGACCGGAGCTTTTCCTTGCAACACAGGCAGCCCTGATAGTTAAATCAAGGCTGCCTGTGTTCGGTTTAAAAACATCTGCCCTTATCCGGCAATAGTAACAGGATTGCTGCATGCAAGCGAATATGTTTTCCTTGTGGCTTTCCCGGAAGTGCTGTTTGTTTTAAGGACAATACAGTAGGGAACTC
>NZ_JBJETK010000050.1:0-13405 GCF_051883275.1 Treponema sp. | reverse complement strand
CAGAATAAATTTCAGCATCGCCTCGTCCACGCCTTCAGGAAGAATTAAAATCTCCCGGTCAGACCAAGCACCGCCAGCCGAACTTTTGAGAAAATCGTATATATCGCAAAGAGATTTCTGCTGGAATCCTCACTTTTCGGAAACTCCTGCAAGAACGGCGTAACGCTTCATAATACTCTCAGATAATATTTTTAACCATATAAACATTTATGCCTATATAGTTTATTAAAATATATCATACTCGCCTTTATAATTCAAGTAAAATGAACTGTATAGGCATAGAGCCAGACTATACTGCAATCGGAAAAAGAATTCGTAAGTATAGATGGGAAAAAGACATTTCACAGGAAGAACTCGCAGAAGCAGTAGGGGTTTCAACGACACACATGAGCCATATCGAAACAGGTGCCACAAAATTAAGTTTGAGCGTTTTTATAAAAATCTCAACAGCTTTGGATATTTCAGCAGATTTATTACTAAACGATAATACACCCCCTGATTACATCTATTCTCAAATACAAAAAGAAGGAAGTGACCGCCAAAAACGAATCCTAACCGAACTTTCTAAAGCCGCAAAAATGATTCTGGAACGGGAAAAAATTTAGCCATTAATATTTAAACGAAACCACTTTATTTCAGGACATAGCCAAAAAAAATTAAAATTCAAGTGGAAAAAATTTTTCTTTAAATAAATCCCGGAAAAACTGTAATCTTTCTGCGCATTGTGCTAGTATTTTCCTTATGAAAAAAGCAATGACTGTTGTTTATCCTGTGGGGAGCGGACTTTATATCAATCTTACAAATAAATGTCCGTGCAGCTGCACATTCTGCATCCGGCAGAGTTCAAAAAATGAATTTGAACATATAGAAACTCTCTGGCTTGAGCACGAGCCTGATTTTGATGAAGTTGTGCAGGCGATAAAAGACACCGATGTTTCTGCGTACAATGAAATTATTTTCTGCGGATACGGTGAGCCTACAGAAGCTCTTTCTGTGCTTTTAAAGACCGCTGATTTTTTGAAGTCGAATTACAATATTCCGATCAGGCTCAATACAAACGGACTTGGAAATCTTATAAACGGCAAGGATATTACGCCGCTTTTAAAGGGCAGAATAGATGCTGTTTCAATCAGCCTTAATTCAAGCAATCCTGAAATATACGAAAAAACTGTGCGCCCGGTTTTCGGCAGGGAGGCGTTTCCCGCGCTTTTGGATTTTGCCCGAAAGGCAGCGGCTTTTGTTCCGCGTGTTGTTCTCAGCACAGTAAGCACTACGATTACAAAAGAGGATGAAGATGAATGTAGGCGTTTGTGCGAGTCGCTCGGCGTTGCATACCGCATCCGTGAATACGAACCTCCCGCAGTATAAACAGGCTGTCTAAAAAGTTTTACTGTCATTCCAATTTCTACTGTCATTCCGAACTTGTTTCGGAATCTATGCACTGTTACAACACAGATGCTGAAACGAGTTCAGCATGACGAGGGGAAAAATGCCGCATGACGGGCACTGTCATACACTGTCATTCCGAACTTGTTTCGGAATCTATGCACTGTTACAACACAGATGCTGAAACAAGTTCAGCATGACGATAGTTTTTAGACATAGAGCCATGCTGAATTTATAGTGTCATTCCGAACTTGTTTCGGAATCTGTGAGCTATGTACAGCGCAGATGCTGAAACAAGTTCAGCATGACGATAGTTTTTAGACATAGAGCCATGCTGAATTTATAGTGTCATTCCGAACTTGTTTCGGAATCTATGAGCTGTATACACCACAGATGCTGAAACAAGTTCAGCATGACGATACTTTTTAGGCAACTGCATGACGGCTGTTTTTAGGCAGCCGCTGTTTTTTTTAGGAAACTCTGGAAAATGCGATGTTCCTTAAAGTTTCCGTTATTCGCCGCTGTCTTCTTCTGAAAGATGGTTTAATTCCTTGAACGCAGAAATCATCGGCTCGACATCTTTGTTGTGTATATTTCTGTCGATGTAGTTTTTGGTGATTTTTGCGACAACCGGACACAATGCAAGCACGCCGATCAAGTTAGGAATCATCATAAGACCGTTGAATGTGTCAGACAAATCCCATGCTAAATCAAGGCTCATTGTGCAGCCAAAGAAAATAATTGTTACAAATAAAATTTTGTAGATGATTGAAGTTTTGTCCCCGAACAGATAGCCCCATGCAGTTGTTCCATAGTGGCTCCAGCCCAGAACAGTAGAGTAGGCGAACAGGAGAATTGCTATTGCGATGAACATCGGGCCTGCTTTTCCGAATACTGTTGCAAATGCCTCTCCGACCAATGCGGACTTTACGTTTTCAGTAACCATCTTTCCTGTTTCCAGATCTGTGAGTCCGCTTGTAAGAACAACGAGCGCAGTCAAAGTGCACACGATTATTGTGTCTGCAAAGACTTCAAAGATTCCCCACATTCCCTGGCGGACAGGCTCTTTTACATTTGAAGATGAATGAACCATTACAGAAGAACCCAGACCTGCTTCGTTGGAAAATGCGCCGCGCTTAAATCCCCATGTTATTGCAAGCTGAATTCCGTAGCCCACAATTCCGCCTGAAGCTGACTTTGCGGAAAATGCTCCCCTGAAAATTGCAGTGAATGCGGCAGGAACATTTTTTGCGTGCGCCAGAATAACAATCACAGCTCCAATGATATACAGAATCGCCATTACCGGAACAAGCTTTTCTGTGACCGCTGCGACACGCTTCAGGCCTCCGAGTATTACGACAGCCGAAAGAATAACGAGCGCAATTCCTGTTACCCAGACCTGGATATTGAACGCTGACTTCATGTTTCCGGCGATAGAATTCACCTGGCTCATGTTTCCGATTCCAAAGCTTGCCAGCAGACAGAATGCGCTGAAAAGAACTGCGAGCACAACACCGATCCACTTGCATCCCTTGTAGCTTCCAAGACCGTCCTTTAGATAATACATGGCTCCGCCGTGCCATTCTCCGTTTGAAGCCTTGCGCCTGAAATAAATGCCGAGCACGTTTTCTGAGTAGTTCGTCATCATTCCAAAAATCGCCATGATCCACATCCAGAAAATTGCGCCGGGGCCTCCGAGCACGATGGCGGTTGCAACACCGACAATATTTCCTGTTCCTATTGTTGCGGCAAGCGCAGTGCAAAGACTTTGAAACTGAGAGATAGCCTTGTTGTCTTTTTCTGTGTGCGCCGTTATTTTTTTGTCTTTAAAAATTGCGCCGATTGTAAGTTTTATCCAGTGGGCAAAATGTGTGAACTGAAATCCGCGGTTCACAAAAGTCATTACTATGCCGGCAATAAAAAGAAGTGCAATGCCGAATGTTCCCCAGACAACACCATTTACAGCGTTGTTAATGTTTGTAACTGTCTCAACCATGAGAACCTCCAAATGTCAGGAAAACACTGAATAATTCCGTGTAAAAATTATTTCAGCGTTGACCCAAAAAGAGTTAGAGTATGCAACTGCAAAAAAAAATTTTGATTTTTATTCAAAGACTTGCATTTCAGGAAAACTTGAAAAACTGAATTTTTTAAGCCGCCGTTTTATCTGAGAATAAAAAAAAGGGGCAGAATTTGTTTTAACAAATTCTGCCCCTTTGCAGTTGCTGTATTATTGCATATTCTGAAAAAAAAATCTAGCAGAATTTGCATTTATAGCGCAACTTACGAACCGGCGCTCTCGTAGTGCGCAAGTCCCTTCTTCCAGAACAGATACGCACCGCCAAGAAAAACAGCCGCAATTATCACAGGCAGAAACAGCCCCTGAAAAAGGCTTCCCTTTCCAAGTAAATATGCCGCCGGAAAATACGAAGTTACTGCAAACGGCACGATGAACGTCAGAAAAAACTGCACTGCCCTGTTGTAAATTGTAATCGGATAGTAGCAGAACTCGTTGAAGTTATACGCCGTATACACATAGCTCTGCGACCGCTTTACCCAGAACGCAAACGTCGTGTAGAACAGCTTTATTCCCGTAATAATCGCCGCGCCGCAGAAAACTGCCGCAAGCGCAACCGCCCACTCACCGGCATTAAGGTGCAGACCAAGCCGAACTGCTGCCCACACCGAAAGAATGACGCCTATCAGGAATTCGCCAAGTCCGTCCGGCTGAAAACGCTCTGCAATCAGCTGGAAAAGCGGATTTACCGGGCGCGTAAGAAGCCTGTCCATTTCGCCCTTTTCAATTTTCCACCCTGCATACAGCCACAGATTGTCCGTAAAAACGTGGTCAAGTCCGCGCGGAATCTGCGCAAAGCCGTATATAAAAAGCACTTCGTAAAATTCCCAGCCCTTGAGGTTCGGAATTGAAAGGAACACAAGTTTTATAAAGACGACTCCGCACGTCTGCAAAAAGAAAAATCCTATCAGACCGATAAAAAAATCAATCCGGTATTCCATAAGGCTTTTGAAATTCTGCGCAAGATAATGCGGATAAAGCCTGATGCATTTTTTCAAGCCCATATCAGCCTCCCTGAATGACAAGATGCTTTACAACTTTCTTCCATATAATATTTCCGGCGATTGTAATTATGACAATCCACAGAACCTGAAGCGCAAACGCCTGTAAAATCTCCTCCGCACTGAATTTTCCAAGAAAGATATTCAGCGGAGTTGAAATCAGCGAGGCGAACGGAAGAACCGCAAAAATTTTTCTGACTGCTTCCGGAAAGAACACCAGCGGAATTACCGCGCCGGAGGTAAGCTGCACAATCGCCTTGTTCACCTGCCACAGACCGAACATATTTGTAGTAACGAATCCAAGCAGGCTGAACATAAAGTTGTATGACATTCTGATAATCAAAGAGAATGACAGAGATACAAGAAACAGAAGCAGGTTGACGAGTGTCAGTTCCTGCTGAATGCCATATGCAAACGACAGAATGTAAACCGCCGCAAGTCCCGGAAGCCCGGACATAATGAAGCAGTAAAGAGTATCGCCCAGCGACGTAAAGTAAATTCTAAGCCGGAACGAAATCGGCTTTATCAGGGACATTGCAATCTGCCCCGTTCCGATTTCATCTGACATATCGCTTCCAACGCTTCCGCTCAGCTCTGAAACTGACGTTGTAAGAATAAGGTAGATGAGCATCTGCGGAAGTGTAAATCCGCGCAGGACACTCTCGCCGCTTGAAGCAAAAATCGCCTTCCACAAAAAATAAAAGACGAATATCCTTAAAATGTTCCCCAGAAAATAGAACAGCACGTTAGTTCTGTAGGAAAGCATTGTCTGAAGCGAATTGCGCGTAAACGGCACGTAAGAGCTTATCCTGTACGCAGGATTTGAAATCAAATGTTTTTTCTGACCTGTCATTTTCATTTCCCTGCATCCAGATAGATTTTTTTTACGATGTCTTCAATTCCCGTTTCCTGAACAACAAAGTCAGCCACGGAAAAAGAAGCAAAAAGCCGCTGCATAATGTCCGACACGGAACAGAACTGCTTGTTGAACGTAATGACAAACGCTTCTTCCGTCTTTTTTACGTTGAATTCCGAAGAATGTTTCATTCCGTCAAAAACAGCCGTTACAGCATCTTCGCTTACTGATGCAAAATCCTGAATGCGCACTGTAATCGTGCTCAGGTAGCCGTACTGCGACTTTAGGTTTTCCATACTTCCGTCATAGCATTTTACGCCTTTGTCGATGACGATAATCCTTGTAGAAAGTTCCTCGATGTCGTGAAGGTCGTGCGTTGTAAGGATAAACGTTGTGTTGTAACGGCGGTTTATCTCGCGGATTGCCTCGCGCACTTTTTCCTTTACTACAACATCAAGCCCGATTGTAGGCTCGTCAAGGAACACGACTTTTGGATTGTGAATCAAAGCCGCCGCAAGGTCTGCCTTCATCCTCTGTCCGAGAGAAAGCGTGCGCACCGGCTGCATTATGAATTCGTGAAGTCCCAGAACTCCGTCCAGAAATTCAAAACGTTCCCTGTATGCATCCTCCGGAATGTCGTACATATTCTTCAGGAGCGTGTACGTTTCGTTCAGCGGAATGTCCCACCAGAGCTGAGTCCTCTGCCCGAATACAACGCCGATGTTCATAGCGTTTTTTTCGCGCTGTTCGTACGGAACAATTCCGTCTATGCTTATAGTTCCCGATGACGGAGTAAGAATTCCTGTCATCATTTTGATTGTCGTAGATTTTCCTGCGCCGTTTGCGCCAAGATAGCCTACGATTTCTCCTTCCTCAATATCAAAACTGACATTGCTCACTGCATTTTTTACTGTATACTCGCGCGTAAAAAGACCTTTCAAAGCTCCCCTGAATCCGGGAAACTTTTTCGGAGTCTTGAACTGCTTGCTTACATTACAAACGCTGATTACTTTCATAAAATCTCCTATAAAAATATGATGAATGTCCTGAGTTCTTCCGCCGCGAAAAAGACTCAGGGCAAAAAAAAACGCCGTTCCTCAAGAACAGCGCCTTATATTGTATCGCAATAAAAACGAATTTAACGGTTTCTTAAGGAAGTTCCTTTTGTAAAGTTGTTCTGACTGCATGATAAAAACGGACGGCACTGCGGACTGTGCTGTGCGTATATGCAGTTCTAAAAGAGATGTTATTGACATAAAAATTCATCGCGTGCCTCCTGAAAAAAAGTATGTGCCCATAGTAGTGATTTTTTATCGTGCGTGTCAATAGATGAAGCAGAAAAAAATATTTTAAAAAGATATTTTTCTTTGCGATTGCGATGTTTTTAAGCTGTGCTTTTGGTTGAAAATGGAAATTTCATCTTTCTGGAAAAGCATCAAGGCAGCCTTTTCCGTTTATCAAGACAAACATTTTTATTTATCTAGATAGAGTTGGAAATTCATCTTGATGACCGCACCTAATTCATCAAGATGAACGGTATATGTTTATCTTGATGAATACACCCAATTCATCTTGATAAACGCAGGTAATTCATCAAGATGAATTTCCAAAAAAGAGCGGATAAATCAAGATAAAATGCTATAAATTCGGGATGAATTTGAAAACAAAACGGGATAAAAAAGCAGCCTCGCGCCTCAAAAGCACCGGAACTCCTGAAATCTACATTCACAACGGCATTTTATTTCTGCACCGGCATGCTGAACTCGTTTCAGCATCTGTGCCTGTGCAGTTCATAGATTCCGAAACAAGTTCGGAATGACAGTATAAATTCAGCATGGCAGTAAAAATTCGGAATGACAGTGTGCCTTCTAAAAAGTATTGTCATGCTGAACTTGTTTCAGCATCTGTGCTGTATGCAGTGTATAGATTCCGAAATAAATTCGGAATGACAGTAAAAATTCAGCATAGCAATATAAAGTTGGAATGACAATATGCCTTCTAAAAAGTATTGTCATGCTGAACTCGTTTCAGCATCTGTGCTGTGCAGTTCATAGATTCCGAAACAAGTTCGGAATGACAGTAAAAATTCAGCATAGCAGTATAAATTTGGAATGACAGTGTGCCTTCTAAAAAATATTGTCATGCTGAACTCGTTTCAGCATCTGCGCTGTATGCAGTGTATAGATTCCGAAACAAGTTCGGAATGACAGTATAAATTAGGAATGACAGTAAAAATTCAGCATGACAGTATAAATTGGGAATGACACTGTGAGTAAAAAAATGTCATGCATATTATAACATAGTGCGAATTTTCTATTTGTCAGCTAAAAAGCAACACTTTTTATGGACATGGCTATATAAAAAACGGCATCCGGTCAATTTTCTGAGTCAACATAAAATACGTTCAGGCAAAAGGATCTATTCTGTTATCACGATTCCAGATATATTCAATATCCTGCGCGATTTTCTCTGCCTTTTCCGTTCCGTATAAATCACAGATAAAGCCAAGAGCCATGTCCATGCCTGCCGAAACACCCGATGACGTATAGAATTTTCCATCCTTGATCCATCTTGCATGCTGAATCCATTTTACCTGGCTGGAAACTGACATAACCCAGTCGAATGCCTTTTTGTTGGAAGTTGCTTTCAGGCCATTTATTACTCCGGCTTTTGCAAGCAGGGCAGAGCCAGTGCATATTGATAAAACATATCTGGCATTTTGCGCAAATTGTGAAATGCATTTCAGGAATCTTTCGTCATTTACAAGTTTTCTTGTGCCTCTTCCTCCCGGAATCACAAGAACAGAATCCGGCTCTGGGTTTTCAAGGCGTGAAGTAACGATTTGTGTTCCCTGGGCGCTTTTTACAATGCCGCCGTCCAGTGAATGATAGAACAGCTCATGCCCTTCCACTCTTGCCAATATTTCAACCGGCCCGAATATATCCAATGTTTCAAAATCTTCAAAAAGCAAAATATTTATTTTCAGCATGAACTTCAAATCTCCTTTTTTTTTACAACATTCATAACTCGCTGTTATATAATTGATGATGACGGCTGGCTTATTTCTTTAGTAGGTACAGACGGATATAAGCAAATTCAAAACGCACATCCTTAATTATTAATTAGGAGTCTGTGCGCTTAATCTGAATTTTTCAGCCAGTCTTTTTGCTTCATTTGTCAGTTCTTTATCAGTCGAACTACAAATAAAACTAGTTTTTCTATAATGATTCAGAAAATCATCTATTTATTCATCACTGAATAAGTTTATCCCCGTGTGTTGTCGGAAACTTGGGCTCAGCATTTTCTTGGAAGAATACTTCGATTAATCCACCGTCATCAAACTTTTCAGAATAATACACAAAGTTTCTTTTCATTTTTGCCTCCATATATAGAATATCCATTAAAATCATTATAAGGAAGTTTTTCTATATCTAAAATTTCATAATCTTTTATGATTATTATGTTTGTTCTAAATGGTTCAATGTGTGTAAATTCTGGCATAGTTGCATTTTCTTTATCTTCAGAATCCATATAAAAATTTTGCATCTTTTCTGTAATATTTATTTTACTAAAATTGAATGGCTTTCTCTGAATAAAGGCAATTGGAAATTTTTCAATTTCACCAATTTGAATAAAGTCTGTTGTAGAAAAATAAGATATATCGCTTATTTCAGATTTTTCAATAGAAGTATATTTTGCAACGTATTTTGGCATTATTAAAATTTTTGAATTTTCAACTTTCCAAAGAAAATACAAGAAAAAGAAAGATATATCATTTTCTGATTGTATCTCTCCACCTAATACTCCTATATGATTTTTTCCAAAAGATAGACCTTGCGTACAAATTGAAGAAAAATATTGTTTCTCTATACTTTTAGGATTTTCATAAATTGAGTTGATATTCGGACAATTTAAATATACAGAATCCCAGCATCCTAGAATATCAATATCTTTATCTGAAGTCCCAATATTATTGGTCATATCACACAAAGAGTTATCGAATGTATTGAACCAATCTAATGCATAAGTAAAATATGCATAAGCCTTAGGAGTCCATTTTGAATAATCTGAAGATATTAATATTTGATATTTACAAGCTTCTTTTACTGCTAATGCATTACTTTTGAATCCTGAAGAACATGAACTACAAAACAATAAAATAATTAAGCATGATAAAATATTTTTAATTTTTGACAACATAATAATCCACCTTGTCGTTTAATAATAACTCTCTTGAAAATGCCCATTCAGGAGGAACAATACCTGTACTATTACCTGCCTGAAGAAACACAGGATAATCTCTTGATACTTCGGGATTATTTCTTCCTTGATGTCCTGTATATCCATCTGAATCTGAAAAACATGTTTGTTCCTCTCCTATCGGGAAACTGTATTTGATGAAAAGATTCTGGGTTTCAGCCATTTCCCTGCATGACCGGAGAAATTCAGCCAGTTCTTTCAAGGGCATTTTCTCAAGGTCTTTTCTATAATTGGCATCTGTTCTTATGATGTAGATTGCTTCATTCATCTGCCGGTAGATTTCTTTCTGTCCTTCTGTAAGCTGCTTCCTGTTGTTACTGCAGTAACTGTCATAAAATGTTGCGAAATTTTCAATTGAGTCGTTTATAAGTGCTATTGCACGGCTTCTTGTTATTGCTGTCGTTTTTTTAGTCATTTTCGGATTCAGTTTTACTTGACCTTGCTGAAATCCAGATATTCTTCCGGATTAAGGATTCCTTCATCTGCCTTAAAAAGCATCCACTTATTGTCTATCAAAACCTGCCAGTAGCCGTTGTCGGGATTGTGGTTTATTTGTTTACAAACTGCGTTCAGAACAAAATCCCCAGATGAATCAATAAGTCCATATTTTATTGAATCATCTATAGTTATAGAAAATATTGCAATATCATTAAAGAAGTCAGATAAAATTTCCAAATTAGCTGGAAAAGATTTTAATATATTCTCTTCTAAGTCTATTATCTTCCAGTTTCCCGATTTTGCAGATAACACCTTTCCTGAATAATTATTTATCTTTTCATATTTCGGCTGAATCGTCCAATTACCTTCTTTATTTAGTAAACCATACAATGAGTTTTCGTTCTCTGCAATTACGACCCCTTCTACAAATTCCTTACCTAAACTTTTATATTTAGGTGATATTACAACTGTTCGATTTTCTTTTATCATACCAAAAAGCTTTTTATCATTATTGATAATATAAAACCTTGCAAAACCGTTTGAAAAAGGTTCATACATAGCCTCATACTTGGGAACTACATTTGAAGCAGGTTCATAGGGATATGTATCTGGTAATAATATTTTTTTTTGCTTTATTCCGCTGCTATCAAAAAACAGAAAAATATAATCAGATTTTTTACGGGTTACAATACATTCATTATTCATTGAATATATAAAATTAGATTTGAAAACTTGTTCACCTTTGTAGTTATACAATCCGTGATAATAATTTTCATTTGAATCATTAACAAAATAGAAAAACCCATTATAACAGTATGTGCAGCTAAGAGGTTCTGTTTTATAAGAATAAAGAATATTACCTGACGTATCTAAAACATCACAATATCCGCCTTCTTCACCAATGACACCTAAGCAAAACCCTTTTGAATAGTTTTCTATATATGTATACTTTGGTTCTATAATTACTTCTTTAGTAACAGGATTAAACAGTCCGTATTTCTGATTATTTCTAAATTTTACAGGAGAATTTTGATATGAAAATTGTTCTCCTTTAGTCTTAACTGAACACGCTGTAAAAAGTAATAAAAAAATTATAATTGTTTTTTTCATGTTCATTCTCCTAAAGGCATATATCTGAAATTTGAATAATCAAAACCATTTTCAACTTGCGCAAGAGTCCAGTTCTCCCTTATTTTTTGTTTATTTCCGGTAAAATGTGTAAGATTAAAAGAGTTATCCTTTTTTTGGACAATAGCCATATGTGGAGAATTGGAATATTTTTCACCAGTATTTGCCCACATTATCATTATATTCCAGCCTTCTGACGGGGAGGTTTTCCATTTTGAAGCATAAAAATCTTTATAATTATCCCCTGAATAATCAGGGGTATTACAAACCTTATATGTAGAAGGGGAAGGCCAATTAGCTGGTTTTCTATTAATAATCTCAAGAACGCGAGTAATATATAAATCACAGCATGGACTTGATAAGTCATCGATTTTCACAGTTTCCATGAGTTCTCTAAATTTTTTTGATTTTATTTTATTTGAATTATTTGCAGATTTTTCAGATTTTGTTTTTTTCCCGAAAAAGAATTCCCACGCACTGTTCACTATATCAACCTGTATCTGTGTTTTAATCTGGTTTGCTTTTTGTATTTCTTCCAGAAATGCTTTGAAAAGATTTTCTTTTTTCTGTTCTGCATCAGTCATCATTCCTGCTGCAAGCTGTATCATGTTATACTGGTCCTCGGTAAGTTTTCCGTCTTCATAGGCTTTTTCAATTACAGTATGGTCTATTTTTCCGGGATTTACAATCCATTTTAAAATGAACCTGATAATTCCGACTTAAATTAAAATTCTGGAAACCATTCTTCAAGAGTATTTTCATCACAATTTATACATAATCTGCATAAAATTTCTGTTTCATATATTTTATTATCAGAAGAAATCGCAATTCCATATAAAGAAAATGGTTTATCTATACTATTTTTAGAAAGCCCAAGAAAGTATTGTTTAAAGAATTTACTATTTTTTTTTATGTTATCTCCTGAAATAAATTCTTGTCCCTTTGAATTCAGAAATCCTTTTGACACTGTAAAACTGCCTAACAACAAATTTTTACCTTGTTTATTTTTTCCATAATAGTATAATTCAGTTACAATTAGAATTCCATTAAAATCTTGTGTTTTATATTCTATAAAAATTTCACTGTATTTTTTTTCTACATCAGCCCAATTTGAATTCTTTCTATAATTATTTTCATTCAAAATTTTAGAGTTTGGTTCTAGACAATATATACTAGACATAAAGCAAACTAACATTTTGAAAAAAAATATAATCTTTTTTATTTTTCTCATTTTTCTTGCTTCCTTTTTAGTTTTGAAAAATCTATGTACCCTTGTTTTACCGGAACTGTTTTTGTTGAAAACGGAGCATAAGTCTTATTTATCTTATTGGGTTCGGCTTTTATATCTTGTCTGTTACTTTTATTACGACCATTTTGCCATGTTGAACCATAGCTAGCATCCATTATTTGATTTTCGGTTTCGTTTCCTATCTTTCCGACACCATAATTTACATGATCAATACCATTTCCTTCAAAATTATAAAAATTCAGTATTCCTGCCTCTCCTTGTCTTTCTGCTATAACATTATCAAATAAAATTATCCAATCAATATCACCACTCGCCATTTGTGATGCTTTTAAATCATTAGGAACAATATAGCCCATTTTATTAAGTGCATAGACCAACATTCCACTACAATCCATTTCTGATTCTGTAGGCCATCTTGTATGTCCATAATCAGCTCCTAAACAAGTTCGCAAAGTATTAGATAGTACTATATTTTCATTATTATCTTTTTCAAAATAGCTTTCTGTGAATTTATTGAAAAATGAAACTATTTTTTGGGTTACCGAAAATTTCGCTTTTTTCCCGAAAAAGAATTCCCACGCACTGTTCACTATATCAACCTGAATCTGTGTTTTAATCTGGTTTGCTTTTTGTATTTCTTCCAGAAATGCTTTGAAAAGATTTTCTTTTTTCTGTTCTGCATCAGTCATCATTCCTGCTGCAAGCTGTATCATGTTATACTGGTCCTCGGTAAGTTTTCCGTCTTCATAGGCTTTTTCAATTACAGTATGGTCTATTTTTCCGGGATTTACAATCCATTCCGTGCCGTTCCATTTATATCCGGCGGATTTCATCAGGGCGGTGAATGCATCTTTCACTCCAAGCCATTTTTCAAGTGTTCCCTGTCTGCCTGTATTTTTACTTTCAAATTCAAGCGCTTGTACCTTTCCGTCCCTGTCAAAGACTTTCTCCGGATTTCCGTCATCAATCAAGTCCCCTGCTTCGTTTACTTTCCAGTAACTTCCGCTGGA
>NZ_JBJETK010000049.1:0-13668 GCF_051883275.1 Treponema sp. | reverse complement strand
AAGACCAAAACATTAGTCTAGAATATTTAATGATATTACCACTCTTCATTTTCTTGTCCCCCAACAAATTTGAGCATTTTACCTTCTTCTCCAGATTTTGTTTTAATCTTATTTTTTTGATTTACCCAACCAACTGCAATCTCCCCATTCGGAGCATAAACAATTACACCATTGCCTAAAGCATCAGCTAATTCTTGTGCATAGGACACATCTCTTCCTTTTGCATCTTTTCTATTTACTCCGACATCACATGAATATAGAATTACCACTTTAGTTGAGTTTTCCCATTTCGGATCTGATTTTATCATTTCTGCTAATTTTTTAGCTGTTATATATATAGGTTTCCCTCTGTCGGTAGAATTCTTATCATATTCATAATATTTAAATATACCAGATTCATTGCCATGCGCAGAAACAATATATGGACGATAATTATTATCAAAGGGGCTTACATGAGATTTTGCACGATAAAATTGAGTTTCCCTATTTTGTGGATTAAGATTTAAATCTACACCTTGCCTATTACCTGCTTTTATCCATGGTTCTTTAAACCAATTTTTCATCCACCATGAATTGTCTTTTGTCTGATTCCCATCAGGGTCTATATAGCGTACCGGGTTATTCCCCGCGTAGTGGTACAAATTGCCATTGATGTGATTGAACACACCTTCAATTCCCGGCAGATTCTGGTTATATCTCTTTGCCTCCTCGTTTATTGGCGCTTTCGGTATGTATTCCCCAAGCGCCGGATCAGTACTCAACCACCTTGAATACTTAGGATCTAAATATCTAGCTCCATAATAATAAAGTCCTGTTTCTTCGTCTAGTTTGTTTCTGTCGCAAAGCTGTCATGCAAAGGGCTTTTGTGCGGTCATCAGCAGGAAGTTGTAAAAAGTTAAATTTTAAAGGTGGCTCTAATTGTAAAGTTTTTAAAATTTATCTATACTAATAGAAATATCTATGGAGCCGCTGGAAATTTTTGTTTTTTCCCGGGGCTTCTAAAATGCGCTTTCTGCACGGAATTTCTGGAATTTTCCGGGACTCCCGCTAAAACGCAGTTGTGCTCAGTCTTGTCTGTAGGGCCGCCGTCATGAAAATTTAAGGTGCGTCCGCAAATCTTTATTCTTGGAGGAACTATGACAGTTCTTGAAATGTTCAGCCAGAGCGGAGTTCTTACTTTGCTTGGAATGGCTATTGTTTTTGGATTTTTGATTGTTCTTATTCTGGCGATGATGGCTCTGCACGCTTTTGTTCATGCCTTGAAATGGGATACGGTTCCTGCTGCTCCCGAGGCCGCCGTTCCTGCTTCTTCTGCGCCTGCTGAAGACAAGGGCGCGGTGGTTGCTGCTATAGCCGCTGTGCTGAAAGAAAAAAATGCCCTGTGATTTTTTTAGAATTTCCGGGGCGGAATGATTATGAAAATACGATGTTTTAAGTTGTGCCGTTGCATCGCTTAAAGCTCAAAGGAACTGCTGAAAATCAGTGAAAATGAATTTTTAGAAGTTCCCTTTAATAGATTTTATTAAGAGGTTTGATTATGTCTAAGAAAATTGGAATTTCCGAGCTTGTTTTGCGTGATGCCCATCAGTCACTTCATGCTACACGCATGACAACTGCTGATATGCTGCCAGTGTGCGAGATGATTGACAAGATTGGCTATTGGGCAGTTGAAGGCTGGGGCGGAGCTACCTATGATTCCTGCATCCGCTTTTTGAACGAGGATCCATGGGAGCGTTTGCGCAAGCTTCATGCCGCTCTTCCGAACAACAAGATTATGATGCTTCTGCGCGGACAGAACCTTCTTGGCTACCGTCATTATGCTGATGATGTTGTGGACAAGTTTGTTGAAACCGCTGCTAAAAACGGCATTGATGTGTTCCGTATTTTCGATGCGTGCAACGACCCTCGCAACCTTGAGCGCGCTACAAAAGCCGCAAAAAAGACCGGAAAACATGTTCAGATGGCAATTTCCTATGCCGTAACTCCGTTCCACACAAACGAAAAATATGCAGAACTTGCAAAAACTTATGCTGACTTTGGTGCTGATTCAATCTGTATTAAAGATATGTCTGGATTGCTCAAACCTTACGAAACTTATGATTTAGTTAAGGCTATTAAATCAAAAGTTGATCTTCCTGTTGAAATTCACTCACATGCTACGACAGGTCTTTCTGTCGCATCTCTTCTTAAAGGAATCGAAGCCGGTGCAGACATCGTGGATACGGCAATTTCTTCTATGTCAATGGGAACAAGTCATTCTCCTACAGAAACTGTTGTAGAAATGCTCAAAGGTACAGAATTCGATACAGGTCTTGATATAAAACTTCTCCTTGAAATAGCCGCTTATTTCCGCGAAGTTCGCAAGCATTATTCTTCTCTTGAATCAGCATTCCTTGGAGCAGACACACGAATCCTTCTTTCACAGGTTCCGGGCGGAATGCTTTCAAATCTTGAATCTCAGCTTAAACAGATGGGCGCCGCTGATAAAATGGATGAAGTTCTTGAAGAGCTTCCAAGAGTTCACAAAGATGCAGGCTATGTTCCTCTTGTAACTCCTACTTCTCAGATTGTAGGAACACAGGCTGTATTCAATGTAATCCAGGGCCGCTACAAGATTATGACTGCTGATTTTGCAAATCTTGTAACAGGAAAATTCGGTGCACTTCCAACAGCCGCAAATCCAGATGTCGTAAAACAGGGACTTGCACAAAATAAAATGGCAGAAGTTATGACATGCCGTCCTGCTGATAAGATTGAACCTGAATGGGACAAAATGGTTGAAGCATCAAAAGCTGCCGGCGGTAACGGTTCTGATGAAGATGTACTCACTTATGCAATGTTCCCTCAGGTTGCGGAAAAATTCTTTAAGACACGTTCAGACGGTCCTGTTGATGCTGCTGCAACATTTGCAAAGAAAGAAGCTCCTGCTGCTGCTCCTGCTTCAAAGGGCGGTTCTTACACAATTACTGTAAACGGCTCTGCTTATAATGTAACTTCTGATGGAAACGGTTCTGTTACCGTGAACGGAGTTCCGTATTCTGTTTCTGCCGGCGCTCCGGCTGAAGGGGCTGCTCCGGTTCAGGCTGCCGCTCCTGCTGCTGTCGGCGGTGTTGAAGTAAAGGCTCCTGTTGCAGGAAACCTTCTCAAGCAGTGTTTTTCAAACGGCGCAAAGGTTTCAAAGGGCCAGACTGTTATAGTTCTTGAAGCGATGAAGATGGAGCTTGAGGTAAAGGCAACCGACGACGGAACAATCACATATTCAGTTCCTGTAGGCTCACAGGTTCAGAGCGGTCAGGTTCTTGCATCAATCGGAGGCGTTGTTGTTCAGCCAGCCCCTGTAGCAAAGCCTGCTCCTGCTGAAAAACCGGCAGCTCCTGTTGCTCCTGCGCCGTCTTCGTCCGGAAGCGGAACAGCCGTAAAAGCTCCAGTTGCAGGTGTGCTCCTTAGAACTGCTGTGGCTGAAGGCGCTTCTGTAAAGAAAGGCGACAATGTCGTTATCATTGAAGCAATGAAGATGGAGCTTGAAGTAAAGGCTCCTGTTGATGGAAAGGTTCATTTCCTTGCATCGGCAGGCACTCAGCTTTCAAACAATCAGCCTGTTGCAGAGATTCTCTAGCGGATCTCCAGAATGTGATGTTTTAAGGAAAGAAATATGCCAGATACAAAGAAAATTAAGAACACAAAAATTGTATTTATCATGCTTTCGATAATGGCAGTTGCGGCTGTTTTTTCATTTACAACAAATGTTTTTGCCCAGGACAGAGCTGTTTCTGCTTCCAGGATGAATCGTGTTATTGAAAAAACTGAGAACTGGAACGGAAAGTATGACATTTCAGTTTCAAAATTTCTCCTGAACATAGGAAAGTCCACTGGAATCTACAAGATGATTCATAGGCCTACACAGGAGGAAATCGCACTTGAAAAAGCCCAGAAGGAAGCTGTGCTTTTGGCGGAGGAAAACAATCCTTTTGATGAGATGCCGAAAGCTCCCGGCTGGCAGTCAGCTGTAATGCTTTTAATCGGCTTTTTAATCATTTATCTTGCTGTTGGAAAAGGATTTGAGCCGCTTCTTCTTATTCCGATTGGCTTCGGAACTGTTCTTGTGAACATACCGGGAGCTGGAATGGGAGATGCGCCTCACGGAATGCTCCATATCATTTACAATGCCGGTGTCGGAAATGAATTTTTCCCGATGCTGATTTTTATGGGAATCGGAGCGATGACAGACTTCGGTCCGCTGATTGCAAATCCTAAGATGGCTCTGCTTGGCGGTGCGGCGCAGTTCGGTGTTTTCTTTACACTGTTTGGCGTTACTTTTATGAATGCCTTTATTGGAACCGACTATACAATACTTCAGGCTGCTGCGATTTCAATTATCGGCGGCGCGGACGGTCCGACTTCGATTTATGTTTCGGGTAAGCTTGCTCCTGGAATGATGGCTGTTATTGCGGTTGCCGCTTATTCCTACATGGCGCTTGTTCCTATGATTCAGCCTCCGATTATGAAGCTTTTGACAACCAAGAAAGAACGCTGCATAAGAATGGAGCAGCTCCGTCCTGTTTCCAAGGCGGAAAAGGTTCTGTTCCCGATGTTTCTTCTTGTGATTGCAATTCTTCTTTTGCCGCAGGCCTGTCCGCTGATTGGAATGCTTGCATTCGGCAACTTTGTTAAGGAAAGCCACGCCGCTGAGCGCATATCCAAAACAATGGAAAATGAGCTTATGAACATTGTTTCTATTTTGCTTTCGCTTGGCGTAGGAAGCCAGATGACTCCAGAGAAAATCATAAAGAAAGAGTCGTTTGGAATAATCTTTCTGGGCTTTCTGGCATTTGCGGTTGCAACTTCTGCGGGGCTTTTAATGGCGAAGTTTATGAATCTCTTCCTTAAAAAGAAGATAAATCCGCTCATTGGTTCTGCCGGTGTTTCCGCTGTTCCTATGGCGGCGCGCGTTGCAAACAAGGTCGGTCTTGAATCTGATCCGTCTAATTTCCTTCTGATGAATGCGATGGGGCCGAATGTAGCCGGTGTAATTGGAACTGCGATTGCCGCAGGTGTTTTCATTGCCACATACGGCGCATAGAAAATAAAAAGGCACTTGGGAAAGTCTGTTTTGAATGGATTTTCCAGTGCCCTGTTAAAGTGCGGATTGTGTATGCAGTCCGCATTTTTTTTGCGCTTGCCCTGCGGCTTCATTCCGGGTGCTTTCAGATAAGGCTTGCTTTCTGGCGCAGAATGCTTACTTCGCTGTCGTCCAGTGTGCCGCTTGCTGCAAGCTCCCTGATTTTTTCGTTTGTGTATTTGTCCTGCGGATAAAGAACAATTATGGTTTCGTCTTCAGGCTGAATGAAAGTTTTTTCGCCGAATTCTGTGTACCGTGTTGCTCCTATTGAAATAAGGGCTGTTTCAGGCTCGCCTGTGGAAGAAAGATATGACCTGATGTCCTCCGCCGCGCCTTCGTCTTTTTGCGTGTTGAATGTTTCCACAATCCAGGCTGTGAGCTTTTCAAAGATGTAGTTGTAGCCGCTGACCGGGCTGTCTTCCCCGTAGTCAAAAAGTTTTCCTCCGCGTGAAAGAAAACAGGCAATTCTGTACCGCCTGAGAATTCCGCTCTGTGAGAATTCGTCTATGCTGATAAGATTTTCGGAAAGCCCCTTGCTGCATTTTCCCCAGTTTTTTTTCATGCTGATTTTTTTTGCCCCGGGCTTTCTTATGGAGCAGTCATTTGACGCGCCGAATTTCACTGGAATGACAGCCTTGAGCCTGCCTTCCGCCCACTGCATTTTGCAGAGAATGGCACATTCCGGCTCTATCTGGAGTTTTTCCTCTCCGCGCGGAAAAATAATACTTTCGGAGCTGAATGGAAAAATTCCAAGAAAATCCGGCACCGGACTTTTTGCGCCCGGAATGTATGTGGGAAAAATTGCCTTTGGCGCATTTTCTTCCTTTGTCTGCACGTTCTGAAAATCAGTCGCTTCTCCTGCCTGCTCCAGGTGGCCTGTGAAATTTCCTGCGATTCCGAAGCACGGTATTTTATTCAAGTTGAATTCCATGCTGTGGATTCTACCGCATAAAGAAAAAAATTAAAAGTGAAGGGGAATGCGGCGGATAATGCCTGTAAAAGCAGACGGACTGCGGAGCTGTTATTATGGAAAATTTACATTCCGCATTGAAATTCCCTTGACCTTGGTTTGCTAAATTTGTTAAAATATCTTACTAATTGTTGAAATGCTTGCGGGAACCCGTTACTCCTTGCGGCAAAAAAAAGATAGAGGTTTATAAAATGTACGCAATTGTTGAGTTCAAAGGCAATCAGTACAAGGCAGAAAAAGACGCTGTTCTTGAAGTGTCAAAGCTTGATGCAAAAGACGGCGATGTAATCACAATCGATACTGTTCTTCTTGTAAGTGATGGCGATAAAGTTTCTGTCGGTTCTCCTTATGTAAAGGGCGCTAAAGTTACTGTTAAGGTTGGGGAAACTTTTAAGGACAAAAAGGTTCTCGTATTTAAATACAAGTCAAAGAAAGACTATCATCGTCTTATCGGACACCGTGAGCAGTACACAAGAGTCACTGTTCAGGATGTTGTTTTGGCATAAGTGACGGAAGTTCTTTTGGTTTGCAGCAGTGATGGAGCAATAAGGAGCCTGCGGGCTTCCGGACATGCTTCATTTGCTGAAAAAGGCATGGATATTGTTTGCGCCGCTGAGTCTATCGTTCTGCGGACATCGGTTGAAATGCTGGAAAATACCAAGGGGCTTGTTTTTAATGCAGATACTTCTACCCGCGGCTTTTTGGAGTTCCGGGTGGAACATGTCGCAGCTTTTGCTGTGGAACGCTTGAAATGCATTGGGGATTTTATAAGATTTGCTTTTACAGAACTTTCTGCTGAATATCCTGAAAATGTGCGTTTTCAAGAAATAACTGAATAATAGTCCGGTTCTTACCGGTGGAGGATTAAAATGGGACGTACTAAAGGCGGTAGCGGTGCTAAGAATGGCCGCGATTCAAACCCTAAACATTTGGGCGTTAAAAAATTTGGTGGAGAAAAAGTTACTGCCGGTTCTATTCTTGTAAGACAGCGTGGAACACGTATTCATCCTGGCAGCAATGTTAAGCGCGGAAAAGATGATACTTTGTATTCAGTTGCTGACGGTGTTGTAAAATATGCCGAGCGCATGAACCGCAAAGTTGTTTCAGTTGAGCCTTTGTCAGCTAACTGAAAAACAGTGTTTTTACCGCAGGATTAAAGATTTTCTACTTAATTATAAAATTGCCCGGCGTGGAATATATATCCGTGCTGGGCTTTTTTTTATAGGGAGCAAAGATGATTCAATTTGCTGATGAGGCCGTGATTACAGTTCGCTCTGGAAAGGGCGGCAACGGCTGTGTTTCCTTTAGGCGTGAAAAGTATATTCCTAACGGTGGTCCCAACGGCGGAGACGGAGGGCGCGGCGGCAATGTGGTTTTTTGCCTCAAGCGGAATCTCAGGACACTTGCGCATTTGCGGTATCACCCTATTTTAAAGGCAAAGAACGGCGGCGATGGCCAGAGCTGGAACCGCTACGGAAAAGACGGCGAGGACGTTGTGATTCCTGTTCCGCCTGGAACTACAATCCGGAACAACGAAACCGGCGAGCTTATACATGATTTTACCTATGAGGACGGAGATGAGCCTTTTGTTTTTCTGAAAGGGGGAAACGGCGGCTGGGGCAATGTCCACTTCAAGTCAAGCACTAATCAGGCTCCTCGTATTGCCAATCCGGGTGCGCCGGGGCAGGAGTGCAAGCTGCGTGTTGAGCTTTCCGTTATGGCGGACATCGGGCTTGTGGGCTTTCCAAACGCAGGAAAATCCAGTCTGCTGGATTTTTTTACTAATGCGCGTCCAAAGATTGCTCCTTATCCATTCACAACAAAAATTCCGAATTTGGGAGTTCTTCATGCGGGCGAGGGCAAGGACTTTGTTATCGCTGATATTCCCGGAATAATCGAAGGCGCATCTGAAGGGGCGGGGCTTGGAATCCGCTTTTTAAAGCACATATCGAGGACTGCCGGTCTTTTGTTTATGATTGACTGTAGCGATGATAATTTTATGGATGCCTATGACCTGCTTTTAAAGGAGCTTGAAGGATTCAATCCTGATCTTGCCAAAAAGCCGCGGATTGTTCTCTGCAACAAAATCGATGTGGACGGCGCCTTGGAGAATGCAGAAAAGCTTAAGGAGCGGATTCATTCCAGAGAGCCTGATGTCAGTGTAATCGCGGTTTCTGTTGCGGCGCGCACAAACATGAACGAAGCCCGGTGCGAGATAATTTCGCTTGTTGAAAAAATGGAAAGAAATCTTGAGCTGGCATCGGAAAAAAAATCGGGGCCGGGAAAAAGCCCGTTTCTTTCGAGCCGCTCTGTTGACGATTCCATGGATGTGCAGTTTCCGGGAAGCGAGAGCTGAGCATGAAAATTGCGATTTTGGGAGGCAGCTTTAATCCTATTCATATCGGCCACCTTTCTCTGGCGGACGAAGTGTGTGTGTCGCTTGGGTATGACAAGGTGCTTTTTGTTCCTGCCTTTTCACCGCCGCACAAGACGATGAACGGGGAGCTTTCTCCTGAAACCAGAGCCTGCATGGTCAGGCTTGCATGCGAGGATGACAGCAGATTTGAAATGGAGCCGTGCGAAATTCAGCGGGGCGGTGTTTCGTACACTTATGACACAGTTCGTTTTATTGAAGAAAAATACAAGCCTTCCGGGAAAGTCGGTCTTGTGATAGGGCGGGATTTGTTTTCAACCTTTCATCTCTGGAACAGGGCACAGGAGCTTGCGGAAAGATGCGAGCTTATTTTGGCGGAGCGTCCTTTTCAGATGGCTGCGGAAGGATTTGGAAACTCTGCCCTCGGTGAATATCAGGCGGCTGAAAATTCTTCGTGCGCGCACTTCCGGGCTGAAAGCGAGCCTTTGTTTAAGAATGCGGTTTTCCTGAAAAATGAGCCGCTGGCTGTAAGCTCCTCTGATATACGGTTCCGCGCCGCCGGTAAAATGGCTTTTCAATATCTTGTACCTTCAAAAGTTTTCAAGTATATTATTGACGGTAGTTTATATGGAAGAAAAAACTGAGCTTCTTATAGGAAAAATCAGAAAGTATGCAAAGTCTGCTCTGAAGGAAAAGCGGTATGAACATTCAGTCCGTGTCGCGGAAATGGCGGCTTTTTTGTGCGGTCTTTTTGGCTGTGATAAGGACGCCGGCTATCTTGCGGGGATTTCTCACGACATCTGCAAGAACATGGATGATAGTGAAATTCTTCAGCTTGCTTCTGATGACGGCATGGCTGTTTCTGTTGTTGAAAAGGCAAAGCCTTCGCTTTTGCATGGAAGGGCGGCTGCGGTTTTGCTTCAGAGAAGGTTTTCAGTTTCTGATGCTGACGTTGTTCAGGCTGTTGCGAATCATACACTCGGAGCTGCCGGGCTGTGTCCGCTTGCAAAGATTGTTTATGTTGCCGACAAGATTGAGCCGGGGCGGCCACAGTCCACTGATGAATACCGGCGCAATCTTTTTTCTATGACCTTGAATGAAATGACTCTTTTTGTTGTCCGCGAGAACATGGAATATCTGAATTCCAGGCAGAAAAAAATCGCGGATGCGAGCTACGAGTTTGAGGCGGATTTGAAGAGGCAGATTGCCCTGGAGCGCAATCTTTGTGCCTGCTGATTTTTCGGGACGGTAAAAATGAATGTTTCTAGAGAAAAACGCAATGGAATATTTCTTCTTGCTATTCTTGCGATTATTATCGGTGTCGCTGGAATTGTGGTCTTTTCGCTTCGGGTGGATCCTATCGAGGAAAGCCTCAAGCTGAATCCTGTTATAAACAGCCTCTGGATTTTCAAGGATGACGAAGGCAATGCGCTTTCAACGGACGTGCTTGTTTTTTATCCGCAGACAGGGCAGGCGGCGGCGTTTAATATTCTTGGAAATACCGGCGCAATTTATAAGAGCCTGGGGCGTGTTGACCGCATTGATTCTGTTTACCGCGAAAAAGGTCTGCTGGTCTATAAGGAGGAAATTGAAAAGCTCATAGGAAAGAAAATTCCGTTCACGATTGAAATAAAGCTTTCTGACCTTCGCTTTCTTGCGGATTATTTTGGCGGCCTGAACATTTTTATTTCTGCTCCCGTTGACGAAACTGACGAAAACGGACTTAGGTGCCTGTTTCCGAGCGGCGCTGTGCTTTTGGACGGAGATAAGGTGTATGACTATTTTATGTACAAAAGCCCGTCCGACTCTGCCTCCGATGTTGTGGACAGAAGGCAGGCTGTTTTTCTTTCGTTTATTTACGCTCTGAAGGAAAACCGTTCCATTGTATTTGACAAGAACAACTTTGAGATGTACGAGGAAAAATTCAAGTCAAACATAGACAGAAAAAATCTGTATAATCTGCTGAATAAAATTTCCGTTGTGGACACCGACCGCTTTTCAATTCAGACTATAACGGGAAGTCTTAGAACGGTTGACGGTCAGGTGCTTCTGTTTCCGTATTATGACGGCCAGCTTATAAAGGATGTTATAAACCAGGCTGTGAGCTCTCTTGTTTCCGGGGATTCCATGAATCAGAACCGCGTTTATGTTCTTGTAATTCAGAATGGAACTACAGAGCAGGGACTTGCGCGGAACACTTCTTTTCTTATGCAGAGCGCAGGCTATGAGGTTCTTGAAATAAAAAACGCCGAGCGCAATGACTACGAAAAGACGGAAATCATAAATCACATAGGAAACTCCGAGGCTGCAAAGTCCCTGGGGAATTTTATACACTGCACGAATATAATTGACGAGGAGGTTCTGCCTGAAACTGCTGATTCCACCAGCGCGGCGCAGGCTGACTTTACAATTATACTTGGCAGGGATTTTAATGGACGCTTTGTAAAGGGAAATTAATTTTCCGCTGCGAATTGTCCGAGTGAGGAAAAATGGAAAAATCGATTAAGGAAATGTCGCTGGAAATCGCCAAGCTTCTGGAGGACGGAAAGGGAATAGATGTCTGTGTTATTGATGTTTCGGCGTTGAACAGCTGGACAGATTATTTTGTTATTGCCACTGTTTCAAGCGGTCCGCACTGGCAGGGTCTGTACAAGGAAATAAAGGAGTATATAAAGGACACCGACCTTGAGATTCATAAAATCCACAACAAGACTTCACAGGGAAATGAATGGAACCTGATAGACCTTGGGCCTGTTGTTGTTCATCTTATGAGCCAGGAAGCCCGGGATTTTTATGAGCTTGAAAAACTCTGGCATGCTGGCAATAGAATACTGTAGTATTTTACTTTCGCAGGTTTTCCGCGGCAGTCTTTGCTTTTCCTGCCGGAAGCCTGATTTTGTACACTGTTTTTGGCGGCGTTGAGTCCCTTAAAAGCTCTATGTTCAGCATTTTGACTGTTTCCAGGGAAAGTCCTGCTGCCTGCGCTATGGTTGCAAGCCTTATGCTTCCCTTTACGGTCAGGTAGCTGAATTTTTCAGGCGCAGCGCCGTCTATCCGCATATCCGCGGCTCCCACTTCAATGGCTCCATAAAAGTCAGCGTTTTCAACTATATCTGCTATTGCAATAAGCTTCGGGATGTATTCCGATGCCTGCTTGCTTAAAAGTCCTTTTTCCGCCAGCGCCCAGTAGTCTTTTCCGGGATTTGCCTTCACTATCCGCCCCACAGCCCCGGCTCCCATGTTGTATGCGGCAATCGCCAGGTGCCAGTCGCCGAATGTCTTGTAGTTTTCCGCCAGCTTGGAAAGGGCGGCGTCAGTTTCCTTCCACGGATCTCGGCGTTCGTCAAAGTATTCGTTTTTTGTCAGGTAGGGGCTCATGCTGTTTGCCATGAACTGCCAGAGTCCGGTTGCTCCCGAGCTTGAAACCGCTGTCGGCTTGTAATTCGATTCAATTATGGGAAGATACTGAAGGTAGAGCGGCATTTTTTTTTCTTTCAGCTTTGCCCTTATATACGGTCTGTAGGGAATTGAGTCGTAAAGAACATCCGCCAGCCACTGCCGGTTTCCTGCCGAAAGATAGCGTTCCCTGTATTTTACGGTCTGCTCCTTGAAAACTCCTGAAATTCCAATGTCCTTTCTCTTTGGCTCGGGGAATACATAGCCCTTTGTTTTTTCCCGGGCTGGCTTTTCGGATTCTACGCTCTCCTGTTTTTTTTCAAAGTAGGACATATCAAGGCTGAAGTCCGCCACCGGCTCCTCTGAAAAAAACGGGAAAACAATCAATGCAGAAAATAAAATTTTAAAAGTCAGTTTTTTCATCAAAGTTTTTCACCAAAATAAATTCCCGCCCATTCCCAGCGTCCGTGGATTTCCGGGTCAGCTGGAAAATTCACCTTTCTGAAATAAAGATACCAGACATTCACATAATTGCTCCAGCCGGTTGTGCGCAGGTACGCTTCTGTCGGGGAGGACGAAGGGTCTAGGTCGGCGTTGTAGCGGATTCTGTTTCCGCGCATAAACGAGCGCATGGAAAAACTTTCCTGTGCGTTTACGTCTGTTTCAACCTGCCGCCATGACATTGCAAAGAAATTCACCTTTGACTTGTAGCGGTCAAGAGCCTTGTAGTTGTATGATGAAATTCCGGTTTTAACCGCGGCAACAAGCGCATCGAGCGTTTCAAATGTCCAGTCCTTGGAGGAATTGCTGAAGTCGATAAGCTGCTTTGCGTTCAGGTATGCATTCGGGTAGCCTGCTATCTGCAAAGTTGAAGCATCGTCCTGATCCAGAAACTGCGTGTAGGAAAGAATCGCCTGCCGCCATTCGCCTTCCTTTTCGTATTCGACTGCAAGCCTGTAGAAAAGCTCGGTTGTGCTTATGTTGTTCGGAAATCTGCTTATCAGCTGGTTGAAATATGAAATTCTGTTTGCCGGAGTTGAGCTTATCTGAATCAGATTCTGAAGGCAGATAAAGTGAATTGATTTTCCCTGGACAATAAGGTCGTTGTAGTTGTTTATGATTCTTTCAAAATAATATTCGGCAATCGGCTCGGCTTCGCTTTCAAGATATGCGTGGGCGGTCATCAAAAGCCAGTATGCGTTGTATGGATCGTCTTCGTGCTGCTCAACCCAGTCTGTAAGAAAATGAACGAGCGACGGATAGTCTTTTACAGAAAGCATATTGCTTGCGATTCTGTTTACAACTGCGTATCTTGTTTCTTCGTTCATGTCTTTTTTTTCAAGAAGCGAAAATAAAAGGCTCTGCGTTTCCCTGTAGTGCTTTGAGTTTGCTTCCGGCAGAACCGTGCCTTTTCCGGAGGCGGAGCATGATATAAAAAATGCTGAAAAAAATAGTGCCGCAAATCTGAAAACCTTATGAAACATGCCGCTATTCTACCATATTATGGAACTTGTTTTCAATTAAAGTGCTGTGTTTTCTAATGAAGCCCCAATGACAGAAATTTGATGGATTGAATAAGAAGCCGGTTAATTCCACAAAATGGCGTTGGGGTTCTATGGTGATTTTTATATAAAAACAATGATATAGAAAAAACTCTTAGCAAATACATTAATTTTGTAAGATGATAAAAATGAACACTAGCTCGATGAAGTAAAAAAATGTATTTCAGACCTTGATGATAAAAAATTCATTTTCGAGTTATAATCAAAAGTTGTGGATGAGTTAATTTAAAAATAGAAAAAGAGACTG
>NZ_JBJETK010000048.1:0-3010 GCF_051883275.1 Treponema sp. | reverse complement strand
GCCGTCCCTACCGCAGAAAGCCGTATTTGTACACGAGAGGGCGCAGTTTTTCGGTGAGGGTGCGGTAAGCGGTTTCAAAGGCGGAAAAACTTACGGGCGGAAAATCGCCGCTTTCGCTGCGGGATTTGAGCGCGCCCCTTATCTGATACCAGCCGGCATCACTGCGGTTCAGTTTGTATTTGTCGCGGACGGTGCGCTCGTCGGTGGCAGAAAAATACGCGCGCCACAGTTTTTTGCCTTCTTCAAGGACGGCGCGCGCTTCGCAAGAAAACGGCGAGTCTGTGCCGGAAAGGTGCGGCAGTTTTTCTATGTAGCGCACCATAAAATCGCTTTCAAAACGGTCGGGCGCGTCTACTTCGTCTTCGGTGTATGGAATGAAGTGATTTGTTATGCTCCACTCGCGGTTATCCCACACAAGATTGTCTGCGCCGGCGGTGAGATTTTTGCCGTTGAAAAGCATCCAAACAAGGCAGTCCGTTTTGAATTCGTCGGAAAGTTCAGATGTTGGCTTAAGGAACTGGTCATTGTGATTTATCCAAGTATGTGGAACTAATTGGCGAACGGAAAAAACAACGGAAACTTGCCATAAATTCTCTTTGTTAATAAATAATCCGTGTCCACCGTTAAAGCCAGAAGAAAATAATGCAGTTCTTGCAGCCTGCTGCATATCATTGCCATTGCACCAAAAATATCCGATTGCATTGTCAGACCATTTTGTACCTCGTAAATCCCTCGTTGCTGTGGCTGGCGTAATCGCATTTTTCAATGGAATTACCTGCTCATCATTCGGCTTAGGTCTTTCAATCCAATTTGTTAAAAGTTTCTCATTCTCAATGTTATAGTATTCTTTCTGTCCGATTGGATTTGCATCTTTATCAAGAACTTCACAGGAAATTTCAGATGGAAATTCTATATTTTTCATTCCTGTTTTCCAAATTAAAAAACCGATTGGAAAATCACCTTTCAAACCGTCAAACGCTTTTGAATGAAAAACAAAACCGTCTAAAAATTTTCCGCTCCACTTTTCTCTAAAAACATTCAAGGTCTGTGAATTTACATATTTCAAAGTACTGAATATAGCCAATGTTGCATTAGGAATTTCTTTTGCAATACGAATAATAAATTGCATAAACAGTTCATTGCTAGCTTTTCCGTATTCATTCATTCCATATTTTGCAAATTTTGTTTTAGCAACATTTGTTTTTTCAGCACCTGTTTCTGCACCATTTTCTATATTATCTGAACTTGTCGCTTCCGCATACGGCGGATTTATCAGCACTAAAATTTTTTTCGCAGGTTTTCCGGCGGCATCTTTTCCGGCTTTGGCTTCGGCGATGGCGGTGCGAAGGCTCTGCGGAATTTTCTCCGTAAGCGTGTAGTCGATTTTTCCGTCGTCGGTAATGTCGTCGTTCAGATAGTCATACTGAAACCTTGTGGCGGCACGGCAGGTTTTTGCGGCTTTCATCACGTCCACGTCCGCCTGATCAAGCGTACTCATAAAAATGTTGCGGTGATTGGAATGTTTTGTTTCAAGATTTCCAACTCCACAGCACATATCCCACACGATGTAGTCGCGCTGCCAGTTTTTTCCTAGCGTCCTGTTCAAAAGTTCGTAGGCCTTTTCTACAACGTGAAGCGGCGTGAAGTATGCGCCCTTAAAACTGCGCTCGTCCGTAGGAATAAGGCTGTCGCGCCGTTCCAGAAGATAGTTGCGGTATTCGGCTTCCGGCGGACGGTTGTAGATTGCCCAGAATTTCCTGTAGCCGTCGTAGTTTCCAAGTTCGTACAGTTTGCCGTCAAGAAGAAAAGTCGGGCGGTTGTTCCTGTGCAGAAGTTCTGCCGGCAGGTTTTCGTGCGTACTTACAGTTCCGTCGCTCATAATGTCTGCAAAAAACAGAAGGCAGTAGTTTTCCGGCTCTATTCCCTTGATTTCGCGCCCTATCATTTCTACCCAGCGGTCAAACACCTGCTTCAAGTTGTCGGGCGTAATCTGCGTGCGGATAATTTCGCCGGTTGCAATCGCCTTCTGAACAGTGTCGATGAATTCTTTTTCCTGCGTTTCAATTCTGAACGAAACAAAATGCGTACCGATGTACTGTGAAACGACTTCAAGGGCTTCCTGCGTTACGTCGCTTGCGGACTTTCCCCATTTTATTTTGACTGACTTGTCGTTTAAAAGCGAATAGACTGTCTGAGTTTCCATTATGGCGGCTTTTACGCTGTCTATCACGCACAGGAACGGCGGAATTTCCTCACCCTCTTTTAATGCCTGTGCCACGTAAAAACACAGCTGCGTGAACATTGCGTATGTTGAAACTTTACAGCCGACTTTTGCCTCAAACCAGACTTCCTTTGTCTGAATGTCGATGAGGTTTTTCTGATAGCTTTTCAGGCGCAGTGCCTTTATGTACGCGTCCTTTACGTCTTCTTCTGACGATGCTTTCTGAAGTTCTGAAAAAAGGGACATTGAGAGCGGTTTCCTTTTTGAAAAATAAAGCAGTATTTTTTAATTATAACTACTATATTACGTAGTTATTCTGAAATATTACTTCGTTTTTTAGTTGTTGTCAAACAAGAAAACTTCACAATCTTGTAGTCTAAAGTGATGGATTTCAGTAAACATCTCAAATCAGAAATTGATTATTCAGGATTATCTTATAAAGAACTATCTCAAAAATCGGGAGTAGCCGAACGGGCATTATATACGTATGTTGCAACTAAAAATCCATCTATGCCACCGGCAGATGTCGCATACAAAATCGCCCGCGCGCTTGGCGTTTCGGTGGAATATCTTGTAACAGGCGGAACGGAAAAAACACCGCAAATTCCGGCAGAAACGCGCTTTGTCGCAGAAACCTTCAACACCCTCTCCGAAAACGACAAAAAATCCGTCATCGCACTCTTAAAAGAAATGAAGTCCCACAGATAACTCCGCGTTCGGCGGATAGTCAAAAACACAACTTCTTTGTATACTGAAAAAAAATGTGCGTACGCACAATAATTTTCAGTA
>NZ_JBJETK010000047.1:0-3032 GCF_051883275.1 Treponema sp. | reverse complement strand
CTATTTCACGCGCGGCGAGCCGCTGACCTCCCTGCGCCAGGAAACCCTGTTCTGGCTTGGTTGCAAAAATGCGAAAGGATTATCCAATGAAGTTGAAATCGTCGATGCGATTTACGAAGAATTTACGGACTTAGATGTTCGCCGAAAATCGGATGATAAGCAATTAAGTTATTGGAAATTTGAGAATGCATATCAAAAATCAGATACAACTCCTTTGTTGATGTGTGAAAATGGGGATGGAAATTGTCAGGCATGGAGCGGTCTTTTTAGAGACTTGGTAAGGTTGCAAGGAATTGAAGCAGAGCGAATAAGCATTTTTTCAAAGCGAGCGATGCCTGATTTTTGCGATCAATCTGGATTTCCCACTCCAGAGTCTGTTATGGTCGGAAATTGGAGCTTTAGCCTGGATGAGTGTTCTGTCGAAAAGGATTGCACTTATACCGAACTGAGGTGGCTTTCTTCAATTTTTAAACAAAATTATACCCACATTTTAGACGTGGTTATTCGCAAAACTCCACTACCTCAAAAGGTTTCTCCGGTAGGGGATGTTTTGGCGCAGGGGAATCCTCATTCTCCTTTCCAGTTCAATGGACATTGGATTTGCAAAATTGGGGGGAAATATTACGATCCTTCTTATGGTACGTCCAAGTTTTCCGAATTATCTGCTTACGAAAATGATTCATTGGCTGGATTTTTCAGAGACGATGGAACGTTTCTTGCCGTAAAAAACTCGTCGGATTTAGATGTCTTTGAAACGCTTTCTGAATAAGAGGAAAGTTTATGAAAAAAGTTATTGTTTTTAGCTTGTTGGCAATTCTTGTCGCGATGGGATGTTATTTTCTCATGACAGGTTCTGAGAAAAGAGATTCTTCGCCTTTAACAGAACAATCATTCGTGGAAAAATCGGACCTGGACAGAAGGAAAATCGAATTTCTGAAAATGCGATTAAATCCGGAGGCGTTGGAGAAATTGAAGAATCTTCCGGACAACGAAATTCTCGAGAAGTTTTCCGGCTACCTTCATCGGGATCGGACGTGGAGCGTGGATGGCGTCGAGAAAGAAACGGTTTTGACGCAGATTCGTTCCGAAAAAGCTAAAATCACGCCTCATGGTTTTTTGCCAGAGGAATTCCGGAGCATGAAACAAAGCCCTGCTTGGGCGCTTTCGGTGCTTTACAGGACGATTTCCTGTCCGATTATTTGGAAAGGCGAGGACGGGCGGGAATTCGGATTTCCGAACGTCTGCATCGAAGACGACGACCGCTACTACCTGTGGTTCAAAGGTCGTCCGGAAATCGGGGAAATAATCGAGAAAAAAACGTTCGCCCGATACTCGTGGAGTTTTTGAATCTGCATCGCTTCTTATCATGAAAATATGCCTGCGGGAAGTGCCGTAAAATACGAGGGCGCTTCGCTTGACGTGAAAATAACGGTATATGCGACGACGGAGTAATAGATTATGGTCAAAAAAATTATTTATGTTTTAGCTTTTCTTTCTGCGGTGCTTCTGGGCAGTTTCGATGGAATCGCTCAGCCGACAGAGGACTACGGTAAGGATGTGGAATTGGTGAAGTCTTGGAGATTTCAAGGGAAAGAATATTCTTTAGTGAAGTCTCCCGTCAAAACGAGATTTATTTATGGAATGGTTTTCAGCGTTCTCAAAAAATCGGGAAGCGGTCCTGAAATCATTTTGCGCCACGTCGCGCCCTATGATGAACCCCTGTATGAGCCGAGCATGGACGTCGTCGCGTGCGATGATTTTTGGGCTCTGATAAGAGTGAACTACGTGCCTGCAGCTTATGACGTCGGGAAATGGTATCAGTTTGCCGAGCTGGATTTGGACGAACTCAAAGAACGTGAAGGAAAGGCTGAAGCCTGGAATCTGGATCGGTTTTGTCGATACGAGGAGAATCGTTTTGATTTCAATCTTGATCTTAATTCGAAGTTGGAGCTCCCGGTTAAAGGCGCAGGGTTACCGCCGAGAGGCGGTTTTATTCATCAGACTTGGGAGTTTTCATCTGAAAACGGAGCGCTGATCGCTCGTCCCGTCGGGCGGAGAATAAGGCAATTGAAAGACGTGGATTTTTGTCGCTACGATTCAGATAAGAAGACGTGGACGCCGCACAATCGAGACGAATCGAAGAAGACGAAGCCGGACGTTCCGAAAAACGGCGGAGCTGATGCAGCGGTTCCGGAAAAAGTTTCGCGGACGGAAATCGACGAAGTCAAAAGAGCGTTTGCCGGCGTCGATAAAGCCGGATCTGCGCCGGTCGGGGCGCGAATTCTGGTTTTCGACGGAGAGACGCCGACGACGACGGATGTTCTTCTGTTGCTGTCGCGACAGTGCAATTACACCAAGTGTCCGAACGTCTGCGTCGAAGACGAGGAGTATTTTTACGCGTGGCGGGAAGGAGATTTTCGCCACGGCACCCTTGTGGACAGAAAAAATCTCTCGGTTCGGACTTGGAGTTTCAGGGACGGGACGTGCGTCCTTTATTGGTAAGAAAAGACGGCTCCGCAGGAGATTTTTTTGAGCGTCGCGGGCAATTCTTCCGCCTTACAGACGAAAACAGGAATGTCTTCGCCCCCAAGGCGCGTTCCCGCCGAAAAGAAAATCCCTTGAAATCCCCGCAATCCCTGTTGAAAAAGGGCAGTTTTCGTCCGCGGTTCTTCGAGGGCAAGCAGGGTGCTTAGGCGACGAGGTTATGGAGGTTATGAAGTTATGAAGTTGATTGCGTTTCGCTGCGCGAAAGAGTTTTTCGGAAATCCTTTCGGCGAAGCCGAGCGCAAAGAACCTCCATAACCTCATAACTCCATCACTTCATCACCTTTCCCGCGCCGCGTCCCGCCCGATTTTTTGAAAGGCTCCCGAACATGAAATTGCGGCGGCGGCGCCCGCGATTGTGGAGATTTTATGCTTGCCGTGTGTATGAAGTGTACGGCAGAATATTTTACGCATCGCGGGAATGGTTTCCGCTGACGCACGAAAATTCAGACATCTCTTATCATGAAAGAAATTGAAAAAAACGGAAA
>NZ_JBJETK010000046.1:0-312849 GCF_051883275.1 Treponema sp. | reverse complement strand
GTTGCAGCCTAAGCAAATCTCAGGATTTTTCATCCACAACATTTGACAATTTCTCTAAAAATTATAAAACATGGAGTAATTTATGGAAATATATATAGATTTACAAATTTCTTCAAAAACTCATAATGTAAACTTGAATAATCTTCTTAATGTAAAAGGGAAAATGCATAGAATTGGAGATAAATCAAAAACAGGAATTTTATTGGATTACAGTCAATGGAATTATTCATTTGATCCTATTGAAACTCATGATATGAATGAAGCAGCCACAGTTTTTTTTTATGAAATCTATAAAACAAAAGATAAGTTAAATGCTTATATAAAGGAAACTGATTCGGATTTGCTGGTGTATTTTGTGATACGAAATCATGATAGTGAGTATGTACATTTTGATTTGTCAAAAGAAAATATAAACAAATTTTCAGAAATTGGCGCTTCAATTTCTGTAGATGGTTTGTAAAATTTTGGGAAACGGCTTTGTTAATTGTAGATGATAAACAAAATGCAAATATTTATATAATTCATCCGTTTTATAAAGCATTGTCAACACTAAATTTGGTAATAGATGTGAATATTGAGAAGCCTTATAAAATTGATTTTTTAAAAATTAAGAAAATATCAGCAAATGAGTTTGAATTATATTAGTTTTGATATTTTTGATACAGCTTGCTGAATAGCCATATCAATGAATCTTGGCAACTTGAATAAAGCTATAGATTCTTTTGCGAAATTTCTGGTGTTGTTGGAAATGCAAAACAGGTGGGGGGGGGGAATAACTATGATTTTTATAATGAGAAGCTTGGCATATTTATTTGCATCTGCTATGGCATGTGTTGGAATTTTTTTCACTTACAAAAATGAAGCAAGTGAATATTTAAAAATTTTTAAAATTATTTTTCTTATATTGGCTGCGATTGTATTTATTGTATTTTCTATTCAGGATTTTATAAATTTTATAAAAAACAGTAAGTGAGAATACGTAATAGGCGATTCATCAAACTCTGTAGTTTTTGAAAAAACTGAGGAGTCGCTGACACACACTTCCGTCAAGGAAAGCACCGGCGGTCTGTCTGCAAAAGATGCTAAAAAATTAGATAATAAGGGCGCAGACACAATCCGGATTATCCGGTGTTTCACAAAACTTCCATTGTAAATATGGCTTTTTTAATGTATTCTATAAAATATGGCTTATGAAGTTACAGCGACAAGACGTCGCCCGCAGAATTTTGACAATCTTATCGGCCAGGAATTTGTTGCCGAAACCCTCAGGAATTCAATTCAGTCCAAAAAAATAGCGCACGCATATCTTTTTTCAGGCCCGCGCGGCTGCGGAAAAACATCAACCGCAAGAATTCTTGCAAAGGCCCTGAACTGCCAGAGCGGCCCCACAGCGTTCCCGTGCGGCAAATGTCCAGCCTGCACAGAAATAACCGCCGGCTCTTCGCTCGATGTAATTGAAATAGACGGCGCCTCAAACACAAGTGTAAACGATGTCCGCCAGATAAAGGACGAGGTTCTTTTTCCGCCGAATTCGTGCAGGTATAAAATTTACATAATCGACGAAGTTCACATGCTTTCAACCTCCGCATTCAATGCGCTCCTGAAAACAATCGAAGAGCCGCCGCCATACTGCATTTTTATTTTTGCAACTACGGAAATCCAAAAAGTTCCGGCAACAATAAAGTCACGGTGCCAGCAGTTTAACTTCAGGCTTGTTCCTATTGAAAAGGTAAAGGAGCAGCTTGCCCAGGCCGCACAGGAGCTTGGAATCAAGGCGGAAGACGAAGCCCTTTACTGGATTGCGAGAGAATCCACCGGCTCAATGAGAGATTCGTACACGCTGTTTGACCAGGTTGCAGCCTTTTCTGACGGCGAAATAACCTATGAAAAAATCCGCGACAAGCTTGGTCTTGTAGGGGTTGACCGGCTAAACGAAATTTTTGAGCAGTGCGTTAAAGGCAGCCCGGAAACAGCCCTGCTCAGGCTTGATGAATATCTTCAGAACGGGGTCAGCATAGAGCAGCTCATTTCAAACTGCGCTGACTATCTGCGCTCAATTCTTCTTATAAAAAGCGGTGTAAAAAAAGAATCGCTGCTCGGACAGAACGCCGCAAGATTTTCCCGGGAAGTTCTGGATGCATGGACACCTATCCAGGTTGAAAGGGCGCTTGGAATTTTCCTTCAGCTTTACAGGGACATCCGCTATTCACTAAGCCCGCGCTACGAATTCGAGCTTGCTGTTTCAAGGCTCTGCTGGCTGAAGGATTATGTGTCCGCATCGGAAGTAAAAAAAGCAGTTGATGCAGTAAAGCCGCTTTTCATGAATTCCGCCGCCCAGAAAAATATCGCCGCTGAAAAAAAAAATGACATTTCAGCCGCCTATGCGCCAAGAAATTCATTCCTGAATATTTCAGATTCAGTTCCAAAATTCAGCGCGCTGGAGAGCACCGGCAATTCTTTTTATGATGGCGGAGCTGAACCGCCGGAAGAAATTTCAGCGCAGGAAGAAAAAATCCCTGAAGCCGCCCACAAAAACGAACCGCCAAAAACAGAGCTTCTGCTGAATTCCCTGGACACCCGGGAAATAGAAAAAATAAAGGAAGCCATGATATCGGATTTTTCCATTGACGATGCTCTGCTTGCAAGCACACTGATGAATGTAAAAGACTGGAAATTCGAAAACGGAAAAGTACAGGCAGCCGCCGAAAATCCCTTCGAGCAGATACAGGTTCAAAAGCAGGTTTTTAAAATCACTGATTACCTGAGCAAGGCATACAGGCAGCCGGTGAGTTTTGAAGTTGTCCTCCGGAACAAAGCGGATGAAGGGCACAGGCAGGAAATTCCAAAGGAAGTGACAATTCTCCGGGATTTCTTTAAGGGAACTATAACTGTTGGAGTGTAAAATGAAAATAATATTCGCTTCGTTGCTTTGCGCTGTCCTGTTTTTCAGCTGCGGACAGAAATCGCCGGAAATGACGCTTGAGGAAATAGCCGAATATAAAAAAAACGCCGGCTCAGGAATAATTGAAAAAACCGCATGCAAGCCCTGGAAAGGCGGAAATTTCAAGGACGGAACAGAGGGCGGAGAATGGCTTTCGTCCGTCAGCGCAGACCCAAAAACATTCAACCAGTATATTGCGGAGCGGGATGCTGAAAGCGCGGGCATTATAAGCCAGACCCTTGATTCGCTTGTAAACTATGACACCGCCGAAAAAAAATGGTTTCCACAGGCTGCTTTTTTTGAAGTTGAAACAAACACTGAAAAAAACACTCTCACCGTGCACTACACGCTCCGGGAAAATCTTTACTGGACATGGTACAATTCAGACAAAAAAGTCCCCGTGACTTCAGACGACATTGTTTTCTGGTACAACGAAATCGCAGGCGATCCGTCATTCCAAAGCTCCGGGTACAACAACCAGTTTGTTTCTATGCCGGACGGAACAACAGCGCGGATTGAATGTATAAAAATAAATGACCGTCAGTTTGACTTTGTGTTTCCGCGTATTATAGCCGATCCGCTGCTTTCCACAAACATGAGCTTCTGCCCTTCGTTTATCTATAAGGCGGCAAAGGAAAAAAACGGAAGCGAGGGCGTAAAGGAACTGTTCAACGCATCCTGCAATGTCCGGGAAATTCCTTCCATGGGCAGATGGTACATAACAGAATACGTTCCCGGCCAGAGAATTGTATACAAAAAAAATCCGTTCTACTGGGAAAAAGACACACAGGGAAAAACAACAACATACATAGACACAAAGATTTTTCAAATTGTCGGAAATCCGCGCACAGAATATCTTTTGTTCAAGCAGGGAAAAGCTGAATCCTATTCTCCTGCCCCGGAAGAAATAGATGATGTAATAAACAACCAAAAGGACAGCTACACGGTTTTCCGCTCTGAAGGAGAAAGCGGCGCCTCGCTGTGGAGCTTCAACCAGAACCCCAAGAACAGCGACAAGCCTTTTTACAGCTGGTTCACAAAAAAGGAATTCCGCCAGGCAATGAGCTGCCTTTTAAACCGCGAGCGCATAATCACCCAGACTTACCGCGGACTTGCAGAGCCAAAATACAGTTTCTTTCCGAGCGTAAATCCGTACTACGACAGCGCCATTTCTTTAAAATACCGCTTCAACAAGGAAAGCGCCCAGAACCTTCTTTCCAAAATAGGAATAAACCGGGATTCCGCCGGGATAATGCGCGATGCGGCCGGAAATGAAATTTCATTCGACCTGACAATTTCGTCCTCCAGCACAACCGCAAACGACATGGCGCAGATTGTGGCGGACGAGTGCGCAAGCATTGGAATTACCGTAAATGTCAGGCAGGTTGATTTCCAGAAAATGATTGAGCTTTTGACTTCAACCTACGAATGGCAGTCTGTGTTCGTGGGGCTGGGCATGAATATTTTTCCAACGCAGGGAAGCAATGTGTGGCCTTCAGGCGGAAATCTGCACCTATGGTATCCCGAGCAGAAAACTCCTGCCACTGACTGGGAAGCAAGAATCGATTTTCTGTACAACGAGGGCTCCTTTACCAATGACTTTGCGCAGGCAAAAAAAATCTGGGATGAATACCAGTCAATCATACTTGAGCAGTGCCCTGTGATTTACCTTGTGGGGCGTAAGAATTTTCTTGCGCTTCAAAACAAATGGGACATTTCGAATTTCTTTTATGACAATATAAACGGAGCTATGACAGAACGAATTTTTCTGGCGGATGTCCAGTGAGGAAAAAATATGGCAGTATTCTTGAAAAAACTTTGGCAAACATTGTGCTTCCCGTGGAACTACTTAAAGAAGAAAAGTCCGCTCGCTTCATTTATAGCGGGAAGAATCACAACCATGGCAGTTCTCCTGTTCCTTCTGGGGCTTGCCCTGTTCGCGCTCATGGAGCTTGCCCCCGGAGATGTAGTAGACCAGATGATGACACAGCAGCTGGCCTCTTCCATGAATTCCTCCGCTCCCGCCAGCCCGCAGATTGCCAGGGACAACAGCTTTACTTTTGGGCAGGAAACTCTGCTTAGAAAGGAGCTTGGACTGGACAAGCCGTTTTACGCACAGTACATGGACTGGCTCAAGAGAGTTCTTGTAAACCACGA
Organism: Treponema sp.; assembly: GCF_051883275.1. Classification (GTDB taxonomy): domain Bacteria; phylum Spirochaetota; class Spirochaetia; order Treponematales; family Treponemataceae; genus Treponema_D. Next base: position 307,751 of record NZ_JBJETK010000046.1, on the reverse strand, counting down.
TCTTGGTGTCAGCCTGATTTCAAGAGCGCCGGTAAGCTTTCTGATTTTGTCGCGGCTGAAAAATTCGCTGGTGCTGAACCTGATTTCGCTTGTGTTTATAACATCGTTTTCGTTTCTGCTCGGAGTTTATTTTTCCAGCAAGGCAGGAACCCGCACAGATGTGGCGGCAACATTCTTTGCGCTGTTTTTCCATGCGTTTCCGGGAATTCTGCTTTTAATTCTTTTGCAGCTTTTTGCCTCTGTCACGGGGCTTTTTCCGGTAACGGGCTATCCGGCATTTCCGTTTGCCGAAAATCCGCTCAGGTTTTCATTCAGCTATGTGCATCATGTTTTTCTTCCGCTGCTGGCATCTTTTCTGGGCGGTGTCGGAGGAACTATGCGCATGATCCGCTCAACCATGCTCGACCAGATGGGGCTTCCCTACATAATGGCTCTGCGTTCCCGCGGAATCTGTGAGCGCAGAATTTACCTGAACCACGCGTTCAAAAACACCCTGAACCCCTACATAACAGGAAGCGCGAATCTTCTTGCAAGCCTGTTCAGCGGAAGCTTGATTCTTGAGATTATCTTTTCATACCCGGGAATCGGAAGGCTGATGTACGAAGCTGTAACGCAGCAGGATGTAAATCTTGTGCTGGCAAACAGCATGCTTGTTTCTTCCCTGGTTCTGGCAGGAATGATTATCTCCGACATTGCGCTTGCCCTTGTAGACCCAAGAATCCGCTACGGAAAGGAAAACTAAAATGAAGCAGCTGATTAGACACATTATAAGAAGACCCATCGCACTTGCTTCCCTTATTGTGATTGCGACAATTTATATTGTAATGATTTTCGCGGATTTTTTCGCTCCGTATCCAGCCACGGCTTCGTTTCCGGAAGACACGTTCCACCCGGCGAACATAGAGCTGACTTCCGCTGGAATAAAAGTCAGGGAATTCCGGGTTCTCGAAACCACGGTATGGAAATACGCAAAGGTAAAGGATCTGCGCCACAATCTGAATTTTTTTGTGCATGGACACAAATATAAAATACTCGGCGTTATACCGTGCGACCTTCACCTTTTTGGAGCACAGCCGGACAGCAGCGGAAATCAATATCCGGTGTTTTTAATCGGAGCAGACAATCTCGGGCGGGATCTTTTTTCGCGCATTGTATACGGAAGCAGAATTTCACTTACAATAGGATTTATCGCAAGCGCAGTTTCGCTTCTGCTCGCAATTCTGTTCGGAGGGCTTGCAGGATTCTACGGAGGCTCCACTGACTGGCTCATAATGAGATTCAGCGAATTTTTTATGCTGATTCCAAGCCTCTATCTGATTTTGTTCCTGCGCTCCCTGCTGAACACAAACATGGATTCCGGCACATCTTACATGGTCATAACGGTGATTCTTTCGCTTGTAGGCTGGCCCGGAAGCGCGCGCACACTCAGGGGAATAATACATTCAATCAAGCGCGAGGAATTCGTGCAGAACGCAATCCTTGAGGGAACACCGTCGCTGGTGATAATTTTCCGCCATATAATTCCGCAGATTGCAAGCCTTCTGATAGTCAGCACAACACTGTCAATCCCCGGCTTCATCATGAGCGAAACAACGCTTTCGTACCTGGGGCTTGGCATAAATGATCCGGCCGTAAGCTGGGGCTCGCTCATAAACCGGGACATTTCCACGCTGAGCAACCTGAGGAATTTTCCATGGCTTTTAACGCCGGTGTGGCTTCTTTTAGCCGTAACACTTTCATTCAACTTTCTCGGAGACAGCCTGAGGGATTTTTATGATCCGTTTCATTCAGTTTTCCCTTCATGGAAGAAAAAGAAACTCAGAAAGCAGATTGCGCCCCGCACGGTGCAGCACAGGCTTTCAACAGCGGAACTCCAGCGTTCTTTTCTGGCAGTGCAGAATCTGTTTGTAACATTTGACGCCATAGCGGAAAACAAGAACATTCTCATTCAGGCGGTGCGCGGCGTGAGCTTTTCCATGAAGCGCGGTGAAATTCTTGGAATCGTCGGAGAAAGCGGCTCAGGAAAATCTGTTTCAACAACGGCAATCACGGGGCTGCTTCCGGGAAACGCCTTTGTTGAGGGAAGCATATTCTTCAAAGGCATAGAGCTTACGGCAATCAGCCAGGGACAGATAAGAGAACTCCGCGGAAGGAAAATCGGATGCATCTTCCAGGAGCCAGGACGCTCGTTTGATCCGCTTCAAAACATGGAAAGCGTTTTTGCCGAAACATTCAGAAATTCACAGCCGGATCTTTCAAAGGAAGAATGTAGAAGCCGCGCCGTAAAGCTTCTGTCTGAAGTCGGTCTTCCGAATGCTGAAAAAAGGCTGAAGAATTTTCCGCACCAGTTTTCGGGAGGGCAGCTGCAAAGAATCAGCATCGCGCTTTCGCTGGCTCAGGGCTGCGAGCTTCTCATAGCCGATGAGCCTACAACCGCGCTCGATGTCACAATACAGGCGCAGATTGTATCTCTTCTTGCGGAGCTAAGAAAAACCCGCGGGCTTTCTATAATTTTTATAAGCCACAATATCGATGTTGTTGCTTCCCTGTGCGACAATATAATTGTCATGTACGGCGGTCTAATCATGGAAAAAGGCCCGGCTTCCCAGGTAACAAAAAATCCGCGGCACCCTTACACAAAAGCGCTCCTGGCTTCCATTCCGAAATTCTCCATGCATTACACGGAGCAGAGCCTTTCTTCAATTCCGGGACGGGTAACAGATCCCGCCTCTCCTGAACCGGGCTGTCCGTTTGCTCCAAGATGCACATTCAGAAAAGACGAATGTGAAAAAGAAAATTTCAGATGCTACAAAGCAAACGGTGAATAAAAAGCCTCACTGAAGATTTTCGAATTCACAATAATAAGTTTGCTATAAAGGCGGTTTTTTATGGAAAAAGACATTATCCTGAAGGCTGAGAACATACAGAAACATTTTGGGCTGGACGCAGGATTTTTTGCGAAAAAAGACAAGCTGGTATATGCCGTAAACGGAGTTTCGCTTGAAATAGAGCGCGGAAAAACCTATGGCCTTGTAGGAGAAAGCGGCTGCGGAAAAACAACAACCGCCCGGCTGCTGGTGGGAATGTACAAGGCCGACTCCGGGTCTATCCAGTTCAGGGGCCGGAATTCGCAAAGCCCTGTGGAAGCCTGCGCCCTGAAAAAAAAGGAGCTTGCCGCTTACCGTGAAAAAGTAAAATATATCTTCCAGGATCCGTCGCGCTCGCTGAATCCGCGCATGACAATTTCCACAATACTGACTTCGCCCCTGAAATATTCATCGCTGTGGCAGGGAAAGGAGCATGCAAGGCAAAAGGCCGCCGAACTGTTTGAGGAAATCGGACTGGACAAAAGCGATCTTGACAGGCGGCCGCAGGAATTTTCAGGCGGTCAAAGGCAGAGAATTTCCATTGCGCGCGGTCTGATTCTTGAGCCGGAGCTTCTTATCTGCGACGAAATTGTAAGCGCGCTTGATGTTTCTGTCCAGGCGCAAATTCTGAATCTTCTTCAGAACCTCAGGAAAAAACGCGGGCTTTCGTTCCTGTTTATTGCCCATGACCTGAAAGTTTCCTGCTATTTCTGCGACACAATCGGTGTGATGTACCGCGGAATGATTGTAGAAGAGTCCGAGGCGAAAAATCTTTACAGGGATGCGCTTCATCCATACACACAGACCCTTTTTGCAGGCGGAAATTTCCATATTGAAAAAAGCGGCGAAATGAAAACCCTTCTTGAGCATCCGTCCAGCTGCCCGTTCGCACACAGATGCCCTAAAGCCCGGGAAAAATGCCTTTGCGAGATTCCACCCCTGGAGCATATTTCAGAAAACCACAAAGTAAGATGCTTTTTCCCCAATGAAACACAGGATAAGCCAAAAGTATGAAAATTATACCCATTATGCTGTTTTTTTAGGAATATTTTCATTTTTGTACCCTTTGTTTCCGCTTTCTTCCCATAATTCGGCATTGAAAAAAAATGAAAAAAAATCTGACCCCTCAAATCACAAAAAAAGCTTGCTTTTTATAGGCTTTTTGAAATTTCATCTTCATTCGATTTTATTGACTGAAAACACTACTGCTAGTATACTAGATGTTGTTACAACACTATATATAGAGAAACGCGGCCGGTTGCTTCAAGTGCTGCCCGGCATTTCCGCAGGCCGTCTCTAAAACTTCAGTCAGCAGAATAGTGTTTCTAAAAGGGGAAAACATGAAAATCATCAAGAGAAGCGGCGCAGAAGCAAGCTATGACCGCACTAAAATTTCAACGGCAATTAAAAAGGCAAACGAACAGGTTCGGGAATCCCTCCGCCTTAAAGAAAGCCAGATTGAATCCATTGTTGATGATATTGAAATAGAATGTCACAATTCAGGCCATGCTCTGAATGTTGAAGATATCCAGGATCTTGTTGAAAACGGAATCATGCAGAACGGAGCCTATGAAGTTGCCAAGCTTTATATCACTTACCGCTACCGCCATCAGCTTCTGCGCAAGGAAAACACAACTGACCAGCAGATAATGAGCCTTCTTGAAGAAAACAACGAGGAAGTCAAGCAGGAAAATTCAAACAAGAATCCTACTGTTGTTTCTGTGCAGCGCGACTACATGGCAGGAGAAGTCAGCAAGGATATTACACGCAGATTCCTTCTGGATCCGGATATATGCAAGGCGCACGACGAAGGAATTATTCATTTTCACGATGCGGATTACTTTGCCCAGCACATGCACAACTGCGACCTCGTGAACCTTGAGGATATGCTTCAGAATGGAACTGTAATAAGCGGCACCAAAATAGACCGGCCGCATTCATTTTCCACAGCCTGCAATATCGCCACACAGATTATAGCACAGGTGGCAAGCTGCCAGTACGGCGGACAGAGCATCACTCTTACGCACCTTGCTCCGTTTGTAGATGTCAGCCGCAAAAAAATCATGGCGGAAACAACAGAGCTTATAAAGGCAACGGGGCTTCAGGTTTCATCGGAGCAGTTCAACTATATGGTTGAGCAGCGTGTAAAGGATGAAATCAAGCGCGGCGTTCAGACAATCCAATATCAGGTTATAACGCTCATGACCACAAACGGCCAGGCTCCATTTGTGACAGTCTTTATGTATCTGAACGAAGCCAAAAGCGAGCAGGAAAAATCAGACCTTGCCCTCATTATAGAAGAAGTCCTGAAGCAGCGTTATCAGGGCGTAAAAAATGAAAAAGGCGCATGGATTACCCCTGCATTCCCGAAGCTTATCTATGTTCTGGAAGACGACAACGTGGAACAGGGTTCTCCGTATTATTACCTTTCAGAGCTTGCCGCCAAATGCACTGCAAGAAGAATGGTTCCGGACTATATCAGCGAAAAAAAGATGCTGGAGCTGAAAATCGATGCGAACGGAAACGGAAACTGCTATCCCTGCATGGGCTGCCGCTCTTTCCTGACACCATATCTTGATTTGACCGGAAAACCAAAATACTACGGAAGATTCAATCAGGGAGTTGTAACGCTGAATCTTGTTGACATTGCATGCTCTTCCGGCGGCGACATGGTGAAATTCCAGCAGCTTCTCCAGGAGAGGCTGGAGCTTTGCCACAGAGCGCTTAGAATCCGCCACAACCGTCTGATTGGAACAAAATCCGATGCCGCGCCAATTCTCTGGCAGAACGGAGCGCTTGCAAGGCTGAAAAAAGGCGAGCCGATAGACAAGCTTCTGTACAACGGCTACTCAACAATTTCCCTTGGATATGCTGGACTGTGCGAATGTGTCCGCTATATGACAGGAAAATCCCACACAGACCCTGATGCCAAGCCGTTTGCGCTCAACGTGATGAAAGCCCTTAATGAGGCCTGCAAAAAGTGGAAAGAAGCCGAGCACATAGATTATTCCGTCTACGGCACTCCGCTTGAAAGCACAACCTATAAATTCGCAAAATGCCTTAAAAGGAGATTCGGCATAATAGAAGGCGTTACAGACAAAAACTACATCACAAACAGCTATCATGTGAATGTCACAGAAAAAATAGATGCCTTTACAAAGCTTTCCTTTGAATCCGAATTTCAAAAGCTTTCGCCGGGAGGAGCTGTCAGCTATGTTGAAGTTCCAAACATGGAAAACAACATCCCTGCGGTTATGGCGCTGCTAAAGCATATCTACAACAATATCATGTATGCGGAGCTGAACACAAAAAGCGATTTCTGCCAGAAGTGCGGCTACACCGGAGAAATACAGATTGCGACTGACAGCGACGGAAAGCTTATCTGGGAGTGTCCAAACTGCAATAACCATGACCAGACGACAATGAATGTTGCGCGCCGTACCTGCGGCTATATCGGAACACAATACTGGAACCAGGGGCGCACCCAGGAAATCAAAGACCGCGTGCTGCATCTATAAATGTACTACGGTGAAATAAAAAAAATCGACATTTCAAATGGCGAAGGTGTAAGGGTTTCTCTCTTTGTTTCAGGGTGCAGGGTTCAATGTCCGGGCTGCTTTAACAAATGCACTTGGGATTTCCATTATGGAAAAATTTTCACTGAGCAGACCGAAGCTGAAATTATAGAAGCCCTGTCACGGGAATTTATTTCAGGCCTCACCGTCCTTGGAGGAGAGCCGTTTGAGCCGGAAAATCAGGAAACTCTTGCGCCCTTCCTTTCAAGGATAAAATCCCTGTTCCCTGAAAAAACAATCTGGTGCTACACAGGATATATTTACGACAAGGATATTCTTCCTGCTGACGGAAAAAAGCACTGCCGCTTCACAGAACAGATGCTCAGCTGCATCGATGTCCTTGTGGACGGGCCATTTATAGAAGAACTAAAAGACATTTCCCTTCAGTTCAGGGGCTCCAAAAATCAGCGCATACTAAGAAACTTCTGACTGTGCCAGGCTGCTCCTGGGTTTACAGACCCATTGCAACAAAGAAATTAAAAATTTATAATGTCATCATGTCAGAAACCCTAATAGAAAAATTTATCGACAAGGATTCAATCAAAGCCCTTGAAACACTCACGGAATCAGAAACAGACACAGCCGCCGCTTCTGCCGTTCAGCAGCTAGCAGGCATATTCAGCGCAGAAGAAACTTTCAAGAAAATTTTATCAATGGATTCAGAGGCTGAAACCAAGCTTGTATTCAGCTTCAATAAAAATCTGGTTCTTTTAATTCAAAAGACATGGGTTGAAAAATCGGACGAGGAGATGAAGGCCCAGATACTGTATCAGCTGGAGGAATTCTGCGCGCAGCTGAATTCAAAATCCTACGGACAGGCATATCCGCAGTTTTTTTCTATTGTTGACAATGTTGTTTACCTGATGTTCGGAAACCAGGCCAGAGCAAAGGACTTTCCAGAATACGCCCTCCGCATAGACCCGGAATTCGGAATTTTCTGGTGGTACGTAAAAAGCCTTCCGCGGGATGCGCAGTGGTCAAGCGACAGGACACGAAATGCGCTTTTGCTTGGAATATATTTTCTGGCGAACTATTAGAGCTGCCCGGAAAATTCAAATTTTAATTCAAGCGGAGAAAATTCCATGGAGCTGAATACTATATGCAGCGGACTGAAAAAAGCCGCCGCCGTTCTTGCAATTCATACGGAGCAGCAGAAAAACTGCGCGCTTGAATCCGTTTTCAATTCAATCCAGAACCGCAAGGCTGAAATTCTCGAGGCGAACAAGTCAGATGTGGAAGCAGCAAGAGCCAGCGGAATGACAGAGCCTCTTGTTGAGCGGCTGGCCCTGGACGAAAAAAAATTCAGCGGAATTCTTGAAGGAATAAAAACTGTAATTCAGCAAAAAGATCCTGTTGGAAAAATTGTCAGCGGCTGGAAAACTCCGCAGGGAATGGAAATCAGACAGGTCAGGGTTCCGCTCGGAGTTGCCGCCATAATCTATGAAAGCCGCCCAAATGTCACGGCAGATGCTTTCGCCCTTGCATATAAAAGCGGAAATTCAATACTTCTGCGAGGCTCATCATCTGCCCTGAATTCAAACAAGGCGATTGTCAGCGCAATCCGCGAAGGCTTGAAAAACGCAGGAAGCAGCGGAGTTGAATCTGCGGTGTACCTTTGCACATCCGGCAGCCATTCTGAAGTAAACGAAATTCTTGGCGCAGTCGGAAAAATCGATGTTGTGCTTCCACGCGGCTCGGCAAAGCTTATTAATCTTGTTGTTGAAAATGCAAAAATTCCTGTAATCCAGACAGGAGCAGGAGTCTGCCACTTATACGTTGACAAGGACGCTGATTTGAACCAGGCCGCGCAGATTGCCAGGAATTCAAAAATGCAGCGTCCAGGCGCATGCAATGCAATCGAAACAATTCTTGTGCACAGGGAAATTCTGGCTGAATTTCTTCCAAAGCTCGCGGAATCATTCAATGAAAAAGTGCAGCTCCGCGCAGACAGTGAATGTTTTTCAGTTCTGAAAAATGCCGGCTACAAAAACCTCAGGGAAGCTGCGGAATCAGATTTTGGATTTGAATTTCTTGATTTTATAGCCTCTGTGCGCCAGGTGGAATCCACGGAAAATGCAATCGAATTCATAAATGCCCACAACACAAAGCACAGCGAATGTATTGTCACAAACAACCGGCTTCAAGCGCGGATGTTCCAGCAGCAGGTTGACGCTGCCTGTATCTATGTAAATGCAAGCACAAGATTTACAGATGGAGGAGTTTTTGGATTTGGCGCAGAACTGGGAATCAGCACACAGAAGCTTCATGCCAGAGGCCCTATGGGAGCAGAAGCGCTGACAACAACCAAATTTCTTATTGAAGGCGACGGTCAAGTCCGCTGATTTTTCAGCGTAAAAAAAATTGCCCGGCAGCCGCAAACAGCAACCGGGCAAACTTTTTAGCAAGACACTATTCTATTTCCGCGTTCAGAGTTTTTTCCATTACAATAGGCTTTCCAGCCGCAACAAGATTTTTTCCGGCAGCCTGGGCCATCTTGTTTACAACCTTGTATTCAACCTTGCAGAATTTATCTATGTCTATTTTAGCAGGCTTTTCGCATGGCTCAAAACCATCAAGAACAACCTGTGTTCCAGGCGCAGCCCAGGGAGCAGTCAAAAGCTCAACTTTTTCAGCTCCGTCTTCAACATAGTCGCAGGCAAGCAGCATTCCGCGGCTTTCAACACCCTTCATTTTTCTAGGAGCCAGGTTCGCAGCGATTATAACATGCTTTCCAATAAGCTCCTCTTCCTTCAGGTAAGGACGAAGCCCGGACTGGATAATGCGCTCTGTTCCGCTTCCGTCATCAAGATGCTCAATGTAAAGCTTGTCGCCCTGCGGATTTGTTTCCACGCTTAAAATTTTTGCGACCTTCAGCTCTATATGCTTGTTAAAATAGTCAACCGGGTCTATCCGGGAAGCTGAATTTCCAGAATCCTTCGCCGGCTCGTTTTTCTGAACAGACTGGCTGTGTTCCTTCGGCTCAAAAGCCATAAGATATTCCAAATCAATCTCGCCGGCAACACACGGAACGCTAATCTGCCAGTTTTCAAGAACCTGCGGATGGATTTCTCCAAAAATTCCGACCTGCTTTCCGTTCACCATTATTCCAGCCTGGCGCCCCGGAATAAACCGCGGATCATTTGTTTCCTGAACTTCATACTTGTGGTCAAGATAGTAAAGTATTGTGCTCACTTCGCTTGCAGCCGCATTGAAATTCGCATTGCCGGAAGCTGTAAGAAATCCAAGGCTCTGAATTGTTTTGGTTCCGGTATTTTCAGACTCATCAATAAAGGCGATTTTTCCGACTTCAAAAATCTTGTGCGGATAAACGGCATTTCCGCTCTGCGCCTCTGCTTCAAAAAGAGAAGCTATAATCGACGGACGGATAAACTGATAATTTTCGCTCATGGGGTTTGCAATTTCAATAACATTCTTTCCGTCAATTCCCATATTATCTATGTACGTTTTTTTAGAGCCAAGATAATTAAAAATCATTTCCTGATAGCCGATGCCAGCCATTATATTTTTTACCTTGCGGCTATAAATGGTGATTGGCAAAAGCCTTCCGATTGTAAAGTCCCGGGGCTTTTCCGGTTTAAAGAAATCCAGACCCTTGCCGATCATGACATCTTCAATTACATCGACTTCATGCAGAAAATCATTTCTATACGGCGCAGGATGAACCACAAAAACAGTTTCACTGCCTTCCTGACGCACATCAACACTGCTGCCCATCCGGACAAGCGCATCTTCCACATCCTGAGCGGAAAGGCTGCTTCCAAGCTTTTTGTTCACTGCGGAAAGCGTAGCTTTTGCCGGCTGCTGGAAATAATACGGAACAACAACATCATTGCCGAATCCTGTGTCATACTCATGGTGCACTTTCACAGGAAGAATTTCGTAGCCCGCATCAGCAAAATCGCAGGCAACAATATTTGCGGCAAGCATCAAATCCTTCATGTCAGCTCCGGTAAGCTCAACCATCAAATCCTTGTCGCCGACTTCAACCTGCCCCAAGGTCGCGCTGTTTATAACAGGGCTCATGCTCATTACTTCACCGGAATCATCCTGAAGCACAGGATATTTTTCAAAATCCTTTAAAATCCAGCCGTACTCCTTTCCCTTTGGGTGCGACTGAAGAATTTCACGGCAAGTCTGCTTTTCTTGGCCCTGAAGAGGAACAAAACTCACTTTGTCAGGGTCGGCGGCAACAAAATGAACCGGCCACTTTAAAGCTGCTGCCCTGTAAACTCCCATGGAAAGTGTTTTGCGCTTCCGCCCGAAATTCCAGGCAAGTTTTTCCTGTGTCTGCATGATGTCAATGAGCATCGCGTTGTCCAGCGGCTTTCCGCTTATAACGAAAGCAACCATAAACGGACGTATGTTTTTCAGCGCAGGATCTACAAGCGCAAGCCTGTTCCCTGTGTCTTTTAAATTTCCGCCTTCAGACATAAAAGAGCTGTAATCTGAATGTTTTTTTCCTTCGTGCTCCCGAAGACATCTTGCAATTCCGCCTGTGGACCACAAGTCAGGACGGTTTGTATCATTCAGTTCAATTTTTATAACGCGCTCGTTTTCAGGGGCAGACTCATCAGGCTTTTCGTCAAGCTCCGCCTTTGCAAAAGTAAGCTTTTTTTCAAAAGTATCCCAGTCATATTTTGTTTCAAGCAAATTAAAAAACAGTTTTTCGTTGACTTCAATCTTTGGCATGTTTTCCTCTATAAAATATTGTGCATTTTCAGGAAATCTCTAAAAACCGCGGCTTCCAGAGATTTCTACAGATTATATTACATCAGTGCCAAAACTGCAATTACCGCAAATGCCTTCGCTGTGGAAATGACATGTAACATATTTTATGCTATAATCACGGCATGGAAAAAACAATTCTTATCGCCGGAAAAAGCATGCCCGAAGCAGGAAGATTTACAGACGGAGTGGCATTTTCAGGAAGAAACATAATCATAACAGGTCCGCAGACAGACAGCGAGCAGCCGCCGAAAAGGCTTACAATCGCTGAAAGAAAAGCAAACCAGGCGGCCTACGAGGAAGAAAAAAACATCGAGGCAAAATCCGGAATCTGCACCATAGAATGGAACAAGTCATCACCGCTTTCAGCTCGGTCGCTTGTGCTTCAGACACTCACAATTTTCAACAGGCTGGACGAGGCTGTGCTTTATTTTGACGAAGAATGGTTCGCATCAAAGGCTGAGCAAATGGACAGCGAGGAAATTGCCAGGGGATGCGATGAAATGATTTCCTGCTACCAGTATCTTGCGCTTGAGGTGATTTCAAGCTTCAAGAAAAGGGATGCTGCGGAAGGCCCCGGAACCCTTGTGTTCCTTTTAAAGGAAACTCCGTCAAGGGTGGACGTGCTGAATTCCCCGGCCTTGAAAAACGGAGTCAGCGCAATCGCATCTCCGCTGGTTTCGGCAGGAGCGGCGGCATTTTCCTCATTTGCAGAAAATCTTGCGGCGGTCTACAGCGATTCGATTTTTGTGAACATAGTTTTAGTGCATGGAGACAGCTCAATGGAAGGATTCAGGCGAGATGACGAAACCGGAAGATGGCTTTGCACATACCTGAATTCTATTGAAGGCTCCAAGTCAAGCAAAAAAGCCCAGTGGGTAAAGCCCGGAGCAAAACCGTCCAGCGGATTCAGCAGGATATTTAAAAGGTAGTGCAGATGGAATTGGATTTTTTAACCGAAAGCATTATAAAAGTCATTGCGGGAGCAGTATGCGGCGGTCTCATGGGGCTTGAGCGGAAAACCCACAACCAGGTGATTGGAATGAGAACGCTGATTTTAATATGCATCTCTTCAACGCTGCTTTCAATCCTTTCAGTTTACATGGCAAGGGTAAATGAAATATCTATTCCGGGCAGAGGCGACCCAACAAGAATTGCGGCCGGTGTTGTGAGCGGAATAGGATTTCTCGGCGGCGGCGCTATCATGAAGCAGGGGCTGAATATAAGAGGCCTTACTTCCGCGGCGATAATCTGGACTGTGTCAGCATTCGGGCTTGCAATAGGAGCCGGGCTTTTTATCCAGGTGGGAATAGCTCTTGCGATGGTTCTTCTTCTGCTCATGCTTCTTGAAAAGCTTGAATCAAAGTATTTTCCAGCGGAAAGAACAAAGAGCCTTCATCTGTGCTTTGAGAATGAAATTGTTGACATAAAAAAACTCAGGGAAACAATCACTTCGCACGGTCTGATTGTAGCGGACATGAACATGAGCCGGATTATAAAAACCAGGCAGCTGATACTTCATTACATTGTAAAGGCGCCCATTGAATATGATTTTTCACACTTGCTTTCTTCCATTGAAAAACTGGGCAGCCTGAGCGAATTCTCGGTAACGGACTAGAAAACAAGGCGGCAATAAAATTTTGAATAAACAGGCGGAATAAAAATGCTTAATATCAACAACAACACATCAAACATAAAACATGAAATCCTTGTGAGAATCATAAAACTTCAGCTGGAAGGAAAGCTCGAAGAGGGAGTGCATTTTATTCCGCGCGAAATGGCTCCGCGTGACAAGCCGCCGCTCAGATGCTGCATTTTCCACGACCGCGAAATTCTCCGCATGAGAGTTCTTGCCCGGATGGGAATCTCAGTTGAAAATATCGACGAGGAAGCAACCCTCGCCTCGTTTGCAAGGCAGGCTCTTGAACGCGAAAAGCCCACATGGCCAATGCTCACCGTTCTGGACGAAGCATGCAACGGCTGTGTTAAAGCGCATTATATGGTAACAAATGCCTGCCAAGGATGCTATGCGCGCCCTTGCATGATCAACTGTCCGCGCAAGGCAATCACCGTAGACAAAAGAGCTTCCATAGATGAAAAGCTATGCATAAACTGCGGAAAGTGCATGGAAAACTGTCCCTACCATTCAATTATAAAAATCCCGGTTCCGTGCGAAGAAGCCTGTCCTGTAGGCGCAATCTCAAAAGACGAAAAAGGCCACGAAAAAATCGACTACCACAAATGCATATTCTGCGGAAAATGCATGCGCGAATGTCCGTTCGGAGCAATGATGGACAAAAGCCAGATTGTGGACGTAATAAAGCACATAATGAACTGCCGGAAAGTAGTGGCTCTTTATGCTCCGTCCATAGCCTCGCAGTTCAAGGTCAGCCCGGGGCAAATCGAATCTTCCCTGCTTGCATCCGGATTCAACCGCGTATGGGAAGTGGCAGTGGGCGCCGACATCTGCGCAGACAAGGAATCCAAGGAATTTGAAGAGCGAATGGCGCGCGGAGACAAAATGATGACAACCTCATGCTGCTCCGCCTATGTGCGCGCTGTGTACAAGCATGTTCCGGCTCTCATTCCCTGTGTTTCAGAAACAAGAAGCCCTATGCATTACACCGCAGAAATCGCAAAAAAAGCCGACCCTGACTGCATCACAGTTTTTATCGGCCCGTGCCTTGCAAAAAAACGCGAAGGCTTCGGAGATGAGCTTGTTGACTATGTTATCACCGCTGAAGAAATTTCCGCGCTTTTTGAGGCAAAGGGAATAAATGTCGAGGAAATGGACAAGCGGCATGAATCAATAATTCCAACTGCAAGCGGACGGAATTTCGCTCGCACAGGCGGTGTAATGGAAGCCGTTGCGCTTCGCCTAAAAGACAAGTCAATTCTGCGCCCTGCAAAAATAGACGGACTCAGCAAAAGCGGAATGAAAATGCTCAATGCATACGGCCTCATAAATTCCGGGAAAATTCCATCAAAGCCGGACACCCCGAACCTCATAGAAGTAATGTCTTGCGAAGGCGGATGCATAGCAGGGCCTTCCGTGATAACCACTGTAAAACAGGCGGAAATTCAACTTGAAAAATACGTGAACGACGGCTCTGCGAATACAATAAACGGAAACGGAAACTCATAAAAAGCCTCTGGGAGCTACAAATTTACATGACATTTTTTCATTTTATGTAAAAAACACAAAAACACAAAAAGGTCTTGACAATCGCCCCCCCCGGTAAAATAGAAACGGAAGTTTTTTTGGTTCCTATTTTATTTTATTAGGAGATTTTTATGAAATACTCAAAATTTGTGCTGGGGATTGTGCTGATTTCCGCACTGTGCCTTGCTGGCTGTTCTGATGGAAGCTCTGACAGTTCTAATTCAGACGGAAACAAGGGGGTTCTTGATCTTAGAATTCAAAACAACGGAACAATAGCCGACTCTTCAAGATTAGTGAAAGAAGAAGGCTCGTCTGCTTCCTATAAAGTAGAAACAGACCTTGTAATTGTTGAAGCAAAAGAAGACGGAATGCATTTTACAATTAAGAACCCTTTATTTGCACTTGAAGATAAAAATTTCGAAAACGGAAGCAACTATATTGCCGTTTACCGCATTGAAAAAATAAACGGAATAGAAATGGATACAACATGCGCTGTATTAAACACCTGGTATTTTGATCCACAATACTCCGAAGACAGCACTAAAGAAGAAATCAATTTTATATATCCGCTTTGCGAGGAAAACGAAGTATACAAGTTCAGGGTTCAGATTGAGCCACGGAGAGACAGCAGCATAGAAATAGACAGAGATAAATTTTATTGCTATTACCTAACAGTCAAAGCAAAAGGTGGAATTGGCGACATCGACTATTCCAATCTGAAAAACGGAGAATGGGCATTTGCAAGTTGCAATGGTGAAAACGCAAATGTCTGGATAGAAAACGTTATTCCTCCACAGGATACTGTTGTACAGGATGTAGGCACTTATATTGACATTTTCTATGGCGATAAAGACTGGGGTAAAAATACAGACTGGTTCAACAACTATGAAAGCGAAGAAACTATAAAAGAATCCTGCTCTATTGAGCTTAAACATCAGGACGGACGCAGTCTGGAAGATTTCGGAGCAAAAACATTCTTTGCCCAGTATAGTTTTACATTTAAAGTGCCTGCCTGCCCAGAAGTAAAACAATGGCGCACAGCAACTCTTTACACAAACCTTGTAGAAGTTAACTAAAGCATAAATTACATGCAACCGCTCCAGCAAAACGCCGGGGCTTTTTTTTTGCTCCATGGATTCAAAGAAATTTTGCATGACATTTTCTTTGTTTATGTCTAACACTTCACTAAAACTCATATTTGTGCTATAGTTGTAGAAATATTCAAATAAATTCAGTTTGTGTAAGGATAGAAAGATGAACAAAATTCTAGAAAAGCGGAAACTCTCAGAAACCGTTTACTACATGAAATTTGAAGCTCCTGACATCGCAAAAAACCGAAAGGCAGGACAGTTCCTGATTGTCCAGTATGATAACGAAATGGGCGAAAGAATACCGCTCACAATCGCAGACGCAAATGCAGAAGAAGGCTGGGTCGCCATTGTCTTTCAGGCAGTCGGAGCAGGCACAATGAAAATTTCCCGGCTCAACGAAGGTGAATATCTTGCCGCTGTGCTCGGACCTTTGGGAACACCGTCTAAAATCGAAAAATATGATGCTCCCGTTCTCTGTGTAGGCGGCGGAATTGGAACAGCCCCGCTCTACCCTATTGTCCAGGCTCTGAAGGCCGCAGGAAACAAAGTTATTGTTGTAATCTGCGCGCGCACAAAGGATCTTCTTATTTTTGTTGATGAAATGAAGGCAGTCGCAGATGAAGTTATAATCATGACCGATGACGGAAGCGCCGGACGCCAGGGAGTTTCAACTGTTCCCGTGGAAGAATTGTGCCAGTCACAGACACCGCCGGCTGAAGTTATTGCAATCGGGCCTCCTATAATGATGAAATTTGTATGCGCCACAACTGAAAAATACAACGTAAAGACCACAGTTTCGCTTAATACAATCATGATTGACGGCACAGGAATGTGCGGCGGCTGCCGTGTAAGCGTAGGCGGAAAAACAAAATTCGTATGCGTTGACGGCCCGGACTTTGACGGACACCAGGTTGACTGGGCGAACATGATGACACGCATGAAGAGCTTCAAGGATGAAGAAGAAAAGCACAAGTGCAAAATCGGAATGTAAACTGACGGAGAAACAAATGAGCGAACACAAGACACTGAAGCAGCTGGAGGAAACCGCTGCAAACGAATACAGCAAAATAAAGGGAAAAGAACTTTCAGCAAAGGAGCGCATGGCTATTCCGCAGATGGAGATGCCTTCAGGAGAGCCACTGGTCCGCGCAAGACAGATGACAGAAGTCGCACTCGGATACACAGCAGAGCAGGCTATTGTAGAAGCAAACAGATGCCTTCAGTGTAAAAACCAGCCCTGTGTTTCCGGCTGCCCTGTAAATGTCCAGATTCCAAAATTCATTGAGCAGGTCGCAAAAGGCGAATTCAAGGCGGCTGTTGATATTATAAAGGAAACAAATCTTCTGCCTGCAATCTGCGGACGTGTATGCCCGCAGGAAAAGCAGTGCCAGGGACAATGCACTGTCGGTAAAGTTTACAAAAACGCAGAAAAATCTGTAAGCATCGGCCGCCTGGAAAGATTTGTCGCTGACTATGAGCGTGAAAACGGACTTTCAAGCGCGCCTGTGACAGCTCCTTCAACCGGCAAAAAAGTGGCTGTTGTAGGCTCAGGTCCTGCGGGACTTACTGTTGCAGCCGACTGCCGCCGCGCAGGTCATGACGTTACAGTATTCGAGGCTTTCCACAAGGCTGGAGGCGTTATGGTCTATGGAATTCCTGAATTCCGCCTTCCAAAAGCCATTGTTCAAAATGAAGTTGAAAACCTGAAGCGCATGGGCGTTCATTTTGAAATGAGCACTCTTGTCGGGCGCACAATGACAGTGCAGCAGATTCTCACAGAAAAAGGATTTGACGCCGCCTTTATCGGAACAGGCGCAGGACTTCCAAAATTCTTCGGGATTCCGGGCGAAAACTATATCGGTGTATTCAGCGCAAACGAATATCTCACGCGCGCAAACCTGATGAAGGCTTATGACACAGAAAATGCCGACACTCCATATTATCATGCCAAGACAGTTGTAGTCTGCGGAGGCGGAAACGTTGCAATGGATGCGGCAAGAATGGCGCTTCGGCTTGGAGCGGAAAAAGTTTACGTTGTCTACCGCCGCTCACGCACAGAAATGCCAGCACGCCGGGAAGAAGTAGACCACGCGGAGGAGGAAGGAGTAATTTTCAAATTCCTTGAAAACCCGGTTGAAATTCTTGGCAGCAGCGAAACTGGAAAAGTCACAGGAATAAAGGCGCTGTCCTATGAGCTTGGCGAGCCAGACGAAAAAGGCCGCCGCCGCCCTGTTGAAATAAAAGGCAGCGAGCATGAAATTCCATGCGATGCAGTAATAGTTGCGCTCGGAAACAATTCGAATCCTCTTATTCCTGCTACAACGCCGGAAATAAAAGTGGATGACCATGGACATATCACGGTCGACGAAAGCCAGGAAACAAGCATGACAAAAGTCTGGGCAGGCGGTGATATTGTTCTTGGAGCGGCCACAGTTATTCTTGCCATGGGAGAGGGAAGAAAAGCTGCCGCGAGTATAAACAAATATCTTGCAGGCTAGCCTGATTTGGAGCACATAAAGGAGATAAGAATTCCTTTTCAAGAGGTTTTCTTATCTCTTTTTTTTCAGCGGAAACTTTCCAGTGTAAAAATTGCTTTTTTTGCATATTCCATGGTATAATCAAGAACCCCCCCCCGGAAACCTTGAGTTTTCAGGGGCTGCCTTAATACAAAAAAAACGCGGGATGTTTTATGCTGGAATTAAATGTCAATAATAAATCGCCAGCAGCTATAGCAGCTGCCCTAAAAAAAATAAAGGAAATGATTTCCACAGGAACTGTCGCAAAAGACACTCCTGTTCATCTGGTTCTTGAGCCGGGATTCTACAGAGAAACAATAAGGTATAATCTTTCAAATCCTCTTCTAATAGAAAGCGCGCCGGGAACAAAGGCGGAAAACTGTGTGATCCTGGCTGACAACTGCGAGGCCTACAACAAAGGACAGCAAAACCGGGCAGTGTTCTCAATCGGGCCGAACGCAACAAATATTTCCCTCAAGAATTTCACAATCTCAAACACTCATATAAAAACATCCGAAGAGCCCATAGCCGCCTCTGATTCAGCGGAAGCCCTTGTGTGGAACAATTCATCCGGAACACTTTTCTGCGAGGGAATGAAAATCGAAGGAAAACAGAACACTCTCTTTTTAAAGGGATTCAGCTGGTTCCTTAATTCAACAGTCAGCGGCGATGTGGACTTTATTTACGGGGAGCCTGACACCTGCCTCTTTGAAAACTGCGCAGTAGAAGTGATATCAGACAACCGCGGCGATTTCAACGGATTTGCCGTGAACAGCCATGCAGTCGCCGAAAAAAACGGCTTTGTCTTTACGGGCTGCCGATTCTTTGGGGAAAAGCGCAAGAAAACTTCCGTGTTCGCATGTCGCACAGACGGAACAGCAGAAAGCGCAAAAGACTGGAACAGCATTGCATTTATAAACTGCATTTTTTCCGACATTTTCGCACCGGAGCTTCTCTGGGATGATGACATGAACCTTGAAGTTTATCCGCGCGGAAACGCAAAGTACGGAATCAGGGAATACAACTCAAAGACAGTTTCCAAAAACGGAAAGCTCCAGGACTCCGACACAAGCAGAAGAAACATAAAATCCTACACACTCACAGAAGATGATTATTTCAACGGATATGCAAGCCGCTACCTGATTCTGCACGACACACCGTTTTCAGAGCTTCTGTCAAAGGAATAATATGAAAACAGTTACATTCGGGGAGCTTCTACTTCGTTTACAGCCGGAAGGATATTACCGCTTTGTACAGACAGACAGACTAACTGCGACTTTCGGAGGGGCGGAAGCGAATGTTGCTCTTTCCCTTGCGAATTTCGGGGAGGAATCTTTTTTTGTTACAAAGCTTCCAGTGCATGAAATAGGTCAGTGCGCAGTCAACAGCCTGAGAAAATTCGGGGTGCGCACAGAATACATTTCCCGCGGCGGAAACAGAGTTGGAATTTATTTCAATGAGCGCGGAGCAAGCCAGCGTCCTTCAAAATGCATCTATGACAGGGCAGGCTCGTCTGTTGCGATGAGCACAAAATCGGACTACAACTGGAATCTCATTCTTGAAAACGCATCATGGTTTCACTTCACTGGAATAACACCGGCGCTCGGCGGAGAGCTCCCTGAAATCTGCATAGAGGCATGCTCAGCCGCAAACTCAAGGGGAATTCCTGTAAGCTGCGATTTGAACTACCGAAGCAAGCTGTGGACAAAAAACCAGGCGCGGCAGACTATGGAAAAAATTGCACCCTATGTTGATATCTGCATTTCAAATGAAGAAGATGCAAAGGATGTCTTTGGAATAGCCGCGGCCGACACCGACATTGAAAACGGAAAGCTCAACGCAGAAGGCTACAAAAATGTCGCGCTCCAGCTTGCGGAAAAATACGGATTCAAAAAAGTCGCCATAACAATGCGCTCTTCTATAAATGCAAACAGAAACAAGTGGTCTGCCCTTTTTTATGACGGAAAGGAATGTTTTTTCAGCAGGGAATACGACATGGCCGTTGTGGACAGGCTCGGCGGCGGAGACAGTTTTTGCGCCGGCTTAATCCATTCACTTCTTAAAAACGAAGACGGACAGAAAGCTGTGGAATTTGCAAGCGCGGCCTCCTGCCTCAAGCACTCCATTGAAGGAGATTTCAACATGGTTTCTGTGGAAGAAGTTGAGCATCTGGTCAATGGAGATTCCAGCGGAAGAATTCTGCGCTAAGCCATCTGCATTGCCTGTGCAAAGCTTACGGGAAAAATCCGCACAAAAGGTTTTAGCGCATTGAATACTTTTTCAAAGCCCATGTTTTCAAAAGCTTCTTTTGTTACATTTATAAATCCGCAGCCCGTTTCTCCTGCAAGAAATTCAAGCCCGCTATTTACAGCCGCCGCATTTTTTTCTGGAGAAACCACAGACACAATATAAATTCTTGAGTTCCTGCATTTGCGGCGCAGACTCAGCAAAAGCCATTTATATTTGTCCAAAAATTCATCCGCATTGAAATTTTCAGCCTGACATTCTTCCTCGCCGAAGTTGACAAAAATCCTTGACGGATTCAGCTCATAAACTGCGCTTTCAAGAAGCCTGAAAGAATCGGCAAGTTTCAAGCCCTGCATGCTTCTGTCGTAAATTTTTCCGCCCATCTCGTCATTGTTCGCAAGCTCATTTATATTCATCCGTGAAAAATAAGTAGAGCCAAAGAACACAACTCCGCCGCTCCTTCCGGCTTCATTCAAAGTCCTGAAATCGCTGATTTTTTCCGCAATAAATTTTTCGTTGTTATTCATCCTGCTGCCTTCCCGCACAAAGTATTTTTTTATGTAAAACTCTAAAACGCAATGCTTTAAGCCCTGGTATTCCACAGGCAAAATCATTGGAAACGAATTTTTAAAAGTCCTTTGTCATTTCTTTTGTTGATAAAATAAACTGGAATATTTATGCTCACTATCGCAAGGTTCAGAATGTAAACTCCCAGAACATAATTGAAGCTTCCAAGAATTATCTTCGCTGAAATTCCTGCAATGTACCCAGCGACAATCAAAAGTATAAAGCGCAGGCTCATGTTCTTTGCCGTTCCTGACTTTATATTTTTCACAACTGAAATCGGCCATGAAAGTCCAAAACATATAAGCATTGATGCCTCTAAAATATCCGGCATATAAACCTCCAAACACAAAAAACATAGCACTTTTTTATGATAACTACTAATATATTGTTTTTATCAAATCAATAAGCTATACTTATCGAATGGAATTGAGCCAGATAAGATACTTCATGGAAGTCGCAAGAAATGAGCATGTCACAAAAAGCGCGGAAATTCTTCATGTAGCCCAGCCTGCCCTCACACAGGCAATCCACAGACTTGAGGAAGAACTGAACGTTCCTCTTTTTAAGCGCACAGGAAGAAGCATAAGGCTTACTCCTTACGGCGACTGGCTCTACAAAAAACTTTTGCCGCTTGTAAATGAACTGAATGAACTTCCCGAGCAAATGAAGACAATGGCAAACCTGGAAAATTCAACGATTCATCTGAATGTTCTGGCAGCTTCAAGCCTTGTTACAAGCGCAATAATTGAATACAAAAAGACAAATAAAAAAATACACATCCGCCTCAACCAGAATGACGAAACAGACTTGTATGATATATGCGTTACAACAAAGCATTTCTACAAGCAGGACAAAAACGAAAAAGACAGCATATTTGTTTGCTCTGAAAAAATATTTCTTGCTGTTCCAAACATTCCGCGCTTTTCAGGGCTGAAATCAATATCGCTTGCGGAAGTTAAAAACGAAAATTTCATCGCGCTGTCAGGCTCAAAGCACCTGCGCACAATCTGCGACAAATACTGCCAGGAAGCCGGCATTGCTCCGAACATTATTTTTGAGAGCGACAATATTTCAGCTGTAAAAAACATAATCGGAGCAAATCTCGGAATAGGATTCTGGCCGCAATATTCGTGGGGAAAACTCGACACAAACAAAGTTCTTCTTCTTGAAATAAGCAAGCCTTCGTGCAGCAGGGACATTCTGATTTCATACAAGCGGAACAAATCCGACTGCTCGCAGACTGAAAAATTCTACGAGTTTCTGACATCCTATGTAAAGAAAGCCAGCACCGCCAAACACTATTGACCGCTGCAACTTTTTTTTGATACCTTTTTTGCAAATGGCAACAAAAAATTTTTCTACAAAGCATAAAGTTCTTGAAATTCTCAGAAATGAAAATTCTCCTGTTTCCGGCGAAGACGCTGCAAAGCTCGCAGGAATTTCCAGAGTCGCAGTGTGGAAAGCCATCCAGGCTCTTCAGGCGGCAGGATATGTGATTTCAACTTCCCGCGCAGGCTATCTTCTGGAAAAAGATTTAAAGGACAGCTTGTTCCCGTGGGAATTCGGAATGGACGAAAGCTCGTTTTTTCATTTTCCAGAAACAGAATCCACAATGACAGAGGCAAGAAAAATCGCACAGGAAAATTCTTCGCACAGCCAGCTGGAAGTTATAACCGCAGACAAGCAGACAAAAGGCCGCGGACAGGCAAAGCACAGCTGGTCAACAACAAAAGGAAGCATCGCCTGTACCCTGATTACCCACAGCAAAATCGCCGCGGCATACACGCACAGGGAAACAATGGCGGCCCAGATTGCGGCTGTCCGGATTTTGAATTCACTCACAGAAAAAAAATTCTATGTGAGATGGCCCAATGACATCTGGTCTTCAAGCGGAAAAATCGGCGGAATTCTTGATGACTTTTCTGCAACCGGAGGAAGATGCACATGGCTCAATCTTGGAATCGGAATAAACCTGACGTCGTGCCCGAAAATTCAGGGAGCTGACTGTGTTGAAAAATCCGGAATAAAAATCACGCGGAGTGAATTTCTGCAGGCATTTATAAAGGAATTCAAAACAGTAGAAAAAAACGCAATGCAGAAAGATTCATCGCTTGTCAACGAATGGAACAGCCTGTGCTTTGACACTGGAAAAAAAATCCGCCTTGAGTCAGGCAGTGAATTTATTTTTTCAGGCATAAATGAATTCGGGTTTGCACAGCTAAAATCGGAAGCGGCACAGATTTCTTTGATTCCCGGACAGGATTCTTTTTTAAAGTAAGACACAGAAAATTCCATTTTTTCATTTCCTGGAGAAATATTGACCACCTTAACATTTTATGTTAACCTGTTAAAAATCATAGTTAACGAAAAGGATTTTATATGAAAACAAAAAAGGGAACAGGCATTGTGCTTACGTCTTTATTTGCAGCCCTCATCTCGGCGGCTTGCTTTATACAGATTCCGCTGCCAGGAGGAATTCCGATTATTATACAGGACATGATGTGCATGCTTTCAGGAATGTTGCTGGGGCCGATATATGGAGCATTGTCTGTAATAGTATTCTTGATTCTGGGGTGTCTCGGGCTGCCGGTGTTTTCAGGCAAGGGCGGAGTCCAGCACCTGATTGCAGGCCCAACCGGAGGATTTTTATTTGCCTACGTAGCCGGCGCAGTTGTTTCAGGCTTGATACTTGCGCTCATAATTCCAGCCAGCAAGGAACATTCAAAAGTCAAATCAATAACAGCAATAGCAGTCGCATCGGTTGTTTCAACAGCCGTTATTTTTGCAGGCGGAATTCTGGGCTTTATGCACGTAACGGGAAGCGGAATTGAAAAAACACTCGCCGCAGTTCTTGTTCCGTTTATTCCGGGGAACATCATAAAAATACTCATCATGATTCCGGCAGTCTTCAAATTCCGCCCGGTAATTTTCAGGTACACAAATTTAGCATGAAAGCACTTGAAGTAACAGGCGTTTCAAAAATATTCGCTGACAAAACAATCGCGCTTGAGGACATCAGCTTTTCGATTGACCAGGGAGAATTCTGCGTGATTGCAGGCTCGAACGGTTCAGGCAAAAGTGTGCTTATGTCGCTGATTGCAGGGCTTGATGAGCCTACAGGCGGAAGCGTGAATCTTTTTGGAAATTCAGCGGGGCTTGTTTTTCAGGATGCGGATTCCCAGATTCTAGGTGAAACACCTGAAGAAGATGTTGCGTTTGGAGCAAAAAATTTCGGGCTGAAAAAAGAAGCCCTTGAAGCCTGCGTAAAATCTTCGCTTGAACAGACAGGACTTCTGCATAAAAGATCCGCATACGCAAGAACCCTTTCCGGCGGCGAAAAACGAAGGCTTGCTGTTTCAGGAATTCTTGCGACTAACCGGAGCCTTATTATTTTTGACGAGCCGTTTGCAAATTTAGACTGGCCTGGAGTAAGGCAAGTCTGCGCGGTTCTGAAAAAACTCAAAGACGAAAAAAAGACTATCATAGTTCTGACCCATGAGCTTGAAAAAATACTTGCGCTCGCAGACAAATTTATTGTGCTGGACAAGGGAAAAATCCGCTTTGAAGGCACGCCGCAAGAAGGCCTGAGGCAAAACCTTGAGCAGTGGAGCATAAAAAATCCCGCGGCGCACTATTCAACCCTGGAGGACATGCTGTGGCTTTAAGCTTGTTTTCATACAGAAAGGGAACTTCCGTAATACACAGGCTTCCTCCGGCTGTAAAGCTTTGCGCGCTTTTTATTCTGTGCATTTTTGTTTATTCAGGCGGAACTTCCGTTTCATGGGAAGAGCTTTTTTCAACCGGAATCGCCCTAAGAATTCTAGGCTTCCTTGCATTGGGGTTTGCGGCATTTTTTCTTTCGGGGGCAAAATGGAATTCGCTTCTTCAGCTGAAATTCGTTTTTGTGATAGGCGGATTTGTAACTCTGCTGAAACTTGCGGACATTCCCTTCAGGCTCAACAAGGATGCCCTTGCCTACGGAATACTTTACACAGCGAGATTTTTTATAACTTCCCTCGCGGCGCAGATAGTTTTTGAAACAACATCGCCTCTTCAAATTCAGAACACACTTGAACACTTGCAGTCGGGCATTGCAAAAATAATTCCGCAAATCGCAAGGCTGAATCCTGCGCTCACAGTGTCGCTTGCAATAAATTTCATTCCGGAAATTTTTTCAACCTGGAGCAGAGTCGAGCTTGCCGTAAAAGCAAGAATGCCGGGAAAATCAAAAGCCAGCATAAGAATTCTAAGCCAGCAGCTTACAACTTTTCTTTCATGCCTTCTTCACAGCGCGGAAATAAAAAGAATGGCAGTTTTAAACAGGAGTGCACGGTAAAAATGAACACATTCACAGAGGAACTTGAAAACGCAGTTATTCACCAGAGCCATCAGGTTACTAGGGAAGAAGCCCTTGAGCTCTACAAAGAAGAACAGCCGTCAAAGCTTTTTGAAGCGGCAGACAGAATAAGAAAAAATTTCTGCCCGAACACAACCAGCATCTGCTCCATAATAAATGCCAAAAGCGGAAAATGCGGAGAGGACTGCAAATACTGCGCCCAGTCCGCTCACTGGAAAAGCATGCACAGTTTTTCAGAAGTCATCGAGCCGGAAAAATCGGTGGAGCTTTGCCGGCGCGCAGTGGACAACAGCATCCGGCGGATTTCGCTTGTAACATCAGGGCGCGGATTGTCAGGAAAAGAATTCGAGGCCGCGCTTGAAAATTTCAGGGCGATAAAAAACTGCCTTCATGACAAAATAAAACTCTGCGCTTCACTTGGAATTCTTTCGCCTGAGCAGATGCAGGAGCTTAAAAAGACAGGAGTTGAACGCTACCACCACAATCTTGAAACCAGCCAGAATTACTTCGGCAAAATCTGCACAACACATTCATACACAGAGCGCGTGCAGACAATTCTGAATGCAAAGAAAGCCGGACTTGAAATTTGCAGCGGCGGAATAATCGGCATGGGAGAAACACGAGAAGACAGAATAGACATGGCTCTTGAGCTTAGAAATCTTGACGTGCAGTCTGTTCCAATAAATGTTCTCATGCCGGTAAAGGGAACTCCATTTGAAAGCATGGAAAAAATTCCGCGCGAAGAAATCCTTAAAACAATCGCAGTGTTCAGATTCATCATGCCGGCCCAGACAATAAGATGCGCCGCCGGAAGAAAAAGCCTCGGGGACAACGGAAGAGATGCATTCCTGTCCGGGGCAAACGCACTTATTTCAGGGGATTTTCTGACAACATCCGGCTCAACGAATGAAGAAGACATATCCATGCTGAAACAGCTGGGCTATGGTGTGCTTTAAAAACGATTTCTGCTATTCAACTGCAAGCGTGCCTTTGCTGAGAGAATCGCAGTAAACACAGCGGTATTCCTTTTTATTCCTGTTCACAAGCCGGAATTCCTGCGGAACGTACCGCTCTGTAATTGTAATACAGCGCGGATTTTTACATTCAATGACATTCTCAATTTTCTCAGGAAGCTCCATTTTTATTTTTCGTGTTATCTTTGAATCCTGAATTACATTGACAGTTATATTTGAATCTATAAATCCAAGAACGCTGTAATCAATATTTATGATATTGTCGATTTTTATAATGTCCTTTTTTCCGGTTTTTTTTGAAGAGGCATTCACGATAAGCGCAGTTGAAAAACTGACCTTGTCCAAGCCCAGCCACTTGAAAACTCTCCAGCCGGTTCCAGCCTGAATATGGTCAATTACAAGTCCGTTTTTGATTTCAGCGATATTAATCATCAGATAGCTCCTGTAAGTTTTGCAATCAATGCCATGCGGGCAAACATTCCGTATTTTACCTGCTTGAAATATGCGGCGCGAGGATCGTCATCCACTTCAGGCGAAATTTCATTCACACGCGGAAGAGGATGCAGAACTATCATGTCCTGCTTGGCAAGCTTCATCTTATCCTTGTTCAGAATGTAGCTGTCCTTGAGCCGGATGTAATCCTGTTCGTTGAAAAATCTTTCCTTTTGAACACGTGTCATGTAGAGAATATCAAGCTGGCCGATCACATCTTCAAGCCGCTCCGCTTCGATGAATTCTATTCCAGCCGGTTTCAGCAGATCCTCTATGTATGACGGAATCCTAAGCTCTTCCGGACTGATAAACACAAATTTGTTGTTGCGGTACCGGCTCAGTGCCTGGGTAAGGGAATGTACAGTTCTTCCGAATTTCAAATCACCGCAGAAACCTATTGTATGCCCCTCAAAGCCGCCCTGGAGCGCGCGGATAGTAACAAGGTCTGTCAAAGTCTGCGTAGGATGAGAATGTCCGCCGTCGCCCGCATTTATCACAGGAACTGAGCTGAATTTTGAAGCCAGCAGCGCAGCCCCTTCCTTGGGAGACCTCATTGCAATCACATCAACGTATGAGCTTACAACCCTGATCGTGTCCGCCAAAGTTTCTCCCTTTGTGGAAGAAGTATAGCTTGCATCAGCAAATCCTTCGACAGTTCCTCCAAGATGAAGCATCGCAGCCTCAAAAGAAAGCCTTGTCCTTGTGCTTGGCTCAAAAAAAAGTGTCGCAAGAATTTTCCCGCGACACACGTCCTGAAAAGAAACAGGATCCACAATCATCTGCTCCGCCAAGGAACAAATTTCATCAATTTCACTGACAGTCAAATCCGCCGGCTCAATAAGATGTCTTCCCTTTAACATTCAAAGCCCCCTGAATTTCCGCTATAATAGCATAAGGGCAAATTTTATGCAAATAGATTAAGAAAAGCTCTAAACTGTTGTCGGAAGAACATTTCTTATATCGAGAGAACCGTCTGAAAGCTGCGATCGGTATTTTTTTCCTGCATAGCAGACAACAATCTGCTTTATAAACACGGTTCCAGGCTCTGTATAAAGCCGGGCATCCTCAAATTTTCCATCCTTCCATTTTATGTCGGCAAGAATATTTCCATGGAGGCATACTTTTGTGAGCGAGCCGCTGCTCCATTCGCCATTCAAATTCGGTAGAAGGGATATTTCAACACAGCCGTCTTTTATTCTGCTTGAAATTATCGACTGCGCCGCATCAAATATAAAACCGTCAAATCCGCCTTCTGGATGCGCCGGCTGAGCATTTTCCTCTTCACCGCATTTTATCCGCTGAAGAGCTGAATTATAGCGTATAAAAAGCCCCGAGGAAGCCTTGAAGCCAAGGTACTTCATCGCTGACAGGGCGCACTCAAACAGCCGCTTTACTGTCCGGTTTTCAGACTCGCTTTCAAGGGCAGCATAGGCAACAGTTCCGGCTCTGGTTTCGTAGCCGCTTGTAAAGGCCGGGCAGAGTGAAAGAAATTTCTTGCTTTCAACAGGAACAAGATAGTCGGCAAAAAAATCACAGGCATCCTTCAAAAGGTAAAAATTCCGCCGGAGAAACGAGCGGTCAAGAGAATATTCATAGTAATCAAGCACTGACTGCGCAAGAAAACATGCGCCGAGCGGTGAATAGGAAGATGTCAGGTCAAAACCGCACGGAACAGAATCTCCCCATATATCGGTTGAGCCGTGCAGAACAAATCCCTGGCAGCCGTACATTTTCCTTGCGGTGGCTTTTCCATTCCGGTACATTTTTTTTGCAAGGGCAAACAGCGGAAGATTCATTCTTTCAAGCCCCAGAATTCCTGCGCTGCGCCTATAAAAATCCTGCGTGCGCAAATTGAAATTTCCTGCCTGAGCTTCCGCAGTCCAAATTCCGCCGCCCACAGAAGGAAGAGTCGCCTGTTCCCGGCAGCTTGAAACAAGCCTGTACCGTGAATAATTCCAGTCAAGAAAGCGCGCCGAAGCCGGATTCTGGCGGATTTCATCGGCGGACTTGCCGTCAGTTTCCAAATTCTCCAGGGAAAGAACCGCGTGCTGGTTCCATGTGGCGAATTCCTGCGAATGGTCAGAGCGCAAAGTTTCGTAGGATGCGCCCGAAGCAAAGCAGATTTTTTTCAGGGCAATGTCAGCGCACTTGGAAGCAAAAACCATCGGATTTCTATAGGTGTTTCCGCCCTTTCTCTTGTAGCTTCCTTTTCTATAGGCGCTTTCAACATCAATGTAAAGCGTAACATCGTCCGCCTTTTCAACAACCAGATTATCGCCCTGGATAAAAACAGAGCCGCCGGAAGCAACCGCAGTCACCATCACGGAATAAGGAATTCCGCAGTCGCACAGGGCAACAACAGTGTCCTCTGCAAGACTGTATTTTTTTGGAAAACTGTCGCCTTCTATCTTGAGCCTGAGAAAAATTGCCTTGGGTATTGAAGCTGAAATATGATAGACAAGAACATCCGACAAAGCGGAGGCAAAACATTCGCGCGAGAAAGTGATATAGCTTCCGCTTGGACTGTTGGAAAAATCCGCAGTGCTTGGAGCGGCAGATTCAAGTGAAAAACTTGACGAGCAGATTCCGCTTGAAAAATCAAGTTCCCTTCTATAAGAATCGTAGGAAGAAAATGTTCCCTTGTCGCCCGAGTCCGGCCCCGAAAGCCCCTGGTGCTCGGCATCGTAAAAATCAATCGAAATTCTGCCAGCCGCTTTATAAACAGCCTGCGAGCACGGACAGCCCGAAAGACCAGCAAAAACCTGCTCCTGGGCCTCGTATTCGCGTCCCTGCTTTAACAAAGCCCTTATATTTCCTATGGATTTCAATGCGCTTTCGTTGTTTCTGTCTGAATATCGTCCAGACCAGACTGACTCTTCGTTCAGATATATAACTTCACGGCCTGTTCCGCCAAAAAGAGTTGCGCCGATTCTTCCATTGCCAACGGAAAAAGCTTCGTCAAAATTTCCGGCAGGATTTCTGTACCAAATAGATTTCATGCCTCAGATTTTAGCACAGACACTGATAAATTTCTACATTGCATTTTCTTTAAAATTGCAATAGGCTTGTCGCATGAATTTTATTGAATTTGAAGATGTCACTTTTTCATATCCGCCGGTGGAAGGCGATCTTGATGAAAACGGAAACCAGATTGTTCCGGCCGCAGTTTTTGAGCATTTTTCAGGGGGAATTCCCGGAGCATTCACAAGCATAATCGGCCCGAACGGATGCGGAAAATCCACGCTCATGCTGCTTGCAAGCGGAAGGCTTGTTCCTTCATCCGGAAAAGTCCGCCTTCTTGGACAGGACATAGCGTCTCTTGGCGAAGAGCAGCGATGCCTCTTGGCTTCTGTTATTTACCAGAACATGGAATTTGAAAGCAACGACAAAGTTGAAAACCTGCTTTCGTTTGTATATAAAAACGGCGCGCTCAAGGCGAATTCGAAGGGAATAAAAAGCCAGGATCTTTTCAGCGAAGTTGTGGAGCAGTTCGAGCTTTCTTCTGTTATGAACCACGGACTTTCAGAAATCAGCAAGGGGGAAAACCAGCGTATTCTCCTTGCGTTCAGCCTGCTTTACGGAAGCGCAGGAATTTTCATGGACGAGCCGATGTTCGCAATGGAAAACCGCCAGAAGGAAAGCGCGCTTGAATATCTGCGCAGCTACTCCCAGGAAACTAAAACGCCGATGTTCCTTTCAATGCATGAGCTTGACCTTTCAAAAAAATATTCAGAAAAAGTCCTGCTCATCCATCCAAACAAGGATATGTCCTACGGAACACCGGATGAAGTCATGACCAGCGATGAACTGGAAAAAGCATACGGGATTCCGGCTGCAATGCTCAAGCACAGCGAGGACATGACAAGGGAAATTCTTTCACAGCAATCCGAAGCCCTGTCGCCTCAGAAAAAACCGAATGTCTGAAGCGGCCTACTGCTCCTTGTAGCTGGTCATTGTAATAACGTTAGTTTCCTTATTTAAAATTCCGGAAACAAGAATATTTTTATCCTTGTACTTTGAAAGCTTTTCAAGGGAATTTTCAGACTGCGTGATTGTATGCAGCGTGAAAGTTCCCCTGTCAGTGCTCAAAACGTATGATTGTGTCGAAAGGTCTTCAACTTTCAGTACGCCGGAAACTTTTATTTTCTCCGTGTTATTGATAGCTTTTTCAGTTTTTTCGGAAGCGGACTTGACTTCCACTTCGATTGACTGTCCGATTTCCTTCAGTTTTTTCGCTACCTTGTCCACATTTCCTTCATCGCTGTTTTCCTCGGAAAAAACAAAGGCACATGCCGAAAAAGCAAGCAACAAAAATATAATTTTTTTCATATCTGCAAATCTCCATTGTTTAAAATAACACATTCACTTCCGTCCTTGTAGCGCACGGTTATAGTCGGCTCGCGCACCACTCCGTCAAAGTGAATTAAAGACGGCGCATCTCCGTCATAGTTTTCTCCAATAGCAAAATGGCATGTTCTAAACGCCTTTTCGTCCTCAAGCATGTTTCCAGTGATTTTTGCAGCAGGATTCAGCCCGATTCCAAGCTCGCCTATGTTTCTTGCGTTCCTGGCATAAACCGAGCCCTGCCCCTCTGGAATTTTTCCGGCTTCCTCCATGGAAACAGCGTCCTTTTCCGCCTGCTGAATATCCTTTAAAAGCCGCTTTGCCTCTTCCGCCCCGGAAATATCGGAAACAAAGCCCTTTTCAACCTTTACGCGGATCGGGGTTCGCAAAATCGAATCTCCGTCGCTGAAAGTCATGCTCCCGTCAAAGACAATCGTTCCCTCGCAGGTTCCAACAACCGGGCTTATAAAAGTTTCCCCGGCAGGAATGTTGCCGCCGCTGCCAGGCTTGCTGAAATCTCCGTCATCAGTCATGCCGCATCTTCCTTCAAGCCCCACAAAAATGTCGGTTCCGCCAGGAGCAGTAACATGAACTGAAACCGCGTTTTCGTACTTTTCGCATATTTTGCGGCACCGCTCTCCCAGGAGCTTGTAGTCAATGTTTACTGTACGGCTGAACATATCCTCTGTAAGCCCCGGAGTCCACACTGCACGGATAGTCTTTTTGCCGGATAAAAGCCAGTCAAATGTATTGTCGTACACTTTTCCATCCTGCATGCGGTAGGGACTGGCAATCGCTTCCCTGTCCTTTCCAAGCTTGACCGCGGAAATTGAAAAAATAACATCCGGCTCTGATTTTATTGCCCCCACAACAGACTTTTCCGCAAAATCCGAGGAAGTCTTTTTTTCCTGATAAACCAGCACAGGCGAAGCTTTTGCCTCCAGCGCCGAAGTAAAAAGCTCCTGGGCAATGCCGCTTGTTTCAGGATTCGCTATTATAAGAACATTTTCGCCTTTTTTTACCTTGCAGACATCCTCAATTACAGTCTGCGCCGGGCTTTTTTCCTTTTTTCCGAACAATCTGCTCCTCCTGTGAATAAATTTTCAAGACTTTTTATTATAGCAATGTTGCATTTCAATTTTCAAGTAAAGGATTTAAAATGGTGTTAAATATTGCCGTATGAAGAAAATTTTCCTTTAAGAAAAAGCAAAAACACTGTATAATTCTTGTACTAGGAATTGCACTATGAAAGAAGACGACAAGGAATTTTTCATCGAGAATATTGTAAATGTAAACCGGACTACTGAAAAAATCCTTTTCGGCACAATCATAGTTCCTGTTGTTTTTTACATCTTTACTGTTATCGGGCTGTGGGAAGTTCCCCATGCTTTTTCAGTTTCACTTTTCTTCCAGGAAATTATAGTTTCGCTCATCAGCCATTTTATCAACAGGGTATCAAATAAAAAATTCCAGTATTTTTCCATGTACTTTGAAACAATCGCCGCTTCTATTTTCGTTGCGGCAATGGCATATTCCGGAGCAATAAGGCTCAGTATTTCGTATGCGCTTATTCCAATCATAAGCTGCCTCTACTACAACAAGAGGCTTTCCAGGCTCACGACAATCTACAACTACATTTTTGTTATACTCATAGTCATCTACAAATCGTACACCATATTCGATGTCATCGTCGGAAGATTCACCCGGGAAATCTGGATTATCCAGATGTGCATGGGATATACAGTTGAATTCGCATTCCTGTTCTTTACAATAAACCAGCTATGCAAGCGTACTCACCGCACAATGACAAAGCTGAACAGAACAAAAAATGAATACAACAATCTAAACGAAATTCTCATTGAAAAAAACAGATCGCTTGACAAAACTCAGTACAAGATAATCCAGTTTGTATCGCAGTGCCTTGGAAGCCACGACCTTTTTACCGGACACCACGTTGCGCACACCCAGGTTTATGTGGAAATGATATGCCGCCAGCTTGTTGCAAGCGGACACTACAAGGCGGAACTGACTGAAAGAAATATTTATCTTTTTCAGAACGCAGCCTTTCTTCACGACATAGGAAAAATACACATTCCCGAGGGAGTTCTGAATAAAATCGGAAAATTCACAGATGCTGAATTCGAGCTGATGAAGACACATCCGGTTGAAGGCCACAAGCTGCTTGAATTTCTTCCCTCAATCGGCAACGGAGAATTCAACAAGATTGCAAAGCAGATGTGCCTCTGGCATCACGAAAAATGGAACGGCACAGGCTACCCTGACGGACTGCGGGAATACGAAATTCCTTTGTGCGCAAGAATCATGGCGGCGGCGGACGTGCTTGATGCCCTTATAAGCCAAAGACTTTACAAAGAAGCAATGGACGTAGACAGCGCGCTCGTGATCTTTGAAAACACAAGCGGAATCCATTTTGAGCCAGCCATCTCAAAGGCAGTCGTGGACTGTAGAAACAAAATCATAGAAATCGACAACCAATTCAAGGAAACAGAAGCAAAGCAGAATTCAGAGGAGCTGAAGTGGTGGCAGGACTACCATGAAAACCTAAAGAAAATTGTTTCCTAGAAAAGCTCCCGGAATTAAATATGACACTATGCTGTCACATTTTGCGTGATATAATTATCCTATGCATTTTACAGAAGCAAAATCTATTCTTTCCGCACAGAACGGAATGAACATTTACCGAGGGTGTACGCACGGCTGCATTTACTGCGATTCGCGTTCGGACTGCTACCACACGCCCAAGCCTTTTGAAGATATTGAAGTAAAGCAGAATGCGCCAGAGCTCCTGGAAAAAGCGCTGCGCTCAAAACGCCATAAGTGCGTAATCGGAACAGGCGCAATGTGCGACCCGTATATGCATTGCGAAAACGACCTGCTTCTTACGCGGAGATGTCTTGAAATTATCGAACGGTACGGTTTCGGGCTTGCAATTCAGACAAAATCGGACAGAATTCTGCGCGACCTTGACCTTTTGAAATCAATCAACAGAAAGGGAAAATGCGTTGTCCAGATGACGCTTACGACTGCGGACGACAGTTTATGCCGCATAATCGAACCGAATGTCTGCGCAACAAGCAGGCGCATTGAAGTGCTGAACATTTTGCGCGACTGTGGAATTCCGACAGTTGTGTGGCTTGACCCGTTTTTGCCGCACATAAACGACACGATGGAAAATTTTTCTTCCCTTATGAAAAGCTGCATTCAGGCAGATGTGCGCGGAATTATCTGCTTTGGAATCGGGCTTACGCTGAGGAACGGAAACCGCGAATATTTTTACGATGCGCTGGATGCACATTTTCCGGGACTTTCCGCAAAATACAGGACGGAATTCGGAGAAAGATACGAAGTTACAAGCGCGAACAACAAAGAAATAATGCGCTTTTTTTATTCCGAATGCCGCGCGCACAAAATTCTCTGCACCCCGGACGAATGTTTTTCCTATCTGCGCCACTTCCCGGAAGAACCGCCCGCCCAGCTGGAATTGTTTTAAAGGGCGCCTTGCATCACTCAAGTAAAAAACACAGATAATTACAAATCAGCGTTTTGCTTCTCTATTTCTCCTGCCCACTGGAAACCTTTTTTTGCGGCAATCACGGCAAGTATTTCATTTATCACAGCGGCGGCGGCTATTGTGCCTGTTATAATACTAGAAAGCTCAGGCTTTGACCCGACAAGCGAGCTGCTTATTATTCCCGTGAACACAAGAGAAACTCCCGAATGTGGAAGAAGAGTAAGCCCCAAATATTTTTTTACAGAATCCGGCATTTTTGTAATTCCTGCACCGAACCTTGCCCCGAAATATTTTCCCAAAGCCCTTGATGCGATATACACAAAGGTAAAAAGCCCAGCCCCGAAAATCAGGTGAAAATCCAGAGGCGCGCCAAGGTCAACGATTGCGCTCAAAAGGCTCACCGCCAGCACCGGGCGAAAGAACTGCATAATTTCTTCAAGCCGCCGCTCGCAAACCATGTTCGAAAAAACCTCAGAAAACGAAACGCCCATGAGCATATAATTCAGCGCAATTTGTGTAAAAATCTTCTTATTTAAAAAAAGCCCTGTGCCTGCTGTGAAAGTAATTCCCGCCGCAAGCAAAATGAGAGTCGCCGTCCTTGGCAATTCCTTCCGCAGAAAAATTCCGCATAAAAACCCAAAAATTCCCCCGACCAGCACAGGAAGAAAAATCATCACAGGAATCATGCACAGGGGAATTGCGCCGCCTGAAACGCTCTGTGCGATAATTGAATTAACCGTAAAAAAAACCGCAATGCCCACCACATCATCAAGCACTGCCATTGGAATAAGTGTATTTGTAACCGGCCCCTTTGTATGAAATTCCTGAACAATCGAAAGCGCCGGAGCAGGGGCTGTTGCAAGCGCAATTCCTCCAAAGGCAAACGCCATATAAAGCGGAATTTTGTAAAAATAAAAAAGCACCGCAAAAACAGCGGAAACAAGCACAAATGTTCCAAGCGACTGTGTCAGCGTTGTAACCGCCAGAGCCTTTCCGTAGCTTTTGATTTTTTTCCAGATCAGTTCAGTTCCAAGCATAAGTCCAAAGGCGCACTGCATCCAGGTGATTGCAAGCCTGTACCACTGGACATTCAGCACAGTCTGCGGAAGAAGTCCCAGCGCATGAGGCCCCAAAAACATTCCGCTTATAAGCCAGCCTAAAATAGCCGGAAGCTTCAACTTTGAAACCAATTTTCCGAGTATAAATGAAATTATCAAAACAAAAATCCAGCGCAAAAAAAGCATAGAACCTCCGCAAAACAAAAAAAACATCGGAAATGAATTTAAAAGTTCCCTAGATTATATAGCTGTAAAAACTTACTTTCAATTATGCCCATTATTGTAAAAATCATTGCGAAATACTAAAATATGCTATTATGGAAAATTCAAAGCGAACAGTTACTTGCGGCGAGCTTACAAAGGCGGACGTCGGCAAGAAAGTTGTATTAAATGGCTGGGTAAGCCGCACTCGTGATTTGGGCGGACTTGTTTTTATTCGTCTGCGCGACCGTTACGGAATTACTCAGGTTATGGTGGGCGACAATGCTTCTGACGAAGTTAAAAAAATTGCTGCCGGCTTAAAAAGTGAATATTGTATTGCTGTAGAAGGAATTGTTGCAGCACGTTCAGAAAAAGACATTAATCCTGATATGAAAACTGGCGAAATTGAAGTCGAAGCGTCTGACATCGAGATTTTTACGACAAGTCAGGAACTTCCGTTCAGTATTGAAGAAGTGCGCCAGAAAGACGGAACGCTTGTAATCCCTAACGAAGATTTGCGTTTAAAATACCGCTATCTTGACCTGCGCCGTGAACCTATGCAGAAAAACATCATTCTGCGAAGTCAGGTAACTTTTGCTACACGCGAATATTTGACTTCAAAAGGATTTCTTGAAATTGAAACTCCTACTTTCATAAAATCAACGCCGGAAGGAGCGCGCGATTACCTTGTTCCTAGCCGTGTTCATCCGGGAAAATTTTATTCACTTCCGCAGTCGCCTCAGCTTTATAAACAGCTTTTGATGGTCAGTGGTTTTGACAAGTATTTCCAGATTGCGCGCTGTTATCGTGATGAAGATGCACGCGGTGACCGTCAGCCGGAATTTACTCAGATTGATATGGAACTGAGTTTTACAAACCGCGAGGAAGTCCTTGAAACTACAGAAGGCCTGATGCAGCATATTTTCAAAAAGACGTTGAATTATGATTTGCCTGCAAAATTTGACCGCATTGCCTGGGAAGATGCCTTTGACTTTTACGGAAGCGACAAGCCTGATTTGCGTTTTGACTTGAAAATGCAGGATGCGGCTTTTATGGCAGACTTGGCAGATTTTAATGCGTTTAAGGCAGGTGCGGCAAATTCCGGCCGTGAAATTCAGCGCCACAAGCGAAGCGGTCTTAAAGCACTTGTAGTAAAAAATGTTGCAGACAAATACAGCCGTAAAAATATTGAAGCCCTTGAAGCCGTTGCAAAAACGTATAAGGCAAAAGGACTTGCCTGGATGAAAGTTGATGCAGAAGGAAAATTTGAAGGCGGCATTTCAAAATTCTATGCAGGAAATGAAAGCGTAATCTGCGAAAAACTCGGCGCACAAAAAAACGACCTGCTTTTGTTTGTTTCGGACGAGGACTGGCAGACGGCTTGTACGGCACTTGGTGCAGTCCGCAAACAGCTTGGAAAAGACCTGAACCTTTACAATCCGAACGACGAATTCCATTTTGCCTGGATTATTGACTTTCCGTATTTTGCCTGGAACGAAGAAGAAAATCACTGGGAAACCGAGCACCACATGTTCACCCTTCCGCAGAAAAAATACTGGGATACTCTTGAAAGCGACCCGGGCGAAGTAAAAGGCGATTTGTACGACCTCGTTTTGAACGGCTACGAACTTGCTTCCGGCAGTATGCGTATTAACGACCCGGCTTTGCAGGAGCGTATTTTTGAAATCGTAGGCTACAGCCGTGAGCGCGCAGAAAAGGCATTCGGCTTTCTTGTTCAGGCATTTAAATTTGGTGCGCCGCCTCATGGTGGAATTGCCCCGGGGCTTGACCGCCTTGTAATGCTTATGCGCCACGAGGAATCAATCCACGAGGTTATTGCGTTCCCTAAAAACAATCTTGCAATGAGCCCGATGGATGAATGTCCAAGCATAGTAGATCCGCAGCAGCTCAGGGATTTGCACATCACTATAACAGCCCCTGAAGAATAAGTTGATTGACAGTGCCTAAAGCACATACAAACATTTTGTTTTTACTGCCATTCTGAAATTCATTTTCAGAGTGGCTTTTTTTATCCAGGCTGGAAAATTTTATTTTTTCAGGATTTCGTTGAATTCTCCCTTTTCGGCAAGCGCAAAGAATGCATTTAGAACAACAGGGTCAAACTGCTTGCCGCTGTTTTTCTTGAAATCTTCGATAATCGCCTCAAGCGGAAATGCCTTTCTATAATATCTGTCGCGGCTCATGCAGTCAAAAACATCAGCAACAGAAACAATGCGGACAATCTCAGGAATTTCTTCACCTTTCAAGCCGTTAGGATATCCTGCGCCGTCAAATCTTTCATGATGATAAAAAGCCGCAAAACTTGCATCCGGAATCAAGGTGAGATCCTTTAAAATCGCATAGCCCATGATTGTATGTTCCTGCATAAGGACGTACTCTTCGTCAGTGAGCTTATCCGGTTTTGCTATAATTTCATCCGGCACAGCAATTTTTCCGCAGTCATGCAGAAGTCCGCAGTAATAGGCGTTCATACATTCGTCCTCGGATTTTCCCATTTCCTTTGCAATCTTGAACGAATATCTTCCCACGCGCTCGGAATGTCCGGCCGTATAAAAATCCTTTGCATCAATAAATCTTGTAAAGACTTTTATAACCTGCTCAATGGTAAGCTTGTCCCTTTTGCGGTCATGCTCCTCCGACCTTTTTACAGCGATAAAATAAAATCCGGAAGCAACAAAATAAAGCCACACAATATAGAAAACCACAAAGACATAAAAAAGCGGATGAAAAAATATAGCATGCTCAAACTGATAGTTTATTTTCCATGTATCAAACCTCATCAGCCCGCTGGTTTCCTCTGTGTAGAAAATAAAACCTATGTAAACGCTGTTCACATCCTGCACTTTGCCCGGAATAAATTTTCCCATGTACGGCTCAAAAATAATTCTGTCGCCAGGCTCAAGCGGAATAAGAATATTATTCAGATTTTTTATTGTGGGAATTGAAAAATCCGTTTCGCGCGCTTTTTTCAGGTCAATCTTCGGCTGAAATAAAAGTCCGTCATTCCTGTAAATTTCAACAAAGCCATTCCACGCATTGTTCAAATAGCAGGGCCGCGTTACAGTGATTTCCAGATTCCATTTTTTTACCGAATGGGTGCTCATGTTCTTTACCACGCCTTCATAAATTCCGCCGATAAGGTTGCCCTTGCCGGGTGACATATAATTTATTGAAGGCACGCTTGTAGTCCACAGATCTCCCCTAAGCCGGCGCTTTCCAATCGAAAAATTTATATCAGAGGAAATGTCATTGTCTTTTAATACCTGGGTTGCTGCTGCAAATTTCACAAATAAAACCGACACGGCAACAAACAAAACAAACAGAACTGCCAGATATGTTTTAATAAAGCGTCTTTTCATAGGCATTACCTACAGTTCTTGGTAAAAACTCCTGCACCCCGAAATCAGATACACAAGAGGAGAATTCCAATATATCGTAACTTCGTTGCAGGAATAACTTTGGACACTGTCAATATAACAGGCAGCATAAGGAGCATCCGAAAGGTTTGCGCGCGCAAAGGGGTCTTCCAGCTTCGAGTCAGGACCGCCGACCAACATTCCCGGCATGGTTTTTCTTGCAACCTGCGAAGGCCTGTGATGCGGAAGAATCGGACAAAGCGTTCCAAATCCGGTTACAAAACAGTATGAATTTGTATTTGTTCCAAGAAGATAATTCAGCTGACTTTCCGCCGCCTCTTTGAATTTCTTGTTCGGAGAAATCCTGTCCGCAAGAAGAAACAACATTCCGTTGTTCGCAACACTCATGTTGCTTCCCCATTCATATTCGTACATCGAAAGAGATACGCTGTATGAATCCGCACAGACATTTCCAAGCTTTTCATTTGCCTTTGCAATAAAAGCCTTCCGCGCTTTCTGATAAAACGAATCCTGTGGCGCGCCGCTGGAAAGATAAGCATAAAGTCCGTAAAGCCCCACCTGCTGCCAGCCAAATCCCTGTCCCACATCCGAAGGCTCATATTCTTTTAAAAGCACAAGGTACTTTTCGCTGCCGGTGGTTTTATAAAGTTCGCAGGCCGCCCAAAATCTTTCATCTGCATCCTGGGAATCTCCGTAGGCTCCTGTTGTAAAAAGAATAGGATTAAAAAATCCTTTGCCGTCAAAGGGAGTTTTTTCAAGATAAGCCCAGGCTTTTTCCGCAGCGGCAAGGTATTTTTTCCCGTCACTGGTGCTGCTGAAAATTCTTGCGGCCATTGCCATAGCAGCGGCAAAATCAGCAGTGGCGGCGGTAGAAACCGGACAAAGCACAAGTCTGTCTGTTTCATCCTGAGGCGGCACTTCCCCCGGGAATTCCCTGCATGAAACCTTGTGGAAAACAGCGCCGGTTTCAGGAATCTGCATTTTCAGCATCCAGTCAAGCTCGTACTTCACTTCCGCAAGAACAGAAGCTGAATCAAGAGAATCTGCATTATGCTCGCAGGCAAGCATCAAATCACAGGCAGCCTTTGCCGCAGGAACAACATAGCGCCCATAGTCGCCGGCATCATGCCAGCCGCCGGACACATCATATTTAGTCTCAATATCTCCATAGACAACCGCAAGCGATTTATGACATTCAGGATGCGCAAAATCCGGATCTGAAATTTCCTGGCCGCACCGCTGAAGATAAAAGAACCGAAGCGCATCCGAAAGAAGCTCATCATACATATTTCCGCCGGAAATCTTGAACTCAAACGACTCGCCGTATTTTCCAGCTTTAATCTTGTATGTTCCCTCGGCACTTAGCGCAGAAAAATCAGCAACGGCTGTCTGCTCACCTGAAACTTCGTTGTACCGAGCATTTTTCAGCTTGCCGGAAAAAACAACCGCGCCTGTATTGACGTCCACAACATTGAAATTTCCCGCAACTTTCGCGCTTTTTCTTGAACGAACAACAGCAGTTTTCCGGGAGGAAGAAACGTAGCCAATCTGATTTAAATTCACATTGGAGCTTTTTCTGGAAGTTACAATTTCAGTTATTCCGGAAGCGTCAACAAGCTCCAGAGAAAAATTGTCAAAAAACACAGAATGTGCCTTTAAGTCATCGGGGCAGCCTTTTCCCTTGCCGACATTCAAAACAAGGCGCGGAGAAAAATCCGTAGGCTCCCGCATCGTAAACACAGCCTCAATGTGCTTTTTTTCAGTTCCGATAGATTCCCAGCCGCCCGCATAAGCGTGGTAGTCCCTGCCGTTCACCTGAAGCCGCCATTCAAAAGTTCTTTCCACCGAAGAATGAACATCAAACGAATATTTGTAGACTCCGCCGCGGTACAGTGAAAAACCGTCAAAATACGGCTGAATAGCATATTCGTAAGGCCCGGGATTTCTTATGCGGATTTCCATCTCGCCGTCTTGAGTTATAAGCTGGTCTGCGCTGCCGTTGGAAAGGAATATATCCCAGAATTTTTTCCCCTCGGAAAATCCGCCGTTTTTTATGAGGTTAGAAACAGCTTCCGGCTCTTCGCTTTCGTCATCCTGGCGCAAAGTCTTGGCGAAACCACAAAACAAGACAAAAACAGACACCGCAAAAAGAAAAATAAGCCTTTTCATAAGCACTCCAATAAAAGTCGATGAGGAAATTTGCAACGCAAACTTTAGGCAAGCAAAAGCACTTTTTTGATATTTTCTTAAATTATAATCTGTTTTTCTTAAATTACAAAGATAAAAATAAAAAAACCGCTTTCACATCAGCAGCGGCCGTTTTTTACAGAGAAAAATTGAAAAAAATCACATTTACTAGTCAAAAAAACAGTTTTTTTATCTCCTCCGAAAGAAATTCTTACGCTGTTACTGCAAGCGCGCTGAAATTTGTGCGCCGCACATTCTTCCATTGAAATTATGAATTCATTACGCAAGTTCCCATCGTTGGCTATTACAAAATCATAAAAATTTTCCAGTTTTGCAACAATCGTGGTATACGCATACGCAATACTGTGAAGTCTTTTTATCATTTCTTTGTTTTCTTCTCGTTCTTTTCTTTCGGTGTCATTTTATTTTCACCTTTTTGCTATTCATTTTGGCAAGGTCTTTATTTTGCTTATGACTTCGTTTGTTATTGCGTCTGTCATTACACTTTATAACATAGTGCGTTTTTTACAAACGTCAAATTTATTTGCCCTTTATTTCAGGACATAGCCATGCAAAAAAAAGGACTGCCC
Organism: Treponema sp.; assembly: GCF_051883275.1. Classification (GTDB taxonomy): domain Bacteria; phylum Spirochaetota; class Spirochaetia; order Treponematales; family Treponemataceae; genus Treponema_D. The sequence goes on along the minus strand of NZ_JBJETK010000046.1, from coordinate 265,846 downwards.
AATAAATTTTTTGGACAGTCCCATTTAATCTGCAATGAATAATCACATCCGGATTATCCATTGCTTTTTTGAAAGCTCAGGTTCGGCTATGCTCTTCCGTAAAGATGGGTGTAATGCGCAAGGAATTTTCTTGTTTCCTCGGAGAACTGATCTTTTGTTGCCCTCCACTTCCAGTTGTTTCCAACAGTAGACGGAATGTTCATGCGGGCTTCTTTTCCAAGGCCAATCAAATCCTGCATTGTAAGAACACAGGTGTCAGCAACACTTGCAAGAGCGGCAATCATCATTTCCTTTGGCATATCGCGGTTGTCCTGGATACGCAGATATTCCCGCGCATTTTCAACGTCTTTCTTGGAAGCGGTTTCTGTCCAGCCAAGAATTGTATCATTGTCATGTGTTCCGGTATAAACAACACAGTTGCGGATGTAGCGGTAAGGAATATAGTCGCTTGTTTCCCTGGAGTCAAACGCAAACTGAAGAACTTTCATTCCAGGAAATCCCGAATCCTTTAAAAGCTGCTTTACGCTGTCTGTAAGAAAGCCCAGGTCTTCAGCGATAACCGGCATTTCCCCGAACTGCTTTTTCAGTGAATTGAACAAGTCCATTCCCGGACCCTGGCGCCACACACCGACTTTTGCGTCCGCCGAGCCGTAAGGTATGCAATAATAAGAATCAAATCCGCGGAAATGGTCAATTCTTATAACATCGTAGATTGCAAGGCTCTTTTCAAGGCGTTTTTTCCACCAGGCATAATCGGTCTGCTTCATGAATTCCCAGTTGTATACAGGATTTCCCCAGAGCTGTCCGTCCGCGGAAAAGCCATCAGGAGGGCAACCGGCAACTTCAACCGGCTTGTAATTTTCATCCAGCATAAACTGACTCGGATTAGACCAAACATCGGAGCTGTCGGCCGCAACATAAATCGGAATGTCGCCTATAATCTGAATGCCTTTTTCGTTGGCATATTTTTTGAGCGAATACCACTGCTTGAAGAAAAAATACTGGAGCATCTTGTAATACTGCATGCGCTCCCCGGACTTCTTTTTCCAGCTTTCAACAGCATCGGGCTTTCTGCAGCGGATATCTTCTTCCCAGAAATCAAACGCAATTCCGCCGTGGGCATCCTTGACCGCCATAAAAAGCGAGTAGTCTTCAAGCCAGAAATCATTTTCAGCGCAGAAGGAATCAAAATCCGCCGGAATATTTTTATTGAAATTCTTCTGGATTATTGAAAAAATCTTATGCCGCTCGATATACAGAGTTCCGTAGTCAACATAGCGCTCATTGCCGCCCCAGTTCACATTTTCGTAGTCGGATTTCTGGAGATAGCCCTGCTCAGCAAGAAAGTCAAGATCGATAAAATACGGATTTCCTGCAAAGGTGGAAAAGCTCTGATATGGAGAATCTCCGTAGCTGGTAGGACAAACCGGAAGAATCTGCCAGAATTTCTGGTCGGCGCTCTTCAGATAGTCAATAAACTCATAGGCAGACTTGCCCATTGTTCCAATTCCTGTCTTTCCAGGCAGAGATGAAATGTGCATAAGCACACCAGACGCTCGTTTGTTCAACATATATTTCCTCGTTTATTAAAATTATTTGCCGGCAATCGCTTTTACGCTTTCGCCTTCAATAAATTCAAATGGAATTATCTTATGGACAGCTGAAGATTTTTTTTCAACACAGTCTATAAAAGTTTTCAATCCTTGTATAGCCAGATCCTCGCTCGACTGCTTTATTGTTGTAATCCTGGGGCAGTAAAAATCCGCTATGGGAAGTCCGTCAAATCCGATGATGGAAATATCCCCTGGAACTGAATATCCCAGCTGCTTCAGCCTACAGCAGGCTCCAATCGCCATGACATCAGACATGCAGAAAATCGCAGTCAGGCCAGGATATTTTGCGATAAGCTCTTCCGCCGCGGCAGCTCCGCCTTCAAAACTGTAGCGGGTTGTCACATAGGAATTTTCAAAGTCAAAGTCAAGGCCCGCAAGCTCAAGGCCTTCTATAAATCCGTTGTAGCGGTTTTTTGAAGTTTCAGAGCTTTCAAAGTCGCCGCCAATCAGACCGATTTTACTGTGGCCTTTTTTCACAAGATAGCGGGCAACATACAGCGAAGCCTGAAATTCATCAGTGCTGACACTTGAAAGATTTTCAAATCCTTCTTTTTTCGGCTTTGTTGTGATAAGAATGCAGGGAACTTTTATTTTCTGAAAATCGTCATTGAAGCGCTCGGGATTTCCGCCAAGAAAAATAAAGCCGAGCGGCTTTTTTTCATAGTAGATATTAAGGGCGCACTGGGCTTCGTTGCTGTACTCTCCGACAATCCTGTTATCATACTCGTCAAGAATAACAACGCTCGTATTGTAGGGCAGCTTTTCAATCCGCTTCTGGATAACTTCAAGGATATTGTAAAAAAGCATGTTGTTGGTTCCCTTTACAATAATGACAATCGTCTTGCTCACCCGCGACTTCAAGTCCCTTGCATTCTTGTTGAGGACAAAATCGTATTTCGCCACAACTTCAAGGACTTTACTGCGCATTGATTCGCTTACATACGGCTGATTGTTTAATACCCGGGAAACAGTTCCAACAGCGCAGCCGCACTCTTTTGCAATATCCTTAATTGTCATAAAAACCTTCCTGTATTTTTAAATAATCTTTTGATATTAAAGAGTCTGTTGATTATCGAGCCTGCGCGGATAAATTACGCAACTCGAAAGCTGAAACTTTTTCATTGCGTAATTCAAGTAAAGATGCGGCAGAATCAAGCAATACAGCGATCAGCCTTTGACAGCACCGGAAATAACTCCCTTTATAATATACTTCTGAGAAGCAATATAGAAAATAACAATAGGAATTATCGCCAGAACAAGCATCGCCATGAATCCGCCGTAGTCTGTTGAACCATAGGCGCCCTGCATGGCAATCTGAATCGCAACAGGAACAGTCTTGTGGTCAGTGCCGAGAATAAGGTATGGCAAAAGATAATCGTTCCAGACCCACATGGAATTCAGGATTGCAACAGTAATAATTGTCGGCTTCAGGATTGGGAATACAACAAGAAAGAATGTCTGAAGCGGATTGCAGCCGTCAATTTCAGCAGCCTCTTCAATTTCAAGCGGAACAGCCTTTACAAATCCTGTGAACATGAACACAGAAAGTCCTGCGCCGAATCCAAGATATACAAGGACAATTCCAAAAACATTGTCAAAGCTTATTCTGTTCACAATAAAGGTCATTGTGTACATAACCATCTGGAACGGAACAATCATGCTGAAGGCAAAGAGAAAATAAATAGCCTTTGTGAATCTGTTCTTTACACGCACAATAAACCAGGATGCCATTGATGTGCAGACAATTATGACAATAACCGAAGCAATGGAAACCCACACCGAGCGCACAAACGAAATAAAGAAGCCGGAAGACGAAAGACCGTTTATGTAATTTTCAAATCCAACAAAAGTTTCCTCATTCGGCATTGCGAACGGCGCACTAGAAATATAAAGACGAGACTTAAAGGAGTTTAGCAAAACAAGCAAAATCGGAATTAAAAATATAGCCGAAAGCAAGCAAAGAAAAACAAAAGCTATTGTGTTGCTACAGGTCTTCTGCTTTGAAAGTGTCATTGTTCAACCTCCTTCTGGTTTGTAAGTTTAAGCTGAATAAATGCAATAATCGCAACTATAACAAAGAAAACAACAGCCTTAGCCTGTCCTACTCCGTGCCAATGCATATTGCGTCCGTAGAAAGCATTATATATATTCAAAGCGAGCATCTCAGTTGTTTTTTCTGGAGCACCTGCTGTCAATGCCAAGTTCTGGTCAAACATCTTAAATGTGTTTGTAAGCGTAAGGAATGTACAAATTGTAATTGAAGGCATTACCATCGGAATTTTTATCTTGAAAAGGACAGTCATTGAAGAAGCTCCGTCAATCTGAGCAGCTTCAATCAGGTCATTCGGAATATTCTGAAGCCCCGCAATATAGATTACCATCATGTATCCGATAAGCTGCCAGTTTGTAAGAATTACAAGTCCCCAAAATCCGAACTGCGTTTTAAATGTTATATCCATCTGGAAGTGGGAAAGAACTCCGTTTATAAGGAGATTCCATATATATCCCAGAACAATTCCGCCTATAAGATTCGGCATAAAGAAAACCGAGCGGAAAACAGCGACTCCCTTCAGTTCCCTTGTAAGAAGAACCGCAAGAAAAAACGCAAAAACATTTACAGTAATAATTGAAACCAGGGTAAACAGAGAAGTAAATCCCAAAGCGTGGATGAATTCATTGTCAGCGGTAAATGCCTTGATATAATTTTCAATTCCAACCCAGGTAGCATCTGTAACAGTAGGAAAATCCGTGAAAGAAAGCCCGATTCCCATTAGGAACGGAATCATAAAAAACATTGCAAATGCCAACAAAGTAGGCAAAAGAAATATAGGGAAATACCCAGCCAATGGTTTTTTCATTTTTCACCTCTGAAGATCTGAAAAAAAATTCCTGCGGCAAAACCAATTGCATGATAAGCTCCACCGCAGGAACAAGTATATTTTTAACTAAATGAAGGACTTAGAAAATATCACACCGCGGAACCTTTTCAGGCTCCGCAACTGCTTACATATTAGATTCTTTTTCCCATGTAGAAACAACTTCTGCTGAAACATCAGCCCAGCTCTTAGAGCCCTGAGCATATCTAAGCAGAGAAGCTCCGAAGTTGTCCTTGAATGTCTGTGAAGGGAACAATGTGAAGTTCCATGCAACAGAAGTGATTCCAGGCTTGCTCATCCATTTGCTGATTTCAACTGCAAGAGGATCTGTCGGGCGCTCGCTGTCAGAGAATGTGTCAAACGGAGCAATGAATCCAAGCTTGTTTGTTACGTAGTTCTTTCCAAAATCGCTTGAATAGAGCCAGTAAATAAAGTCAGCTGTTGCCTTCTGCTCTGCCGGTGAAGCCTTTGCATTGATACAGTAGAAGTTTTCTGTTCCGATGCACAGACCCTGTGACTCTTCGCCTTCAACACCTGTATAAATTGGAAGGTACTTTACATTTTCCGGAAGAACTTTATTTCCTGTTACACCGGCAACCTGTCCCCATGCCCAGTTTCCGTTCTGAACCATCACGCATTTCTCAAGAGCAAATTCAGCCATAGAGTCAGTAACAGTCTTTGTTCCAACAGCCTTCTTGTCAACAGTTGAATCGTTCAGATAGAGATCAAGAATGTTCTGGAATTCTTTTCCGTACTGGAAGCTGATTTTCTTTGTAGCGTCAGAAGCAAGGTCAACATTGTTGTTCTTGAATTCATAGTAAACCGGAAGGTTTGCAAGGTGTGTCTGCCATCTCCAGTCTTCTCCAGCCTTGAGAGAAGTTGAAGCGAACACGCCGTCGATTCCGAGAGCAGCCGCATTCTTCTGCATGTCATCTGCAACAGCCTTGAGCTTTTCAAAGTTGTTTACTTCTTCCATGCTTGAATAAGGAACAGCCTTTCCTGGAAGAGCAAAGTACTTGTCTGTGAGAGCCTTGTTGTAAATAATTCCGTAGCCTTCTACAACATAAGGAACACCGTATACTCCGTCTCCTGAAGTTACAGCCAAAGACTTGTCAGAAAGATGCTTGTAGATTTCTGTGTTTGAGAGATCTGCGCAGTAAGATTTCCAGTTAGCATATCCGCGCGGTCCGTTAATCTGGAAAAGTGTAGGAGCTTCTTTTGTAGACATTTTTGACATAAGTGTTGACTCATAGGCATTGTTAGCTGCAGTCTCAACAATAACCTTTACACCTGTTTCCTTCTCGTATGCCTCTGCAAGTTCCTGATAAACACCTGCTACTTCTGGCTTGAAATTCAAATAGCGGACAGTAAGCTGTTTTTTTCCACCGCATGAAGCAAGCATAAAAGCTGAAGATGCTGCCATTGCAACTACTGCTGCAACTTTGACAATTTTTTTCATTTTTTCCTCCTAAAAACTAAAAAAAACGCATAAATAACATATATGAAAACGTGGAAACGTTTCCATAATTTCAGTATACACATCCGCAAAATATTGTCAAATTCTTTTTTCTTTTTTTGAATTCCATGAAATAATTTTTATTTTTAAAGAATTTCGTTATATTTTCTATGGAAACGTTCCTATAAATCAGCTCTTTTTTGAGAAGTCTGAATGAAAATTTGAAATGGAAACTTGAAAAAACACACTTCCGTTTCAACATAAAAGCCCTCTGCACGGGATTTTTACAAGCAGCCTTGTTGAAAACATACCATTTATCTACTAAAATAACTCGACATTTTAAATTGGAGTTTTTATGACCGCACAAATGATTGCAAAAATCGCAGCGTTTGCCCTGTACCTCGGATTTATGATTTACATCGGGCTGAAGAACGCAAAACGAAACAACAGCTCGTCCGACTTTTTTCTGGGCGGCAGAAAGGTAGGCCCCTGGGTTACAGCATTGAGCGCAGAGGCATCGGATTCTTCCGCCTGGCTTTTAATGGGACTTCCCGGCCTGTGCTATCTCGGAGGAATAAAGGAAACCTTCTGGACAGCAATCGGACTGATCGCAGGAACATACCTGAACTGGCTGTTTTTGGCAAAGCCTCTGCGCAGATGCACCATAGCATTCGGAGATTCCATAACAATTCCTGAATTTCTTACGAACCGCTTCAAGGATAAAACACACCTTCTTTCGCTTATCTCTGTTCTTTTTATTGTTCTCTTTTTTACTATTTACACCGCATCCGGTTTTGTAGCCTGCGCAAAGCTGTTCAATTCAGTTTTCGGGCTGCCGTACCATGCGGGGCTTGCAATAGGACTGATTGTAATTCTTTCATACACAATAATGGGAGGATATTTTGCGGTCTGCACAACAGACTTTCTGCAGGGAGTTCTTATATTCTCAGCCTTTGTAATCTCATCTGTGTTTGCAATATGCGCGCTCGGAGGCCCTTCTGAGGCATTTGCAAAGGCAGCCGAATTCAGCGGAAAAGCCCTTCAGGGAGAATTCGGGGAAGAAATGCTTACAAAATTCACGGAAAACAAGCATTTCAGCGCAAGCTCCGTGGTTTCTGCGCTCGCATGGGGACTTGGATATTTTGGAATGCCGCATATCATCGTGCGCTTTATGGGAATCCGCTCAGAAGAAGAGCTTACAAAAGCCAGACGGATCGGAACCACATGGATGATTATCTCGTACATAGGAACATTCCTTATCGGAACACTCGGAACAGCATACCTTCTGCCGAAAGTTCTTTCAGGAGCCGCCGCGGAAACTGTCTTCAGCGAAACAATGCTCAAGATGTATCCTGCTTTTATAGCCGGCATTTTCCTGTGCGCGATTCTCGCAGCTTCAATGAGCACTGCGGACAGCCAGCTTCTTTCAGCGGCAAGCGCGGTGAGCAGAGATTTATACAAGGGAATCATCAAGAAAGATGCGGATGAAAAATCTGTGCTGAATATAGGAAGAATTACAGTTCTTGCTATTGCGGCTGTGGCTTTTGTGCTTTCCCTGAACCCAAGCAGCTCAATCTTCGGACTTGTAAGCTATGCATGGGCAGGATTCGGAGCAACGTTCGGCCCGCTTGTCCTGCTTGCACTGTTCTGGCGCGGAATGACAAACAAGGGCGCTATAGCTGGACTTGCAGCCGGCGGAATAACCGTAGTTCTGTGGCACAATATGAGCGGCGGAATTTTCAGCATTTACGAAATTCTTCCCGGCTTTTCCGCGTGCCTCCTGTTTTCTGTGATCGTAAGCCTTCTTGACAAAAACAAGGATCCTGAAATGCTTGCGGAATTTGACAAATACAAGGAAATCTCAAAAAACAAATAAAAAAAGGAAGATTCAAAAAATCTTCCCTGCATTTATTTCATTTTCAAAGCGAGCCTCTGAAACACTGGATACCCGGAGTTTTAGAGGTTCACTTTTTTCTTTAGCCCTGTTATAATCTGTTTCCATGAGAATTTGGCTTAAATATTTAATCGGCATTGCAATCGGACTGGTTTTTGCCCTGTTTCTTTCACCGATGACAGTAAAAGGACAGGCGGTTCTGAATTTTATAGTAGAAATCGCAGTGCGCTTTGGAAGATACTCGCTTCTTCCTGTCATGTTTTTTTCTGTTTCAGTTTCTTTTTTCAAGCTCAGGGACGAAAAGCTTTTGGCATCAACAGCAGCATGGACTTTCGCCGTGATTTTGGCCTCATCATTTGCGCTCATGCTTTTAGGGCTGGTGTCTGCGCTTATCATAAATCTTCCGAGAATTCCAATCACCACAGAAAAGGCCTCTGAAACTGTGATATTTGCATGGCAAACCCTGCTGACAAAGCTTTTTCCGTATTCAGGCTTTGAATCCCTGATTGACGGCGCCTATCTGCTGCCATGCTTTGTTTTTGCGGGACTTGCAGGAGCCGGGGCGGCAAGCGATAAAAACGCCTCAAAGGCAGCTGTGGGAATTTTTGATTCGCTGAGCAAAGTTTTCTATATAGTTCTGAGCTTCTTTATTGAAGTTTTTGCAGTCGGAATGATTGCAGTCATGTGCCGCTGGACACTAGATTTTATTGCGGCTGTGGGAAGCGGAGTCTACAACGGACTTCTTATCATGCTGACCGCAGACCTTTTGCTTGTGGCCTTTGTAATCTACCCTCTGACACTTAGAATTCTCTGCCACGAAATGCATCCCTACCGTGTCCTGTATGCCTCCATCTGTCCTTTTCTGGTTGCATTTTTCAGCGGAGATACAAACCTTGCGCTTGCAACAAGCCTTCGCCACGGAAAGGAAAGCCTTGGAATCAGGCGGAGAGTCAATGCATTTTCATTTCCGCTGTTTGCAATCTTCGGACGCGGAGGGGCAGCACTGGTTCAGGCGGCCGGCTTTGTCCTTATTCTGCGCTCATATTCAAGCCTGGGAATTCCTATGCTGGATGTCATGTGGATTGCAGGAGTTTCATTTGCGCTTTCTTTTGCGCTGGCGGAAATTCCGATGGGCGGTCCATTTGCGGCGATAACTTCAATGTGCCTTCTGTACGGCCGCGGATTTGAATCAGGTTATCTGCTGCTGAAAAACGCTGTTCCCGTTATCTGCGCCTATGCCGCCGGAATCGATGCATTAACCGCAATGTTCGGGAGCTACATAATCGCTGTAAAAACAAAGACAATACACCATCAGGAACTGAGGAAATTTATTTAATGAACATCTGCCTTTTTTCCCCGGAAGAAATTTCATCGCCGCTCAACATCCAGGATGAACGCGCCCAGCATATACTGAAAATTCTGCACAAAAAGGAAGGCGACACCTTTTCATCTGGAATTATCGGGGGCAAGGCAGGAACTTCTGTAATAAAAAAAATAACGGACGAAAACGGCAAAGAAGGAAAACTTTTTTTTGAATTCACGCCGGAATCAGACGGCAAAAAGCTTTATCCGCTGAAAATGATCATAGGCTTTCCGCGGCCCATACAGCTCAAGCGGATTCTGCGAGATCTGGCTTCACTCGGGGTGCAGGAAGTTCATCTTGCAGGCACGGAGCTTGGAGAAAAATCCTATTTGAATTCAGGGCTTGCGGCAAAGGAAAGCGCCCGGAAATTTCTTATGGATGGCAGCACACAGGCAGCTTCCACGCATATTCCAGAACTTTTTATCTATCCGTCGCTCAAAGCCTGCCTTGAGCAAGCCGAATTTGACGGAGAGCTTTTTGCGCTCGACAATGTAAATCCATCGCAAAGCCTCTTTTCCGCGCTGAAAATTCCGCCCGAAAAAGCCACAGCTGCCATCGGAAGCGAACGCGGCTGGACTGATTCAGAAAGAGAACTTTTAAAGCAAAGCGGATTTTCCCTTCTGAGCATGGGAAAGCGGATTCTTCGCACAGAAACAGCTTCAACATCAGCGGCGGCCATCATTCTGAATGCAATGGGAGCAATGGACTAAATGCCGTCTCGGACAGGACACGCTGATCTTCCGCTTCATACAGGCACAGTTCCAATGTGGCTCGCGGACAGAATGAAGGAGCTTGGAACGCTCATTGTGGAATCGCTTTTGATTCAGCAGGGAAAAAAAGAAGTTCTGCGCAGGCTCAGTGATCCACTGTGGTTTCAGTCTTTCGGCGCAGTTCTGGGAATGGACTGGCATTCTTCGGGAATCACTACAAGCGTAATGTATGCGCTCAAGCGCGGAATAAATCCACGTGCCAGGGAATTCGGGCTGTGCATCTGCGGCGGCAGGGGAAAATACTCCCGGAAAACGCCGGAAGAGCTTATGTACCTAAGCGATGCAACGGGTCTCGACGGAAACATGCTTGTAAACGCAAGCCGGCTCACTGCAAAAGTTGACGGAGCCGCTGTTCAGGACGGATTCCAGCTTTATCAGCATAACTTTATTCTAAGCGACCAGGGTGACTGGGCGGTTGTCCAGCAGGGAATGAACACACAGACAAAAACAGCCCGCCGCTACCACTGGTGTTCCCAAAACCTGACTTCGTTTGTGCAGGAGCCTCATTCCGGGGTAACAGGAGAAAACAAAGGTGAAATTCTGAACCTGACCGACTCCAAGGCTGATGGCGCACGGAATTCAATACTTTCAATTTCAAGGGAACACCCGGACAGAATTATAAAGGAAATAAAATCTGTTCTTGCACAGGACGAAAGAAGCATATCGCTTCCCTTTCACCATAATGTAACTGAAAAAGACGTAGACCTGAAGCGCCTTGGAGCAGTGCTTGCCACAGCCTATGAAGCGCCGCCTGAAAATTTCGAGTCGCTCCTGCTGACACCGGGGCTCGGGCCAAGAACACTTCAATCACTGACACTGATAAGCGAAGTCATAAACGGAACACCCAGCAGATTTAAAGACCCTGCAAGATTCAGTTTCGCCCACGGCGGAAAGGACGGACATCCCTTTCCTGTTCCGCTCAAAATCTACGACGAAAGCATAAGGATTCTTGGAGATGCCATAGAAAAATCAAAGCTCGGCTACAGCGACAAAAGCAAGTGCATAAACAGGCTTCATGCCACAGCACTTCAAATAGAAAAAAACTGCGAGCCGGAAGCAGACTTTGAAAAAACAATCCGCCGCGAAAGAGAAAATTCAGCCTTCTGGGGAGGCAAAACCGTCTAGCGGCGGCTGATTATTTTGTTCACAAGAAATGTTCCTACAAACTGAACCAGCTCCACAAGAACAAGAATAACAATGACCGCGGCAAAAGTAACATCAGTGCGAAATCTCTGATAGCCATAGCGTATTGCAAGATCGCCAAGTCCGCCTGCGCCAATAGTTCCAGCCATTGCAGAATATCCGATCAGATTTATAACAGTGAGCGTAATTCCTGAAATAATAGAAGGAAACGCCTCTGGAATAACAACCTTGCATATAATCTGCCAGTCTGTAGAGCCCATAGCCCGAGCCGCCTGAATCATTCCCGGATCAACCTCGCTCAGCGCAGTTTCAATAATACGGGCAACAAAAGGCGCCGCAGCGATGCTTAGAGGAATAATAGCAGCCTCCGTTCCAATTCTTGTTCCCAGTATAAGCTTGGAAAGCGGAAAAAGAATAATCATCAGTATGATAAACGGAAACGAGCGCAGAACATTTACTATTCTGCTCAAAATCCGGTTCAGCACCGGCCGCGGAGAAATTCCGCCAGGATTTGTAACATAAAGCAGCCCGCCGACAGGAAAGCCAAGCACAAGAGAAATCACAGTTGAAAAGAAAACCATCTCCAGTGTCTGAAGCGATGCCTCCCGTACTAAAATAAGAATCTGGCTCATTTTCTTCCTCCTGATAAAAAACTATAAAACCCGGGCTTATCAGCCGCCGCTATGACTGCGAAATGTCCTCAACGATAATTCCCTGTTCCTTTAAAAATGAAAGGGCTTTCTGAATCTCTGTTTTGCTGCCGGAAAAATCAACAAGCATAGTTCCAAAGTCCTCGCTTTCTATATGCTGAATTCCTCCGGCCCGAATGTTGAATTCAACATCGAATTTTTTTGCAAGAGTGCTCATCACAGGATTTCCCGTTTTTTCTCCCCTGAAATGAAGCACAAACTGTCCGCCTTCATCAGACCAGCGCACAAGCCTGCTTTTTGAATTCCATGACATGCCGCGCACAAATTCCCTTGTGACTTCTGATTTCGGGCAGTTAAAAATATCCTTGACTTTGCCCTGCTCTACAATTCTTCCGGCGTCCACCACAGCAACCTGCTCACAGGCATCGCGGACAACCTCCATCTGGTGCGTAATCATAACAACAGTCAAGCCTATTTTTTTCTGAATATCACGAATCAAGTTTAAAATAGAAATTGTAGTCTGCGGATCCAGCGCGCTTGTGGCCTCGTCGCAGAAAAGAACATCAGGATCTGTTGCAAGAGCACGGGCAATCGCAATCCGCTGTTTTTGTCCGCCCGACAATGCGCTTACAGGAGAATCCGCCTTGTCCTCAAGCCCAACAAGAGCAAGCATTTCCTCCACCCGGGATTTTATAAAGCTGCTTGAAGCCCCGCAAATTTCAAGGGGATAGGCAATATTTCTAGCCGCAGATCTTGATGTAAAAAGATTGAAATTCTGGAATATCATGCCGATTTTTCTACGGCGCAGAATCAATTCATGATTTGTTAAATTGTCAACCCTCTTGTCGCCATAAAAAACCTGACCTTCATCCGGCTTTTCAAGAAGACTTATCAGGCGCACAAGGCTGCTTTTTCCAGCGCCGCTTCTTCCGATTATTCCAAAAATATTTTTTTCAGGAATTTCAAGCGAAATCCCGTTCACCGCAGTGACAATTCCCGATGGCCCGGAATATGTCTTCTTTAGATTATCAAGTTTTATCTGCATACCAAAATAATAGTGAAATTCAAGCCTTGCTACAAGAAGTTTTTTCTATAAATACAACAAGGTTTTTTATCGTTTTAATAATATTCCTGCGATTTGAGGCTTTACCCTAGCAAACTAACGGTCGTTGAAAAATAATAAACGTTAGTTTGCTGTTTTTTTATCTTATTCCGCTTTTTCCACGGGAAATAAAATCCATTTTCCTTGCCTGTTTTCTTAGAGAATGTCCAGAACCCTTTATATTTTCCACTCTTGCATTGTAGACATCTATGCTCTTTTTTTCTTCTGCCCATACAGGCGGCACAGGATGCGGATCACCCTTTTGAACATACTCTGCCCAGTTTTCAGGCTCAGGAATTTCAAACCGGAGCTTTTCTCCTGTTGCAGGATGCACAAAGGCCAGTGTTCTTGCATGAAGCGCAAGCCGGTGAAAGGGGTCAGTTCTGGCCCTGTAATTTTCATCTCCTGCAAGCGGATAATGCTTTGAGGCCAGATGCGCCCTTATCTGGTTCTTTTTCCCTGTATCCAGTGACAGCTCAAACAAAGTATGTGTTCTGCCCCTGAGAATCACAGTAAAATTCGTTCTCGCCTCGCAAATTTCAACACTGCTGTCAATTTTTTTAGGAACATAACCCTGGTGGCAGGCATTTTTTGCAAGCGGCTCATCTATAAGCCCTGAATCAGGCAGCTCAGGATGATGTCTGCGTGGATTTTCGGCAACTGCGCGGTAAAGCCGTTCTGTAACCATAGTTTTCCAGGCGGACATTATTTTCTTCTGTACCCTTTCATTCAGGGCAAACATCATCACTCCGCTTGTATCACGGTCAAGCCTGTGAACAACAAAAGGACGGTGGTTCTCGGCAAAAGTACCGTTTTTACGCATAATCTTTTCAAGAAGCTCCACAGCAGTGCGCGCTTTGCTTCCGGGATAAGGAACAGAAAGTAAGCCGGAATCCTTGTTCACAACAACAATATCCTTGTCCTCGTAGAGAATTTCAATTTTCTCCTTGCCGTAGTCAGGCTTGTGTTCCCGCTTGTAGCGTGTGCTGGCCTTTACATAATGCAGTGTTTCTTTCATGCTGAAATAATATCGATAATGCAGACAAAGTTCAAACAATTCCTTCAAACAAGAAAAATCATTAGACAACTAAAAGCAAGAATGATAGTATTACAGTAAAGCCCTGAAAAATTCCAGGAATTTCCACAGGGCAACAAACTAAAAATTACGGAGCTGCAAAAATGGATTTTTCTTTGATGGATGTTGAAATTCCAAGCGGAACAACAGAAATAACGGAAACAACTTTTCACAATCACCGAATGGTTTCTTCAATAAAAATTCCTGACAGTGTCCTTATTATAGGCGAAAACGCCTTTGCTGACTGTGTAAACTTAAAAACAATAGAGCTTCCGGCAAACCTCATGGCAATCGGAAAAAGAGCCTTCTACAACTGCATCTCGCTTGAATCAATAGACATTCCCCAGAACATAACAACCATTGAGGAACAGACATTTGAAGGCTGCGAGGAAATCCAGTCAATAGTTCTGCATGAAAACATAAAATCAATAAACGACCGCGCCTTTGCAAACTGCACGGGAATAAAGAATTTCGTGTTCCCGGACAACCTCATATCATGTGCAAAAACAGCCTTTCCGAACAGCATGAAATATCTGCCTATCAACAAGAACTACAGATACGAAAACGGAATGATGATAAACACGCACAACTGCATGCTCCTGTTCTACAGCGGCGAAAGAAAAAACGTGTCCATTCCATCAGACGTAAAGGGAATCGGAAGAAGAGCCTTTTATAAAACAGACATGGAGTCAATAAGAATTCCAGAAGGCGTAACAAGCATAAGCGAGGAAGCCTTTGCAGAGTGCGGACAGAACGCAAAAGTCGTACTCCCTGAATCCGTGGACTATATTGAAAGCAACGCGTTCGGAGCCTCTGTAAAAATCCTGTGCAAAAAAGCGTCTTACGCGGAAAACTGGTGCAGAAACAATTCAGGCTTTGTCCAGCTTGCTGACGAGGAATTCTAAAGAAACAGCCTGTTCCAACCTGTGTTTTTACGCTATATTTTAACCGGCAATATAATTTCCGGAGGAATATATGAAACGCAAAAACACACGAAACTCACTGGCGGCAGCGGCATTTCTGCTTGCATCAGGAATCTCAATAGCGGCCCTGTCAGTCAATGCAAAAAAGCAGATGCTGCCCGATGGAATATTTTCAGGCAAGTCAGAAGGACGGAACGGAACAATCGCAGTTTCGTTTTCAGTTGAAAATGGAAAAATCACAGCGGCAAAAGTAACCGAGGAACAGGAAACCGACTATGCAAAGGCCGCTATAAATTCAATTCTTGAGCAGTTTTCAGCTGAAGGAAAAACAGACGGCATAGACATTGTATCAGGGGCAACCATAACCTCAAAGGCAACTATTTCCGCCCTGAAAAATGCAGTGAATTCCGCGCGCGGAAAAAAATCCGCACAAAATGCGCAGCCTGTGTCCGACACTTCATGCGATATTCTGGTTATCGGAGCCGGAGGCGCAGGACTTTCAGCGGCGGCAGAAGCAGCATCAAAGGGAGCCAGCGTAATCGTTCTTGAAAAAGAAGGAAATGTGGGCGGCAACACCATAGCCGCAACAGGAGGCCTCAACGCAAGCGAAACTTCCGTGCAGAAAAAGCTTGGAATTCAGGATACAAACGAACAGTTCTTTGAGGACACAATGAAAGGCGGACACTACAAGAACGACCCTTCACTTGTGCGCAATCTAACTGAAAAATCCGCTGAAACAGTTGACTGGCTTATTTCCCTTGGCGCAGATCTGACTGACGTGGGAAAAATGGCAGGCTCCACAAACAGGCGCACACACCGTCCGCAGGGAGGAAGCGCGGTAGGCTCCAATATCATTCCGGTTCTAGAAAAAGCCGCTCTGGCATCAGGAGCTGAAATCCGCTGCTCAAGCAAAGTCATAGACCTGCTCAGTAAAGACGGAAGACCCACAGGCGCTGTGGTTCAGACAGACAGCGGCGAATACATCGTAAACGCAAAATCCATAATTATCGCAACGGGAGGCTTCGGCGCAAACCCGAAAATGGTTTCTTCCTACAAGCCGGAATTTGAAGGATTCGGAACAACAAATCACAAGGGAGCCACAGGAGATGCATTTTCTTGGGTGCAGAAATTCAACGTTCAGCTTACACAGATGGACGAAATTCAAACCCACCCTACCGTCGTTCCAGGCAACGGCACAATGATTACCGAGGCTGTGCGCGGAAACGGAGCAATTCTTGTAAACCGCAGCGGAAAAAGATTCTGCACTGAAATGGCAACAAGAGACGAAATGTCAAAGGCAATCCTCAGCCAGAAGGGCGGCACAGCGTTCCTTGTGTTCGACCAGGAAGTCCGCGGATCTTTAAAGGCTATCGAAACCTACATAAAAAACGGCCTGATTACACAGGGAGAAACCGCGGCGGAACTCGCAGAAAAGCTTGAAATTCCTGCGGATGAATTTGAAAAAACTCTGTCAGAATACGCCTCGATTCAAAAATCCGGCAAAGATCCCCTCGGACGCAAGCCCACAGAAATGCCGTGCGCCCTTGAAAATCCGCCTTATTATGCAGTTGAAGTCGGCCCCGCGGTTCACCACACCATGGGAGGACTCACAATAAACACAAAAGCCCAGGTAATAGACAACGAAGGAAATCCTGTTCCGGGACTCTTTGCGGCAGGCGAAGTAACAGGCGGAATACACGGATCGAACAGGCTCGGCGGAAATGCTGTTGCGGATATCTGTATCTACGGAAAAATCGCAGCGGAAAGCGCGCTTGAAGAAATCACGGAAAAATAATCCAGTAGAACCTCAGAAAATTCAATTTCAATGATTTTTTTAGAGGTTCCCTCAACAATAATGGTTATCTCTAAAAATTGCAATTTTTAGAGATAACTTTGAAAAGGCGATGTTTTAAGTCGTGCTATTACAACGACTTAAAACTCGCAGACACTCTCTATAGATGCGCTTTATTTTTTTGCAGATATCCTTATAATATGCACATGAAAATAAAAATTTGTACCGTCCTTTCATTTTTAATATTCTTTCTTTCTGCCGGGTTTGCAAAAGAAAATCCTGGCAGCAGGAAAACTGCGGAAAAAAGTGCTTCCAACCAGATACTCTCAGATGCGGTTTCACATCTTGATTTTTCTGCCTATTATGTTTCAGCTTTTCCATTCGGCGACATGGAAGACTATTCAAAAAGCGCCGCTGGAGCTGGTGTCGGAGTCGAATGTGAAATTCTGCGCGGCATTGTCCAAAATGCAAAAATCGGCATTCTTTTTAATTTTGACTATCTGTATTATTTTCCAGTGCGAGAAGAAGTTGAAAACCTTGATATGTACAACCTGCTGTGGGGAATCTGGTACCGCTGGCAGCTTCCGCAGGATATAAGCATACAGGCAGATGCCGGAGCCGGAATTTCCATATCCAGGCTGAAAGTTCTTACAGCAAGCTCAGGAGTAATTGACGATGTGTACTACGATTTTCTTGCAAGAGGCGCTTTGAGCGTAAGAAAAGCTTTCGTCAAAACGGAACATCTTACAGTTTCTCTTGATACCGGAGCGCGCTTTTCCTATCAGCAGGAAGAAAGCAGGAATTTCTTTTCAGCAGGGCCGAAAATAGGCTTTGTATTTAATTTCATGCCGGATGCTGTGAAAAAATGAAACACAATTACCCCCCCCCTGTTTATGAAAACCCTTGTTTCCACATTCATTCTGACCGCAGCACTTTTTGTCACATCGTGCAGAGACATGCTTCACGACCTTGAAGATTCAATAGGAACAGAAACCCACGTTATTGACAGCCTTAAAATGATCTGCATTCTTGAGGAAGAAACAACATTCCCGGAAAACTGCTGGATTGAAACACGTGATCACGATAATCCCAGCACTACCAACCTTAAAGGCACGCTTCTTGCTCCGTACAGAATAAACTATGTCGAAACAACGTATACGCTGTGGCATGAAGTGTACAAGTGGGCTTTAGGACACGGCTATTCCTTTGAAAATCCGGGGCGTGAAGGAAGCAACACAAGCGAATCTCCGACAGCAGGAAAATACAAGCCGGTAACAAGCATAGCGCACGCAGACTGCATCGTGTGGTGCAATGCGCTTTCCAGAATGAAAGGGCTGCGCCCGGTCTACTATTCCGACGAGGCACTAGAAACGGAGATAAAGTCGCTTTCAGATTCAGATGCAGTTTCCGGCATACACGTGGACAAAAGCTCAGATGGCTACAGACTTCCAACTACCGCCGAATGGGAATATGCGGCATACGGCGCATACAAAGATAAAAACCAGTATAACCGTTCATTTAAATACAGCGGAAGCGACACTCTTGAAGAAGTCGCCGTTGTGGGAGATGCTTCCGAAGCATGCGCCTCCAGAAAAGCGAATGGACTTGGAATTTATGACATGACAGGAAATGTAAGCGAAATTTGCTTCATCAAGAATGCGCTCGGCGGACATTATTCAAACGATGACGCAAACCTAAAGCTTCCGTCAAACAATTTATATATAATCTGCCGGAGCTATCCGACAATGTTCGGCTTCAGGATTGCGCAGAGCATAAACGGCTCTAATTAAGGCTGTGCTGAAAAAATTCAGTTTTCCGGGCAAATCAGGCCGTGCGCCGATAATTGCAATATTCAGTGCAATAAAGTAGAATAAAACCCGCTGGCATTTTCAAAAATCGTCGCAGACAACTTTTAGAGAATGTCCTATTTATGGTAATGCTGAATAAGCCGTATCCGGATTGTCCAGTGTTTCCTTAGAATTTTGAGGAATGTATGATTTTTTCACCTGTAGAAATTGAAGAAACAGTAAACATGTTCATGCGCCAGAAGCTTGATATCCGATGCATCACGATGGGAATTTCGCTTCTAGACTGCGCAGATTCAGACGCAAAAAAAGCCAACAAAAAAATTTATGACAAAATCATGCGCTATGCAGGAAATCTTGTGCGCGTAGGTCAGGACATAGAAAAGGAATACGGAGTTCCGATCATCAATAAAAGAATTTCCGTAACACCGATTGCGCTTGTTGCAGGAGCCAGCGGAGAAAAATCCTACGTTGAATACTGCCGAACCCTCGACAAATGCGCCCGGGAATTAGGCGTGAATTTCATCGGCGGATTCAGCGCGCTTGTGCAGAAGGGAATTACCCCTGCTGACAGAATTCTTATTGATTCAATTCCAGAAGCCCTTGCAGAAACCAGTTTTGTGTGCTCAAGCGTGAATGTCGGAACCACAAAAAACGGAATAAACATGGATGCTGTAAAGCTCATGGGCGAAACCATAAAAAAGACGGCTGAAGTTTCACGCAACTGCGAAGTCAACGGCTGCGCCAAGCTTGTAGTCTTTACAAATGCGCCGGAAGACAACCCCTTTATGGCAGGAGCATTCCACGGACCGGGAGAAGGAGATGCCGTAATCAATGTAGGCGTTTCAGGTCCCGGAGTAATCCTCGCCGCCGCACGTGAATACAAGGGCCGCCCTATCAATGAACTGGCCGACGGAATCAAAAAGATGGCATTTAAAATCACACGCATGGGTCAGATGGTCGGAACTGAAGCCGCCGCACGCCTGGGTGTAAACTTTGGAATTCTGGATCTTTCCCTTGCACCGACTCCGGAAGTGGGAGACAGCGTTGCCCGCATTCTTGAAGAAATTGGACTTGAGGGAGCTGGTGCGCCTGGAACAACCGCCGCGCTTGCCATGTTAACCGACATGGTGAAAAAAGGAGGCGTAATGGCTTCTACAAATGTAGGCGGATTAAGCGGCGCATTTATTCCAGTAAGCGAAGATGAAGGAATGATAAATGCCGTAAAACAGCACTCCATCACTCTTGAAAAACTTGAAGCAATGACCTGCGTATGTTCTGTGGGCCTCGACATGATTGCAATCCCCGGCGACACACCGGCAACCACAATCAGCGGAATTATGGCAGACGAAATGGCAATCGGAATGGTCAATAACAAGACAACCGCTGTCCGGCTTATTCCTGCTCCTGGAAAAAAGGCGGGTGAATGGGTGGAATTCGGAGGACTTCTTGGAGGCTGCCCTGTCATCGACGTGAATTCCTTCAGCTGTGCGGATTTTATAAACCGCGGCGGAAGAATTCCAGCACCGATTCATTCATTCAGAAACTAGCCTAGCCGGCACCCTGAAAGCGCATGCTTCATTTTCCACACACCGCACCCTCGCTATTCCACTGTCTGTGGATAAGCCATTCCGCAGGGTGCAGAACTGTCGTTCTGGTGCCTGTGGATGGCAGGCAGATTACGTAACATATACATATCAGGGGGCTGACTAAATATATAAAGGATTTTACAGATTTACTATAAAAGTGCTATAATGAACGCATGAAACACAATATGCAAATTTTACAGGAACTGGCCGTCCAAAACGGACCTCTTTGCGTTGGACTGGACACAGATCCGTCCTACATTCCCGCCAATTTGGTTGATCAGTCTTCACCAGCCCAGGCAGTGCTTGAATACAACAAGCTGCTAATAGAACGAATCAAGCATGACAAAAGCGCCTGCTGCTTTAAAGTCCAGATTGCCTATTATGAAGCAATGGGAATTGAAGGTCTTAAAGTTTATGCTAAAACTCTGAAGCTGGCAAAGGAATCAGGGCTGATTTGCATTTCCGATATAAAACGCGGAGACATTGCAGCCACGGCATCAGCGTATGCAAGGGCGCATTTTTCCGGCGACTTTGAATCAGACATAATAACAATAAATCCATACATGGGCTTTGACACACTGAAGCCCTTTACAGAATTCTGCGCATCCAAGGGAAAAGGCGTTTTCGTTCTGCTGAGAACAAGCAACCCCGGAATGACAGACATTGAGCAAAAGGAACTGAAGCAGGGAGGACGCGTTCTTGATGAAGTTGGAAAAGAACTTGAATCAATAAGATCCCAGATGGAAAAAATTTATCCAGAGCAAACCTGTAGCCCGGTAGGCGCAGTTGTAGGATGCACAGAAGAAAGCGATGCAATTTCCCTGCGGCAGGCATATAAAAATATTTTCTTTTTGATTCCAGGATACGGCGCACAGGGGGGAGCCGCAAGTATCTGCGCAACCTTGCTGAAAAATGCAGGCGGAACTGTGAATTCTTCCCGCGGAATTTTATGCGCATGGAAAAAAGATTCTGATTGTATCCAAAAACAGCAAAGCGGAAAAGCGCTTTCATTTGATGACTTAGTCGAAGCCGCCGCAAAAGCTGCCATAGCATCAAAAATCGAATTAACTAACTTTAGTTAGTATTGCAAAAACAAACTACCGATAGTTTTTAAGGAAATAACAATGGATAAGCCTGAAATTGACAAAGACGGAAACGGCATTCTTTTTTCAGGGAAGACCCTGATTACAGAATCAAAAATGATTCGCCCGGACATATTTTTTCTGGAAACAGAAATTCATCTTGAGCGAAAAACCCAAGTTTCCCCTTTGCCAGGACAGTTCTACCTGATAAAACCAGTTCAAAGCACTGTGCAGTTCGCCCGCCCGATAAGCGTTTTTCATTCAGAACGAATATCCGACACTGTTTTAAGGGTTCAGTTTTTAATTCTAAAAAAAGGAACGGGGACAGCTGAAATCTGTAACCTTTTAACAGGGTCAGAACTGGAGCTGACAGGGCCGCTGGGAAACACATTTGATAAATCAGAAGGAAAAATCTGTATCTGCGGCGGAGGAATCGGAGTTGCACCCGTAGCCAATTTTGCTTCCTCCCTGCCAGAAAAAACCTATGACTTTTATGCAAGCTTCAAAACCGGAAGCTATGGTCTGGAAAATATCCGCCCTGACAAACTTGTCATAACTACAGATGACGGCTCAGAAGGCATTCACGGAATGATAACAGCCGCGCTCACAACTGACACCATAAAAGCGCAGGGATACAGCACAATTTATGCATGCGGACCATCTCCAATGCTCGCTTATATACAGAAAATCGCAAAGGAAGCCGGCGTAAAATGCTTTTTGAGCATAGAAAAGAAAATGCTCTGCGGAGTCGGAGCCTGTCTCGGATGCACAATACGCACAAAAGAAGGAAACCGCCGCGTATGCAAAGACGGTCCTGTCTTTAATGCAGATATTCTGGAATTTGAAAAACCGGATTTTGCACGCAGAGAGCCGCTTGCAGAAACAATGGAGCCGGACTTGAGCGTTGAAATCGCAAAACTGAAATTCAAGAATCCTGTTATAGCAGCCAGCGGAACATTCGGATTCGGCCAGAATTACAGGGGATTTTTTGACGTATCGGCGCTGGGCGGCATCTGCTCAAAGGGTCTTACTCTGAATCCACGTGAAGGAAATTCGGGAGACCGGATAATCGAAGTGCCTTCCGGCGACATAAATTCAATAGGCCTTGAAAACCCCGGAGTTCCGCATTTTATACAGAATGAACTTCCCGAGATGCTGAAGCTTGACACCATTTCAATAGCAAACCTCGCAGGACACGATCTGGACTCCTATGTGAAGGGTGCAGAGCTTCTGGACAAAACATCTGTACCTGCAATCGAACTGAATATAAGCTGCCCGAATGTAAAAGCCGGCGGAATGGCATGGGGAATAAATCCTGAAGCCGCAGCTGCCTGTGTAAGCGCAGTCAGAAAAGCAACTTCAAAGCCCCTGATTGTAAAGCTTTCCCCGAATGCCCCTGATTTAGTTTCCGTGGCTCTTTCCTGCATAGAAGCCGGAGCAGATGCGCTCAGCCTTATAAATACAATACAGGCTGTTGCCATCGATATTGAAAAATGCCGCCCTGTGTTTGACAATATAAAAGCGGGTCTGTGCGGACCGACGGTAAAGCCCATTGCGCTCCGAATGGTCTATGATGTCGCAAAGGCAGTTCGCTCCCTTCCGCAGGAAAAACAGATTCCTATAATCGGGCTTGGCGGAATTGAAAAATGGCAGGATGCAGTGGAATTCATAATGGCAGGAGCTTCCGCTGTTCAAGTGGGAACTGCAACATTCTCAAACCCAAAGGCAATGGTGCAGATAATCGAAGGCCTGAAAACTTTCATGCGCTCCCACGGCTACAAAAAAATAGAAGAATTCCGCGGAGCCGCACTGTTATAGACATAAAAAATGCCCTTGAAGCCATAAGCTCCAGGGGCATTTTGAAAATACTGTTAAAGTTGCCTGAGATTCCTATTCTCTCCATTTTTCGTCTTCCTGAATTTCCTTTACAGAATCAGGGAGAACTGTTTTATTTGCCAGGTCGGAATTCTCAGGGGAATCGCCGCCTTTTTTTGCGCGCACACCAAATTTTTCATAAAGCGAATATTTTTTTATAATTTTCGTGGTGATTTTTGAATACAGAAAAAAACTCAGCACAAAGCCGATTGTAAAACAGCCAAAAACAGCATTCGCATAGGCTTCAATTCCTGCATGGAATACGAATTTCAAAAGAAGAAAGCAAACTCCAAAAAGCGCGCCAATGGAAAACAACGTAAACAAAATGCTCGCAGCGCTGGAAATCAACACATATAAAAGATAAAAAACTTTTCTGTTCATCACCTACTCCTTTCCACCGCCTGATTTAGACTGAAGAAGAAAAGCCACAAAAAACACGGCTCCAAAAACAACAACCGCACTGTCCGCAATGTTAAACGTAGGCCATCTTTCCATTCCAAATAGACCGAAAAAATAGCAATCTATAAAATCAACAACACCTTCCGGACGGAAAAAACGGTCGATAAGATTTCCTATTCCGCCGCCGAGAACTCCGCATATAGCCCAGCGCTGGATTTTTGTAAATTCGTTGTTTCTAAAATAAATCACATAAACTGCAATAACAACAAGCAGCGGAAGGAGCGCAAAAAGAAATCCGCGCAGAGTGTCAGAAAGCCCTGAGCCCATGCTGAAGGCAATCGCATTGTTGCGCACATGGACAAGCCGAAGATATTTTCCGAAAACCTCAATCACAGCGTCATCTGAAAAAATTGAAAGGCGGGGAATATTTTTTACAACAATGCATTTCGTTATCTGATCCAGCAAAACAACCGCAAGGCTCAGTGAAAGCGGCAAAATTTTTTCTTTTGTGATTTTATTCATGAGAATATTATAGTTAAAAGCCGCAGATATTACAACATCGGCTAATATTCATTTATCATCTGAGTGTTTATAAAGTCAGACAAAACTGTACCCAAATGACTCGACATATAGCCGCTTCTGTCCATCTGCACCCCTAAAATCGATGCCAAAAACGGATCTGTGTTCTCAACAGGGCCAGCTCCCTTGGTTCTGTAACCATCTATATATGCCAGATCAAAGCATCCGAAGATTTTTATAAGGCTTTTTTGAATAACAGACTGCATGGAGCCAGACAAGTCTTCATCTGTAACCAAGAAAACTGTATCCTTTTCTGTAGGATTGCACAGAGAAAGCAAAATCCAAAACTGATCTTCTGCAAAAGAGGATTTTTTCTGCTTTTCTTCATAAGCGGCCGAATTAAAAATTTTCCGTTTGAGCGCAGAAAAACGTCTTGTAAAATTCAAAGGCACATCAGTTTCAGAAGACAGGCAGTTGTTCCTTAAAACATCAACGGCATAAACGTAAAATCCATTATTTGCGAGCTTGCAGAAAAATGCATTGTACAAACTTGAATTTGCAGTTTCAGGAGAGGCAAACAATATGATTTTTCTTCCGGATGCGTTTTCAGTTTCAGGCCCAAAGGAGAAAAGCCGAAAACCGGGAAATACAAAGGGAGCATTAACTTCGGAAAAGCCTTCGCTTATATTTCCAGAATAAAGCGCAGATGTCTGCTTTACGGGCAGGCGCATTTTCTTGGGATTCATTGGACGGAAATAAATCACGGCAAAAATCATCAAGGCAGCAAGAAGCGCATTCACAGAGCAAATCGAAATCAGCCTAATCTCATATTGATCCAGGATAACCTCTGAAAACATTCTAAGCACAGAACGAACATTCCAGACAGATGAGAATAAAGCCAAAATAAAAATCAGAAAATTTTCAAATGAAAGTGTAAATACAAAAATATTCACAACTGAAACAAAAAGCCCCGCAAACGGAAGAATTGACAGCGTATCCTTCTGCGAATGATTCACAAAAAGAAACCGCGCATTTCCAATAAAAAGCAGAGCAAGGACAAGCAAATCCGCTAAAACCTGGTTTGTCATTTTATTCTTTCCTGAGTTTCCCTGATAATTTCCTGAAACTGCTCAAGTGATTTTTCTATGCTGAACTGCCGCGCATGGTCAACAATATCATCCTTTTTGAAAATCCCCTGCGAATCAAGCTGCTCAAAGCGGAGTATTGTATCTGCCACACTGTCTGTATCCTGGCGCGCAAAGAAAACCCCGGTTTTTCCGTCCACAACAGTTTCCAGGCTGCCTCCCTTTCCGAATGCAATGACAGGACGTCCGCATGCCTGAGCCTCTAATGGAGTTAGTCCCAAATCTTCCTCCGCGCAAAAAATAAGAGCACGGCACCGCTGCAAATAAGAGCGGACTTCATCATCGGAAGCTCTTCCTGTAAAAACAATATCGCTGGTTTTTCCGGCAAGCTTTTTCAGGCTGTCCATCTCAGAGCCGGCCCCTATTACAACAAGCCTGCGCCCCAGTTTTTTACAGGCAGTTATCGCAAGGTCAACGCGCTTATAGGGAACAAGCCTTGAAAACGCCACGTAAAAATCTTCCGGAGCAGAAATTTCATCCGACGGAAAAAAACGGCTGGTGTTTATAGGGCAGTATACAACTTTTGCGTTTACATTCCAGAATTTCTTTATGCGCCGCGCAATGTAATTCGAATTCGCAACCACAGTGTCAATACGCTGGCTTGAAATATAATCCCACTGTCTGAGCGCAGGAATCCAGCGGTTCATAAAAAAGCGTGTCAGCCGGCCGCTTCTTTTTCTGTAGTCAAAAAACAGATCCCATGCATATCTCATAGGCGAATGAATGTAGGCGATATGGGGAACTGAAGGCGGAGTCACCACACCCTTTGCACAGCACGAAGAAGAGCACAAAACCAGATCATATCCGGAAAAGTCAAAGGATTCAAATGCGCGCGGCATAAATTTCAAAAGCTTTGTATAGAGCCTGGAGGCAAAAGGCAGCTTCTGTATATATGAAGTGTAAATTTTCCTGCCTGAAAAATGCGAGCCCATCTTCTTTTTGTCATACACAAGAGTAAAAATATCTGCATCAGGATAAAGACGAAGCATATATTCAACCCAGGTTTCAGCTCCGCCGTAATTTACAAGCCAGTCATGTACAATAGCAACTTTCATTCTTCTTTCCTATTTATAGAGCACTTTAATGCAAATATGAATTGTTTTCAATGAATTTCAGATGAAAGGCTTTGAACCCAGGCCTGCATAAGAATTCCAAACGCAACGCCAACATTAAGGGAAGCCTTCAGTCCCGTCATCGGAATTGAAACTATTCCGCAGGTGGCGCGCTTCAGGGCTTCGGGACTTACTCCAAGCTCTTCTGAACCGATTATCACAATTCCTTCCTTTGGGAACGAAAATTCAGTTATCGGAGTTCCGCCCGTTTCCAAAACAAAAACAGGCATATCACCCGGAAGCTCTTCAAGCGGACAGCGGCAAAATCCCATGGTTTCCACACAGCCCATTCCGCTTCTTAAAGCCCTCGGCTGATACGGATCAGTGCAGTTCGGGGAAATATAGACATGCTCGCAGCCCATCGCCTCCGCAGTTCTAAAAATAGAGCCTATGTTGAACGGAGAGCGTATATCCTCAGCATACACATTTACACCCTTGAAAAAAGACCTGCTCTCGACAGAAAGCTCAGAAACAGCATGGGGAGCAATAACAAGATCCCATTCAGCCGGAAAAGTTCCTATAACGGCAAGAAGGGAATTCCTGGCGACATTGCACAGCCGCCGCTCATCAAAATCTTCTGCCTCGATAAGCTTCTTTATTTCCGCGGCGGCAGCTTCAGGCAGCTTGGGATCCTCAAGCACAATCCGGGCAACTGTCTTGGTATAGTCCTGCCTGGACATTCCTGAAAACCGGTATTCCATTCCATGCTCTGCGATTCCGGCAATATCGCGCTCAAGCTCTCCAAAAGTAAGAGCCAGTTTGCGCCTTTTCTGTCCCGGCTCAAGCTGAAAGAGTTTAGCAGGATTTATCATCAGTACGCCTTCTTTATCAGCTCAAACAAATCATCTGTTGTCATGCTCCGCTGAAGGCTGTTCATAAGCTCAAGATCCCCTGCATCTTCCGCCGCGGATGAAAGCTGATCTATAGAAAGAGAAAGATCCTTTAGCCTGGCAGGAATATTCACCTTGGCGATTTTCTGCCTTACATAGTCAGCAAGGGAAGAAACAGAAGAAGCGACTGAATCCTCCTGGTGCGAAATATTCAAAAGCCGCGCTAAAACAGCCAGTTTTTCCGCCTTGAACGAAGACGCATCTTCTATAATATACGGAAGCAAAATAGCAGAAACAAGCGACCTTGAAATTTTGTAGCGTGAATTGATAGCCAGCGCAAGAATATGAGCCGCGCCGAATGAGCTTGAGGCAGCCCCCAAGGAAGCCATGCAGCCCCCCTGTGTCAAGAGAACTTCCTGCGGTGTCGTAACGGAAAGCCCCGGTGCGCCGTCATTTGCATAGCCTAAAAGCTGAACTGCCTTTTCAAGAATCATATCACTGAAAAATGTAGACCTCGGGCTAAGATAGCCTTCAACAGCAAAAGCAAGCGATTCTATTGACATACAGGAAACCTGTTTTTCTGTCAGGGAAACCTGAAGGTTTGGATCCCAGAGCACAAGGCGGCAAAGTCCGTTCTGGGTTTTTACAAGCTGAATCCTTGAAGACCTCGCATCAGCCAAAAAGGCTCTGTCGGTAAAAACAAAATCATCCCTGCATGTGGAGGGAAGGCAGATAAGCGGAAGCATTTTTCCCGGCGGCGGCAGCTTTTCATCTATATAATCGTACAGGCTTTTTACATTTTCATAATAAAGGGCGCACACAACACGGGCAATCGAAATTGTCTTTCCGCCGCCCACAGCGATAATTCCATGAACCCTCGCATTTCTTGCAAGCTTGAGGGCAGCCACGGCAGTCTCTGAATCAGCCACAGGAGGAATCTCATCAAACACAAAGTAATCAACGCTTCTCTCCGAAAGAGAATCGGTTATTTTAGAAGCAATTCCGGATTCCTTTAAAACAGGATCCATTATAACCATAAATTTAGTGCCATACTCCAGCGCATACTGTCCAAGCCGCGACGCTGTATATGATCCAAGCACAATATTCGGTGAAATTTTAAATATAAAATCTGCCATTTATAAAAACTCCTGCAAAAAAAAAGAGCGGAATTATTCCGCCCTAATTTATCCCCTGCAAAAAAATACGGAAAATTACAAACCGTAAGCGCTTAAAATCTGATCCGCAGTCGCTGCAATCGTAGCTTCATTGAGGTAATTCGGATCCTGAATCTTAAGCTTAATCTGCTCCACCAGCTCTGAGCGGACATCTGGAGTTTCCTCTGCCACTTTTTGCATAAACATAGCCTCTGCCATAGCCTTAGCCTCATCGGAAACACTGATTTCATCTTCATAGTGAGAACTAGGAATGTTATTTGAGCGCTTTGTATTCTGCAATGTGTTTAGAGCGTTAAGCTCTGAAATCTTGTTTATCATCATATCTTGCCTCACTTATTTTATCGGAAGAATCCTCTGAATTCTTGATATTTTTATTTCCCGAAATGAAAACTGCAAATTCACCGAGAACCTTTGAGCGTGAACTGTAGTCTTCAAAAACTTCCTGTGCGCTTCCTTCTGTTATCTCTTCATGAAGCTTTGTAAGCTCACGTCCAACAACAACCCTGCGTCCGCCTTCTATATCAGCAATATCAGCCAAAAGCTTGACAATTCTAAACGGACTTTCATAAAGAACAACTGCATCTCCCGTTTCCAGCAGCTCCCTCACACGTTTTTTTCTTCTTCCCGGCTTGGGCGAAAGGAAACCTTCGAAAATTACAGTTTTTCCTCCCGAGCCGGAAACACTCACCAAGGCGGCAAATGCGCTTGCTCCGGGAACAGGAATCACAGTATGCCCTGCTTTTCTGGCAAAATCCACAAGGACTGCTCCCGGGTCGCTTATTCCCGGAGTACCCGCATCGCTTGCATAGGCAACTTTGCGGCCTTCATCAAGCAGCTTTATAATTTTTCCAGATGCAGCCTGCTCGTTCTGCGCCCTGCAGCTGACCAAGGGCTTTTTTATTTGAAAATAGTTCAACAGCTGAAGCGTATGGCGTGTGTCTTCCGCCGCAACAACATCAACGCTTTTCAAAATTTCCACAGCCCTAAAAGTCATATCGCCCAAATTTCCAATAGGCGTTGCAACAATATATAATTCCGACACTGTATTTATAGTATACAATTATTGCTTTTTTTTTGCAATGTAAAAAAATAGAACCATGCCGCTTCAACTCTTAGACGGCACTTCCTTAACTTCCTAAAAAAAAAACCGATAATAAAGAGAACTTTCCAGCATATTATAAAGGTGATTATACAATGACAAAAAAAGAAAGAATCGCTGCAATATTAACGGGAATTGTCCTGTATTCTGTGGCTGCACTGTTTTCCATAGCGCTTTTTCTTGGGGCCTTGGATTTTGGATTTACATCAGAGAAAAATCTGCTGCTCATCACAGGAGAAATGCTTGTATCTGTATATGGAATCTGCTCTGTTCTGATTCCAGCATTTTTCTTTGTGGCAGGCTCATTCTGTCTGAGCGCAAAATGGTCAGTGCAGCGAGCCTTTGTTCTGCTGATAAGCATTGTTCCCTTCTTTACGCTTGTGATCGCAGAGCGGACTTCCACAGCGATTGCAGCGCAGGACACAAGCCCTATCGCATTCGCCAAAATTTTCACGCTTTCCGCCATTGCATTTCTTCTTGTTGCGCTGGAATATCTTCTTGCAGTAACCGCCGCATCCTATCTTGAAAAAGTGATGGATCACAAAATCTGCATCAGCCCTCAAAAAATAAAAGAACTCCTTGCAAACACCATCGCAGCCGCAAAAAAGAATTCAGATACCAAGACGGAGCGGGAAATTCCAGAGGAAATAAAAATCACTGAAGAAACACCCGAACCAAAGATTCCGCAGGAAAACTACAGCGATATATGGTCAATCGATGCGGACGGAAAAATAAAGGGAAAAACTGAAACCCAGGAGGAACCCAGCGAGGACATCGAGCCAGAAGCGGAACCCGAGCCTGAGCCAGAGGAAACTGAAACAGAAGACATCATCGATCTTTTTGAAAGGGATTCCATGTCCCTGACCGAAGAAATTTCAGAGGCAGTTTCACCGGCTAAATTCGAGGAAGAAAGCGAAAGCAAAGCAGAAAATTCCCAGATTGAATATGACATTGACTTTGAAGAGCCTGAAAATTACCAGGAACAAACAGAGGACATTTTTGAAATTGACGAAGATGAGGAAACTGAAATTCAGCCCGGCGAGGAATTTTCACAGGAAGAAGACATCGAGCCTGAATTTGAAATAAACGAAAGCGAAGAATACGCTCCATTCAGCGAGGAAGAAATTCCAGCAGAGCAGGAAAACTTCACCACGGAATTTCAGGAGGACGAGCCTCCAGAAGAGGCGCAGAATTTTTCCGCAGAGGAAGAAACCTTTATTCCGCAGGAAAAAAAAAGCTCTCCGTCAAACCTTGAAAGCGTTTTTTCGCGCATGGAAGAAGATGCCCGAAGCCAGATAGAAAACCTCCGGAATTCACCGCAGGAAACAAGCTCACAGCCGCTTGAGTTTTCAGATTTAAAGTCAGAATCCAAAACCACGCCGCCTGTTCCGGCAAAGGAAAAACCTTACGGACCATACAAAATTTCAACGGATCTTTTGACAGCCTACAACGAAAACAGCTACTGGATTATAGACAAGGAAACAGAACAGGCTGCAAAAAGCCTAAAGGAAACACTCAGCGAATTTAAAATTGATGCAGAAGTCACGGGAATCAGAAAAGGACCGGTGGTAACAATGTTTGAGCTTCTGCCTGCGCCGGGTGTAAAACTGAGCAAAATTGTCACTCTTTCCGATAATATTGCGCTCAGGCTGGCTGCAAGCTCTGTGCGTATTGTGGCTCCCATTCCCGGAAAGCGCGCAGTAGGAATTGAAGTGCCAAATATGAACCGCGCCATTGTGTCCTTCAGGGAATGTATTGAGCAGCAGAGAAATGAATGGAAGAAAATGGCTGTTCCTGTCATACTCGGAAAGGATATCGAGGGCGAAACTCAGATTATGGATTTAGTAAAAACTCCTCACCTCCTGATTGCAGGCTCAACAGGAGCAGGAAAATCAGTCTGCGTGAACAGCATGATTCTGAGCATTCTATACAAGCGGAATCCAAGCGAAGTGAAGCTGATTTTAATCGACCCGAAAATTGTCGAGCTGAAGCTTTACAATGGAATTCCCCATCTTTTGACGCCTGTTATAACGGAGCCTAAAAAAGCAATGCAGGCTCTTCAATACTGTCTGTGCGAAATGGAGCGGAGATACGCAGTCTTGGACAGCATGGGCTGCCGGGATATTTCAAACTACAACAGAAAAATAACAGAGCAGCATATTGCAACAGAAAAACTGCCGTACATGGTTATAATAATCGACGAATTCGCAGACCTGATGGCAACAACAGGAAAAGCGCTTGAAGGTGTTGTGGCCCGGCTTGCCGCAATGAGCCGCGCGGTTGGAATTCACCTTGTGCTTGCAACCCAGCGTCCGTCTGTGGATGTCATCACGGGACTTATAAAAGCAAACATTCCAAGCCGCATAGCATTTATGGTCGCCGCAAAAACAGACAGCCGCATAATCATAGACCAGATAGGCGCCGAAAAACTTCTGGGCAAGGGCGATATGCTGTACACAAGCTCAACCGATCCTTTCCCGGTGCGCATACAGGGAGCTTTTGTAAGCGACCAGGAAGTCGAAAATGTTGTTGATGCTGTAAAAGAATGGGGCGAGCCTGAATATATCGACGATGAAATCTTTGTCGACGATGAGGAAGAGGAAGGCGCAGAACAGTTTTCTCTTTTCGGGGAAGAAGGCGAAGATCCGCTCTACGAAAAAGCCCTGGACATTGTGGTTCAGGCTGGAAAAGCGAGCGCAAGCTACATTCAAAGAAGGCTGAGCATAGGATACAACCGGGCAGCGCGCCTTGTGGAAGAAATGGAAGAGCGCGGAATTGTAGGGCCGGCAAACGGTTCCAAGCCGCGTGAACTAATACACATACCATAAAAACAGAGGAAAAAATGAAAAGAAAAATCGCAATACTGGCAACACTGGCGCTATCATTTTTTGCATTTTCAAAGGAAAACCTGAAATTCAGCGAAACCTGGAGCTATGTCATCGCAGGCCGGGAAAATGAATTTTCACCTGACATGCCGATAACAGATCTCTGCTATTTCAGCGCGGAAATAAATGAATACGGAGAAATTCCTTCTATTCCGGACAGAAGCAAAATTCCTGCTGAATACAACGGAAATGTCCATCTTGTTGCGATATGCGAAAGCCGCTCGCTCACCCATTTTGTGCTCGACCCGAAGTACCGGGTTTCAAAAAAAATAATCCGGACACTCGCAGAGGCAGCGCAGGATTTCGACGGGCTTCAGATTGACTTTGAGCTGGTTCCCGCCCGCGATGCAGAAAATTTCAGGAATTTCCTTAAAGCACTGAAAAAAAGCATCGGAAACAAAACACTTTCAGTATGCGTTCCTGCGAGAACAAAAAAAGTTTCGAATGATGTCTATGATTATTCACTGATTGAGCCTTATGCGGACAGAATTTTCATAATGGCCTACGACCAGCACTGGGCAACAAGCGCGCCCGGGCCTGTTTCAGGAATGGACTGGCTAAAAAGAATAACGGAGCATACACTCAGCGAGCTTCCCGCGGAAAAAGCAATAATGGGGCTGCCTTTTTACGGAAGAACCTGGGCAGAGCCGAACTTTTCAAAGGCATGGTACCACAGCGGAATCACACGGATACTGTCTGAAAACTCAAACCCTGAAATTCAGCGCACAGAAGAAATTCCTCACTTTGAATTCAAAACTGAAGTCACTGTAAAAGGCTGGTTTGACGACTGCCAGTCTCTTGAGGCAAGATGCCGCATGCTCATGGAAAAGAGCGTTCCAAACGCAGGCTTCTGGAGAATAGGTCAGGAAGACCGGGAATTCTGGAATCTCTTTTCAAGCCAGGAATAAAGACTTCCGCCGGGACAACGGATTTTTCAGCTGCCGGGCCGCATCAGGCAAGCACTGAAAAATCAATAGCCATCGCTCATGCTTCTGTTTATATCCCTCTGGTAAAGCTCCTGATAGACAAGGCTTCGTTTCTTTAAATCATCCTTTATTTCCTGCGGGAACGGAATATATCGCCAGAAAATTCCGCGGACTTCTTTTTCAAGCTTCTGTGTGCCCATGGACTCTTTTGTCATCCAAAGAATATAATCCTCTATGAAGAACTGCTTTATGTCGCCCTTCATCTTGTGCTCTTCAAGATACTGATAATAGTGTCCGGTAAGACCGTCGCTCATCCAGTCGAACGAAGCTTTTTCCTTGGCAACCTGCCATCTCAAGTCAGCCACTGCGGTAAGACATGCAATCCTCAGGTCACGCGGATACATGGGAATTGCAATGCGGCCGCGGCTTGAAAGCCTGTTGTAACGGTCAAACGGCTCCCAGCAGAACCCGACATCGCCATAAGTCGGAACAAGCAGAACATAGGGAACAATCCTGTGGGGAATATTCTTATGAATTCGGCAGAAACACTGTGGATCTATCGATTCAATCCATGCAAGCTCCTGTATTACATTCTCGCGGAACCCCGTGCCTTTTTCCGTGCAGTGGAAAAATTCCCTTGTAAAAACCGGATACTGGTTTCCCTGGCGGCCGCAGGTCATTTTTGCCATCTGCCGGATTGTGCTCATTTCGCCGAGAATTTCTTCCTTGCCGACATTCACTTCTTCCACAAAGCCGCTTGACTTGTCATTCAGGCTCAGTTCTGTCTGCTTCGCTTCCTTAAAATCCTCAAGATGCTTTGAAAGATCCTTGTCAATTTTCTGAAGCTGCCTGAAGTCATTTATAATATCACTGAACATTTTTCTCTGTATGTCAGTGTACGGAGTCTTATGCGGCTCAAGCCCCGGAATAGAGTCATGCTGAAAAATATCACGGATTTTATTTTCAACGGAATTCTCAAGAGTAGACCTTTCCGCCTCCCTCGCATTCAAAAGGCTTTCTGCCGTCTGAATTTTTCCGCTGTTCTTGCTCTTCAAAGCCATTATGTGCTGCTGCTCCGCGGCGGGGCCTTTTGCTATTCCCTTTGACGGCACTTCATCTGTCGTGCTGGGCTTCATGTGTCCGAGCGCAACAGAACGTATCCACTCATCCATGTAGAGAACCGGCTCATAGGTAACATTCTTATCAATTGAGCTGGCAAACATTTTTTTCTGCTCGGGAGTCGCCAGGGAAGGCAGAAGAATTCCAAAGCGCATGGCCATACGCTTGCAGCTTTCAACAGAAGGACTTGCCATTTTAGGCGCAAGAGTTCTTAAAAATTCCCAGTACGCAGTGATTATCTGCTGGCGGTAAACAGTGCGGTCCTTTTTATCCTGGCAGTTAAGATATTTCAGCATAAGCGAATGGAGTCTCTGTGAGCTGCTTCCTTCGCCGGTAAGGCATTTTTTATAATATGCCGGATCGTCATAATAAGTATTCGGTGTTTCCTCAAAAAATTTTTCAATCGGGCTGAATGATTTTATATTGAGGTCAACTTCCGGAACACAGCCGGTCATCTTGGGTTTTCCAGATGTCTTTTCCGCTACAAAATTATTGAAGTCATTATTCTTGGTTCCGCCGAAGGAAAAATTGCTTTTCTTTGAAACATCGAATTCCATTTCAGGAATTGTATCATCAGCGAGCAAAGCGGCAATGCCCGGGTCAATTTTATCATCATCGAAAGCCATGGTATTCTCCAGATTAGCAGTAAATTTTAAATGAAATTATTTAAATATTATACCATGACTGTTTCAGTATTGCAAAGCAATATTAAGCAGGCAGATTTCAAGCTTTTCCTATAGGTAAAAACTATAACTGAGTATAAAAATATAATAATTGACATCAAAACAAAGAAAAGCTATTTTTACCATATCTCAAATATTCCGGAGGAAAAAAATGAAAAAAATAGCGACATTGGCGGCTGCCATTCTTGCAGCATCCCTTTTAAATGCCCAGACAAAAGTAAAAGTCGGAGCCACACCTGTTCCGCATGCGGAAATGCTCAGCCTTATAAAAGACGACCTCAAAGAGCAGGGTGTTGATCTTCAAATCATCGAAATGACAGATTATGTTATTCTCAATGATGCCCTTGAAAGCGGAGAGCTTGATGCAAACTTCGACCAGCACATTCCGTACATGGAATCCACAAACAAGGAAAAAGGCTATCACCTTGTAAACGCCGGCGGAATCCACATCGAGCCGATTGCGCTGTATTCAAAGAAATTTTCAAAGGTTTCAGATTTGGGCAAGAAGGCTGTTGTTGTAATTCCAAATGACCCTACAAACGGAGGACGCGCGCTTCTGCTTCTTCAGAAAGCTGGACTGATTGAACTCAGAAAGGATGCGGGAATCACTGCCACACCGCTTGATATAACAAAAAATCCGCTGAAACTGAAATTCAAGGAGCTTGACGCGGCTTCAATTCCAAGAGTTCTGAGCGATGTCGACGCTGCGGTTATCAACGGAAACTATGCGATTCCAGCAGGACTTTCCGCCACAAGGGACGGGCTTTTTGTTGAAGGAAAAGATTCTCCGTATGTAAATATCATTGCTGTAAAGGACGGAAGACAGAACGAAGCCGGAATAAAGGCAATCGTAAAAGCCCTGCAGAGCGACAAAATCAAAAAGTATATATCAGAAAAATTCAAAGACGGCGAAGTTGTAGCCGCATTCTAAAAAAAAACACAGGCTGTCCTGTTAACGGGCAGCCTTTTTTGTTTTCCGGAATTTCTTAAAATCAAACAGCAATCAGTTTCAGTATTTTTGCAAGTTCAGTTTTTTCTATCAAATCAATGGGGCGGCCCTCAATGTATTTCTTGCTTTCAGCTGAAAACAATCCCGCGGAAACACAAAAACCCCTCTCGGCATTGACGTCATTCATGTGCTCGTGGAATTCCCTGATATAAATTTCCCCGACTGAACCAGTTGTCCTGAAGAACCTGAACAAAACAACATCCTGCCATGTAGTAGCATAAATTTCAGTCAGAATATCCGTGTAAAGGGAATCGTGCTCAATGCTCTGTATTTTTATATTTGAATTCTTGTATTTTGTCAGAATAAATTTCCGGCACAGGGCCACAAAATCATTGCTGTTGGCAGAAATATAAATTTGCAGGTTGCTGTTTTGGCTCAGCTCCTGGTAGCGGTTGATAAGGGAATTTACGTCCTTGTAATTCTGCACAGAATCCCGGATATTCTTTAAAAGCGAAAGTCCCTTTGCAATCTGTTTTTTTTCAAAGTAGCATCTGGCAAGATTATACTCGATTTCCACACGAAGCTCCTGCGCGGAATTTTCATGCTTCAGCCCTATTTCATAATCCTGAATCGCCGCATCAAGGTCATTCATCCTTACATGGAAAATTCCAGCCCTAAGACAGGATTTTGCCCCGTAAACAGGGTCGGCTCTAAGATGCATAAAAATTTTTATAGCGCGATCTCCGCGGCCTTCCTGGAACATCGCATCCGCCATGCAGAAAAGAACTTCCTTGTTGGCAGGATCTTCGTCCAGGGCTTTCTTGAAAAACGCAAGACATTCCTTGTATTTCTTTGCATAATAAAGACTCTGGGCAAGAAAAAAATACACACCCGGCGCTTCTCCATTTGCAAGAATCGCTTTTTTAAACAGCGGAGCAGCCTTGTCATAGAATTTCTGGTTGAACATGGCCTGCCCGAGATAAAAATTGTTGTCAAAGCCCAGCGAGTTAATCTTGTATGCGCTCAAAAGCGCCTGCACAGCCTCAGCGTTCTTTCCAAGCTTCAGCGCACTTACACCGAGCCGCAGAAAGCACTGCTCAAGATTGATCGTTCCGCCCTTCGAATCAAGCTTTGAAAGATCACTGTAAATCGAATAGGCTTTATCCCAAATTTGGCTTGAAAAATAAACGTCCCCCAGTGGAATAAGACCGGCCGGATCATGGGGATTCTTTGCAAGTTTTTTATTCGCTTCTTTTATAATCTGTGCCTTGTTTCTGTTTGTGCTGTTTTTCTTTTTTGAAGAGTTTTTGCCGCCGCCCAGAAACAAACTAAGCACAGCAGCAAGCGCAATCGTTATAACAGTGGCAATAAGGTATGACATATAAAGAACCTTCCATTCAGAAATTCCAAAAAATCTTCAGGGCAAAAAACTCAAGCAACTTTTTTACCTTTGTTTATCGGATTTTTTCTGCTTATAGTTATTTAGAAAAACTTCAGTTTTCCGAGGTTTCCTATAAATTCAAGGAAACACTGAACAAAACGAATGTAATTATCCAGTGCTCACCGTAACAGGCTGCCCCTAAAACTGAAATTTCCAGAGGCTCCCTTAAATTTTTCGGCAATTCTGAACAAACTCTGAAATCTTATCGAGCGCAATTTTTATTTTGTCCACAGCAGTCGCATAGCAGCATCTTATATGGCCTTCGCCGCCCGCGCCAAAAACGCTGCCCGGGACAACAGCGACATTATATTCCTTAAAAAGCCTTGTGGCGAATTCCTCGCTGGAAAGTCCTGTTGAGGAAATATCAGGGAACATATAAAATGCGCCCGAAGGCTCCGGAACAGGAAGCCCCATGTCACAGAACGCCTTGTGCATAAGATTCCTGCGCTGCTGGTAGCTTACACGCATTTTTTCAACTTCCGCCCAGCTGTTGCGAAGCCCTTCAGTTGCCGCATACTGGCTGAAAATAGGAGCGCATATCGTGTTGTAGCCATGAAGCTTCACTATCTGCGACAGAAGATCCGAAGGGGCTGCTATAAAGCCTATTCTCCATCCCGTCATTGCAAAGGCCTTTGAAAATCCATTCAAAATAATCGTATAGTCCTTCATTCCAGGGAAAGAGCCTATAGAAACATGCTCCGCGTCATCATAGACCAGCTCGCAGTAAATTTCATCGCTTATGACCCAAATCTG
Organism: Treponema sp.; assembly: GCF_051883275.1. Taxonomy (GTDB): domain Bacteria; phylum Spirochaetota; class Spirochaetia; order Treponematales; family Treponemataceae; genus Treponema_D. The sequence continues at coordinate 227,803 of NZ_JBJETK010000046.1, read as the reverse complement.
ATGTTTTTTTGCAATCTCCGCTATTTTTTCAAGCTCCTCCCTTGGAATCATTGTTCCTGTGGGATTGTTTGGAGAGCAAATCATAATCGCCTTGGTTTTAGGAGTCACAGCCTGCTCAATCTGCTGCGCTGATGGATAAAAACCGTTGACACTTGTATCAACAGGCACAACAGTAACCTCGCACAGGCGCGCCAGGGGAACATAATTCACATAGCATGGCTGGCATACAATAATTTCATCTCCCGGATTGAGAATAGCGCGCAGGGAAGCATCCACACCCTCGCTTGCTCCGACCGTTATGAGAATTTCCTTCTGCGGATTATAGTACATGCCATAAGTCTGCATGTATTTTGAAATTTCCTCGCGAAGCTCAAGCAGACCCCAGTTGGAAGTATAGCTTGTGTGCCCCTTTTCAAGATGATAAAAAGCCTCCTCCCTTATGCACCATGGAGTCGGAAAATCAGGCTCGCCGACAGAAAGCGAAATAACATCATCATGCCCGATGAGCATCTCAAAAAATTTCCTGATTCCGCTTGGAGGAGTCTGCACCATTGATAAGCTAAATCTGTCTTCACGTGTATTCATTTATGCCATTGCTCCTTCCCGGCTGTCGGAATTTTCCTCTATATAAACAATATCATTTTCCTTGTAAGTCTTCAGGATGAAATGTGTCTTTGTGGAACGAACCCCCTGAAGAGTTGAAAGTTTTCTTGCCACAAAAAGGGCGACTTCCTGAAGAGTTTCACCTTCAATAATCACTTTCAGATCATATCCGCCGCTCATCAAATAAAGGGATTTCACCTGGGGAAATCTGTAAATGCGGTCAGCTATTCCGTCAAAGCCATGCTCACGCTCCGGCGCAACCTGAATTTCAATTTCGGCGCAAACATGCTCCTTTGCCTTGGAGTCCTTTTCAGGATTGATGATTGCGGCATATTTCATGATAACACCGTCGTTTTCCAGCTGCTGAATAATAGACTTTACCTCTTCAACAGTTTTTTTTGTCATCGCGGAAATGTCTTCCACGGAAATGCGCGCATTGTCACGCAGCAAATTCAAAATTTCCTCTGTGCTATCCATATTTTCCTTCCTAAAAATCAATATCTGAAAAGCAGAACCCCCGGAAAGCCGTTCCCGGCGGATTCTAAATGATTCCCTTTGTGCTTGGAATTTCTCCGTTGCGCCTGCTGTCAATTTCCACAGCCTGACGGATAGCACGGGCAGCCGCTTTAAAAAGCCCCTCAATCTTGTGGTGATCGCTGCGGCCGCGGATTGTATCCAAGTGAAGATTACATTTTGCGCCGCTTGCAAATCCCTGCCAGAAATCCACAAAGCAGTCAGTCTGAAACGAAGACGACACCCCGTTCTGCCCTATTGAAACAAGGGGAATATTTGAAAGATCCGCATTCACCACGCAAAACGGCCTGCCCCCGAAGTCAACAGCGGCCTGCACAAGAGTTTCGTCCATCGGATAAATAAAAAATCCGCTGCGGTAAATTCCTGCGCAGTTTCCAAGCGCGGCGGCAAAGCACTGTCCAAGAACAATTCCTGTGTCCTCTATGAGATGGTGCTGGTCAACCTCCAGATCCCCATTCAGCTCGCCGGACAAATCAAACAGCCCGTGCTTGCAGAATGAATTAAGCGCATGGCCGAAAAAACCGATGGGATTTTTTACTGAGCATTTTCCAGTTCCGTCAAGAGAAAGAGAAAGCTCTATCTGGGTTTCTCCGGTTATACGCTTTATGCTTGCAGTTCTTTCCATAAAATTCCTCTTCAAGACATTACTTTTCTAAGCTCGTACTCAAGAATATCCGTTGCGCCGAATTCCTTGAGCTTCGGCAGAAGAACTGGAACTTCGCTTTTCTTAACAGCAGTCTTCAAAGCATAGCCTGAATCTCCAAAAAGCGGACTTACAGTAGGGCTTCTCATAGCAGGAAGCGCGCTGACCAGTTCATCAAAACGCTCCTTGGAAACATTCATCTCAAGCATAACCATGTCGCGCGCATCAAGAACCGCCGCAAAAAGCATTTTCAGCTCAAGAATTTTCTGCTTTTTTTCAGAATCTTCCATAGCCTTTTTTGAAGCATACATTCTTGTGGAGCTTTCCATGAGAGTGTCAACAATTTTCAGGCGGTTTGCTTTAAGCGAAGAGCCGGTGCTTGTATTGTCAATAAGAATCTGGGCTATTGAATCTGAAGTATTCTGAACAAAACCCTCGCTCGTTCCCCATGTGCGGAAAATTGTTCCGTCAATCTTTTTTGACTCAATCCACTTTTTGCTCAAATTCTGATATTCCGTGGCGATTGTAACGCTTTTCTTTGACAGCGCATCATAGTCAACATCTTCCGGAACAGCCGCAACCACGCGCACAGGATCAAAGCCCAAGTCCATTATCTCAACAAGGGAATCCTCAACGCCGTTTTCAAAAACCCAGTCTTTTCCAGAAAAGCAGACATCAGCCTTTTCAGCCGCAAGAAGCACGCTGGCAATCTGAGGCTTTACAATCTGAAACGAAAGATCCTTCTGATTTGTAATAGGGAAATATGTTCTGTCCGGAAGCTTCAAAGAAATTCCTACATCGCTTAAAAGCTCATACACAGACTCGTAAATTCTTCCTTTAGCCAATAAAATCTTTAATTTTTCCATAATAACCGATTATAAATTGAAGTTGCCCCTAAATTCAAGTTGAAACCTAGCGGCGCACAACAGTTCCATCCGGCTGGGCGATAAACACAACCGGCCTGTTCTTTGTAAAAAATCCACATTCAACAACGCCCGTTATGCGGTCTATTGCATCTTCCATCTCTGAAGGATTTACAGGCGACTTCCATCTACAGTCCACAATAAGATTTCCGTTGTCGGTAACCACAGGTCCTGCTTTTTTTACTCCCTCACGGAGAAAACATTCCGCGCCAAGTTTTTCAAGCTCGCGCATCACGGGAACTCTTGCCTCCGCTATTATTTCAACTGGAAGCGCAAACCCGGTGCCAAGCGAAGGAACATCCTTTGAGCTGTCCGCAACAACCGCAAAATGAAGCGAGTTGTAGGCAATAATTTTTTCACGCAGCAAAGCCGCGCCGCCGCCTTTTATAAGATTGTTCTCCCTGTCGATTTCATCCGCGCCGTCAATGGCAAGATCAAGAGAGCCGCCCACAGCCCTGTCGTTCAAAGTGCAGACTTGAATGCCCAGCTCCTCGCATGCAAGCGTTGTCTGAAAACTTGTTGCAACCGCCTTTACATCTGACAAAGTTCCGTCGGAAATTCTCTGGGCAAGACGACGGACAGCCGGCATCGCAGTAGAGCCTGTGCCAAGACCGATTTTCATTCCGCTGAAAATAAGCCCCTCTTCAATCAATGCATCAACCGCAGTTGAAGCCGCAAGAACTTTCTGTTCATCCTTGGAAATACACATCAGTATTCAACTCCTGTATATAATTCAAACTGTTTATATCCCTGATAAAGCAGCATGCTGAATCCATTGCAGATTTTGCATCCAGCCTCCCTCGCACGAATCATGACCGGAGTGGCTTTCGGCATATAGATTATATCAAAAAGCGCCTCCTTTCCGGAAAAATCATAGAAATAAAGAGGATCATTTTCAGGATTTGAAGGCTCCTCGCAATGCATTCCCTTTGATGTTGTCTGTATAATCACATCAGAATATTTCCTGATAATCGGAGATGACTCGAAATTCAGCGGAGCATAGTCAAAGCCGTATTTTTCAGCCAGATTCTTGGCCTTTGACAATGTGCGGTTAAAAACACAGGCTTTTCCGCCGGACTTATGGACAGCAAAGGCCACAGCACGGGCAGCTCCGCCTGCGCCGATTATAGAAACTTTCCTGCGCTTCAGGTTCTTCAAATTCAGGAACTCAAGCAGCGCCTTCAAAAAGCCTTCCGCATCAGTATTGTAGGCAATCCATTTTCCGTCCCTGCAAACCAGCGTATTGCTCGCGCCGATTTCCATTGCATCTCCATCCACTGTATCAGCCCTGGCAAGAGCAGCCTCCTTGTGCGGCACTGTCACAGAAAATCCCTGCACTCCGACCTGCTCTGAAAATTCAAGCGCCTGCTCAAAAATTTCAGCAGGAAAAGGAATGTAGACCGAATTCATTCCGTGGCGGCAGTATCCTGTATTATGAAGCTCCGGGCTTGATGTTCCGGAAAGAGGCCAGCCTGTTATTCCAAAAATTTTTGTAGCCTCGTTGATAGATTTCATCCTGTAAAGGCCGCCGAGTGTCACAGCGTCCAGATGGGCAATGTTCGATGTATTTTGGATTGACTCTGGCGCGGAAGTGTATGTCAGAAAATTCTTGAGCTTGCCGCCCAGAACTCTCGTTGGAATTCCCATTGCGCCCATTGCAAGCAGAATCTGGTTGTTTCCAGACAGCCGGGAAGCTTCCCTGAACAGATTTGTCACATCATCCAGGCTGTGCGGCATAAAGGCAATCTTGGGAATCTCAAAGCCGGAAGGATTCAGCGATTTCAGCTTCTCCTGGATATTTCTCACAGGATTTTTCATATCATGAAAGCTGCGGATTATTCTGGTTTCAAATGCAAGAGTCGCATCCTCAAGGCTTGAAATATGATAGTCCTCCTCAAAATCAACATAGGCGAAATTCTTTGTCCTGTCCTCATCCGCAAAAGAAAGCGCGCGGGCAAAAAGAATTGTGCGGGCAGATTCCCCTTCCACGAATTTTCCGCCGTCCACCTCGCGCCGTATTGTCAGAATACACGGAACTCCTGCCATGGACGGAAAGCGCCTTGCATACAGCCGCTCATCCTGATTTAAAAAATCAACCCGGAGCTCTGCCATATCAACATAGCTTCTGTACTTGTTAAGAAATTCAAGATCCTCCGCAAGTGTTTTTCCTGTAAGCGTAAGACATACCTTCGGTGATTCCATTTTTCAACTCCAACAAAAAGCAACAGTTTATTTTTCCCATACATCAAGCCTGCAACGCAAACTTTTTAAAGACAAAATTTTTTAGAAAATCTCAAAATGCAATTTTTATCCTCCCTGCATTGCGCTTAAATTCAAAAGCGAAGCAGAGTTTCTGATTTTTTTTACTTTTGAAATCAGAGCGATTGATATTTCATAATTTTCTGTTTCCCCTGTATCAGGATTCTTGCATGCCAGAAAAAGAGCTGAATTTTTTGAAACAGCCCTTGGAAGCCCCACAAGAATTTCCCTTGTGGTCGACATTTCAAGCTCAACCAGATTTCTGTCCTGAATCGCGCTCTCAAGAATTCTGAGCTTTCCCGTGAAATTCATTCCGCTGGCTTCTGTCAGCTCAAATTTGACACTTTCCGGGCGGAGCTGATCCGCACTCAGAACAACCCGCCGCCTGATTCTGTCCTCAAGCCCTTCCTTCTGCTCGGAAGAAAGAGAAAGCTCCAGAAGATGCTTTTCAAGACCGCCGAGAATTTCCGAAGCAGCCGTTCCGTTTTTTTCTTCAGAAGCCGAAATGCCGGATGAAAATTCAGCGGGCTGTCTGTCAGCGGAAATCGCAGGAAAACCCGCCGCCGCCGAAGGCTTTTCCGCAGACTTTATATTCCCCACAAAATCAAAGCCGGCTTTTTCCATACATTCCCGGGCCTGCTCATCCGAAGAAAAATTCATCAGATAAATTCCCGGCGCAAGATTTTCGGCTATAAACGAAGAAAGCTTTTTTTCAAAAAGAGGAGCGTTTTCAGGACGGAGCTTCAAAACATAGCCTTTATAGAGCGATGCAGAGCTGTAGGACTCCGACCACTCCTCAATGGAAACAAGCAGATTCTGGGACAGCCCGTAAGAAAAATGAGATTCCAGCGTTTTGACAATCTGCTCCTTTTTCATTCCAAGATCAAAAGCCCTGAGAACAGAACGCCTGGTGATTTCAAATTTGGCGGCTGTATCACAGTGCCTTACGCTCAGAAATTTCACAAGCGGAACAAGCTCGCAAAGCTGAAAGCCCGGCATTACCGTCACAGAAAATCCGGCGTCGATACTCAAAATTCCATGCGCCTCATTTTTTGCAAAAACAGGATTCACAGAAAAAACTTCCCTTCCGTTTTCAAAGGCAGAATCAATAATTCCAAGCTCCTCCGCGCAGTCAAGCATCACTTCCATAAAATTCACAGAGGAAGAAAAAACAATGCTGGCAGAGCCCTGCGCGACAATCCGAGAAAACCGGCTCACAGAAGTTCCCCTGCCGCGTGAATTTCTATCCTCAAGCAAAAATGCAGTCTGAAGAATTTTCTGTCTTGTGTAGACTCCGCTTCCCAGCGCTGAAAGGGTTTCAAAAAAAACCGCCGCATTTGACAAAACCGTGCTCCGGGAAAAAGAGCCAGCACAGGCCGCGCAGATATAAGAAAGCTGGTTTCCAAAATTCAGGGAGGAAAACTGCTCAAGCCGCCGCCAGTCAACAGAAAATCCCCTGTCCCCGCTGTTTTCATTTACAAGATGAAGATTCTTCAAAGCCCTGAAGAGAAGCTCAAAAAATTCCCTGCTGTAGTTTTCCTGGAATATTTCCGCCAGCTCTGAATCCGCCTTTTTTTTCAGGCCGCCGCTGTATTTGCAGATATCAGGATGCTCTGAAATATAGCAAAAAAATGCCGCAATCAGCTCCGGGGAAATTTTTGCCTGCTGCGCCGGGAAATCCGATTTCCGCTCGGGGCTTATCAAAATCCCCAGGCTCAGAACAGTGGAAAGCTCCTCCTCAAGATAGGGAGTTATCCGCAGTTCAATTTTGCCGGAATTTTCATTTTTCACAGGATAAATCAAAAGCCGCTCTTCAAGGCTTGCTATAGTCCGGTAAAGAGAATTCTGCGGCATAGAGGAAAAAAAACGCTCAAGCTTGGCGACATCCGGCTCATTCAGAAATTTAACCGCAGAAAGAATCTGTATGTCACAGTCATCCAAAAGCTGAATTATTGCGCTCCTGATTTCCGGGCGGCGCAGAAAAGCCCCCAGCTCTTCCGCCAGCTTCTGCTTGTTATACGGAGTTTTAACTTCGCCAAGATAAATGCGGACTATGTCAAAAAAAAAGGTGTCGGGCAACGTGCAGAAGCTTTCACGCCACTGGATTATTTTTTGAACCTTCTCATCCAAACTCATAGGCCGCATCCTTCAATGCCAAGAGGCTCGTCAAGCTCCGCAAAGCTTTCCTTTCCGTCGTAGCGTATTATCCTGTATGAATAGCCCTGCTCAGCAAGAAATTTCTGGCGGTTGCTTCCAAAATCCTCTTCAATAGTTCCGCGCGAAATCAGCGTAAAAAATCTTGAAACTTTTTCCTTTGGCCTAAGAATTCTTCCAAGCCGCTGAGCCTCTTCCTGCCTGGAGCCGAATGTACCGCTGATCTGGATAGCCATGCTCGCGTCCGGCAAGTCAATCGCAAAATTTGCAACCTTGCTCACAACAAGGACCCGGATTTTTCCCGTGCGGAAATCAGAATAAATTTTGTCGCGCTCGGAATTTTTTGTTTTTCCCGTGATAATCGGAACGCATAAAAGAGCCGCAATTTTTTCCAGCTGGGACAAAAACTGCCCGATAATAAGAATCTTCTCTCCCGGAAAAAGCTCCACAAGCTCCTGGACAACTTTGATTTTCAGCGGATTTTCGCTTGCAATCCTATATTTTTCGCGGTTTCCAGCAACAGCATACTCAAGCTCCTTTTCGCCGGAAAGCGTAAGCCGTACTTCAACACATTCAGCCCTGGCAATCCACTGCGCCTTTTCAAGCTCCTTCCATGGAACATCGTATCTTTTTGGCCCTACAAGGGAAAACACATGCCCCTCGCATCCGTCCTCGCGCACAAGTGTCGCCGTAAGCCCAACGCGCCTTACAGCCTGAAGCTCCGCCGCAATCCTGAAAACCGGAGCCGGAATCATGTGAACCTCATCATAAATCACAAGCCCCCAGTTGTTTCTGCGGAAAAGGGAAAAATGCGGATAAGGCCCGTTTTTGTCTGGGCGCCATGTAAGAATCTGGTAAGTGGCCACAGTCACGGGCTTTATTTCCTTGCACTCGCTTGTGTACTCTGCAATCTGCGACGCATCCAAAAATGTCTTGTCCAGAAGCTCATTGATCCACTGATGCACAGCAGTAATATTCGTTGTCACAATAAGTGTGTTTGTCTTTAAAAGGCTCATTATTTCCATGCCGACAATCGTCTTGCCTGCGCCGCACGGAAGCACAATCGTGCCGAATCCCGTTCCAGGCCCCCTGTTTCCAACAAGCGCACAGGCAGCTTCCTTCTGGTACTGACGGACTTCAAAGGGCTTTCCCGACAATGTTTCAGTTCTTATGGAAATATCAAGCGGAATTCCATCCTGAAGGGGAACATCATCCTTCACAGGCCATCCAAGCTTCAGCAAATTCTGCTTGACAATTCCCCGGTCTGTAAGAAGAAGCCTGAAGCAGAACTGCCTTTCATTTTCTGAAAGCCCCTGCGAAAATTCAGCGGAACATTCGCACGAAACAAGAAATTTCCGGGCAAACGCATTCATCTCAATCTGCCTGAAAACAGATTCCGAATTCGAAACAAGATAAAGATATTCCTCGCAGGCCTCTCCGCAGCCTTCAGGTTTTACAGAAGGTCCTGGAACAAGCCGCAGCTTTCCAAAACGGCAGGAAGTTTCCTCTATCCAGACCGCCACGCTGTCAGGAATTTCATAGCGCGAAAATTCCCTCAGAACCTCAATCGCCTGGCTTCCCGTAAATCCTGAGCTTTCCGCGTTCCAAAGTGAAAGAGAAGAAATCTGATATGTGTGGAGATGCTCCGGAGAACTTACAAGCTCAGCAAACGGAATCAAAGCAGCCCTGCACTCCCCGGCGCGCGGAGAATGTACATCCAGCAAAAGAGTTCTATCAGACTGAACAATCAGGGGATTTTCGATTCCAGGCATATTTGAGCATTATATACTTAATTTTGAATGGTTACAACATTCCAGGGGTTTCATCCAAAGAAAAGAAAGGAGGACGAATTTAAAAGAAAGGATTGCCTAAAAAGTACAATGCATTTTTCGAGGTTCCCGTAAATCAAACATTGTGTACTTATCAGACAATCCCTTCACGAGGAGAATCTTATGAAAAACAAGCGTTTTCCGATACTTTTATTCTAAGGGCATAATATGAATTTGTCAAATTTTTGTTGACAGGGCGAATTGATTATAATAATATTATTGTAATCAATACAAATTTATAAACACTCAAAAGTTTATAAAATCTCAGGAGGAAATTATGAAGAAATGGGTCTGCAAAGTATGCGGATATGTTCACACAGGTGACAATGCGCCGGAAGAATGTCCTGTCTGCCACGCGAAAAATGCATTTAAAGAAATGGAGGAAACAAAGGGATTTGCATGCGAGCACCAGGTAGGCTCCGCAAAGGGTCTTGATGAGGAAATTGTAAAGGGTCTGCGTGAAAATTTTGCGGGCGAATGTTCAGAAGTCGGAATGTATCTTGCGATGTCGCGCCAGGCAGACCGCGAAGGCTATCCTGAAATCGCAGAGGCATACAAGCGCTATGCATTTGAGGAAGCAGAGCATGCCGCAAAATTCGCAGAGCTTCTCGGAGAAGTTCTCACAGATTCAACAAAGAAAAATGTCCAGATGAGAGCAGATGCAGAAGCCGGCGCCTGTGACGGAAAGCTTCAGCTTGCAAAGCGCGCAAAGGAACTCGGCTACGATGCTATTCACGATACAGTCCATGAAATGGCAAAAGACGAAGCTCGCCATGGAGCAGGATTCAACGGAATAATGAAGCGTTATTTCAGCTGATACACTTGTCTGTGCTCCGGAACACTGCCGGAGCGCAGCTTCAAAATTTCAACCCCGCCTCGGAAAAACAGAATTTTCCAGGACAATCATAACAAAAACAGGATAAAAAAAATGAACCAAGACAAAATCGCAGCCATGCTTGAAGAAAAAAACATCCGCCCCTCAATCCAGAGAATGGCGATATATAAATTTCTTGCAGAAAATCCTGTTCACCCGACAGTAGATACAATTTACACTTCGCTTTCGCCCAAAATGCCGACTTTATCGCGCACCACAGTCTACAACACTTTAAGGCAGTTTTCCGAATGCGGACTTGTGCAGACAATCACAATCGAAGACGGTGAACTGCGCTATGACGCGGACACTTCAAATCATCTGCACTTCAAATGCACAAAATGCGGAAAAATATTTGACATAGCAGGCTCAACAGGAAGCCCGCAGGATTTCCTTCCGCACGGATTCACTGCAAAAAAAGTCCAGACAAACATCTGGGGAACATGCAGCGGCTGCTCATGAAATCAGCTGAAAAGCAGCAGCCCTTCCGGAGCCATCGCCCTGTAGCGGATTCTGCACTCCACAACAGAAACAACCACAACAGCAAGCGAAAACCAGAAGAACACGCTGTCCATCCTGAAGCCCGCAAAATAATTGTAAACGCCGTGAAGCAGAACTGAAAGAACAAAAGGATAAATCCGCACAGAGCCATTCTTTATATTGAAGACAAACAGCGAAGAAAGACCCGCGCAGCATGAATGAATCACAACCGCTGTAAAAAATCTCAGCTCAAGGCGGTGAATTCCTGAAGCTATATAGACAAGAGTTTCAAAGCAGCCTATGGAAAGTCCGCTCAGAAGCGCACAGGCAAAAAAAACTTTCAGGGACATCTTCTTGCACGGAAAAAGAAAAAGGAAAATCATCTTTATAAACTCTTCCACAAAACCGTTTATAAGAATGCTTTTCAATAGAATAGAAAACAAAGAATCCGCCTTGATGTCCAGAAAAAACTGTATCACGGCAATCGGAACAACAGAAAAAAGCCCCAGAAAAACAGCGCCGAATCCATATACAAGACGGAAGTCCTTCATCAGAACAAGCATGCATGCAAGAGCGGCAAGAATTGGAATTGTGCAGATTAAAAACGATGGAATCAAGCCCGTAAAATTCATTTTTCCCCCTGCTCCGCCCTGAACTGCTCTATGACAAACTGAACAGTCCCGCGCATCTCGTCAAGATTTTTTTGGCTTAGAATTCCAAGCCGGAAAATAGAAGTTTCAAGAAGACAGTAAAGCAGATTATTCATTTCCTTCAGCGGAAGCTTTTTTATATCGCCCCTTTTCTGTCCGCGTATAAGAACCGTTGTCATCAGATGCTGGATGCGGATTACACGTCTTGTCACGCGGTCATTTATATCAACGCCGCTTTTCTCAAGCTGAACCAGATACATTTTCAGCACCTGGAAAAATTCCCTGTTCTTTTCAGCGACTGCTATTATCCTAAGAAAAATTCTCTTCAGACATTCCACAGAATCTATCTGCTCATCCCTGATAATGTCTACAATTTCCTGCTCGACATCATTTGTGAGCTGCTTTATGCTCCAGAGAAAAATTTCCCGCTTGTTCTTGAAATAAATATAAAGAGTTGTCCTGGTAATGCCGCACTTGTCCGCGATTTTCTGGTAAGTAACATCCTCGTAGCCGTCTTCTATAAAAAGCTGAAATGACTTTTCAAGAATTTCCCGCTTGCGCTTTTCATGCTCAACAACAATCGCCATAGTTCTACCTGTAAATATAAAGTGAAGTGTCCAAATTTCCAGCTTTCAGAGGCTTTACAGCGGAAGCTTTTTTTCCAAGGAAATCCTCAAAAGACTTGCAGTTTGTTATTACGCCCATCTGCCAGCCTTTGAAATTCAAGAAAAGAGAATCCATGCTGCGGTAAAGAGATTCCGCGTGCTTTTCATCTCCAAGACGCTCGCCGTACGGGGGATTGCAGAGCACAAGGCCGTTTTCCCTGTCTGGATGAACATCAGAAAAATCGGATACAAAAAACTCAGGGCGCTCAATCCGCATATCGCTTCCTATAAGCTGAAGAGCTCTTCCCGCCATTGAGCAGGCATGCTCGGCATTTTTTCTAGCGCACTCAACTGCAAATGAATCCACATCGCTGCCGGATATATGGCACTCAACATCCGTTCTGATTTTTCCGGCTTCCTTACGCTTTATATCGAGCGCGCGCTTTTCATTGTATATCGGAAGATTTTCATAGGCGAAATTTCTTCCCAGCCCCGGAGCCACATTATGCGCATAGAGAACAGCCTCCACAGTAATTGTTCCGCTTCCGCAAAAAGGATCGTGAAGCGGAATTTTCCTGCGCCACAGCATTTCCTGCAGAAGAACGGCCGCGGTTGTTTCCCTAAGGGGAGCGCTGACACTTTCTGTTCTGTATCCCCGCTTGTGCAGAGGCTGTCCGCTGGTATCAAGAAGAATCACAGCTTCATCGCGCTCCATGTACACACGCACATCCGCCTCAGCTCCGGATTCAGGCAGAGAAGACATTCTCCAGACATCGCTGAGCTTTGTATAAATCGCCTTTTGAATCATTGACTGTATTGTATGCTCGCTGTTCAGACGGCTCTTGTAAACACGCACCTTGTCCACAACTACGCGCACATCCTTCCTGAAAAAATCCTGCCAGTCAACACGGAAGCAGCCTTCAAAGAGATCATCAAATGTATCAGCTTTATAGCGGGCCATCTGCATATACACACGGTCGCTTGTCCTAAGACAAAGATTCGAGCGGTAAAGGGCATCATCGTCGCCGATAAAAGAAACCCTGCCAGGAGCGTTTCCTGCCAGAGTATACCCCAGATGCTTTATTTCATTTCCAAGAATTTTTTCCGCGCCGACAGCACAAAGAGCAACAAATGTATTCATGATGACATTTTAACACTTTATGTTTACTTGTACAAGAAAAGACAAAAGCGGCACTTGCATTTTCCTCCGCCCGGAAGTACCATAAGAAAACTTCTAAAAATCGCTTTTAATTGGAAAAATGCCATGGACACTGTAAGCCGGGAACAGCGCAGCCTAAACATGTCTAGAATTCACAGCAGGGATACAAAGCCTGAAATTTTCCTCAGAAGCGCGCTTCACAAGGCTGGATTCAGATTCAGAAAAAACGACCGGCGTTATCTTGGAACTCCTGACATTTTTCTTCCGCGGTACAATGCAGTGCTTTTTATCCACGGATGCTTCTGGCATGGACACAGAGGCTGCAAACTGTTCCGCCTTCCAAAGACAAACATTTCCTACTGGGAAGAAAAAATCAGCGGAAACATCGAGCGCGACAGGAAAATAGCCGCCGCATATCTCGACAGATGCTACAGAGTCGCCGTCGTGTGGGAATGTTCAATCACAGGAAAAAACCGGAGCAAGAAGCTTTCAGAAACCATAGAAAAAATCTCTCTGTGGCTTGAAGAAGACCTGAGCGAAAACTACAGGGAATTCTGATTCCGCCGAAATTGAATTTCTTTCAAATTCATTCTACAATTCCAGGGAAGCGCAGGTTGACACTGAATAAGCGCATCCAAAAATTTTATCAACAAGGAAACAAAAATGAAAAATTTATATGAGCAGGGACAGATGATTGAAACAACTGTAGCCGCAGTTTCAGGTGATACAGTTTTTATCAACCTTGGACTCAAGAGCGAAGGTTTTGTGAGCAAGGCTGAATTCTGCGATGAAAACGGAAACTGCTCCGTAAAAGAAGGTGACAGAATTCGGGTTTACTTTCTCGGCGGAAAAAACGATGAGCTCCACTTCACCACAAAACTTTCAGGACAGAACGCAGGAAAAGATTTTCTTGAAAATGCATTCAGAAACGGTGTACCCGTAGAAGGCAATGTAACAAAGGAAATAAAAGGCGGTTTTGAAGTGACAGTGGGTACAACCCGCGCATTCTGTCCCTATTCCCAGATGGGATACAGACAGCGCAAGGAGCCGGCGGAATATATAGGACAGCACCTCACTTTTAAAATCCAGGAGTACAAGAACGACGGAAAAAACATCGTGCTTTCCAACAGGGCATTTCTTGAGGAACAGTCAAAAGCAGAGCTTGAAACTCTCTCGCAGAAATACACAGCCGGCATGACCGTTACAGGCAAAATCCTGTCAGTTGAATCCTACGGAGCCTTTGTGGATTTAAACGGATTCCAGGCGCTTCTTCCGGTTTCTGAAATTTCGCATGCAAGGGTGGAAAACATTTTTGATGTTCTGAAGCCAGGACAGGAGATAACAGCAAAAATCATCAGGGCTGACTGGCAGCATGAAAAAGTCTCCCTCTCAGCAAAGGAGCTTGAAACAGACCCCTGGGAAAACGCAGAAAAGCAGTTTCCCGCCGGATTAAAAACCGAAGGAAAAATTTCGCGTGTGGCGGATTTCGGAATATTTGTAAACCTTGCGCCTGGAATCGACGGGCTTGTGCATATATCAAAACTGAATGTCGACAGAGGCACAAACCTGAAGAAAAAGTATACCCCCGGAGAAATCTTTCCTGTCACCGTTGAAAAAGTCGATGCCCAGGAAAAAAGAATTTCGCTTGCCCCGACTTCATCAAGCGAAGAGCAGGACAATGCGGATTCCTATTTTTCCGCGCACAGCAATGACGATGACGGTGAAACATACAATCCATTTGCAGCCCTTCTGAAAAACCGGTAGCTTCATTTTAGGCGCTGATTTATCGCTTCTGATATTCAGCGCTTCATAAAAAAATCCTTCTGTTATTTTCTTCAGCGAATCTTTTTTCCATTAAGAAATGCCTGCTGAAGACTTCCTTTTTTATAGACAAGTTTCAGCGAAAAAAACGGCTCGCCCTTTTCTATCAGATCAAGAAAAATCAAATCGCCTTCCCAATGCTCAAGCTTCTTGAAATCAGATTTTTTTATCCACTCAAGCTTCCCCTCGTCGCACTCGATCAATTCGCCTGAAAAATCATCGCTTGTATACAGGCACATATATTCCGCAGGATCATCATCAGATAAGAAAGTGACAATTCCGCGGAAAGAAAAAGAACGAAGCACAAGACCTGTTTCTTCTTTTACTTCGCGCAGAAGACAATCCTCGGGACTTTCTCCCGGCTCAAAATGTCCTCCGACACCAATCCACTTGTCATGGTTTATGTCATTTTTCTTGGAAATTCTGTGAAGCATCAGATAGCTGTCATCTCTTTCAATATAGCACAAAGTTGTAAGCTGGCTTTTCATTCAGAAACTACTCCCGGCCTTGAAATTGCTCTAATTCTAAAAATGCGAAAAAAAAGACCCCATGCAATGCATGAAGTCTTTATGGGCTCTGAGGGGATCGAACCCCCGACATTCTGGGTGTAAACCAGACGCTCGTACCAGCTGAGCTAAGAGCCCTTAGGGTTTTAATATTATCATATTTCAGATTATGTGTCTATAGGGCTATCTGTTTTTTCAGGGATAAATATGATTTCAAGGCTGTCATTATAACAGGCAAAAGTTAATTTATAACAATTTGTTATAAATCCATTGCAAAACTGAATTTTTTAGACTTTCACCAATATTTTCAATGATTGACAGTTTTTTCAACCTTCGCAATACTAGAAATTATGGAAGAAACAATTATTCATGAAAAAGCGGAAAGAATCCGCGATGTCATCCGCTACATAAAAAAATTCAAGGATGCGCTCGTTGTCATCTACATGGACGATGCCCTTATTGAAAGCCCTCATTTCCTAAACCACATACGGGATATAAGCCTGATTCACGAAGCCGGACTGAAAATAATACTTGTTCCCGGAGCAAGCCGCAAAATAGACAATGTTCTTTCTTCAGCCCATATAAAATGGCAAACACACTGTGACTGCCGGGTTACAGGCCAGGAAGCGATGCCACTTATAAAAACAGCCGCCTTTGAAGTTTCAAACCAGATTATGACAGCGCTTGCAGGAGAAAAGAAGACTGCCGTTATCGGAAACTGGGTCAGGGCAAGAGGAAAAGGTGTCATTGACGGATTCGACTACGGCACAAGCGGAGAAATAGAAAAACTGCAAGACGATGCAATCCGAACCATCCTGGACAACGGCTTTATCCCTATTTTTCCATGCATTGGATGGAGCATAGCAGGAAAGCCTTACAACATCTCTTCCATAGAGCTTTCGGAGCAGATAGCAGTCAATCTAAACGCTGACAAACTCTTTTTTCTTGCTCCAGGCGCAGAAATAAGCGAAAGAAATTTTATAATTCCCAAAAACACAGGTCTTTCTCCCGAAGGCAATATTCCAGCCTTAAACCTTGAGGAAGTTGAATTATTCCTGAAAACAAACGAACTATCGGTAAATTCCAGTGAAAAAAATGCAAATTCTACCGAACGTTTGGTAATATATGATGAAAAAGTTTCACGTGAAACAAACAGTGAATATTCCAGAGAAAAAATTTTCAACCTATTAAGAAAAGCTAAAAAAGCCTGTATTCAGGGAGTGGACAGAGTTCATATTTTAAACGGCTCAATAGATGGAGTTGTTCCATGTGAAATATTCAGCGATCTAGGCTCAGGAACAATGATATACAGCAGAAACTATGGAAAAATACGGCCAATGCAAAAAGAAGACATTCCAGCTGTATTAAGTGTAATGCAGCCATTTGTCGACTCTGGAATTCTTCTTCCAAGAACCAAGGAAATGCTTTTGCTTCAGCTGGAAAATTTTATTGTATATGAAATCGACGGAGCAATCCGTGCCTGTGCATCTCTCATACCCTACCCTGATGGACAAATGGAAATTGCAGGCGTTGCAGTAGAGAAAAACTGTTCACACATAGGAATCGGGCCTAGAATAATTCAGTTTCTTGTGAAACAGGCACAAGAGAAAAAATCCAAGGGGCTATTTTTACTTACAACAAAAACGGCAGATTGGTTTGAAAATTTAGGATTCAAACCTTCAAATATATCAACTCTCCCAAATGAACGCAGGGAAAAATGGAATCCTGGAAGGTGCTCAAAAGTATTAAGGCTTTTTTAGGATTTCCCCTGTTAAAGTATCAACTTTCTGATTTTATGAAAAGCTATGTTTCATGTGAAACATAGTTTTTTTTATTTGCATAAATATTAAAGAAATTCAGTTTTCCTATAACAGTAAAATCACAAAACATTTTTTACACTTCCAATAACATTTCTCTAAACAACAAATTAACAACCTTGCCGAAAGCACTGAGATATGTTGATTTTTAAAAAGAAACCCTCATACGATGCAAGCTTCGGAATATTAAAACATCCACAAACATTTCTTTTTTAGCCTAAAATGCCAGATATAATTTCTTTGAAAAATAAACACATCAAAAAAGAAAAATTTACAGAGTCATTCCGAAAGTTTCCTTCAAATTCAAAATGTTTCACGTGAAACACCTATATTGTGGAAAAACTATGGATTTTTCTCAGTAAAATCACAGAAATTAATAAAACAAACTTTCTAATTCCTTATAATACAACAAAGTATATTTATTTTTCAGTTTTAACTTAAAACTATTCTTTTTGTGGAAAACATGGGGAAAAATGTTTCATGTGAAACATACAGGGATAAAAACAACTATATTTAAATAAAGTTAATACAAAATTTAAACAAATTTGAATTTAATAAATTTCACAAAAATTTAGTATAAAATCAATATCATCTTCATATAAAAAAGGCTATGTCCGTAAAAAGTGTTGTTTTTTAGTTGACAATTAGAAAATTCGCACTATGTTAATATTTAAAGTTGGAAGAGGTAGATAGTATGGAAAAAGAAAAACTGTTTCAAGAAGTTTATGAAACAAATCAAATAAATAATGCATTACATTTTACAGAAATGGCGGTGCACTGCTTACCAAGCGACCAGTATGGAATAATTGTTACTGTTGGAAGTACGATTGATAAGAATAATAGTAATCCACCACATGCACATGTATGGTCGGCAGACAAGAAAATACATAGTCGTTTTCAAATCGTTGATGAAAAGTGTCCTGAAACCCCAGAAGACCTAAAAGTTGTAGACTCAAGCGACGAACCATTAACAAAAATTGCTTCAAACATAATTGAATGGGCAAAAGAAACCCCTACACGTTCTTATACACAAGGCGATAAAACAAACTGGGACGCTATGAGAAGTTCTTGGAGGGATATTCAAGAACTTGTAAATGAAGGCTTGGCAAATCGCACTTTTAAATAGCAACACTTTTTACGGACATAGCAAAAAAAATACTGAATAACCTGCACTCAGATTATCCAGTATTCAATATGGCTTAAAAGTTAATCAGTATCTTTTGATAAAGAAATTTATTTTTTTTCTTCTTCATCATTGGCAATACGGTCAACGCCAACAACATAGTCAGGATCAGTTATGGAAACAACCTTTATTCCGCTGGCGCTTCGTCCCTGGACAGTTATATCCCTGGCGGCGACACGGACAGAAGTTCCCTGGCTTGTAATGCACATAACACTGTCAGTATCACGCACACACAGAGCTCCGATAATTTCCCCCTTGTTCTCTACATTTCCAAATATCTTTTGTCCGCTGGTTCCTCTGCCATGGGCATTGAATTCAGCTGAATCAACTCTCTTGCCTATGCCCTTTTCCGTGACCACAAGAATTTTTGAATCCGGCTCTGTATAAATCCTTATGGCAGAACAAAGCTCGTCGCCTTCTGACAGTTTCAAGCCTGCGACACCGCGGCTGGCTCTTCCCATAGGGCGGACTTCTTCCTCGCTGATTCTAAGAGCCTGTCCGCGGCGGCTTACAAGAAGAAGCTCGTCCTTTCCGGTGGAGAGAATAGCACTTACAAGAGTATCCCCTTCATCAAGGCGAACCGCCTGCATTCCGCGGGACTTTGCATTTCTGAAATCGATTGTAGGAGTTTTCTTTACAACTCCGTTGGCGGTTGCCATAAACAAGTAGTTCTGCTCCGAGAATTCCTTGAGGCTTACTATTGCAGTAATATCCTCATTTGCGCTCACTGAAAGAAGGCTCTTTATGTTGATGCCGCGGCTTGTTTTTGAAGCCTCTGAAATTTCATGAACCTTTATCCAGTATGCCTTTCCTTCAGTTGTTATAAACATCAGATAGTCATGAGTTGAAGCCACAAACATCTGGTTTATGTAATCTTCTTCAACAAGCTTGGCAGATATGGTTCCCTTTCCTCCCCTTCCCTGGCTCTTGTACTGGCTCACAGAAACACGCTTTATATAACCAAGTTTGGAAATCATAACAACCATGCCTTCTTCTTTGATCATATCTTCAACATTAATCTGTTCCAATTCGTTTGAAATAATATCAGTCCGCCGGTCATCGCCAAACTTTTCTACAATGGAATTTGTTTCTTCTTTTATGATAGCCAAAATCTTTTCGTGATGAGCAAGAATATCTTCAAGGCGATTAATTTCTAAACGAACCTGTTCCAATTCAAATCTCAGTTCATCAATGCGCAAAGATGTAAGAACACCAAGTCGCAAATCTATAATTGCCTGGCTCTGTTCTTCATCAAAACTGAATCTTTCTTCAAGCCGTTTCTTGGCTTCAGCTTCATCTTTACTTGAACGGATAATCTTAATAACTTCATCTACGCAATCAACCGCAATGATTTTCGCTTCAAGAATATGTTCTTTTTTCTTTGCAGCGGCAAGCTCAAATTTTGTTCGGCGTGTGATAACCTGATCACGATGCTCAACAAAATGCTTTATTAATTGTTTTAAATTTAAAATCTTAGGAACAAGTCCGTTTCCTGAAGGAACTAAAGCAAGATTTATTATACCGTAACTGGACTGTAAAGCGGTTCTAGCAAAAATCTGATTTATGACAATTTTCGCAATCGCAGATTTTTTAAGGTCAACTTCAATTCGGACTTCATCTCCATGGCTTCCGTCGTTTACTCTTTCGATACCTTCTATTACACCCTCGTGAGCAAGTTCACCTATTTTTGAAACAAGATCTGTAGTTCTTGTCTGATAAGGAATTTCTGTGAATACAATTTTTTCTTTTCCTTTGGTGTCGACTTCGATTGTAAATTTTGCTCGAATTAAGATTTTTCCGCGACCTGTTTTATAAGCGTCAATGATTCCCTTTTTACCAAAAATTATTCCTCCGGTTGGAAAATCAGGGCCTTTAACATATTGCATTAAATCTTCTATGGTACATTCAGGATTATCTATATATGCGCAGATTGCTTCTCCAATTTCCCTGAGATTATGGGGAGGCATATTTGTAGCCATACCAACAGCAATACCTGTTGAACCGTTGCACAAAAGAAACGGAAATGCCGCCGGAAGAACTTTTGGTTCAACTCTTGTATCATCGAAGTTCGGGTTGAAATCAACTGTATCTTTTTTTATGTCTTCAACCATTACTTCGGCAATTTTTGACATTTTTGCTTCAGTGTAACGGTATGCGGCCGCAGGAGAACCGTCAATTCCTCCGAAGTTTCCCTGCTTTGTAACAGGCATGTATCTTAAAGAAAAAGCCTGTCCAAGACGAACCATCGCATCATAAACAGAAGCATCTCCATGAGGATGGTAACGGCCAAGTACATCACCGACTACAGTTGCACATTTTTTTGTTTTACCGCCAGATACCAGGCCTTCTTCTGACATAGCGTAAAGAATACGGCGATGAACAGGTTTTAAACCGTCACGAACATCAGGCAAAGCGCGTTCAACGATAACTGACATAGAATAGTCGATAAAAGAACGCTGCATTTCGTATTCAATCGGTGCAGTTAAAACAAAACCGCCTTCTGGCGTCTGTTTTTCTTCATATTTAATTCTCTCAATCATTTTCAAATCCTAACTATTTTATTAAACATCCAATGTTGCATATTCAGCATTTTCTTCGATGAATTTGCGGCGAGGGTCAACGTCATCTCCCATGAGAACAGAGAAAATCTGGTCTGCCTTTTGGGCATCTGTAATTTTTACCTGTTTCATTTTGCGATTTTCAGGAGACATTGTAGTTTCTTTCAGCTCCTGCCATTCCATTTCACCGAGACCTTTGTAACGCTGAACTTCTGCCTTAACGCGGTTTTCTCCGAGTTCTTCGAGAGCGCAATCTCTTTCTTCATCAGAGAAAACAAATTTTTTGAATTTCTGCTTCTTATATTCGACGCGATAAAGAGGAGGCATGGCAATATAAACATATCCGTTTTCAATAAGCTGAGGCATGAAACGGAAAAAGAAAGTCATGAGCAAGGTTGAAATATGCGCACCATCGACATCGGCATCGGCCATAATGATGATTTTATGATAGCGAAGTTTTTCGATGTCAAAAGTTTTGCCGATTCCAGTTCCTAATGAAGCGATTACAGGCATAAGTTTGTCATTGCTTATGACTTTTGAAGAATTGACTTTTTCAACATTAAGCATTTTTCCCCAAAGCGGAAGAATTGCCTGTGTTTTTGGATTTCGGCCCTGCTTTGCTGAACCGCCGGCAGAATCTCCTTCGACGATGTATATTTCACATTCCTCTGGTCTTTTAGAAGAGCAATCTGCAAGCTTTCCAGGAAGCCCGAAAGAATCCATTCCGCTTTTACGGTTTGTTTCAATAGCTTTGCGCGCTTTAATTCTTCCTAACGCTTCGTTAACGGCTTTTTCAAGAATCATATTGCAAATTTGAGGATTCTGTTCAAACCAAAGCGTAAGCTTTTCTGAAACAAGCGAATAAACAACTGTACGAACTTCTGTATTTCCGAGTTTCTGTTTTGTCTGGCCTTCAAACAAAGGGTCAGGGACTTTTACTGAAATAACTGCTGAAATACCAGTTCTGACATCATCACCAGTAAGGCGTTCAATTTTTAATTCTTTTTTCTTGTCCGAATCGTTATTTTTTTTGTTTTTGTTTATTTTTGGATTTAATTTTTTAAAAAGACTTTCGTTGTTGTCTAATGCTTTATTCAAAACGAAAGTAAGGGCATTTTTAAAACCATCAAGATGAGTTCCGCCTTCGTGAGTGTTTATGTCATTTACATAGGAATAAATATTTTCTTCATAACCTTCGTTATACTGCATTGAAATTTCTGTGATGATATCATTTTGTTCCCCGGAAATGAAAATAGGCTCTTCCGGAATGACTTTTTTTTCTTTATTGAGAAATTTTATGTATTCATTTATTCCGCCTTCAAACTGAAGAACAACTTCCTTTGGATTTTCAAGGCGTTCATCGCGGAAAACTATGGTTATTCCGGGATTCAAAAAAGCCAGCTCGCGGAGCCTTGAAGAAAGAACATCAAAATTGTAAGTAGTTGTTTCCTTGAAGATAGACGAGTCCGCTTTCCACCTTATTATAGTTCCATGAAGAGAAGTTTCCCCAACACATTCAACAGCGCTTTTAGGAATTCCCATAGAATATTTCTGCTGATATTTTTTTCCGTCCTTGTATACAAAAGCTTCCATCCATTCAGAAAGAGCATTCACGCAGGAAACGCCTACTCCGTGAAGACCTCCTGAAACCTTGTAGTTTGACTTGTCGAATTTTCCTCCGGCATGAAGGCGCGTAAGAACAAGCTCAAGGGCAGATATGTGCTCTGTCGGGTGAATGTCAACCGGAATTCCACGTCCGTCATCTTCAACCCTGCATATATCGTCTTTTTCAAGGGCAACAGTTATTTTTTTACAATATCCGGCCATTGCCTCATCAATGCTGTTGTCCACAACTTCATACACAAGATGATGAAGACCGTCTATTGATACGGAACCTATGTACATTCCAGGGCGCTTTCTAACAGCCTCAAGCCCTTTCAAAACCTGAATGCTTCCAGCTCCGTATTGATTATTCTCCTCAGACATGAAAAACTCCAAAATTTCTCAAAATGAGATATATATAAAATAGAAATAAATTGAAAAATAAGTATACTCATATTGAAGAAAAAAGTAAAGACAGAGTATAATTGTATGTTATGAGCGAACAGAACTACCTTGCTTTCTGGGAGGAAGCACTAAAACAAATCCATGAAGAATATAAGCAGAAAGGACTTGAATCAGAATTCAAGCTCTGGTTCAATATGGAATATGTAGAGGACACAATAGAAACTATAACTGTATCTGTACCCTCTGATTTCATGTGGACAACCATGGTTAACAGAGGCTATATAAACGCAGTTGAAACAAAGATAGCTGAACTAACAGGCCAGAACATAAATCTTTCATATATAGTGAAAAAAAGAACAAGCAGCCCCCAGAATTCATCTGTTTCCATGAATTCTGTACCCAAAACTGTACCCGATAATTCACAGAATAAACCCATCCATGAAGAAAAAGAACCAATTCAAAATTCTGTACCCTCATTTAAAATTCATCCTCAGCTGAGCGAAGACTACACATTTGAAAAATTCGTAAAGGGAGAAAACAGCGAATTCGCCTACAGCGCGTCCCTCGCAGCTGCAAAAGAACCGGGGAGAAGGTTTAATCCGCTTTTAATATACGGAGGTGTAGGACTTGGAAAAACCCACCTCATGCAGTCAATAGGAAACTACATCTACAATAATCCTCCAGAGGGAAAAGACAACATAAAAATATGCTATATAAGCGCAGAAAATTTTCTAAATGAATTCACTTTTTCTTTAAGAGATGGAACCTCTGAAAAATTCAAGAATAAATACAGAAAACTTGATGTTCTTCTCCTGGACGATATACATTTTCTTGAAGACAAAATTCAAACGCAGGAAGAACTTTTCTATACATTCGAGGAGCTTTACAGAACACACGCGCAGATTGTATTCACCTGCGACCGTCCAATCTCGGAACTGAACGGAATTGAAGACAGGCTAAAATCAAGATTCTCAATGGGAACAACAATAGATCTTCAGCCTCCAAGCTATGAAATAAGAAAGGCAATACTTCTGAAAAAACTCGAGCTGAAGAATAAAACAGTGCCAGAAGAAGTGACAGATTTCATAGCCAAAAACATACAGTCAAACGTGCGCGAGCTGGGCGCCTGTCTTGACAAGATGATAGGCTATGCTGAGCTTCTTCAGAAAAATCTTACAATCGACATTGCAAAAAAACTCCTGAGCGACAATATAAGCAAAATTTCAGACAGCTCAATCTCAATAGATACAATTCAAAAGGTAGTTGCAAACCACTACAATATTTCACTGAGCGACATAAAGGGCGTAAAGAGAAACAAGAAAATCGCTTATTCCCGGCATATCGCTATATATATATCCAGAATCCTCACAGAATCGTCATTTAATGAAATAGCAGCTGAATTCGGGGGAAAAGACCACTCAACTATAATGCACAGCTTCAACACCATAGATACCCAGCTTAAAACTGACGAAAGCCTGAATTCAACAGTAGAGCTCCTTATCAAGGAAATAAAAGAATACAAGAGGCTTTGATTTCAGTGGAAAACTATTTTCAAATATGTTACAATCCTGTGGAAAAAATAGCAGTTTTATAAAAAAAGTGAATTTGTGGAAAAAAAGTGAATTAACTTTGCTTAGTTTTGCACAGCTTATTTTCTTTTATTTCAAGAAGAAAACTTACTTTTCCATAAATCCACAGGCACTATTACTACTATTACTAAAATTTATAAATTTATAAATTTAAGAGGATGTGCATAAAAATTCATCTGTCTGCATAATTATGCAGATTTGTATAGCTGTAATTAAAAACTGAAATTTTTAGAAAATTTATATAAAATTTTTTTATGGGAGAAATATATGAAATTTACATTTGACAGAGACATGATGATTAAAGAAATTTCCATAGCCCAGGAAATAATTTCTACAAAGAACATAGGCTCCATTTTGTCAAATATTCTCATAATAGCAGCTGACAACAGGCTGGTTATAAAGGCCACTGATATAAAAGTCAACTTTGAAACGCAGATTCCGGTTCAGGTTATTTCCGAGGGAACGACGACTGTCTACTGTGATAAATTCATTGGAATTTTGAATTCGCTGCCTTCCGGAGAAATTGAATTCAACCAGGAAAAAAAGGAAGGCGAAGATCAGTCCATAAATGTAATTATAAAGCCTGTTGATAAAAAAATAAAATTCCAGATGAAAAGCATGTCCCAGGAAAAATTCCCGGAATTTTATTCAGCCGAGAATGTGCCTTATTTTGAGGTTTCTTCAAAGGACATAAAGGAAATGATTTCCCAGACATCGTTTGCTGTAAGCGAGGATGAAACACGCTATTTCATGAACGGTGTTTTCTTTGAGAAAAAAGGCGATAATCTCAACATGGTAGCTACGGACGGAAGAAGGCTGAGTTTTATTTCAAAGGCGATTCTTGCCGGAATAAGCGAATTTCCATCTGCAATAGTTCATCCTAAAATTCTTAACATAATACAGAAGCATGCCCCTGAGGAGGGAAACATTTTTATCGCGGTTGTTGATAAAATGATTTTCTTCAAGTTTGGACAGTATAAATTTGGCGCGGTTCTTCTTGAGGGACAGTTTCCGAATTATGAAAGGGTTATTCCAAGCCAGCAGCTGTACAGTTTTCTGGTTTACAAGACGGATTTAGTGGATGCCATGAAGCGTGTTTCCCTTATGGTTGACAAAAAGGCAGGAAGAATTTTCTTCAATATTTCTGATGGAATTTTAAAAATCACTTCTTCGCAGTCAGATATGGGAAGCGCGGATGAGGAAATTCCGTGCCAGTACCAGGGACAGTCTTACACAATCGCAGTGAATTTCCGCTACATCGAGGAGCCTTTGAAATTCATGGGCTCAGAAAAAATAATGTTTGAATTCACAGAGGAAATGAAGGCTGTTACTATGCGCCCTGAGCCGTCAGAGGATTATTTCCACATAATAATGCCTATGCAGAAGGAATAGAAAAAGCGGAAGATGCCGTTTCTTTCTCTTTCCACCTATAATTTCAGAAATCTTCTCAATGGAACTATAGACTTGTCCTCCAGGGAAGTTTTCTTTGTAGGAAAGAACGGACAGGGAAAAAGCAATCTTCTTGAAAGCCTTTATTATTCTGCATACGCTTCTTCTTTCAGAACTCATGTCGACTCGGAAATCATAAGAAAAAATGAATCTGAAATGAGCGTTAGGTGTCTTTTCAGAGAGGATTCAGGAAATTCTCATACAACTTCAATCATAATAAAAGAAAAATCCAAGAAAATAGAAAAGGACGGAAAAATTATTCATGACAGAAAAGAGCTTGTGAATACAGTTCCGTGTGTTCTTTACAGCCACGAGGATTTGGATTTTGCTGTCGGCTCTCCTGAAAGGCGGCGTTTTTTTATAGACCAGTCCCTCAGCATGTATGATGTTTTTTATATCGATGTCATGAGAAAATATAAAAGAATTTTAAAGAGCCGCAATATGAGCCTGAAGGAAGGACAGTTTGGTCTTCTTGATGCCTATGATTTTCAGCTTGCGCAGAACGGACTTGAAATACAGAAAAAAAGAAAAAACGCGGTGTTCAGGTTTAACCAGTTTTTTGGAAATCTGTATGAGCAGGTTACAGGAATCAGCGGAGTTTCAATAAAATACATTCCTTCATGGAAAAGCCAGGAAAATGTACCTTCTGTTGATGAAGTCGTTTTCGGCCTGAAAAAATCGAGGGAGCAGGAAAAAATTATGGGCTCATCGTTAAGCGGGCCCCACAGAGATAAAATTGTATTTGAAAAGGATAAAATGCCTTTTGTTCCTACTGCCTCCACCGGGCAGAAAAGGCTTATAGCCCTGATTTTAAGAACAGGACAGGCTGTTTTTTATAGGCAGATTACTTCAAGAAAGCCGGTTCTTCTTATGGATGATGTCATGCTTGAGCTTGACCCTGAAAAAAGACAGAAAGTTACTTCTCTTCTTCCTGAATATGACCAGCTTTTCTGCACTTTTCTTCCGGGAGAGCCTTATTCAAATTACAAAAGGGAAAACACAAAAGTTTATCAGATAAAAAACGGCGAATGGATGGATTCAGAATGAATGGCGATATACTTTCGTTTGGCCAAGTGATTTCAGATGTATTCGGCTCTCTTAAAACTGAAGATGCTGTAAATTCCATCAATATTTATGATGAGTGGAAAAGAATTCTTTCAAGAATAAAAAGCTCTTCAAATCCGAATGAAGGAGCCAACATGGCGGGACACAGCAGGGTTGTTGACCTGAAGAACGGAATTCTTTTTGTAGAGGCGGATCATCCTGGATGGATTTCTCTTATACAGATGCATAAAAAATATATTCTCACCGGACTCAAAATGAAATTTCCCAGAATAGAATTCAAGACGCTCGCTTTCCGCTTGAAATCACAGGAAAATTCACAGCCCAAAAATGAGTGTGACAGTGTTTTTAGAAAAATGGAAATGCAAATGGAGGAAGAGGAAAATATAAACAGGCGTTACGGAGTCAGCGAAGCCAAAAATTCCGCGGAAAAAGAAAGAAAGGAGCTTCCTCCTGAGTTGAAAGTTCTTTTTGACGATTTGAAAAAAAGTATGTTGACTAATGTTGAAAAATAATGATAATATCTGCTCTACTAATTTTGAAAATATTTTTATTTATATAGGAGTCTTATTATGTTACGTACATATCAGCCTAGCAAAGTAAAGCGCAATAGAAAATTTGGATTCCGTGCGCGCATGGCAACACGCGGCGGACGTATGGTTCTTGCCAGAAGAAGAGCAAAAGGCCGCTATAAATTGACTGTTTCTGACGAAAAGAAGCCTTACTGATTTATCAGAAAAAAGGATGGATACGGACTTGAATAAAACAGGGCGTTTTAGAAGACAAGAGCATATAAAGCGCTTTGCCGACATCCAGAAACTTTTCAAAACAGGGAAGAGATTCAGTATAGTTGGCGCGAAAATTTTTTTCGCCAGAAACAATATGAATTTTAACAGAATTGCTTTTCCTCTTCCCCGTGGCTATGGAAACGCTGTTGAAAGAAATAAATCCAAGCGCTATAGCCGTGAAACATATCGTTTTTTTAAATCGCACCTGAACACCGGTTTTGATATTCTTTTTTTAGTATATCCCGGAAATGACTCGTTCCTTTCGCGGTGCAGACAATTTAAGACATTATGCAAAAAAGCTGGCTTGTTAAGGGAATAAGAAATTTTTTTATAAAATTTCTTATTCTTTTTATAAGATTCTATCAAGTTTGTATTTCTCCTCTGTTTCCTCCGTGCTGCAGATATACTCCCAGTTGTTCTGCCTATGCAATGGAGTCAATTTTAAAATACGGGCCTGTAAAAGGGCTTTATTTCGCCATAAAAAGAATTCTCAGATGCAATCCTTTTTGCAAGGGAGGCTATGATCCTGTTCCGTAAAAGGCGAAAAAAGGAAAAAATATGGAAAAAAACACTATTTTGGCAATAGCACTTTCTACGGTTGTTCTGGTGGTATCTCTGTTTATTCAGACAAAGTATATTATTCCGAAACAGCAGGAAAAGGCCATGAAACAGGCTGTTGAGCTGGAAGTGGATAGGAAGGCGCAGGAAGAAAAATCAAAGGCGGAAAATGAAATGATTTCGGCTGCGGCGGAAGAAAATTCAGAAAATGCCAATGAAGTTGAATTCTATGAGATTTCCACGGAAAAAGTTAAGGTTACTTTTACAAATCAGGGCGGAGACATTGTAAGCTATCAGCTTCTTGATCATAAGGATAAAGATACAGGAGCTGGAGTTCAGATGGCGGATAAAATTTCGCCTTTAAACAGAGCTTTCAGCCTTTCTTTTGGCGGCACAGAAAATCCTGCGCTGAATGAAATTTTCAATACTTCAAGAAAGGATGATTACACGATTCTTTTTTACCGTGATTATGAAGTAAAGAATTCTGATGGAAGTGTAAGCAAATTCACACTTGGAAAGCGGTATACATTCAGTCCTGATGATTATGTTTTTAAACTTGATGTTTCTGTTATAGCGAAAGACGGCGGAGAATTCGGCATAGGAGGCGCGGCTTACACATTGAGAACGGCTCCTCAGATAGGCCCGAATTACGACAAGAAAAACCGCTACGATGTAAGGCAGTTTCTTGCTTTGAATTCAGGAAAAAGAATCAGAAAAAATGTGTCAGACAAAGTGTATGACTTGTCTTCTGTTGATTGGGCAGGCGCAGGCGGAAAATATTTTACAATGCTTGTGAAGCCTGTTTCGCCTTCTGATATGACAGGCCGTGTAAAAGTATCTGCCGGCTCTGAGCATGAGAGCAACTGCCAGATTTTTATGTCAAGAAAGCCTGTCAGCGAGGAGTCTTCTAACGATACCTATTATGTGTATGTGGGACCGCGCCATGAACGGGAGCTTATAAAGTACAATGACCAGACAAAGAACGCCTGGGGAATTTCAAATGCAAAATTCAACGAAGCTCTTCAGACAACAGGATTTCTTTCGTTTATTGAAATAATTCTTAAATGGTGCCTTGAAAAAATAAATCTTGTTTCTCACAACTGGGGAATTTCAATAATAATACTTACAATACTTTTAAAGATTGTATTGTTCCCGCTGAACAAGAATGCAGCTATAGGCTCTCTGAAAATGCAGAAGATTCAGCCTAAGATGAAAATTATCCAGGAAAAATATAAGAATGACCAGCAGAAGATGAGCGTTGAAATGCAGAAGCTCTACAAGGAAGCCGGATACAATCCGATGTCAGGATGCCTTCCGATGATTGTGCAGATGTTTATACTGTTTGCCCTGTATAATGTGTTCAATAATTACTTTGAATTCAGAGGAGCGAGCTTTATAAAGGGATGGATTGACGATCTTTCCACAGGCGACAGCGTTTGGAGCTGGAAAACAAATATTCCTTTTATATCTGCGTTTACAATGAACAATTTAAGGCTGCTTCCGTTTATTTATACAGCGTCCCAGCTTTTGAACGGAAAGATTACACAGTATGCAAATGCCGGCTCCGGGGCAAGCCAGTCGCAGATGAAATTCATGATGTACGGAATGCCGCTGATGTTCTTCTTCCTGTTTTATAATGTTCCGAGCGGACTTTTGCTTTATTGGGCTGTCAGCAACATTATTCAGATCGGTCAGCAGCTTGTCATAAACAAGGTTATGAAGAAAAAGCTTTCCGAGATTGAAAAGGAAAATGCCGTTGATAAAAACGTCTTGAAATTCAAGGGCGGAAAAAAGAGAACAAGATAGAGTTTTCTTAAATGCTGTTTTAGTGTGTTTTTTGCAAAGCACGGCAACTGGGTTTTATAGCCTTTTCTGTGCGCAGGGCGGAGGCTATAAAATCTTCCAAGCGAATCAAATTTTTAGAGGTAATATATGACTTACGAGTATGAAGGAAAGACAGAAAAAGAGGCTATTGAAAAAGCCGCGGCTGAGCTTGGTCTTGAAAAAGATCAGTTTGATGTTGAAATTCTTGAGTCCCAGAAAAAGACTCTGTTTAAGAATGGATATGTAAAAATAAGGGTTCACACAGTTGATTCAAAGAACCAGGTTTCGCCCGAATTTGACGGAAAAGTTCCCAACGCAACAAAAAGAGCCAATGACCCTGCCCTTTTTTCCAATCCGCTTCCGCAGGATGAAATCGAGGAAAAAATAATAGCCTTTGTAAAATCCCTTATTGAAAAAATGGGATACGAGGCCGCAGTTGAGATTATGTTCCGCGAGGAAAAAAAGATAGGAATAAAGCTTTCAAGCGAGTCCTCTTCAATTCTTATCGGAAGAAAGGGAAAAAATCTCGATGCGATGCAGCTTATTGTAAATGTTTATGCGGGTCACCTTGGAAGGGAAGATATCCGCATTATTCTTGACACTGAAAACTACAGAATCCGCCGCGAGGAGAGCCTTGTGCGCCTTGCCTATGTTACAGCAGATAAAGTGCGCCAGAAGAAAACTTCTGTTCTTCTTGAGCCTATGAATCCGTTTGAAAGACGCCTTATTCATACAACGTTGAATGACATCGCTGATGTTGAAACTAAATCTGAAGGCGAAGGTTTATATAAGCAGGTGCGTGTCATTTACAAGGGTGTGCGCTGATTTGGAGAAAATTTTGAAAAGCTGTTTTTATAGACTTTCAGTATTTTTTTTAGGTCTTTTTCTGCCTATATCGTTTCTGTCTGCCTATTCTGCGGAGGAAATTCTCGGCTCTGAGAATTTTGAGATTTTAAAAAGCCAGGGGAAAATTCAGGTTAATATATTCAAACCTGAAAAGGCGGAATTTCAGCTCCTTCCAGAAACCATGCTTGCCGGGAAAATAGCGGAAGAACTGAATTCAAGCGCTGATGAGGAAATACCTTCTCTTATTGGAGAAAATGTATACCTGATTCCAAAAGGGAACATCGGCTTGGACAAGGCTTCTGAAATTCTGCGTTCAGTAAGCAAAATGCAGGGAATGCAGTATTATTCCAACGGTGAAAAAAAATGGACTACGCTCTATCATGATGCGTACTGCATTGCCGGTCCCCAGGACAGAACAAGAGTTGACGACAAAACCGACGGAAGCGCGGATGGCCTTGTGCAGTATTGTCTTTTAAATGACAATTCGCTTGGAAAGTCAAATTATGAGGTTTCATATTTTCAGACTGAAAATGAAATTTCAATGAAGCTTGTAAATACAACTCCTGTGTACTACAAGTTTTTAAAAGCTGTTAAGCCGGGAAATATTCACATAAATCTTGTAATGACAATCTGCGATGACTACATTGTTGTGTATATGAATGTAAAGGCCAGCTTTTTCTCTCTTGGAGTTGTGGAAAAAAGAATGAAGAAGTCGCTTTTGAATAGGCTGGATGCGATTTTCACCTGGTTTTCCGGTCAGATTGCTGAATAAAAAACGGGAGGAAAAATGAAAAAGTTTATAGCAGCGCTTATTTTTGCATGTGCGCTTATTTTTAACGGAGGATCTGAATCTATGAAATCTTTGGAAGGAAAAAACGGGCTTTTTGCTGTAATAGCTACAGATAAAGGCGATATTGTGCTTGAGCTGTATTACAAGCAGACTCCTTTGACAGTGACAAACTTTGTTGGACTTGCAGAAGGAACATTGAATGCTTCAAAGGGAAAGCCTTTTTATGACGGTTTGAAATTTCACCGTGTTATAGCTGATTTTATGATTCAGGGCGGAGATCCAAAGGGAAATGGCAGCGGAGGTCCGGGATATAAATTTGCGGATGAAATTGTGGACAGTTTGAAATTCACAGGCCCGGGAGTTCTTGCGATGGCGAACGCTGGTCCGGGAACAAATGGAAGCCAGTTTTTTATAACCCATGTTGAAACTCCATGGCTCAACGGACATCATACTATTTTCGGTCATGTTGTTGACGAGGCAAGCCAGGCTGCTGTAAATGCAGTTGCCCAGAATGATGTGATAAAAAGCGTAAAAATCATACGCCGTGGAGAAGAGGCTGAAAAATTCACTGCTTCACAGGTGGATTTTGACAGGCTTGTTGCGGAAGTTCAGAAAAAAGCCCGGGAAGAAAAGGAAAAGGCCAATGCTGCAAAAATAGCTGAGGTTGAAAAAAAATTTCCTGGTTTCAACAAAGACAGCAATGGAATTTTTTACAAGGAAACAAAGGCTGGTTCCGGCAATAAATGCGGCGCAGGAAAATTCGTTGCGACGGAATATAAAGGCTATTTGGTGAACGGAAGCGTTTTTGACCAGTCGAAAGGCAGAGGTCCGCTTGAGTTTAAAACCGGCGCAGGAGAAATGATACCTGGCTTTGATATCATGGTTCAGGATATGAAGCTTGGTGAAAAAAGAACAGTTGTGATACCTTCTGATCTGGCTTATGGCGATGCAGGCTATCCGGGAGTTATACCGGGCGGCGCTTATATTGCGTTTGATATTGAGCTGGTGAAAATAAAATAAGGATGTTTTTGAACGGAAAGCACGTTGTTTTGCAGCGTGCTTTTTTTTATGTAATCTTGAAAAATAGATTTATATACAATTTTTCAACAAAGTTTTCCACAATAGATAGCAAGTTATGCACATAAATTTGTGGAAAATTCCCTTTAAATGCACATAAATTTACACAGGTTTTCCACAGGTGTGGAAAATTCAGTAAATTTATGTAGAGTAAAATTAGAGAATATGGCGATTGTAAGGAAAGTTTGCATTTCAGATTTAAAAAATATCATGGAAATTGAAAAAAATTCCTTTAAAAACGGAATTCAGGAGTCGGAATCTGTTTTTGCAGAGCGAATTCAGATTTTTCCCGATGGATTTTTCATTTTGGAGGAAGAAAATTCCGCCGCTGGATATTTCTGCTCTGAATTATGGGATTCAGCTGTTCTTGAAAATTCCGATTCCTTTTCTCTTAATCATTCTGCCTCTGGATTTCACAGGAAAAACGGCGAAATACTCTATATAAGCTCTGTTGCTGTCTGGGAAAAATACCGCGGCAGAGGCTTTGGAAACAAGCTTTTTCAGGACAGTGTTTCGAGCATCTTGGAAAAATTTCCGCAGATAAAAGAAATGGTTCTTATTGTCAATGAAGAGTGGATTTCTGCGGTTAAAATATACAGAAAATTCGGATTTTCAGAATATAGCCGGATAAAGAATTTTTTTTCAGCCGAGGGAAAAAAATCCGATGGAATTCTTATGCGGAAAACGGTGGTGTAAAATGAATGATTCGCAGTGGAAGATTTTTTCAGAGTTTAGAGATGTATTCAAAAAGCTTTGCAGCCAATGGAGCCAGCTTTCATCTGAACTGTACCCATTGCAGCTTTCGGCGGCGCAGTCTGTTCCCGGGTACAGTTTGGAAACACCGGTTGTATATAACAAGTCCTATGACGAAGTTGAAAAATCCGATGACATACGCTTTATAGTTATCGGCGACAACCCCGGAAAAGAAGAGCAGCTTCATAGAAACCAGAGATATCTTGTGGGGCAAAGCGGAAGAATCGCGGAGGGCTTTTTCAGGCGCAATGCGGAGCTGGGCGCGGATTTCAGAAAAAACGCTGTGATTTTGAACAAAACGCCTGTTCACACCGCAAAGACAGTTCAGCTCAAGTCAGTTTTTAAAAATGGCAGCCCGGAAATAAAAGAGCTTATTTCAGAAAGCCAAAAACAGATGGCCCGGCTTGCATTTGAGCTTCATGACGGACTTTTTTCCTGTTCAGATGGTTTTGAGCCTGAATTGTGGCTTGTGGGATATTCAGAACTGAAAAAAAACGGAATTTTCTGCATTTACCGTGATGAATTAAAGCGGCTTTACGAAGGAAAAAAATCCTGGAGCAAAGTGTTTGTTTATCAGCATTTTTCCATGAACAGATTTATTGTAGACCTGAATGAATTCAGAAAAAACTGCGATGCTCCGCTGAAAGTCTGCCTTGAAAAAATCGGAGAATTGCACAAAGAGGAAATTTTCTGCCAGTAAAGCGCTGAAGAATCCTCCCCCCCCCTAGATTTGCTCAATCTGCGATAGATAGTTTATGAGCTTGTCTTTTATCAGAAAATCAGTGAGCGTTATCTGGTTCAGTATTGAAAGTGGGCAGCCGAAATTTTGATACTGTTTCCGGTATTTTTCGAGAATTTTTTTGGGAAGAACAGAAACTGTTGCGTTTATTGACTTGGAAATCAGGTTTGAGAAATTTTCTATGAATATGCATTTTCCGCTACAGTCATGTGTATAGATAAAATCTGCATTGGAAATTTCAGTTGAGGTGTCGTATTCAATTATGTATCTGAAATCTTCTTTTTCCGCCCATTCAAGAATTTCCTGTTTCTTTTTTGCGGAAGTTATGTTCTTTGAATAAAGGAAAACAGAGGTTGCCTGGCTTTGCTCAAGAAGAGCCGACAGGGATTCGCTGGAGTCAAACGGAATTTCTGTTGTCGCTATATTTGTTGCCAAAAAAACATCCTTCATGGACGAATGAAAATCGCGTGGAACGGCAATTCGTGGCCTTGTATCTTTCGGGCTGATTGATTTTTCCGCGAGCTGAAGAAGACCATGCGGATTGTTTCTGGGCTTTCTGAATTCATCCAGCTGCAGCAGCTTGAACAGAATGTCTGCCTTGCTGCATGAAACAACTATCTGCGACGGATTAACTTCCATTTTATGAAATTTATAGAAAAAAGCGGCAGCGGCGATTCTGAGGGTGGATTCTCCCATGGAATCGGGAATCTGGCCCCCTTCTAGAAGCTTGCGGTTTTCCCTGATGGCGGTCTGCATGGAGTCAACATAATCATCTATCGGCGAGACTATTTTTCTTTTTTCAGGCGAAGACTTTACAAGGTCTCCAGTGTTCATGAGAATTGCATTTTCTTCTTTGCCGGGAATGGACTTTAGCTCCTTTTTTTGAATCTGCTCCTGCTGTTCGGCTGAAAAAGGATAAGGAAGAACAAATGTTCCGGCTGTCTTTATGGAATTTTCATCAGCATCAATATTTTCTGTTACGAAACCTGCGGATTCCTCTTTTTGCTCCTTTTCACATCCCTTTAGAACGGACTCAACTGTGGGAATTTCGCTAGCGGAATTCTGTTTTTTCTGGACGGTTTCCGCTGTGGGTTCTGCGCCTTTCACAAAAAATCCGCTTTTTGAGAGCGAATAAATATATCCGGCGGCCTCCAGCTCGCTGTATGCCTTTGTAACGGTGTTTCTGCTTATGCCGTATTTTTCAGAAAGTGTTCTTATTGAAGGAAGTTTTGTTTCTTCCGGCAGAAGTTTTTTTTCGATTGATTCTGTGAAAAACAGATAAAGCTGGTGATAAAGCTTTACCTTGCTTGTTTTGTCTAGTTTTATTTCAAGATTGTTCACAAAGCCACCCCGCTCTAATCTGTACCCTTAGACAGGGTCTTTTAAAGGCTGAAACTTTCCGGCAGAAGCTGCCCCAATGTCATTACGCGGTATTCATCGGGGGATTTTGCCATTACAACTTTGAATTCCTTGTCGCAGAATTCAGCTAAAACCTGTCTGCATACTCCACACGGGCTGCAAAACGATTCAGGCTTGCCGTTTTTTCCGCCGACGATTGCAATCGCCCGGAACTTTCTGCACCCTTCGCTTACGGCTTTGAAAACAGCGGTTCTTTCTGCGCAGTTGCTCGGTCCATAGGCTGAATTTTCAATATTGCAGCCTGTGTATATTTTGCCGTCATCCGCCAGAAGAGCTGCTCCCACATGGAAATTTGAATATGGAGCATAGCTGAATTCGAGCATTTCCATCGCTTTTTTGATAAGGGTTTTCAAAGGAATTTCTTCTGCCATTTTTATGCCTTTTTCAGTTTTATTTTCCGCTTTTCAGGATTATCGTTCTGCCTGAAGAATATTGCGATGTTTCCGATTACCCGAACCAGCGTGGAATCTGTGCGCTCTGCAATGTCCCTTGCGTAGTCAGCGCGGTCTTCCTTGTACTCATTGAATTTTACTTTTATGAGCTCGTGCGCTTCCAGGCAGGAAGCAACCATTTTTACCAGCGGCTCTGTAACGCCATTCTGTCCGATTATAACTACAGGGTCTAAGCTGTGGGCGGCTTTTTCAAGAGCTTTCCGCTGCTTGCTTGTGATTTCTAACATGAATATATATTATCCGAGGATCAACTTAAAGTCAAATGTCTACGCCAAGTCCGAAAAGCGCAAAGTCTGCTTTTGCAGGGTCAGATGGAAAAACTTCCTTCATTGCCTGTGTAAGGGCGAGAGCAGTTTTTATGGTTGCAGATTTTGGTTTTCCGGATGCAGATGGGGCTAGAAGGTTCATTTTCGTGGCCTCCTGCATTACATGTGTGTCCAGGGGAATCAGAAGATTTTCCTTTTTGTACCAGGAACTCCATAATCCAAGGTCAACAGGAGAATTGTCCCTGACCATCCACCTCAGAAACATGTTCATTTTTTTTGCCGCGCTGTTTTTTGAAGAAGGAATTATGGCGCACTCGGCCGGAAAAAGGGAGCAGATTGTTTCATGAAGAAAACCGCCGCTGTAATGGTTGCAGATGTATTCGCCAATGGTGCCAGATGTGTCCAGCATTGTCTTTACGGTGCCAAAAAAAGACAGAAAATCATTATGGGTATACATTCTGTAAAACGATTTGTCCCCTTCAGTGAAGAATTTTTTGTATCCTTCGCCTTGAATCCAGTCCGCGGGGCTGTTTTCTGTCTGTGATAGAATAAGCTCGATGTGTGACAGAATCTGTGCCCTTTGTCCAAAGGCTATATTCGCTGAAAGAAATGCGGCGGCTTCCTGATCTCTGACAGAACTGTACCTGTGCATGAATTTTGAAGGGTCTTTTTGAAGAAAGGAAGGTGTTTCGTATTTGTCCGCAAGAAAAACAAGCTTTTCTTTTAATTCAGGTGAAATAGGCATACATTCAGAGTGTAGAGCGTTTTAGGCTTTGAATCAACCGCTGTCCGCACTATGAATTCTAGACTTTGCCGGTAAAATGGCTTGACAAATTTCGGGGGGGGGTAAAATGAAAGGCAATATTTTTTTCAGGAGTGAATTATGAGAAAATTTGCAAAAATTTCAGCATTGTTAGCGGCTATGTTACTTTCATTTTCATTTTTTTCTTGCAAAAATGATGATGACGATGATGAACAGGAATATCAGTGTGAGTATGGGCTTGTTACGGAAACTAATTACAAAAATCACATACTTTATAAAAGCAGTCCGTCGAGCGCAAGGCAGGAATGTCTGCTTTACACGGAAGACGGCACCTATGAAAAACAAATTGTGGCGGAAAGCGATTTGGAAAAGGAGCTTGGCGGAGAAGACGGTTTGACTTCATCCCAAATACAGTTTGTAAAGGATAATAATAGCGCTATTTTGTTCTTTGAAACTGGCAATGGATATATTCTTTGGCTGTATACTGAAAAACTGTAGTCTGTACATAAATTGAAAAAAATTGTATATTAATATTTTAGTATGACAGATTCTACTAAAGCATTTTTGATTCTTGCTAATGGACAGGTTTTTGAAGGCAAGTCTTTTGGCGCTGAAGGCTGTGTTATCGGTGAAACAGTTTTTACCACTGGCATGAACGGCTACCTGGAAACCCTTACAGACCCAAGCTATTATGGTCAGATTGTAACCCAGACATTTCCATTGATTGGAAACTATGGAGTTATTTCAAAGGATTTTGAAAGCGCAGATATTCATGTAAAGGGCTATATTGTGCGTTCTGTCTGCGAAATTCCTTCTAACTTCAGATGCGAGTATGATTTGGACAGTTTTTTGGCTGCAAGGAAAATCATAGGGCTGTCTGGAATTGACACCAGGGCGCTTACTAAAATCCTGAGGGAAACAGGCGTTATGAACGGAATGATTGTTTCCGGCGACAGCGAAGAAGCTAAAAGTGTTCTAAAGTCCTTGAAGTCAGAGTCTGAAAAGGAAAAGCTTTTAAAGAAAATAAAATCTTATAAGATAAAAAATGCTGTTGAAAGCGTAACGTGCAGCGCAGCCAAGATAGAAGAGCCGGCTGATGTTGTGTTCAAGGAGTCTGCGGAGTACCGTTTTGTTCCTGTCCGCTCTGACGGCACAAAGGAAAATGATCCTGTTGCCGCTATGAAAGACGGAAAGGGAAAAAAGGTTGTGCTGTGGGATTTTGGAGCAAAGGCAAATATCAGGCGCGAGCTTTTAAAGAGAGGATTTGAGGTTGTTACGGTTTCAGGCGCTGCTACTGCTGATGAAATTCTTGCGCTCAAGCCGGACGGAATAATGCTTTCCAACGGCCCGGGAGATCCTAAGGAAAACAAGGGAATTATTGCGGAGATAAAAAAACTTGCAAAATCAGGTGTTCCGATTTTTGGAATTTGCCTTGGTCATCAGCTGCTTGCGCTGGCTATGGGCGCGGACACTTCCAAGCTTA
Source organism: Treponema sp. (assembly GCF_051883275.1). Lineage (GTDB taxonomy): Bacteria > Spirochaetota > Spirochaetia > Treponematales > Treponemataceae > Treponema_D. The sequence goes on along the minus strand of NZ_JBJETK010000046.1, from coordinate 189,343 downwards.
AATATGGACACCGCGGAGCAAACCAGCCTGTAAAGTACCTTGCTTCAGGGCGTGTTTATATTTCAAGCCAGAATCATGGATATGCTGTAAAGAATGACACTCTGCCGAGCGGCGCAGTGCTGAGCTTTGTAAATACCAATGACGGAACCTGCGAGGGAATTGTTTATACAAAGATTCCTGCGTTCAGTGTTCAGTTTCATCCTGAAGCTTGCTCCGGTCCTCTTGATACAGGCTTTCTCTTTGACGATTTTGTCCGCCTCATAAATAACCATGCTTACTTTAAAGGATTTGAGGCGGAATTCAAGCGGATTGACTCAATCAAGTATTTTGCAAAAACCATAAAGGGAACTTCTAAAAAATCATCGAAAAAGAGCCTTTAGCGTTTCCGGGGATTTTAGGTCGCTGCAATGGCGCGATTTAAAACAGATTTCCATAGAGGAGGCAATATTTTGCCTGTACTAGAATATATTTTTCTTCTATGGTATACTTGTTTTTCAGTATGAAATATAGTGTTGCGACATTTTGTAAAAAAAACGTTCTGTTAATTCATGCTGTTTTTGAATTCGACTTAGCAAACTGAATTTACTTTTGGTGAATTCAGTTTTTTTTTAAACTGATTTATTAGGGAGCAAAAATTATGCCGCTTAACAAAGACATTCACAAGGTCATGGTTATTGGATCTGGCCCTATTATTATAGGACAGGCTGCTGAATTTGATTATGCAGGAAGCCAGGCGTGCAAGGCTTTAAAGGAACAGGGGCTTGAGGTTGTCCTTGTGAATTCAAATCCTGCTACACTCATGACAGATCATACAATGGCTGACCAGATTTATATAGAGCCGCTTATTCCGGAAACAATCCAGCGCATAATCGAAAAGGAAAAGCCTGATTCCCTGCTTTCGACGCTCGGCGGACAGACAGGGCTTACTTTAAGCATGGAGCTTGCGAAATCGGGATTTCTTGAAAAGCATGGTGTCAGATTGCTGGGCGCAAAGCCGGAAACTATCGACAGGGCTGAAGACCGCCAGATGTTCAAGGACACAATGCTGTCTATAGGCGAGCCGTGTATTCCTTCAAAAGTTGTCACGACTTATGAGGATGCCCTGGATTTTGTAAAGAATGAAATAGGATATCCTGCGATTATCCGTCCGGCATTTACTCTGGGCGGAACAGGCGGCGGAATTGTCCATAATGACGCTGAAATGGATGAGATTGCGCACAATGGTCTTCACCGCTCCCCTATTCATCAGATTCTTGTTGAAAAATGTATTTCCGGCTGGAAGGAGATTGAATTTGAAGTTATGAGGGACGGCGCGGGAAATGTGCTTACTGTCTGCTCAATGGAAAACTTTGATCCGGTCGGAGTTCACACAGGGGATTCTATTGTAATTGCCCCTGCTGTGACACTGAGCGACAAGGAGTACCAGATGCTCCGTTCCGCCGCCCTGAATATTATTTCGAGCCTCGGAATGGAAGGCGGATGCAACTGCCAGTTTGCGCTTAATCCGAATACATTTGAATATGCGGTTATTGAAGTGAATCCGCGTGTTTCCCGCTCGTCTGCGCTTGCCTCAAAGGCGACCGGCTACCCTATTGCAAAAGTTGCGACACTGATAGCAATCGGATATACGCTTGATGAAATTCCGAATGCTGTCACAAAGAAAACAGCCGCCTGCTTTGAGCCGGTTTTGGATTATGTTGTCGTTAAAATGCCGAAATTCCCGTTTGACAAGTTTGTTTATGCCAAGCGTGATCTGGGCACGCAGATGAAGGCCACCGGCGAAGTTATGGCTATAGGCCAGACTTTTGAGCAGGCTATAATGAAGGCTGTCCGCGGTGCTGAAGTGGGCGCGCAGAGTTTGAATCATTCGGTTTTTGTGGAGATGAGCGATGAGGAAATTGAAAAGCGCGTTGGAGAATGTACCGATCAGCGGATTTTTGCCATTTTCCAGGCGATAAAGCGGAACATTCTTTCAATTATCCAGATAAACAAGATAACAAACATTGATCTGTGGTTCCTTGCAAAGCTGGAAAACCTTGCCATTATCGAGCGGGATTTTGCAAAAATCAAGTCCGGCGAAAAAGAGCTTACCCCTGATTTTTATAGAGCCGCTAAGAATGCCGGGTATCCGGATAAGGTTATCCAGGAGCTTACCGGTCAGAAGATTGTAGGAGCTTCCGGGGTGCTTTCCGAGGCGAAGGAGGCTGCAAAGCTTGTAAAGCAGGGAAAGCTGGCTCATATTTGCGCTTCCTATAAAATGGTTGATACCTGTGCAGGCGAATTCAATGCGGAAACTCCGTATTTTTATGCGGCTTATGATTCCCAGAATGAAGCCCGCCTGTTCCTTGAAGAGCGCAAGGAAAAAGGCAAAAAATCCTCAAAGGGAACAATTATAGTTCTTGGCTCAGGTCCTATCCGCATCGGCCAGGGAATTGAATTCGACTATGCTTCGGTTCAGTGTGTATGGGCTTTGAAAAGGCTGGGCTATGATGTGGTTACTATAAATAACAATCCGGAAACAGTTTCTACGGATTTTGACACAAGCGACCGCCTGTATTTTGAGCCGCTGACTCCTGAGGATGTGATGGGAGTAATAAACACTGAAAAGCCTGTTGGCGTTGTTGTCGCATTTGGCGGCCAGACTGCAATCAAGCTCACCAAATTCCTTGATTCCCAGGGAATCCGCATATTGGGAACCAGCGCCGACTCCATTGATTTGGCGGAGGACAGGGAGCGTTTTGAGGAATTGTGCGAAAAGCTTCATATAAATCGACCTAAAGGACTCACTGTTTTTACAGAGCAGGAAGCACTTGAAGCTACAAAGAAGCTCGGCTATCCGGTTCTTCTGCGCCCTTCCTATGTCCTTGGCGGCCAGAATATGATTATCGCGTTCAACGATGATGATGTAAGGGAATACATGAAAATTATCCTTGCACAGGGAATTGAAAATCCGGTTCTGATTGATCAGTATATGATGGGCACAGAGCTTGAAGTTGATGCGATTTGCGACGGAAAAGATATTCTTATTCCGGGTATCATGGAGCATATTGAGCGCACTGGAATTCATTCAGGAGATTCGATTGCTGTTTATCCGAGCTGGAATCTAAATGATATTCTGCGTGAAAAAATTATCAGCCAGTCACGGGAGCTTGCCTTGGCTCTGGGCACAAAGGGGCTTGTAAACATACAGTACCTCATTTACAACAATGAATTGTATATCATCGAAGTTAATCCGCGCTCAAGCCGCACAGTTCCATATATTTCCAAGGTGACAAATGTTCCTATGGTTGATCTTGCGGTGCGCGCTATGCTCGGTGGAAAAGTAAAGGACATGGGATTTGGAACGGGTCTTTACCGTCTGCCGCCTTATTTTGCCGTCAAGGTTCCTGTGTTCAGTTTTGAAAAGCTGATGGATGTGGATACTCATCTTGGCCCTGAAATGAAATCCACCGGCGAAGTTCTTGGCATTGCTTCCACAATGGAAGAGGCGATTTTCAAGGGACTGATCGGCGCAGGCTACAATATGAAAAGAAGCGGCGGTGTCCTTTTCAGCGTAAGAAAAACAGACCGCTATGAGCTTCCTGATCTGGCCAAGAAATTCTATGACATGGGATTCAAGCTTTATGCGACAGAAGGAAACGCAAAGACAATAAGCGATTTTGGCATGGAAGTGGAGGTTGTGAATAAAATTCACGAAAACCCGAATGACAATCTCTTGTCCTTGCTTGATTCAGGAAAAGTTGACTATGTTATTTCGACTTCCGCCAAGGGACGCGATCCGCGCGCAGATTCAGTCCGCATGCGCAGACACGCGGTTGAGCGCGACATTCCATGCCTTACGGCGATTGATACAGCGAATGCCATTGCAAACTGCCTGAAGTCCAAGTATACGGCGGAAAACGTGGAGCTTGTTGATATAAACCAGCTCAAGGAAGAAAAGCAGAAAATTTCTTTTTACAAGATGGATTCTACGGGAAATGACTTTATTGTGATAAACGCAATGGAGCAGCAGGTGAAAAATCCCGCGGGGCTTGCAGTCCGGCTTTGCGACAGAAGAGATGGCGGAATCGGCGCGGATTCTCTGGTTCTTATTGAAGAAAGCAAGGTGGCAGATGCCAAGATGCGCTTTTTCAATATGGACGGAACTGAAGGAAAGATGGCAGGAAATGCAATCCGCTGTGTCGGAAAATTCCTTTATGACAACAACATAAACGGCATTCAGGAAAAACACGGAAAGAAAACCGATGCCACGGAAAAAATCACGATAGAAACCGGAAGCGGTGTAAAAAGCCTGCTCTTGTACAAGCAGAATGGAAAAGTTACATCTGTTACCGTTGACATGGGAAGACCGCTCTTTGCAAGCAGCGAAATTCCGACAAACCTTGTTGCTGTTGATCTTCCGGGTGCTGTTTTGGACTCCGGTTTCGCCATGATGCCGGAAAAGGCCGTTGTGGGTGCGCCGTTGATTATTGAAAACCGCGAGTATAAGGTTACCTGTGTGAATGTCGGAAATCCGCACTGTGTTGTATTCAGCAAATTTGTGGACAAGGAGCCGGTTGAAGAGATTGGGCCGCTTTTTGAAAACCATCCGCTTTTCCCTGAAAAAACAAACACGGAATTTGTGCGTGTGGTAGGGCCGAATGAGCTGAAGATGCGCACATGGGAGCGCGGAAACGGCGAAACACCTGCCTGTGGAACGGGAGCCTGTGCGGCTGCTGTAGCTGCTGTTATAAACGGATTTTCTTCTGTGAACCAGGACATAACGGTCAAAGTCCGCGGCGGAAATCTTATCGTAAAATACACCGGCGAAACAGTTCTTCTTACAGGAAACACAAAAATGTGCTTCAAGGGCGAAGTTGAAATTTAACAGCAAGCTCTGAGTTCAAAAGATTATAAGCACTGAATAATCCACTTAGGATTGTTCAGTGCTTTTTTTGTGGCGAAAATTTCAGTTTGCAGAAAGTTTCTTAGTGTTTTCCGTTGAAAAGCCCTTTCAGTGAGTTTGTTCCCTTTTCAATGGCTTCTTCCAGCTTTTCATTTTTTGGAATAGAAACGCCTGCATCCTTTAGAGCTTTTTCCGCGGCGGACTTTGTTTTCTGTTCAATCTGCTTTTGGAGTTCTGCCTTCTTTTTTTCGAGGAGGGAATTCAGCCTGTCCATATCCGCGCTTTGGGTATCTATTCTGTTTTTTATGCTTGAAAATTCATTTATTTTTTCAGTTACACCGCCGGTTTTTTCCTGAAGGATTTTCATGATTTCTTTTTTTGCTTCTGTGACAATTCCGGTGATTTCTGCATCCGCTGTTTTTTTGAGCGCCTTTATGAATTTTTTGTCTATGTCTGAATCAATGTCAATGCTGAATTTTTCTTCGCCGTTGAAAACCGCAGTTGCTCCCATTGAAATGTCTTTTATATTTGAAAGCGCAGTTTTATAGAGCCTGGAAGCGAATTCCGGCTCAAAGTCTTCTGATGAAAGCGAGATGCTCTGGAGATTGAATTTTGCGCTGATGCATACTTTTCCATCGTCGCTGATTGTTCCCTGTGCGGCTACGTCTGCATTCGATTTCAGCTTGAGATACGGCGCGGAAAATGCCGCTGAAAAATTGTTCCCCGAATACTCTGCGCTGACCAGTGGATTTTCTGTTTCTGTCCGGGAATCAACAGTGAGATTTGCCTTGTGGAGCTGCTTTTTATTTTCGTAGCTTCCCGTGAGCACCGCAGGACATTCGCGCTTGTCCATGTCGTTTGTGATGTCCTGCCCTTCCGCAGAAATTCCGATTCCGCTGAAATATATTCTTTCAATTAAAAATGAAGGAACTCTGTCTTTTTTCCAGTAAATGTCGGTTCCCTTCTGTCTTTGGCGGAAAACGCCTGTTTTTTTCTGCTTTGACTTTTTTTCCGCTTTTGAAGTTTTTGACGAATTTGCCTTTGCCTGCATTGCAAAATCGGAAGCCTGCTTTATATACGGATAATATTCCCCGGCCGCTGAATAAAAAAAGCTGTCAATCATATTTCCGAGAATTTTTTCTCCGTCGGGAATTTTAAATGAAGTGATTTTATCAAGCTGCTTTTTTACAAGCTCCTGGTCTGATTCCACTGCGCTTTTTATCTGCTGGGAAACAGCCTCTATTTTTTTTGAGTCGGATTTTACTTCGGCGGAAGTTGTTTTTATGCTGTTCGTGAGTGTCTTGCTTTTTTCTATTGAAGTGTTGACGGTTTCGAGTGCCTGGCGAAGTTTTTCGATGTTGTCAATATTTCCCCAGTCGGTGTCAAGAACAGATTTCAGGCTTTTGTCGAATTCTTTTATCTGGGTTTCAAGCTCCTCTGGCTTTTCCTTCCATTTTGCGACAAGGTTTTCGACTTCTTCTTTTGTCTGCTGCGCGGCTGCCGGAGATTTCAGGTTCTGCTCAAAGCCTTCGATTATATTCTGCGGATTGTAGTCGGCGAATATTTGCTGAATTGAATTTTTTGCGGCGGCGATTGCCTCTTCTTTTTTCTTTGAGAAATCCGCGGAAGCAGCCTGGTCTTTCTTCTGCTGTTTTTTCTGTTTCGGAAGCTCTCCTGAGATTTTCCGCTCTGTGTTCAGGGAAAGTCCTGAAAGCTCGATATTTTCGGCATCGAATTTTCCGCGCAGGGCTTCTGTGAGGTTGAAATTTATTTCGATTTTTTCAGCCTGAAACAGATTTTTCATAGGGGAATTTTTGTTTGCCTGCTGGAGATTTTTTATTGTTATGCTTGCTCCCAAGAATTCCACGTTGAGTGAATCTATGTCTGTTTTTGCTCCGAAAATTCCCTGCATCGTTCCGGTGATAATTTTTTTTGCGATTATATTTTTTGTGGAGATAACAAGGAGAACCGAAAATGTCAGTATTCCGGCTGTCGCGGCAAAGGGCACAAGCTTGAACGCCGGCTTCTGCTTCCTGATTTCTTTTGCGATTGCCTTCAGTTTTTTCAGCTGCTTTGCCGGAATTTCTTTTTCGCGCGGAACAAAGAAAAATCCTTCCTTCTGCGGCTCCGGCTCAAAAAGCGATTTTACAAGCTCAAGGTCAGACGGAATAAAAATGTGCTTGTAGACTTTTTTTTCTAGTTTGCGGGCTGGATATTTTTTCTTGAAGATTCCGGGAAGTTTTTTTGCTGAAACAACTTTTTCCTTTTTTTCTTTTTTCATACACTTTTATCCCTTATGAATTCTACGATTTTTTCAGCGAAAGGAAGCTTTGCAATCAGCTTTGAAATCGGAGTGCGTGCGAATAATGACGAAGCGTGCGCTCTCCAGAGTTTTATCAGGAAAATTCCTGCTATGAAACATGGAATGTAAATCAGAAGAGAAAAAACAAAGGCTCCCATGACGATGGTATTGTTGAACTTTGTGAAGCCGACAAACGGAATGTCTATGAGATGCGAAAAAATTTTTCCGAGCGGCTCATAGCACAGAACTTTCAGTCCGATTGTGTGGAACACAGGATCAAGCAGCCCTGCAAAGCATGAGACAACAAGCATCGTTATAAAGTAGAACGCCTTGTTTATTCTGACAAAGCTGAAAAAAACAAAGATAAGAAACCACAGAGCGTTGTTTTTAGGAATGAAACCAAGCATAAATCCGAGGCATAATGCATGAGCAATTTCAGATGGCTTGGAATTTGAATTAAGGGCTTTAAAGAATTTTACGATTTTTTTTAGCATTTTCTCTCCTAGGGTAAAAACGGCATGATTCCTGAAAAGAGTTGCTGTCTTTTTTGAATATGGAGTATATCGGACTCGAACCGACCACCTATTGATTGCGAACCAATCGCTCTACCAGATGAGCTAATACCCCTTGCGCAGAAAATTCTGCATTACGCTGTATATTATCCGAGATTCGGGTTTGTTTCAAGAGGAAAATTCAGGTGTGCAAAAGGACATTTTTTGAACTTTACAAAATTTCAAAAAATATTAAAATGTTTTCATGAAAAAAATAACGTTTTTGATTTCTTTTGCATTTGCGGTGATTGCTTCAGGCTTTTCACAGAAAATCGGTGTCTTGAAGGGGCCGAGCGGAATTCCTTCAGCCTATCTAATGGAGCATTTTTCCGCGGACTATAAATTGTTTTCCGGCGCGAATTTTCTTCTTCCGGGGCTTATAAAGGGCGAAGTGGACATTGCTTTTCTTCCTCCGAATGTTGCGGCAAAAGCTTACAATGCAGGCGGCGGCGCGGTTGTGATGGCCGGTGTCTGCGGAAACGGAATGGTGAGCCTTGTGACAAAAGACAGCTCTGTAAAAAATCTTGCGGACTTGAAAGGCAGGGAAATTTTTGTTGCCGGTCAGGGTGCGACTCCTGATTTTATGATGCGCTATATTTTAAAGCAGAACGGAATTTCGTTTGACGGCGCATCGGATAATGTGCGGCTTTCATATTCGCTTCCGGCCGCGGAAATTGCGCCTGCTCTTATTCTTGGAAAAATTCAGTATGCTGTGCTGCCGGAGCCGTTTTCGACCCTTGCATGTGAAAAGGACAGCGCGGTTTTTAGGGCAGTTGATTTTCAGGCGGAATTTAAAACGCTTTCCGGGCTTGAAAGTTTTCCTATGACGGTTATCGCGGTTAATTCAGGATTTGCAAAGTCACAGCCTGAAAAAGTGCGGAAATTTCTTGAGCGGTACAAAGAGGCGCAGGAGTGGACTTTGAGCAATCCCGGGGAAGCTGGTGTTCTTGTGGAAAAATTTCAGCTGGGGCTTAACAGGCAGGTTGTTGAAAAAGCAATTCCTGAATGTGCGTTTGTCTTTGAAACCGGGGAATCTGCGCGGCGCGGTGTTGAGAGCCTTCTTTTAGTGTTCATGGAATTTGATCCGTCTTCTGTGGGCGGAAAGCTTCCTGACGGCGGATTTTATTTTGAGTAAAAAGCGGCTTTTTGTCTTTTCAGCTGTATTTCTTGTTTTCCTGTGGAAAATACTGTCTTTGGCGGTTGATTCTCCTCTTGTTCTTCCGCCGCCTGAGTCTGTTGCCTGTGAGTTTTTTTCTCTTTTGCGGCAGCCTCATTTTTTAGCGGCCGGACTTTTTTCTTTTTTGAGAGTTCTGGCTGCATTTTGCATTTCAGCTTTTTTGGGAATTCTGCTTGGTTTTTTTTCTGCCATGATTCCGTCTTTTGGAACGCTCGTTGAAATTCCGCTTGCAGTTATCCGCTCGGTTCCGCTTGTTTCTATTATACTTGTTGTGCTGTTCTGGCTCGGGTCGGATTCTGTGCCGGTGTTTGCGGCCGTGCTTTTAAGTTTTCCTGTGATTTTTACGTCGGCTTTTACAGGGTTTTCGTTTAGGGAAAAAAGGACGGAGCTTGCATGCAGTGTTTTTAAAATTACGGCTGCCCAGCGTTTTATGTTTTTAAGGCTTCCATGCGCCTGGAAATTTCTGGAGGATGCAATGGTGAATTCCTGCGGAATGATCTGGAAGGCGGTGGCGGCTGCGGAAGTTCTTTCTGTTCCGGCTTTTTCACTTGGAAGCTATCTTCAGAGCGCGCAGGTTGTTCTTGAAATGCAGCGGGTTTTTGCGGTGACGGTTTTTATTGCGGCTCTGGGGTTTGTGAGCGAAAGGCTTTTGAAAATTTTTTTTCTTGCCTTAAAGAAGCTCGGAAAAAAATTCACCGGCATTTATTTTACAGCGGATTTTCTTGATTCAGGAATCAGGCAGGATTCAGAAAAAAATTTTCTAGTTGAAATAAAAAATCTCTGCGTTGATTATAGCGGCCAGAAAATTTTTGAAAACTACTCGCAGCTTTTTCCGCAGAAGGAAGTGACTTCGGTTGTTGCTCCGAGCGGAAGCGGAAAGACAACGCTCCTTGATTTTATTGCGCGCGGTTTTCCGTCTGTGTCTTATGCGATGCAGACTCCGGCCGTGTTTTCCAGCCTTGATGTTCTTCAGAATGTTCAGCTTCCTCTCTTGAATATTTTTGGAAGAAAACGTTCGCGTCTGATGAGCTTGGAAATTCTTGGGGAATTCGGTCTTGGCGGAAAGGAAAATGCCTGCATAGAAAAAATTTCCGGGGGCGAAAGGCAGAGGGTTTCACTTGCGCGTGCGGCTGCTTTTCCCGGCGGAATTCTTTTGCTTGACGAGTCATTTCAGTTTCTTGATGTTTCGGCAAAGCGGAAATGCATGGATTATATGCTGGACTGCCAAAACAAAAACAGGCGCACTGTGATTTTTGCCGCGAACGAAATAAGGGAAGCCGTTCTTTTTTCTGACAGGATAATTCTTTATTCTGCGCATCCGATGCGCCCTCTGGAAACTTTTGCGGTTTCAGATGAAGACAGAAAAAATCCTTCTGCGCTTGAAAGAAAAATCGCTGAGCGGATATTTTTTGTCTAGCCTCATTTATGCCGTGACCTATATAAATGGTGTGGATGGGGTATCAGTGTAGTCGAACAATAAACTTTGTCAAAACTATTGATAAACTTAATTTCGTAATAGTCTTTTAAAAAGTTTAAATTTGGTATTTGTTTATTTTTTGACTTTTTTTGTGTATACTTTTTTACCTTGTGATAAACATTTTTGAAAAATGCACTTTTGGGCGTATCTGGAATTCGTTTCTTTTGCCGCTTATTAGCCTCATTGAATACCTCGCAAAAGAATTGTCCAAGTTGCATAAAATAATTGGTTGTATTATTATTCATACATAGTTAGTATGAGCCTATAAAAGACAGCACTGGATAGAAATCAAGGTTAAGTATTCTTGTTTTTATAGTAAAATAATTTTATTTAGCACCAATACTTTTTCATAACATAGCCTAATTTTTTTAGGGTGATATAATTTTTTTATGCAGAAAATTTTTTTTGATACCAGAAATCTTGACAGCAAATGCCGCGGAAAATTTTTTCTTACAGAAGATCTCATGATGGAAAATGCCGCCAGGGGACTTGAGGACTGTGTTTTTCCGCATATCGATGATGGCGTGCGTTCTGTTGTTCTTATTCTTGCGGGCCGCGGAAATAACGGCGCTGACGGCTATGCTCTTGCCCGTCGGCTTGCAGGCTCAGGATGCTCTGTTGCGGTGTGCTTTTCAGGAGAGCCTGCTTCGGAGATTGCCGCCCTTCAGAAAAAACGCTCTGCCCTTCCCGGCGTTTGTTTTTTTCCGTTTTGCAATCTGGATTCGTTTTTGAGTGAGCAGGAAAAAAATATCTGCGCTGTTGTAGACTGCATTTATGGAAGCGGCTTTCATCTTCCGCTGGACACAGAAGCCGAGTCTGTTGTTACCCGCGCGAACAGAATTGATGCGTTTAAAATTTCCTGCGATGTTCCGAGCGGACTTGATTCTCTTGGAAACGGAGATACGGTTTTTCAGGCGGACGAAACTGTGGCTATGGGCGCGCTGAAATTCAGCTTGTTCAGTGACAAGGCAAAAGATTTCTGCGGAAAAATAAAGGTCTGCGGTTTGGGTGTGCAAAGACAGCTTTTTGAATCTCTTGATTCCGCCGATGCCTTTCTTCTTGAAAACTCCGACATGGCTCTTCCTCACAGGCTGAAGCAGAATGTTCACAAGGGAATTTTCGGTCATGTTGCGGTTGCTTCCGGGGAAAAAAAGGGAGCTGCCCAGATTGCCGCGCGTTCCGCATTTTCTTTTGGAGCCGGGCTTGTTACCGTTGTCGGCGAGCGGGATTCAGGCTTTATGGATATTATGGCTTCCATGGAAATTCCTGAAAATACTTCTGCGCTTGTTCTTGGTCCCGGGTTCGGAAGGGAAAATCCCGGTGTGAAAATGTACTTTGATTTTCTTGCAAAGAACAAAGAAATTCCTTGTGTCCTTGACGCTGACATTTTTTACCGCCGGGAAATTTCTTCTTTGTTGGACAGCCGCGGACTTATGATTCTTACTCCGCATCCAAAGGAATTTTCTTCTCTTCTTGAAATCTGCGGGCTTGGAAAATACAGTGTTTCTGAAATTATAGAAAAAAAACGCGAGCTTTCCTGCTTGTTCTGTTCACGCTACAAAAATTCAGTTCTTGTGCTGAAGGGCGCGGTTGTGATGATTTGCGCGTGGTCGGAAAAAGAAAACCGTGTGATGGTTTACTTGAATCCGCATGGGCAGAATTCGCTTGCAAAGGGCGGCTCAGGGGATGTTCTTTCGGGACTTGCAGGCTCGCTGCTTGCCCAGGGATACGGCTGTCTTGATGCCGCGATTTCAGCTTCTCTGGCGCACAGTTTTGCTTCAAAAAAAATTGCAGTTTCTTTTTCGTTGACACCGGGGCTTCTGATTGAGAAAATCGCAGAGCTTGCTTAGGGCTTTTTGAACCGGAATTTTTAAGGGTTTTCGGCAGGCTTTGAATGAAATTTTAAGTGAGTGTAAAATACAAACCGCCCGGATTTTATTTGCTTAAAGTTTGCGTTGCAAATTTTTTTTATCAACCGCACATTCCAATTTTATTGCGAGTGTGCTTAGGGAGAAAAAATGAAATATGTACTTCAGTTTGCGCTGATAATTTCGATTTCCTTTGCAGGGGAAATTCTTAACAGGATAATTCCGCTGCCTGTTCCCGCAAGCATTTATGGACTTGTGATTTTGTTTTTCTGTCTTGAGCTGAAAATTGTAAAATTGCACCAGGTGAAGGAAGCAGGGAGATTTCTTCTTTCAGTAATGCCCGTTATGTTTGTTCCGTCCAGCGTTGGCTTTATGAATGCTTTTCCCGTTATGCGCAGGTACGGAGTCTGTTTTGTTATAATAGCTGTTGTTACAACATTTTCTGTGATGGTTGTTACCGGCCATGCTGTTCAGTTTATAATCAGGCTGCGCCGCAATGCTGAATGTAGGAGGAAAAAACAGTGAGCGCGTTTCTTGTGAATTCTGTGTATTTTGGAGTGTTTCTCACTTTGGTTTCATACGCTGTTGGAATTGCCGTGAACAGAAAGACTCATTTTTTTCTTTTCAGTCCGCTGATTGTTTCTATTGTGCTTTGTATTGCTGCCCTGATGGCTTTGAAAATTCCCTACGAAATCTATGCTTCTGGCGCGAATTTTATAAGCTGTCTTCTTACGCCGGCTACCGTGTGCCTTGCGATTCCTCTGTATGAGCAGGTGGAAAAACTCAAGGAAAACTGGCTTGCTGTTCTGGCGGGAATTCTGTGCGGTGTTGCTGTGAATCTGCTTTTGATTTTTCTGCTCTGCCTTGCCTTTGGAATCGGGCATACTGAATATGTTTCGCTGCTTGGCAAGTCTATAACAACAGCCATTGCGCTCGGCATAACAGAGGAGCTGCATGGAATTGTCCCGGTGATTGTTGTGATGGTTGTTTTGACGGGAAACCTCGGAAATCTTTTTGCCGTCCAGATATGCAGGGTGTTCCGGATAACGGATCCTGTTGCAAAGGGCGTTGCGATCGGAACTTCATCCCATGCGCTTGGAACTTCAAAGGCTGTGGAGATTGGCGAAGTTGAAGGCGCTATGAGCGGGCTTTCAATAGGAATTGCAGGAATTCTGACAGTGATTCTTGCTCCTGTGTTTGCGGGGCTGATATAGATTCACTTTGGAAATTTTAAAAAGCATTGAAAATGAGTTTTTGGATTTTTCCTGTTTTATAAAAGTTTTCATTGTGATATAAATTCTACGTGGTGCGGAGCTTCGGCGGACTTTAGTTTTCCGGGCTTCCATATAGAGTATTTTATTTTTAGGAATTGCTTATGACGGCGCAGGATGTTATAGAAAAGGCACGTAAAATCGTAATAAAAATCGGGAGCAACACTCTTGCAAAGCCCGACGGAACAATAAACGCTGAGTTTATGGATTCGTTTGCAGCGGAATGTGCGGCTTTGATTTCCCGGGGAAAGCAGGTGATGGTTGTTTCTTCCGGCGCGCAGGTTGCAGGGCTTTCCACAATCAGCGGATGGGCGCACAAGGGCGACATTCATTACAGGCAGGCTCTTTGCGCAATCGGGCAGGTTGAGCTTATGGACAAGTGGCGCGAGGCTTTTGGCAGGCAGGGACTTCATGCCGCTCAGCTTCTTCTTACAAAGGAAGATTTTATGGATTCCCACAGGTCGCTGAACATCAGAAACACACTGTTTACGCTTGTGGATGAAGGGGTGGTTCCTGTCATAAACGAAAATGACTCCGTTGCCACAGATGAAGTCTGCATCGGCGACAATGACAATTTGAGCGCGCTTACTGCCGTTCTCTGGAGTGCGGATCTTCTGATTCTTTTCAGCGACATCGACGGAATTTATACGGATAATCCTAAGACGAATGAAAATGCCCAGTTTGTTGAAATCGTCGACAACATCACAGAGCTTCAGAGCCGGATCAGCATAAACGGAAAAAGCTCATTCGGCACGGGTGGAATTTCCACAAAAATCGAAGCTGCGAAAAAAACAACGGCCTCGGGAATTCCGCTTATTCTTGCAAACGGAAAAAAGGAAAAGGCGCTCGAAAAGCTTTGCTGCGGCGAGCTGAAGGCGACGGTTTTTACCGCTGATGAAAATGCTTTGTTCAAAGCGATAATGGGGGAAAAATGAAACTTGGCTTTATTGGAATGGGAAACATGGCGAAGGCTCTTGCAGCCGGATTTATCAGCTCCGGCCGGGTTGAAAAAAATTCAGTTTTTGCCTTTGCGCCGAATCAGGAAAAGCTTAGGAATAATTCAGCTGAAATCGGCTTTGTTCCGTGCGGCGGACTTTTTGAGCTGGTGCAGTCATGCGATGTTTTGATAATGGCATGCAAGCCTTACCAGATAGAAGATGTCCTTTCTGAAATAAAGGAAGCCCTTTGCGGAAAGGTTTTGGTTTCTGTTGCGGCTGGCTGGAACTTTCAGAAATTTCAGGATATTCTGAGAGATGGAGTGCGCATTCAGTGCGTTATGCCGAATACTCCTGCGATGGTCGGTGAAGGCGTTATGCTTTTTGAGGCTGTGAATTCCCTTCTTCCCGGGGAGCTTCAGAAAATAAAGGACTTGTTTTCTTCCGTGGGAATTGTAGAGGAGCTTCCGACAAGGCTTATGGGAATCGGAGGCGCAATCAGCGGATGCGGTCCTGCGTTTATGGACTTGATAATAGAAGCCTATGCGGATGCCGCTGTAAAATACGGAATTCCCCGCCAGACTGCGTACAGGCTTGTTTCCAAGACAATGCTGGGCGCGGCAAAGCTTCAGCTTGAAACCGGAAGCCACCCGGGCGCATTAAAAGATGCCGTCTGCTCTCCCGGCGGCACAACAATATGCGGAGTGGATTCCCTGGAAAAAAGCGGGCTCCGGGGCGCATGCATTTCCAGCATTGATGCAATCATGTTGAAGAAAATCTAATCTCCGGCCTGTAGTAAAGAATTTTGTATTTTCCGAATATTTTAAAGCCGGCTTTTCTGTATGCGCGGATGGCCGGTGCATTTTTTTTGTCCACAAACAGGACTGCGGTTTTTCCTTCCTGCTGAAATTCCTGCGCCATTTTTTTTACAAGGCTGCTGGCGATTCCCTTTGAGCGGAATTCAGGTTTTGTGAACACACCTCCGATTTGAACTGTAGAGCCAGATGCGGAATTTGTCTGTGCCTTTGCGCAGAATGTGCCTCCGATTTTTACTGCGAAAACTCTCTGCGTTTTCAGTATGCGCTCGAAATTCATTCTTTCAAGCGGAAGATTTATTTTTTTCCATTCCGGCAGAACTTCTTCCTTTATGTATGAAACTTGCAGCGGAAAAAGTTCTTCTGCGTCCTGCGCGGAACATTCCTCTGCTTTGAGGCGGACTGGCGGATTTTTTTCTGCGCGGTATTCCATAAAAAACATTTCCCTGCTTTTTTCAGGGGAGATATTTTTTTTCTTTAGGATTATTTTTCTGGCTTTTTCCGCGGTCTGTCTGTCAGCTGAAACACAGAGAATTTTTTTTCCGCCAAGAAATTTTCCCAGTTCTTCTTCTGATTTTTTTGAGAGCCTCGGGAAGAACCCGGTGAGAGTTCCGCCCTGTCCCAGGCTGAATACGCCTTCAGTTTTTTTGTTCCGGATTATATACAGATCCGCGCTTTTCCGGGACAGCGACTGCATCAGCTGGCAGCATTTTTTTTCGTGCGGAGCTATGAAAATTTCCGCCTGTCTGAAAAGCTTTTCGTTGTTGATTTCGAAGATGATGTTTGACATTTCCCTGTGTCCGGTTTTTTAAGCTGTTTTTAGAAACTTAAAGCAGAAGTTTCCGCAAGGGCTTCAGTTTATAAAAAATAAAAGATTGTGTCATTGCTGCCGATAAATTTGTTATGCGGATATTTTTTTTGATGATGGCGATGCTTTTTGTCGGCTCTGTTCGCGAAGGCTTTTGCCAGGAAACAGTTTTGAAATACAGCGGAAGCGGAAGTTATGTCTATATTGAGCGGACTGATGTAAGGCGTTATGACAATGGAAAATACACGGGGCTTGTGAGCCGTGAGGTTCGTTCGTACATTGCGCCTGTGTCTGCCCCTGTAGGAGCTTCAGCCGGGGACAGGTACTACGACGGAAGTTTTTTTGTTGACGAATCAACAAGGCGTAATTTGCGCGAAACTGCGCTTGGAATAAACGGAGCGGTTCCGTCAAGCTTCAGGATTTCCGCCAGCGGAGAGCTTGTGATGCTGGTTGACAATGGCTACCCGACTTTCAGGAGTTTTCCGGCGTTTTCAACTGGGCATATCCGTGTAGGCGACAAGTGGCAGGCAAAGGCTGAGCGCACAGTTGATCCGCTGAACAAGGGTGTCTTTACAAAAATGCCGATTCTTGTTGAGTATACGTATCTCAAGGATGAAGTTTTAAACGGCGAGGAAGTCTGCGTTTTCAGCGCGGAATGGGCGACCCGCTACGGAATTTCCTACTGGGATTTTGGCGGCGACAGGGATTTGAAGTCGGCGCAGGGAAGCCACAGGGCCACAATGTATGTCAGCAAGCGCACTGGAACTGCTCTGGTTGTCCGCGACATGGTGGATGAAACTTTTGTTTACGCGGACGGAAACACATGCTCGTTCAAAGGCTCGATTTCCCTGTTTACAGAATATCCTCCGGCTTACGACAGAAGAAAGCTCTACCCTGCCCTTCAGCGGATTGCGTCTGTTTCAGAGGAAGAACTCAGGAATATTCTGGAAAAGCCTTCCCCTGAAAAAACTGCGCAGTCTTCCGCGGAAAAAAATTCCAAGTCACAGGAAAGCGCAAAAAAATCAGTCGCTGCTTCTGCTGGCTCCGGCTCGAATTTGGGCTCGGACGCAGGACAGGGGCAGCAAGCCGGCGCAGGCTCTGCAAAGTCTGCTTCGGCGGCACAGGGCGGAGCAACAGAAAATTCCGTGCAGGATTCTTCTTCCCGGAAAAAGCGAAAATCCGCGGAGGATGTTCAGTCTGCTGTTTCAAATAAAACTTCAGCTTCCTCCGGGGGCGACGGCGGCAAGTCTGTTGTTGTGGAAAACACTTCGGCAGGAATCCGTCTTACCATGCAGAATTTGAATTTCAAGCCGGACAGCGCGGAGCTTCTTCCTGGGGAAAATGTGCGCCTGGATCAGATTGCGCAGGTTTTAAAGGAAGTTCCCGACCAGATGTTCCTTGTTGAAGGTCACACTGCGAGCGTTGGCTATGAAAAGGGTGAAATGCGGCTTTCATCTGAGCGTGCGGAAGCTGTTGCCAAGGCTCTGATTCAGCGTGGAATTCCCCGGGAAAAATTTATTTGCAAGGGTTCAGGCGGAACAAAGCCCATTGCGGACAATTCAACTCCTGAAGGAAAAGCCAAAAACCGCCGCGTTGAAATTACGATTTTGGAATAGAGCCATGACGAAAATTCTGTTTGTCTGCCTTGGAAATATCTGCCGTTCTCCAATGGCGGAATTTGTGATGAGGCATCTTGTTCAAAAAGCCGGCCTTGAAAAGGAATTTCTGATTGAGTCCAAGGGCACAAGCTCAGAGGAGCTTGGAAATCCGACGCATCCGGGAACAGTGAAAAAGCTTCGCCAGCAGGGAATTCCTGTTTTTCCGCACAGGGCATCGCAGCTTCAGGCGGAAGACAAATGCCGCTACGACTTTATAGTTGCAATGGATCGCTCCAATCTGCGCGGAATAAACCGTATTTTCGGCGGAAATTCGCAGAATGTTTTTCTTCTGCTGGACTTTACTTCCTGCCCCGGAGATATTGCCGATCCTTGGTATACCGGAAATTTCGACCAGACTTTTGATGATATCTGGAAGGGCTGCAATGCCTTTTTTAATAAGCTAACGAACGGAAGTTTGTAATTTTTTGCTGAAAAACTAACGATAGTTTGTTGTTTTTATAGGATTCGCTCATGACATTACAGCAGCTCCACTACATTATAGGTGTTACCCAGGCCGGCTCGCTCAACAAGGCGGCGGAAAGCCTTTATATTTCACAGCCGTCACTCACAGCCGCCATAAAGGAAGTTGAAAAGGAATTCAATATTTCGATTTTCAACCGCTCAAGCAGAGGAATTTCCCTGACACAGGACGGAAGGGATTTTATCCAGTATGCAAGGCAGATTTACGCGCAGTACGAAAATCTTCTGGACAAATTCGGCGACGGGGCCAGGCTCAAGAAAAAATTCAGCGTGTCCTGCCAGCACTATTCGTTCGCGACAAAATCCTTTGTTGAGCTTGTAAAGAAATTCGGAACTTCGGAGTATGAATTTTCAATTTACGAAACAAAAACCCTTGATGTGATAGAAAACGTGGCGACACAGAAAAGCGAGATTGGAATTCTCTATATGAGCGACTTCAACAGGAAGGCAATCCGGAAAATTCTGAATTCCAATGACCTTGTGTTTGAAAAGCTTATCGACTGCAAGGCTTATGTCTACCTCTGGAAAAAACATCCGCTGGCAAAGAAAGCTTCCATTTCCCTCGATGAGCTGAAGGATTATCCGTGCCTTTCATTCGACCAGGGCGGAAACAGCTCCTTTTATTTCGCCGAGGAGATTCTGACTGAAAACGAATATCCCAAGACAATCAAGACAAGCGACCGCGCGACAAATCTGAATCTCATGGTCGGTCTGAATGGCTATACCCTTTGCTCCGGAATTATCTGCGAGGAGCTGAACGGCTCTGAATTTGTGGCTGTTCCCTTCAAGTCCGACAGGGAAAATCCCAACAGTGTCATGGAGATTGGCTACATCGTAAAGCGCAATATAATTCTTTCAAGGACAGGCGAGGAATACATAGGGCAGCTCAAGGCCTACCTTGCCAAGTTATAGATTTTTTCTATAGCTCTGTATAAAAACTTAGTATTATTCAAATACCCTGGAATTTGTTATTCTTTTTTCCGTAAGAAAGCAGACAGAAAACATTTGGCTTTTTCAGGAGGAAAACTATGAGTTACAAATTCGAAACACTTCAGCTTCATGTAGGACAGGAAAATGCTGATCCGGCAACAGATTCCAGGGCTGTTCCGATTTATCAGACAACAAGCTATGTATTTCATAATTCCCAGCATGCTGCGGACAGATTCGGTCTGAGGGATGCGGGAAACATCTACGGCCGCCTGACAAATTCCACACAGGATGTTCTTGAAAAAAGAATCGCGGCTCTGGAGGGCGGAACTGCGGCTCTTGCGGTTTCCTCGGGAGCGGCTTCGATTACTTACACCATCCAGGCTCTGGCAAAAAAAGGCGAGCATATTGTTGCGCAGAAAACGATTTATGGAGGAAGCTATAATTTGCTTGCCCACACTCTTCCGCTTTATGGAATTGAAACGACTTTTGTTGATGCGCATAATCTTTCTGAAGTCGAGCAGGCTATCCGCCCTGAAACAAAAGCCGTGTACATTGAAACTCTTGGAAATCCAAATTCCGATATTCCCGACATCGATGCGATATCAGAGATTGCACACCGCCACGGAATTCCGCTTGTGATTGACAACACTTTTGGAACTCCGTATCTTATACGACCTATTGAGCACGGCGCGGATATTGTTGTCCACTCTGCGACGAAATTTATCGGCGGACATGGAACAACTCTTGGCGGAATTATTGTTGATTCCGGAAATTTCGACTGGGAAAAATCAGGGCGCTATCCGTGGATATCCGAGCCTAATCCGAGCTATCACGGTGTTTCTTTTTCACAGGCTGCGGGAAAGGCTGCGTTTGCAACTTATATCCGCGCGATTCTTCTGCGTGACACCGGCGCTGCGATTTCTCCGTTCAATGCGTTCCTTCTTCTTCAGGGCGTTGAAACTCTTTCTCTGAGAATAGAGCGGCACGTGGAGAACACAAAGAAGGTTGTTGATTTTCTGAAGAATCATCCGCTTGTTGAAAAAGTGAATCATCCTTCGCTTCCTGAGCATCCAGATCATGCGCTGTACAAAAAATATTTCCCGGAAGGCGGAGCGAGCATTTTCACATTCAATATAAAAGGTGGAAAAAACGAGGCCTGGAAATTCATAGACAGCCTGGAAATTTTCAGCCTGCTTGCAAATGTCGCAGATGTAAAGTCCCTTGTGATTCATCCTGCTTCAACAACCCACAGCCAGCTTTCGGACGAAGAGCTTGCCGACCAGGGAATTGCGCAGAATACAATAAGGCTTTCAGTTGGAACAGAGCATATTGATGACATAATAGCTGACCTTGAAAAAGGCTTTAAGGGAATTTCAAAAAATTAAAGCTTTTGCATTGTCCTTTTTCTGAAGGATTCTAGGAAAATTTCTGATATTATGTAAATTTATTAAAACTGAATATTTATATAATATCAGATTTTTTATATCTTCTTCATATCAAAAGCAAAACAGACGGAGGTCAATGCAATTATGGAACAGACAAAACAATATGAACTGAACAAAAATCTTGCGCAGATGCTCAAGGGCGGCGTAATTATGGACGTAACAACTCCTGAGCAGGCAAAAATCGCGGAAGCGGCAGGTGCGTGCGCGGTAATGGCGCTTGAGCGTATTCCGGCTGACATCCGCGCGGCAGGCGGAGTTTCCCGTATGAGCGACCCGAAAATGATTAAGGGAATTCAGAATGCCGTTTCAATTCCTGTAATGGCAAAGTGCAGAATAGGACATTTTGCAGAGGCGCAGATTCTTGAGGCAATAGAAATAGACTACATCGACGAAAGCGAAGTTCTTTCACCGGCGGACGACGTATATCACATCAACAAGCACGATTTTAAGGTGCCGTTTGTGTGCGGCGCAAAAGATTTGGGCGAAGCGCTCCGCAGAATAAGCGAGGGTGCTTCAATGATAAGGACAAAGGGTGAACCGGGAACAGGTGACATCGTTCAGGCAGTGCGCCATATGCGCAAGATGAATTCAGAGATTGCGCGGATTGTTTCTATGCGTGAGGACGAACTTTTTGAGGCGGCAAAGCAGCTTCAGGTTCCTTTTGAACTTGTGCAGTATGTACACGAAAACAGACGGCTTCCGGTGGTGAATTTTGCCGCCGGCGGTGTTGCAACTCCGGCAGACGCCGCACTTATGATGCAGCTTGGCGCGGAAGGCGTGTTCGTAGGTTCTGGAATTTTCAAATCAGGAAATCCGGAAAAACGCGCGGCGGCAATCGTAAAAGCCGTAACGAACTTCAAGGATGCAAAGTTGATTGCAGAACTTTCCGAAGATTTGGGCGAAGCGATGGTCGGAATAAACGAAAATGAAATTGCCGTTCTGATGGCGGAGCGGGGCAAATAAATGACGGCGGCCGTTCTTGCAGTGCAGGGCGCATTCGCCGAGCACGAAAAAATGCTTGCGGAACAGGGTGTTTCCTGCCTGGAGCTTCGCAAAAAGTCAGATGTTGAAAAATCATTTGACGCACTGATTTTTCCCGGCGGAGAAAGCACCGTGCAGGGAAAACTGCTTCGTGAACTTGATATGTTTGACATTTTGAAAGAGCGTATTGAAGGCGGAACAAAAGTTCTTGCTACGTGCGCAGGACTTATCCTTCTTGCCGCCCGCATTGAAAATGACAGCCGCGTTCACTTTGCCACAATGCCGGTTTGCGTAAGGCGCAATGCGTACGGCCGCCAGCTTGGAAGTTTTTACACTGAAGAGCAGTTCGGGCAGCTCGGAAAAATTCCGATGACGTTTATCCGCGCGCCGTATATCGAAAGCGTTGAAAGCGGCGTAGAAATTCTTGCGCAGGTACGCGGAAACATCGTCGCCGCCCGCTATAAAAATCAGACTGCCATAAGTTTCCACCCGGAACTGAACGGCGATATGCGCCTTTACGAATGGTGGCTGAACGGCTAGCTCAATAACTGCCTCGGGGAATTCCGGTTTTCTGAGGCAGCCCTATAGAAGCGGCGCAAATATTCTGAAAATTCGTCCTGTGATTCTGATAGTGAGAGGAAGCTTTTTGTAGTCTTCAATTTTCATTTCTTTGCAGGAAAGCTTTGTTATTTCAAAGTCGCGCTGAATTTCTTTTACAACAGGATGTCGGTAGATAAGCAGTCCGGCTTCAAAGTGATGGAAAAGGCTTCTGTAGTCAAGGTTTACGGAGCCGACCGTTGCAATTTTTCCGTCGCTTGCAAAAATCTTTGAGTGAATGAATCCCGGAAGATAAAGATAGACATGGACTCCGTTTTCAACAAGCGTCTTTAGAAATGTTTTTCCGATGCAGAACGCAAGAAAATGATCCGGCCTTGAAGGAACAATCAGCGACACATTTATTCCCCTGTTCGCCGCAAAGATAAGCGCGCTTTTCAGCTGGTTATCGATTATTATATACGGAGTTGTTATGCAGATGTTTTTTTCTGCGCGGGACAAAATGTGCAGGTAGATATTTTCTGCGATGTCCTTTTCGTTGTAGGCGTTGTCCGCGTATGGAATCAGGATATTTTCGCCCGAGGAAAAATTCTCCGCTTCCGGGAAAAATTTTTTGTATGATTCGCTCTGCTTTTTTTTTCTGGATTTTGCAAGCGACCACATCTGGAGAAAAAGAGCCGTGTAAGTTTTTACCGCGTTCCCCCTGATTTTTACAGCTGAATCCTTCCAGTAGCAGAACTTGTTCTGTCCGCGGTTGAAATATTCGTCGGCAAGATTCAGGCCTCCTGTGTATGCGGTTTTTCCGTCAATCACGGCGATTTTGCGGTGGTCGCGGTTGTTCTGCTGAAGATTGAAGACAGGGGCAAGCGGCATGTAAATTCTTGAGCTGATTCCCGTAAGATTCAGGTATTTCTGGTATTCATTCGATGAAGCCATAAGCGAGCCGATTCCGTCGCAGAGAACACGCACTTCAACGCCGCTGTGTGCTTTTTCTTTCAGCACGGCTAGAATTTCCTTCCACGAGCTGTCAGGCGTTATTATAAAAAATTCAAGGAAAATAAATTTTTCCGCCTTTTTAAGCTCCCCGATAAAATCTGCAAAGAATTTTTCGCCGCACGGAAAATATTCCACGCTGGAATCTGTGTACGCAGGGAAATTTCCATTCTTGCGCAGGTAAAACGAAAGCCCGGGAATTTCTGAGCTGCCGCTGTTTTTTTCCGCGGTTGAAATTTCCTGCAAGGTATTCTGCTCTGCCAGCCTGATTTTGTTTTTCATCCTTGAATTTCCGGTGGCCATTTTTGTGTAGATATAAAGCGAAATTCCGAACAGCGGAAAAATCATGGTCGGAAGCAGCCACGCGAATTTGAATTCATTTTTTCCGTCGCAGTTTGAAAGATAGGCCATGAACATAAAGCTCATCGACAAGTTTACGCCGGCAAGGTAAAAAATATATGGAGAAAACCTGATGATAAAAAACAGATACATAAAAATCTGCATGGCAAGCAGCAGAAAACAGAAAGCAACCCGGCTGTATATAAAGCGCTTTATAAGCTTGATTCTTTTCTTCATTCCTTGAATTTATTCAAAGAAACGCTTTGTTTCAAGGGAAGCAGGGAGGCTGCGGGGAAACGGGCGGTTTCTTCTGCGTTGAATAAACCTCTGTTTTGCTATAATATATTTGAATGTTTCGTATCTATGTTGAAAGAAAGGCCGGTTTTCAAAATGAAGCGGCGCGGATTTTTTCCGAGATTACAGGTTTTTTAGGAATTGGTGGAGTTACCGGCATCCGTTATTTCAACCGGTATGACATAGAAAATGTCTCTGATGAGGTTGCGCGCGCTTCCTCTGTGCGGATTTTTTCTGAGCCTCAGAGCGATTTTGTTTTCTACGAATCTCTTGAAGTTCCGCAGGATGTAACCCAGATTATATGGGAATATCTTCCGGGCCAGTATGACCAGCGTGCGGACAGCGCGGAGCAGTGCCTTACACTTCTGCGCGAGGGAATGAAGCAGGATGTCGCGGTATGCTCAGAGCCTCCCAGTGTAAAATGCGCAAAGATTGTTTTCCTTGAAGGCAGTGTTTCCGCGGATGATGTCCTTAAAATTCAAAAATATCTTGTGAATCCTGTCGACAGCCGCCTTGCAGAAAGCGCAAAGCCCAAGACACTGAAAATCTCCGCCCTTGCCCCTTCTGACATTGCTGTTGTTTCCGGCTTTATTTCAAAGTCCGAAAGCGAGCTTGATTCATATAGAAAGGAATTAGGTCTTGCCATGGATTTGGCTGATGTCAAATTTATGCAGGATTATTTCAAGTCGATAGGCAGAGATCCTACTTTTACAGAAATCCGTGTTCTTGACACCTACTGGTCTGACCATTGCCGCCACACTACATTTCTTACAGTTCTGGATAATGTTGAAATTGAAGACGGTCCCTATGCTTCCGTGATGAGGCAGTCGCTGGACAGATATAAGGCTGTGCGCGCGGATTTGTATGCCGGCCGCAAAGACAAGCCTGTTACGCTCATGGACATGGCATGCATCGGAGCAAAGTATCTGCGCAAGGCAGGAAAGCTTGATGATCTTGAAGTCAGCGCTGAAATAAACGCCTGCTCTGTTTTTATAGATGTCCATTATACTACAGGCGAGCCGGACGAAAGGTGGCTTCTTCAGTTTAAGAACGAAACACACAACCATCCTACTGAAATAGAGCCGTTTGGTGGCGCCGCAACCTGTATCGGAGGCGCAATCAGAGATCCTCTTTCGGGGCGCGCGTGGGTTTATCAGGCGATGCGTGTTACAGGAGCCGCAGACCCGACTGTGCCGCTTGCCCAGACTCTTCCCGGAAAGCTTCCCCAGATGAAGCTCACACGCGAGGCTGCCCAGGGATTTTCTTCTTATGGAAACCAGATTGGACTTACAACCGGACAGGTCTGCGAAGTTTACCATCCGGGCTACGTTGCCAAGCGCATGGAGCTGGGGGCTGTCATTGCGGCTGCTCCCTGTGATCAGGTTGTCCGCGAAGAGCCGGAGCCGGGGGATGTTGTTATTCTTATCGGCGGTGGAACAGGCCGTGATGGAATCGGCGGCGCCACAGGCTCTTCAAAAATTCATGATGTGAAGTCAGTTTCAACGGCAGCTGCGGAAGTTCAAAAGGGAAATGCTGTGGAGGAGCGGAAAATTCAGCGGCTTTTCAGGAACAAGGAAGTCTGCCGCATGATTCGCCGCTCTAATGACTTTGGCGCGGGCGGTGTTTCAGTTGCAGTCGGAGAGCTTGCTCCGGGACTTGATATAAACCTCGATGCTGTTCCCAAAAAATACGAAGGCCTTGATGGCACGGAGCTTGCGATTTCAGAAAGCCAGGAGCGCATGGCGGTTGTTGTCCGCAGCTGTGATTCCCAGAAATTTATTCTTGAATGTGGAAAAGAAAACCTCAATGCTGTTGTTGTGGCGGTTGTTACAGATACAAATAAGCTTGTAATGAAATGGCGCGGAAAAACAATCGTAGACATCGACCGCTCTTTCCTTGATGCAGCCGGCGCGGAGCATCATGCAGTTGCCTTTGTGGAAAGCCCTTCAGCGCAGAAAGATTCGCCTCTGGTTCATCCGCTTGAGTCAGTGGAAAAAATTCTTGCCGAGGACGAAAAGAACCCTGATATAAAGAAAGCATGGCTTTGCGCTATGAATGATCTTGCCTGCTGCAGCCAGCGCGGACTCGGGGAACGCTTTGACGGCTCAATCGGCTCTTCTTCTGTTCTTATGCCTTACGGCGGAAAATACCAGGGAACTCCCGAGGCTGGAATGGCCGCAAAGATTCCTGTTGTTTCCCCGCGCGAAACTTCCACGGTCAGTCTTATGAGCTACGGCTTTGATCCTAGAATTTCGCAGTGGTCTGCATGGCACGGCGCGCAGGTTGCGGTTCTTTCAAGCCTTGCAAAAATTTCCTGCATGGGAGGAAAAGCCGACACCTGCCGTCTTACTTTCCAGGAATTTTTCGGGCGCGCTGTTACAGAAAAAACATGGGGCTATCCTGTGGCTGCATTGCTTGGTTCTATTGATGCCCAGCTTGCAATGGGGACAGGATCAATCGGCGGAAAGGATTCAATGTCGGGAACTTTTGAAGATCTCAATGTTCCGCATACACTTGTTTCGTTTGCGGTGAACGTTGATGATGTGGCGAATGTTACAAGCGGCTCATTTAAAAAGGCCGGAAGCAAAGTGTACCTTGTTGGAGTTCCGTATTCAGCGGAGCTTGTTCCTGATTTTGATGTTTTCAGAAAGAATTCCTCGGTGCTTTACAGGCTGAACAAGGAAAAAAAGATAAGCGCAATGTATCCGGTTTGCGCCGGCGGAATCGCAGAGTCGCTCAGCAAAATGTCGCTGGGCAACAGAATCGGCGTTTCCGTGGAAAAAATTCCATTGAGCTTTACCGCGGTGTCCGGGCTGAAAAAAGCGGGAATTGACGATTTGTTTACTCCGCTTTACGGTTCTGTTATTGTTGAAACTGACGAAAACCTTGATGCGGAGGAAGGCTTTGCGCCGGGAACAGTTTCAAGAATCGGCTCGACAATCGCAAGTCCGTCTGTTGAAATTCAGAATGTAAGCATTTCGCTTGATGAAATAGAGTCCGCATGGGAATCTAAGCTTGAAAAAGTGTTCCCGCCGGTTTCAGGTGCGGAGCTTCAGAATCCTCTGCCTTCATTTGCGCTCGGGGAGCATCCTTCTCTTGCGGAAGCCAGAAAAAAATCGGAGACATTTGACTATTCACTTGGAAAAGCCAAGCCTTCAGTTTTGCTGCCTGTTTTCCCGGGAACAAACTGCGAGTACGATATGGCGCGTGCCTTCAACCTGAACGGCGCGGAAACGAAAATTCTTGTCTTTAGAAATAGGACTCCAAAAGACCTGGCGGATTCGCTTGATTTGTTCAAGGCGGAAATTGACCGGGCGCAGATTCTTGCCTTTTCAGGAGGATTCAGCGCAGGAGATGAGCCTGACGGTTCTGGAAAATACATCGCCAACGTAATCAGGGAGCACAGAATTTCAGACAGCATTATGGAGCTGCTTAAAAAACGCGATGGTCTTATCCTTGGAATTTGCAACGGCTTCCAGGCTCTTGTAAAAACGGGGCTTGTTCCCTTTGGAGAAATCCGCGAGCCTTCCGAAGACATGCCGACTCTTACCTACAATAAAATCGGCCGCCATATAAGCCGCATTGTCCGCACAAGAATGGTGAGCGCAAAAAGTCCGTGGGCGCACGATCCGAGCATTCTGGATTGCGCAAAGCATCTCATTCCTGTGAGCCACGGCGAAGGCCGCATTGTAATCAGCGCGGAGCTTGCGGAAAATCTCTTTGCAAACGGACAGGTGTTTACGCAGTATGTCGGCGAAGATGGAATTCCGTCTGTGACCGAGCCGGACAATCCTAACGGAAGCCTTTTTGCAATCGAAGGTCTCACCAGCCCGGACGGACGTGTTCTTGGAAAAATGGGACACAGCGAGCGCACAATGGGAACAGACCGCGGCGGTTTAAGCAGTGATCTTATAAAGAATATTGCCGGAATGGATTCAAGCGAAAGTTCCTGCCAGAATATTTTTGCGGCCGGTGTTCGCTATTTCAGATAAATGAAACCTTTGTGGACAGGAAGAAAAAATGAAGAGATTTGAAATTTTTAGGCGCGGCGGTTTTCTTGCAGCTTTTGCCGTTCCTTTGATTTTGCTTGCCTCCTGCGGTTCTCCGCGCTGGCATACAGATTTTGAAAGCGCAAAGCAGGCGGCGGAAAAACAGAACAAGGACATCTATCTTTTGTTCAGCGGAGATGACTGGGCTGATACAAGCCGTCTGTTCAAGGAAAATATTGTCCTTACAGATGAATTCAAAAAATCCTACGGAAAAAAATATGTTCTTGTGGATTTGGATTTTTCCCAGACGGAATATGCAAAGACATCGCTTCCTGAGAATGCAACAAAGGAAGAAATCGAAGCCGCCGAAAAGATTCTGAATTCCTACAGAAAAAAGGAATCTCTTGCGCGCCTTTACAATGTGCGGAAATGGCCGAGCGCCTACATTGTTTCAAAGGAAGGCTATGTGCTGTCCTTCATTGACTTTGCGGAAACAGAGTCATCTACGTTTGAGGAATATTCAGTGAAAATGCAGGAGGCTGAAAAGTCCGCTGCGGAAATAAAAGCTGTTGTTGAGCAGATTAATTCCGCTTCGGGAATTGACAAGGCTGTGGCTATAAATCAGCTTGTTGAAAAAACCGCCGGAGAGCATGGATATCTGCTGAAGGATTTGATTCAGGAATTTATTCTTCTTGATCCTGAAAACAAGACAGGCTTTTTGGGAAAATATGAAATTCTCAATGCCCGCAACAAGGCTCTTGAGGCTTTTTCTGAAGGCAAGGATCCGGCCGAGCCGTTCGATATTGCTGTGCAAAAAGATTATCTTACAGATGCCGAGCGGCAGGAAGCTCTGTATATGGCGGCATATATTCTTGTGAATGTTCCCGAGATTGATTTTGACCGTGTGCTGCTCTATCTGAAAAGAGCCTATGACATAAATCCGGACGGAGATTATTCAAATGAAATTCTTACAGCTCTTGATAGAGTGCGCAGATTTTCAGCGGTGAGTAAATCTCAGGAGAACCAGAACTAGTGGATTCTCCTGATGTTCCCCTGCCCGCCCTTTTTGCAGCCGCAGTGGTTTTAGTTGTTCTTTCAACAATTTTTTCTGCTGCGGAAAGCGCGTTTTTTTCTGTCAACAAGCTCCGTGTAAGGCTTCTGCGCGGAAAGCAGGACAAGCGGGCTATGCGTGTGTGGCGGCTTCTTAAAAACCGCGACAGGCTTATAAACACGCTTCTTGTCGGAAATAATATTGTCAACATTGCGCTTTCTGCGGTTTTCACATTTGCGGCCGTTGGATTTTTTGGCACTGCCGGAATCGGCTTTGCGACGTTTTTTGTTACAATTCTTCTGCTTGTCTTTGGAGAAATCACGCCTAAGATTATTGCAACTCACCATCCTGAGGCAGTGGCGTTTTTCTTCAGTTTTTTTGTTGAGGCCACGGAAGTTATTTTATTTCCGCTTGTTTCTGTTTTTACAGCCTTTTCAAGAATTTTTCTCCGGATTTTCCGCGCGGACATCAGTGTAAAAAAAGTTTCGTACACCGAGGAGGAAATAAAGACTTTCCTTGATGTGGGCTGTGAGCAGGGAATTCTGAAAGTGAATGAAAAAAACATGATGTCGCAGGTTTTTAAATTCACTGACCTTGAGGCAAAGGACATCATGATTCCCCGCAAGCATATAAAGGCTGTCAGCGTGGATGAGTCGTATTCCAGTATAATAGAAAAAGCCCAGCGCCTGGGATTTTCGCGCTTCCCTGTGTACCAGAAGGATATAGACGACATTGTGGGAATCATATACATAAAGGATATGCTTCCGTTTAAAGCCTGCGCTTCACGGTTCAGTGTCCGGAATACAATGCGCCCTCCCCTTTTTATACTTGAAACAAAAAAAATGTCGGGAATACAGCAGATGCTCTGGGAAAACAGGCAGAGCATGGCGGTTGTAATTGACGAGTATTCCGGGACTTATGGAATTCTTACAAGGGAAGATATTGTCCGGGAAATTTTCGGGCCTGTTACAGACGGAAAGAATATCCGCGCCCACAAGGCGAATCTTTTGATTGAAAATACGCATGACTGTGAGATCGACGGACTTGCGCGGCTGATTGACCTGAACGAGCGGCTAGGTGTGCGGCTTTTGTCCGAAAACTGCGAAACGATAGGCGGCTTTGTCTGCGAGCAGCTGGGCGCGATTCCCCAGGCAGGAAATTTTATCCGGGCGGAAGGCTATAAATTCACTGTGGTAAAAATGGAAGATAACCGTGTACAGAAAATCCATGTGCACAAGGAAGAAAAATGAGCGTGCTTTATATATCGGTGAGCCTTTCAGCGATGGTGTTCCTGCTGTTTCTGGGAGCATTTTTTTCAGCGACTGAAACTTCGTACACGAGCCTTTCAAGAATTTCAGTCAGGCAGATGCTGAAGGAAAATGCCAGGAATTCAATAAGAGTATACAAGATAAAGTCGGAGCTTGACCTTCTTATTTCCACAGTTCTAATAGGAACTAATTTTGTAAATACACTGAATTCCTCGATAGCAACGGCATTTGCCATACGTGTTTTCGGGGCGGAATATATTTCAGTTGCAACGGCTGTTGTTACAGTTATGGTCATTGTTTTCGCGGAGATAATCCCAAAGACTTACGCCGGGTTCAACCAGAAGCAGGTGGCGCAAATGTCCGCGGTTCCTGTGCTTGCTGTTCAGAGGATGTTTTTCCCCGTGATATGGCTGTTTTTTCAGTTTACACGCTTTCTTGATTTTCTTGAAAAAAAGCTCATAAAGGCGCACCGACCTTTGATTACGGAAGAAGAGCTGAAGGCTCTCATTGCAATCGGTGAAAATGAAGGCACGCTTGAGCAGGACGAGCGCAAGATGCTTGAGCGCATTTTTGAATTTTCTGACTTGACTGTGCGCAATGTCATGCGCCACCGTTCTCTTGTGCGCCATATTTCTGTTTCAGAGTCGTTTGAGGGAGCTATAAAAATTTTTGAGGACACCGGCTACTCAAGAATTCTGGTTTTTGAGGACAGCAGCGAGGAAGTTGTGGGTGTGCTTTATTTCAAGGATATTCTTTTTGCTGACAAGGAAAGCTGCGCCAGCCGGGATTTTGTGCGGAAATGCATGCAGCCGGTTCTTTTTGTGCCGGAAACACTGAGCGCGGTTGAGCTTTTGAAAAAATTCAAGGCTGAAAAAAACAACTTCGCTGTTGTGGTAAATGAATACGGCGAGATGACGGGCATTGTTACGCTGGACAGCATTCTGCGCGAGGTATTCGGGCGCATCACCGATGAGCATGGCATGGCGGACGTTCCTCCTGAAAAGCGGATAAGCCTTGTGGGCATAAACGAATTCCTTGTTCCCGGAGATATGAGGCTTGACGACTTGAACAATGTTCTTTATATGAATCTTTCAAGTGAAAATTTCGACACTCTCGGCGGCTGGCTTCTGGAACGCTTTGATGAGCTTCCTGCTGTAGGCTCTGTCTATAAGAAAAATGGAACTGTATTCATTGTTGAAGATCAGAGCGCGCGCCGGATTCAAACTGTCAGAATCAGGCTATGACTCTCTTGCAATCTGCGCAATCATCTTCGCTGTTTTTTCCATTCCCAGAAGCGAGCTGTTCACAAGCAGATCGTAGTGCGCCCTGTTTCCCCAGGTTCTCTCTGTAAAAGTGTTGTAGTGGTTGGCTCTTCTTTTGTCTATAAGCTTTACATCGCGCTCCGCTGTTGCAGGGTCAAGGCCTTTTGTCTTTATGGCATACTGAACTTTGTCTGCAAGCGGCGCATATATAAAGACGTTCAAGATATCTTTCCTGTCGATTTCATCGCAGTGTCGCAGAACATAGTCAGAGCATCGTCCGACAATGACGCACGGGCCTTTTTTTGCAAGCTGAATTATTGAATTTCTCTGCGCATTGAAAACCTGGTCTGCTAGCGGTGTGGAAGCCGGCGCGGAATTCATTCCCATGTGCACGGAGCCTGTTCCCGGAGCCGCGTAGCTTGCTCCCAGCAAAAGAGTGTAAAGCCAGCCGGACGAAATATTCTGCTCATTCTTTTTTATGAAATCCGGATGAAGCCCTGAATTTTTTGCCGCAAGGTCAATTATTTCATTGTCATAAAACGGAATTTCAAGCTCCTTTGCAACAATGCTTCCGATTGTGTGTCCGCCGCTTCCATATTCACGGCTGATTGTTATATATTTTTTCATAGCGACTCCTGTAAAAAGTCAGTGAAGAAGTTTCAGCTTCCAGTTTGACTTTTTTGTATTTTTATATTTTATCACACTTTTTTGGAGGGCGCATATTTTTTTTGCTATGCCCGGCGTTCATTTCAAATGCAGACTTTGGGTATAAAGTTGCTCTTTTTGAAGTGCCTGTTTTTTTCCAGTCGAGATTTACTAAGCAAAAATAGGTAAAATTTATTTACCAGTTTTTTTCAGGACAGAGGATCGACCTTGAAGAGCTTTGCGAGCTGTTTTCTGACTGCATCCAGATCCCTTGGATAAGGTGCTGAAAAAACGGCTGTTTGCGCAGTTGAAGGATGAACAATTTCAATAGAATACGCATGCAGAGCCAGCCTGTTTAAAAGCGGTCTTTCTTCAAAGGTGTCGCCGTTCCATTTTCTCTTGAGATCGCTGAGGCGGACGGGCTTTTGGTTTCCTGAGTAAAGCGGATCGCACACAATAGAAAAGCCCGTGGACTGAAGATGCGCGCGTATCTGGTGTGTTCTGCCGGTTTTGGGAAACGCCTTTATCCATGTGTACGGCCCGCATGCTCCGACTGTCTGAAGGTATGTTTCTGACGGCTTTCCGTATTTTTTATTGATTGTTGTTCTGTGCCTGTCATCGCCATCGGGAAGAAGCGGAAGTGTCACTGTAAATTCATTCCACAGCGGATGGCCGTTTACAAGGCAGTGATATGTTTTTTTTACAGTCCTTTCCATAAACTGCATTGATATTTTCTTGTGGGCTTCAGCGTTTCTTGCGTAAAGAACTATTCCGCTTGTATCCTTGTCAATTCTGTGAACGGCGAACAGCGACCCGAATTCCTTTTCCGCAAGAATATCAAGCCTCGGCGCATCCGCATCATATCTGTCAGCCGCCACCAGAAGACCGCTTTTTTTATTCAGTACAACAATATCATCATCACTGTAAATAACTGTATAGCTTGGAATTGTTTTCATGCGGATATTCTAATGGATTTTTGCGGTTTTACCAAGTGTGAAGGTTTTTCTGTTTCCTAAAACACAGCCATGGGAGTTTTGTAAATTGGATGGGTACAGATTTTTATATCCGCTCCATATACGGCTGAAAGCAGGGATTCTGTCATCAGCTGGTCTGGTTTTCCGGTGATACAGGGCTTTTGTTTTGGAAGCAGAGCCATTCTGTGCGAAAAGCGCGCGGCTGTGTTTATGTCATGAATTGAAATGAGTATGCCCTTGTCCGTTTCCTGTGCGATGCGCTTTAAAAGCTCCATCAATTCTTCCTGGCAGGTAAAATCCAAGCCGGCTGTGGGTTCGTCCAGAATCATAAATTCTGTTTCCTGGGCGAGGCATCTTGCTATTCTTGCTTTTTGCAATTCTCCGCCTGAAAGCTCAAGAATGTTCCTGTCCGCGAGATTTTTTATGCCGAGCGTTTCGATTGCCTTATCAGCGGCGCAGAAGTCGTTGCTTGTATAAACCCCAGTGAAGCCGGTGTGCGGAAATCTTCCTGTAAGAACAATATCTCTTACTGTGAAATTCCATGCCGGAAATTCCTTTTGCTGCATATAGGATACAGTTTTTGCTCTTTGCTTCAGAGGCAGGGCTAAAATGGGTACAGATTTGGCTTTGTTTCCCCAGACTGGCTCTGTCTGTATTCCTGCCATTATAGAAAGCAGTGTTGATTTTCCGCTTCCATTCTGGCCTGTAAGACAGACAAATTCCCCTTTGCCCACAGATAGGGTTACATCAAAAAGAATTTGAGTTTTATTCCATCCGGCATTGAGCGACTGTACCTTTAATTCATGCATTTGTCACCCTTTTTTTTGAAAGCAGAAGCGATAGAAAAAACGGCGCGCCCAGCAGGGCAGTAACTGTTCCCACTGGAAGCTCTGATGGAGCCAGAATTGTTCTGCATAAGGTGTCAGATAAAGCCAGAAGAGCTGCGCCTGTAACCATGGAAAGCGGAACTGTCACCTTTGCCTTTGCTCCAAAAAATTTTCTTGTGATATGCGGCGCAATTAAGCCTATAAAGCCGATTGTTCCCCCTGCGCACACGGCCGCGGAAACTGCAAGTGCCCCGGAGATAATAACTGCATACTGAAGCTTTTTTACAGACAGCCCAAGGGAAACCGCTGTTACTTCTCCGCACGAAAGTATGTCGAGCTTTCCGATGCAGGGTACAGAAAGAAAAACTGCCGCCGCTGATAATGGAAGAATAAAAAGAACTTCATCCCAGCCCCTTCCGCTCAGAGTTCCAAGCATCCACATATACATTGAATGAAGCTGTCTGCTGTTTACGGAAATTGCAATCGAGCTGAACGCTGAATACAATGCTCCCAGGGCAGTTCCGCACAGAAGAAGTGTAGCAGGCGATTTTTTTCCGGCGACCGCCACAGCGAGAATTCCTGAAATCAGCGCGCCTATAAATGCTCCAGTGCTCAGGGCGGAAAGTCCTGCTGCCCCCGGAAGTCCAAAGCAGGCTGCAAAAACTGCTCCTGCTGTTGCTCCTGATGAAATTCCCATTATTCCCGGTTCTGCCAGAGGATTTCTGAAAAACAGCTGGAAAATTGCGCCGCTTCCGCCGAGCATTGCTCCTGACAGAATGCAGAGGAAAACGCGCGGCAATCGTATGTCAAAAAGAATTGTCTTTGAAAATGTGTCCCCGGAGCAAAACAGATCCGCGGCATTTATTTTTTCTGCCCCTAAGACAAGGGATAAAAGAATGCTTGTTGCGAATATCGAAAACAGTGCGATTTTTTTCATTTTCCGCCTAGCGCACCAGCTTGCTTAGCTCCAAGACCGCTTCTCCGATTCTGGGACCTGGCCGCGAAACAAGATCTGCGTTTACAGTAAAAATGCAGGTGTTTTTTACAGCCGGTATCTTGCTCCAGCCGCGCCTGTTTTTTATGTCCTGCTCTGTAACCGTGTTTGCATCGGGAATAATTATTATCTGCGGCTGGGCGGCAATAATGGATTCTTCGCTTACCATTGGATAGCTTTCCTTTACTGCGCTGAAAACATTTATGAATCCTGCGGCTTCTAAAAGCTCGTTTATAAGGGACTGTTTTCCTGCTGTTATAAACGGCTCGTTCCACACTTCATAGTAAACTGTTTTTGGGTGCAGATTTTTGGGTACAGATTTTATCTGGCTTTCTATGAGGCCAGTTATTTTTTTTCCTTCCTGTGGCTTTTCCATGATTTGCGCAATATAGAGAATTTCCTGTTCTGTTTGAAGAATTCCTGTGCTGGCGTCGCTCAAAAATACTTTTACTCCGCATTTTTCAAGCGGCTTCTTCAAAAAGTCATGCATTCCCTGTGAGCCATATACGAAATCCGGGCAATACGAAAGAATTGTTTCTATGCTGAGCGTTTTTCCGTCAAAGCCGCCTACAGAGGGCAGTGTTTTTATTCCCTCCGGATAGTCGCAAAAATCTGTGCGGGCCTTTATTTTATCAATGCTGCCCAATGCGCACAGAATTTCAGCGCCCGATGGTGACAGACAGACTATCCTCTGCACAGAAGCGGCGGTTTCCGCATTCAGGCTGAAACATAAAAGGAATAATGAGGCTAAAAGAATGTGTATTCTGCCTGTGTGTCTGCCCACTTATTTTGCGCCCCATTTGCTGTAATAGGAGTCGAGCTCCTTTTTTATTTCGTCTGTTATTATTTTTTTGTCGCCGCATGTGTACAGGGCTTCTACAACATCAGCCATGGAAACAATGGCGCGGGCTGGGAATCCGTATTTTTCTGATATGACATCCAGGGCGGCTTTTTCACTGTCAGGGGCTTTTTCCATGCGGTTAAGGCTCACAATTTCTCCGGCTATCTTTATTCCACCGGGAACTGTTTCCTGCGCTTTTATTTTCGGGTAGGTTTCCTCGATTGATTTTCCGGAAGTCGTTACATCTTCAATTATTATAACGCGGTCGCCGTCCTTGATTTTGTAGCCCAGAAGGGAGCCTTTGTCAGCTCCGTGGTCTTTTTCTTCTTTTCTGTCTGAGCAGTATTTGACTTCTTTTCCGTAGAGATTGTAATAGGCGACAGCAGTTGTCACAGCGAGCGGAATTCCCTTGTATGCCGGGCCGAAAAGAACATCAAAGTCGTCTCCGAAGTTGTCATGGATTGCCTTTGCGTAAAATTCCCCGAGGCGTGCAAGCTGGCTTCCGGTTGTATATGCGCCTGCATTCATAAAAAAAGGAGAAGTGCGTCCACTTTTGAGTGTGAATGAGCCGAATTTCAGCACATTACATTCAACCATAAAATCAATAAAATCTTTCTTGTACTGTTCCATAATTCTTTCCTAAAAATGTGCGAAGGGAGCTTGCGAAATTCATTTTCAGTTTTTAGAAAGCTCCCTGGAAATTTTTGTGGAAACACTGAATAGCTTGAACCGTATTACAGTGCAAGCCATGAGTGTTCTACATTCGCTCGTTTGTCACAGGAAGCGCATTTTTTCCCATGACAGCGACAATAGTGCTTCCGTCCTTTAGAATTTCAGCCGGAATTGTAGCTGTGCTGATGCGCTTGCCGTCCACTTCAATATGCTCGATTCCCTTTGAAACGTGCTCCGGATTTTTTACTTCAATATGAAGATTCATTTTTCTCCAGCGGCGCTCAACAGAAAATCCGTCCCAGTCATGCTTGATGCACGGATCAATAAGAAGTCCGTTATACTGCGGCCGGATTCCGAGCATGTACTGTGTTATTGAATAATAGTTCCACGTTGCAGCTCCCGAAAGCCAGGAAACTCTTGTGTTTCCCGGACGCTTTGAGTAGGTTGAGTATGTTGTCTGCCCGATGACATAAGGTTCGCTCTGGCGGATTTCGGCTTTTGTATTGTATGCGGCAGGAAGTGCAGCCTTGCAGTATTCGTATGCGCGGTCTCCGTTTCCGTTCATGATTTCTGCGATTATGCCCCAGCCCTGGGTGTGGTTGAAAATTCCTGCGTTTTCCTTTATTCCCGGAAGATATACAACTGAGCTCATTATATCGCGGCTTGCATATATAAACGGCGGCGCGCACAGCATAAGTCCGTACGGCGTTGCAAGTTTTTCCTTTACAGAGTCAAGGCAGGTTTTTACCTGTTCAGGTGTTGCAGCTCCGGAAAGAACAGACCAGACCTGTGTATTGAAGTAAATCTGACCTTCTTCTATTGAATGCGTTCCATATATGGTGCCGTCCTCTGCGATTGCCCAGATGAACCATTTTCCATCCCAGCAT
Organism: Treponema sp.; assembly: GCF_051883275.1. GTDB lineage: Bacteria > Spirochaetota > Spirochaetia > Treponematales > Treponemataceae > Treponema_D. Next base: position 152,169 of record NZ_JBJETK010000046.1, on the reverse strand, counting down.
TTTTTCTGGATATTTTCATCCAGTTTTGCGCGCTGGTTTTCAGCCCATTCAGCTTCGTCATTTTTGCCGAGCCTTCTGGAAATATCCGCGTAAGTTGTAAGTCCGAGCCTGAGCTGGAATGCAACAAAAAGACTTTCGCCGTGATAGCCGAGCTTGAGGCAGTCATTCCAGTCTGCGAGAAGCCCGCACGGAAGTCCGTCTTTTCCCATGCGCTCAAGGTTGAACAGGAGAGCCTGCTTGAGGTGTCCGTAAACTGTGGCTTCCCCCTTGTCGGCGTATGGAACAATTCTATTGAAGAAATCAAAATTTCCTGTTTCCGCAACAAAGCATGGAACGGCATTGAAGAACCATTGGCAGTCGTCCGAGCGGAATTCTTCAGGCGGAATCATTTTCTGCTTTCCGGCCTCAAAATCCTTGCTGATTACAGGAAGCGCTCCGCCGTTTGAAAACTGTCCGCTTAAAAGACGGACAAGACGCTCTTCCGCCTCCTGTGGAATTGCCGCGCTTACTCCGAGTATGTCCTGGACTGAATCGCGGTATCCAAGGCCATCGCGCTCTCCGTTGTATACCAAAGAGGCTGCCCTTGACCAGGCGAATGTTATAAGGCAGTTGTACAGCCCCCACATGTTTACAGTGTGGTTTATGTCTTCGTCCGGTGTGACCGCGGAGAAGCTTCCGAGCTTTGAGTGCCAGTTTTTTACAAGCTTTTCAAATTCCTTGTCGGCGCGCTCTGTTGTTCCGAATTCCTCAACAGTTTTCTTTCCTTCAACATTTGCATCTCCGATTCCAAGGAGAACCATGATTTCACGTGTTTCTCCGGGATTCAGCTCGATGTCTGTCTGGACTGTGCCGCAGGAGCTGTCTCCGAATGCCTCTGAATTTGAACATTCGCCCTTGAGAACTGCGGCCGGCTCCTTGTAGCTTCCGTAGGTTCCGATAAAGGCTTCCCTGCTTGTGTCGAATCCTGTCATCGGGGAACCGGCAAGCGCCATCCATTCGCTCATGAAATCTTCCACAGCCGGATTTTTCTGGTGCTGCACATACAGGTTTTCATGGATGGAATAACGCAGCATGTTTGGAGCTGATTTTTCGCCCTTGACAATAAAAAGCGAGTACTGAAGGTTCACCTGATCCTGCGTTGTGTTCCACTGATTGGAAAATTCACAGTAGCTGAAAACGCGCAGCTTTCTTTTTCTGCTGCCTGTGTTTGTGAGCTTGAGCCTCCAGTATTCAAAGGTCTGGCCGAGCGGAACATAGTACTTTGTCTCTGATTTTATTTCGTCATATTCAGAGGTGATTATTGTGTATGCCGTTCCGTGGCGACATTCTGACTTGTATTTTTCAAGCGGCTTTCCAACCGGCTGCCAGGAAGCTGACCAGTAATCTCCGCTGTCTGTGTCACGCAGGTAGAAATAGCGGCCCGGCTGATCCATCGGGATTGAATTGAATCTGAGGCGCATAAATCTTCCCTGCGCTCCTGATTTATAAAAACCGTAGCCGCCGGCATTATTTGTGATGACAGCGCCATATTCAGTTGATCCTAGATAATTGCTCCATGAAGCAGGAGTGTCGGGACGTGTAACAACATATTCTTTTGCTGCATCGTCAAAATACCCGTATTGCATTTTTCTTCTCCGTGAATATATTTTCCGAGAATGTCCTGCGAGTTTCAGCCCGCATTTTTCAAGGTTCCTGTAATCATAATGAATTTTTCTGTTTAGTAGAATAGATTTTGCCAAAAACCTTTATCCGCGGGTGTTGAAAAAAAACGGGAATATCGGTATTCTTTAAAAATCATTTTGAGCGGCTTGAAGTTCGGGCTGCCCTTGAAATTTGCGGTTATCGTATATCGGTATTACACAGGCTTCCCAAGCCTGATAGGCGGGTTCGACTCCCGTTGACCGCTTTCCGTTTAGAAGATTCCTGTTTTCTGGAGAAAAAAATGAATCCTTTTGATATGATGAAAAATCTTGCTGGAATGCAGAGCCAGTTTAAGGCGGTGCAGGAAAAGCTTGCGGAGCTTGAAGCCGAGGGGTCTTCCGGCGGAAACATGGTTCGGATTACTATTAATGGAAAATTTGAGATAGTTGACATCAAGCTGGATCCGATCTGCGTTGATAACCGCGATGTTCCCATGCTGCAGGATTTGATACGCGCGGCTCATCATGCGGCTCTTGAAAAGATGCAGGAAGAAATAAAAGCCCAGCTTGGCCCGATAATGGCGGGAATTAATATTCCTGGAATGGGTGCGTGAACAATGAATGCTCTGGATGAGCTGTCGGAAACATTTTCCCATCTGCCCGGAATCGGAAAAAAGTCCGCATCGCGCATTGCGAGTTATCTTTTAAAGACAGACAGGGCTTTCAATATCCGTTTTTCAAATCAGATTTTGTCGCTCCAGGAAAGAATAAAGCCGTGTTCTATATGTGGCGCATGGACTGAAAATGATCCGTGCCCTATATGCTCTGATATTGCAAGGGACAAGTCCGTTATTTGCGTTGTTGAGCAGCCGCAGGATGTTTCCACAATAGAAAGCTCCCGCGAATTTCACGGGCTGTTTCATGTTTTAGGCGGCGTGATTTCTCCGCTTGAAGGTGTCACTCCGGACAAGCTCAGAATTTCGCAGCTGTTTGACCGTGTAAAGTCAGGCGGAATAACAGAAGTCATTATCGCCACAAATCCTACTGTGGAAGGCGACACCACTGCCCTTTTTATTCAGCGTGTTCTGCAGGATACCGGAGTTTCGGTTACGCGCCTTGCATCGGGTCTTCCTGCCGGCGGAGATTTGGAATATGCTGACCGTCTTACGCTTGTGCGGAGCTTCCAGGGGCGGATAAAAATTTAAATGCTGTCCAGCTTTTAATTTTAAGCGCGCTTGTAGTTTGATTTTATCACATATACGTGCTATTCTTTTTAAATAATGAAATTTATCGCTTCCATAAAAATTTTTGCCGCCTATATCGCATTGATTCTGCTTGGAGTCTGCACAGGCGCATTTTTGTATATGACACATTCTCTCTGCACGGTTCTTGTTGCGGGGCAGAGATTTTCTGCATTCAGCCTGGCTTATTTTATGAAAGGCGTGGTTTTATCTCTTCCCATGGTTCTGCTGCTGTGTCCGCTTTTTGTTTCATTCTATCTGATACGCCATAAGGAAATTCCGTGGTATTCAAGCCTTGTGTGCATGATTCTGCATCTGGCGCTTTGGATTTTTTTTATTCCTGCGGCAGCCGAAAAATTGACTCTGAAAACCCAGGCAGCAAAAACAGCTCCTGAGGCATCTTTGCTTTCGCCCGGATATTTCAGAATGTCGGAGAACGGAAGATATATTTTGTATTACTCTGAAACCGGTCCTGGAAACCTCTGCTCCGGCGTTTGCATTGACACTGTGAAATCGAGCGGCAATGTTTTTACTTTTACAGGCGAAAAGCCGGCTTCATTCCAGAATGGATTTTCCGACCCTCTCATAAGAAATACTGTTGAGATGCCGGTGATTCTGGAAAATGTTCTAAAGTATTTTCAGCGTTTTATATCAGAAATATATTTTCATTGCAGCGGAAATTTTGCCGGATGGCTGGCTTTTTCTTCTATTATTCTTGTGTTTGTTTCCTCTGTTCTTGTAAGAAATGTTTCCGCATGGCGGCTTGTGAATGTTCTTTTTATTCTGATGGGCTGCTCCGCTGTCTTTTTTATGGATTTTTATATTCTGGAAATGAATGGCTCATTTTTTGAAAAAATTCCGTTTCCGCTGAAAGACGTTTCTGTGAACCTGCTTTTGATGTGCGCCGCCAATCTGCTTGTGTGTGTTGCGGCATTTGTTTTGTGGCTGGTTTCAAGGCGGGATACAACGCCTGCTGTTTTTGATTCTTACGGAGATGATATATGAAAAAAATTATTTCCATTGCAGTTTCATATACTGTTGCTGTTTTGATATTCAGCTTTTTGCTTTCTGTTTTTATCAGGCGTCCGGAATTCCTTATACCGGGAACTGAAAGAAATTTTGTGTTTCTGCGCGGAGTGTATATTTTTCAGATTTTCCTGCCGGGAATTTGCTTCAGCGGATTTACAGTTGCGTGCGCAGTTCTATGGCAGAAGCGGACAGGAAACAGCCGCTCCAGGTTTTCTCAGGCGATGTTCAGCAGGTACAGGATTGTTCTTTTTACATCGCTTGTGCTGGTTCTTTTTCTTTCGCTGAATGAAGAGGTTTTCAGGCCGGCAATAAAAAAGAAAACTGATTTTCTGCGGGAAGCTCCTGCGAAATTTTCCGAGGCTCTTTCTGTTGCAGAGCATTTTCTGGAGCAGAATCAGCCGGTTCTGGCCGTTCAGTATGCAAAGAAGGCCGCCTCTATTGCTCCGAAAGATGCTGATGCAAAAAGAATTCTGAAGCTTGCAGAGGATGCCGCAAGTCTTCTTGCCGACAGCGAAGTGCACGGAAAAAAAACTGTGCTGGATATAAAAAAAGTGGAAATGCCGCTTCATTTAAAAGACCGAGGATACAGTATTCTGGAGCTTTTAAAAAAATCTGACGAGGCGGCTTTAAAAAATCAGTGGTTTGATGCGCACTACTGGGCAAGCCTTGCGCTTGAAGCCTGCGATGGAAAAAACACAAACCGTGATGCGGCGGCGGAAAAATCAAATTATGCCTGGAAAATGCTGAGCGAGCCTGTCGCCTTTGATAACTCACAGGAAAGAAACTACTACAGAATAAAAAAGGAAGGCTATACTGCTTTTTCCCGCGGAGATTTTTTAAAGGCATATTACACATTTCTTGGGCTGAAGAACAATGTTCCCGGCGCGGACAATGACCCGGATGTAAAGAAATTTCTTTTGCTTTCAGAAGAGGAAATGGAAAATCAGTATTTCTTTTTTGATGAAACAAAATACATGGATGAAATTTCTGACAGCCATAAAATTTATTTTTCCCTGAGCTATCCCGACGGTTCAAAAAATGTATTTTATATTTCAAATGCCATGGACATAAAAAAGGAAGGCAGCCTTGTGCGCTACATGGAAAATTTCAATGTTGTGCATTATGACAGCTGCGGAAAATTCGTGTATTCCTTTTTTGTGCCGTTTGCAAAAGCCGTTGCCCAGCCTGTTTCGGAATTCGGGGAGGAAAACCTTGAGCTGCTGGGAATCAAAAAAGACTGGGAATATGTTCCGTTTGTGATTCTTCAGTCTGTTGACAGAAATACTGAAGGGCTGATTTCGCGGCCGGTGTATTCATATACGCTCACGGGGCTTTCCGCGTCCGATGCTGGAAACCTTGGCATTTTGGATTACGGTCCGTCCGCTTTGCTTGCTGAAAATGCGTCTGATTTGCCTGTCAGCTCCATGATGATTCTTCCAATGCAGTTTTCGGATTTTAATCTGATAAATGCCGCTGCCGCTGGAGCCAGGGAAATGTCGCTGCCTGTTTTGTTCAAGCTTCTGCCAAGGGCTTCGGGCTATGGATTTTCGCAGGAAGTCTTTGCACAGAATCTTGTTCAGCGCGGAACATTTTCGTTTATAATTTTAATCCTTTTTATTTTCTGCGCGTGCATCGGGTGGAATTATAGAATTGAAAATCCGGGCGAAATGTTTAGGTTCAAGTGGCTTTTGCTTGTTCCGCTTTTTGGCTTTGTGATGCTTGTGGCTTCTAACGCTGTTCTGTATTTTTTCAATATGCTGAGCTACGTTCTGGTTGGAGGCCTTGGCGCCGGGGCAGTTTTTGCGGCGGCGGTTTTTTATACAGCGGTGTTCTTGGCAGCTTCTATTCTTTTTCTTTCAAGAAAGGCTTAGGAGTTATTCAGCGTTTTCTTGGCGTTCCAGGGAATTTATTCTTTCCATGAGAGGCGGATGGCTGTAGTTGAACAGCGAATAAATTTTGGGCGGCTCAAGCTCTGAAAGGTTCTTTTTATTCAGTTTTATGAGCGCGCTCACAAGGGGCTGTCCGCTTCCGCACAGTTTTCTTGAATATGAGTCCGCCTGAAATTCATCTCTTCTGCTGAAAAAATTTGAAATCAGCGCAAAAATTCTTCCGTAGCCTTCAACTGTCATTCCAAAGAAAAACAGCCCCAAAAGCTGAACCTGCGGCAGAACAGGAAGCTCCGCCTGCCCAAAACCGAATGTGCTGTAAAGTCCGGGAAGCCGTATCGCCATGCTTGATATAAAAAGCGAAATAAAAATAAGCGGAACCATTGCGCACAGCCTTTTTGTTATATGATGCTTTTTAAAGTGTCCAAGCTCATGGGCAAGGACAGTTTCAATTTCAGAAGGCTCAAGCTGGCTCAGTATTGTGTCGAACAGTACAATTCTTTTGTTTTTTCCGAATCCTGTGAAATAGGCGTTGCTGTGGTTGCTTCTGCGTGAGGCGTCCATTTTGAAAATTCCGTTTGACTTGAATCCTGTGCGCGCAAGAAGATTTTCAAGACGCTCTTTTATTTCACCCTGCTCCAGCGGAGTGAATTTATTGAACAGCGGCGCAATCCAGATTGGGTACACGTAGCTGACAGCAAGCGAAAACGCAAGATAAATGAGCGCGAATAAAAGCCACCATATTTTATTGAAGCTGCAAATAAGGGCAACGGCAGCGCAGAGAATCGGAACACCCAAAACTGCGGAAAGAACAGCGGATTTCGCCAGATCACCAAGCCAGGTTTTTAAAGTCATGTTGCTGAATCCGAATTTCTTTTCTATGCGGAATTCACTGAAAAGCGAAAACGGAAGACCCAGAATAAAATTTGGAAGCTGCGAAATAAACGCAAAGCCAATCGCCGCGGCAAAAATATTCTGAAAGCGGTTTAAAAGCCCGGTAAAAAGCAAAGCATAAAATCCTGAAAAAACAAGTGCGAGTTTCAGCAGGAATTCAAGTATATTCAGCGGCACCCATAAAAAATATTTTTCATTTTCGTAGGCGCAGATTTTTTCTGTTTCCTGCGGATTTATGAATTCCTTTAGCCTTGCAGGAATTTTTTTCCCGTGTTTTTTTCTGAACACAAAATCAATGGCTTCAAGAAACTGTCCTGATGCAAAATCAAAAACAGCCCCTGCCAAAAACAAAGCAAAAAATAAATTTTCAAGAGTCATAATTTTTCCACTACAACGAGGTTTCTTTCATGGTCTTCCAGAAAAGGAACCTCCAGTTTTATTTTTTCATACGCGGGAATAAGGAATTTCACGGATTCCATTTCCGCGGAAATTTTTTCTGACCTCGCCTTGTATGCCGCTAGAATTCCGCCTTTCTTCAGCATTTTTAAAAGCAGCCGCGTGTTTTTTGGATCAAACGGATGAAATGCGCGGAACACTTCAAGGTCAAATGAATTTGGCTTTACAAGGCTTGCCTGTGTGCACCATACTTCGGCGTTTGAAAGATTCAGCTTTGAGATTGTCTCGGAAAGAAAGGCGCATCTTTTTTCCATGCGCTCAACAAGCTTAAAATTCAAATGTGGAAAAGCCACCGCCAGAGGAATTCCGGGGCATCCTCCGCCTGAGCCGATGTCCGCAATATTCAGCTGCTGATTTTTTTTGCGCTCCTGAATTCTTTGGACAAGCGCAGAAATTGAAGGAGCCGCGGCAAGGCTGTCAAGGATGTGGTTTACAATAAAATCATCCTGCGAGTCGGCCTTCATGAGATTGTAGGTTTTATTGAATTCCAGAACACAGTCTGTGTATTTTTCAAGCTGTTCAATTTGCCCGGATGAAAATTCAAGTGCGAGCCGTTCAAGCCCGTCGCAAAGCTTTTTGTTCACGTCTGTTTTTCTCCCAAATCAATTAAGAGCTCCAGCTTCCAGCCGGGATCTTCTGTCCGCACTGAAACAAAATTCCCAACGCGCATCGCCTGTATTTCCCCCGACTTTGACATCTGGTATAGAAACGAATTCTCATTCAGAAAATCCTGGGTGACTTTTACAGCGGCGGTGTAGTTTGAAATTCCGTCGTCGCCCGGACAGCTTTTAAAAAGAATATGAAAAGTTTCCGTGCGCTTTTTCCCATCGCTTGAGTAAATTCTGTCGCCGGTGACAAGAAAAGTTCCGTCCAGCTGAACATCAGAAATGTAAATTGCGCGGCACGTGCTGAGAATGTTGTAGCCGTTCACGCTGAACCTGAGAATTCTGGCAGGCTTTTTTATGCCTTCAGGTTCTGAAGTTTTTGCGGCAATCTGTTTTTCCGCGGCGGTATCGGAAGGCTTTGAATCTTCCTTGAGCTTTTCTATTTCCGCAAGAATTTTATTCAGCAGCGCGTTTGTTTCATAGCTGCCTTCAGATGATGAAAGTGAAAAAATCAGCGAATTTATATCTCCCGAAAGTCCCCTGTTTTTTAAAAGCGACATGTCGTTTGCAGTGAGGGCTGCGGCAAGCTGCCTGGCTTTTTCAGTCTGGATTTCTTTTTTTTGAGCCGCCTCGTTTTCAGCTGATTTTTTTTCTTCGGATGAATTTTTGGAATCCTTTTCGCCGCTGAAATTTTTTTCAAGGATCGAGCCGGGCGCATAAAATCCGCTTCCGATTTCCGGGGAAGATATGACCGGCATTGACGGCGAAGTGACAGAGCCTATGGAAGTCTGGGCGTGTGCGGCGGAAAGAAGTGCCGATACAATCAGCGCAGTGTGCTTTTTAAAGATTTGCAAGGCTTTCCTCCACAAATTCAAGGCGGTGTGTAAGCTCGTTGATTGTCTTTGTGAGCCTGTCCCGCTCTTTTTCCAGTTTTTCCCTGGGGTCTATTTCTTTTGCTTTTTTCTTCATCATGGCGATTACGCTGTCAGGACTTTTTCCGCTCTTGATGGCTTCAACGGCCTTTGCTTTTTCGTCCGGCTTTTTGCAGGCGGCTATGATTTTCATGTTATCGAATCCGAGCGCGCTGTCTTCTTCCGGGAGAAGCCCCACTTTTGAGGCGGTTTTTGCTGTTGTCCGCGGAATTTGAAGTATTCTGTCCAGATAATCTTCATAGCGGATATTTGCCTGCTCGCAGAGCGCATGGGCTTTTACAAGGCTTCTTCCCAGCTCGTGCATTATGTGCCCGTTTGGCTCTATGTATTTTTCGCGGATTTCCTTTGTAAGCTGCTCAAGCTCCGGCGACATTGAAACATCAAGCTTGTAGTAGCCCTTTTGCTCCGCTGTGTCCAGAAGCGCATGGAATTTTGCCCAGAAATAATTGGTGTGGCTTCTTTGCTGTGCCGGTGGATTTCTTCCGCCTGAAAGTTCGATTTTTTCTTCGTTTATCAGATGATGGGTGTATTCGTGGATTGCGGTATAAACAAGTTCGTTTTCAGTTTTGAAATTCTTGTTGTGCAGAAGGATTTCCCTTGTTTCAGGTTTGTAAAGTCCGTTTACCCGGCAGCTTTCTTTTCCTGTCATTGTCACGCTGAAGTCGAGCTGCGAAGGAAAAATATCCAAAAGCATCTGTTTTATTGATTCATTGTCCATGTCTGCATTTTAATGCAAAAGCGCAGTCAGTTCAATTAAAGCTACCTTTAAAAACTGATTTTCAGTGATTTTTTGCAGCCTTCAGAAAAGACGGCCTAGCCTGGAAAATTTCAGTTCTTGAAGTTTCCTTTACATAAATTCTATTTGCGATTATTATGTGGCACATGATTAAGGCTCAGATAAATGACAGCGAGCTGATTGAGCATATAGGCTCGCTTGAAGATGACGGCATGTCTGTTTTTGTTATGGCGGACGGAAGGGCGCGCGGTGCGCTTTTTCACGGAACTAAATTTGTAAACCAGATGCGGGCGCAGCATGGTCTTGGAATACTTGAAACGATGGTTCTTGGACAGGCTTCAATATGCGTGGCTTTGATGATTCCCACGATGAAGGGAAAAGAGCATCTTACATGGCGCTATGACACAGACGGGCCGGCAAAGGGCTTTTCAGTGGAAGCGGACTCTTCCGGCTATGTCCGTGGATTTTTGTATGAAAAGCATATCCCGGTGGAAAAGCCGCTTGAAAGCTGGGATTTAAGTCCTTTTCTGGGAAATGGAACAATGACTGTGTCAAAAATTCATCCCGGAGATAAATCGCCGCAGACAAGCTCCGTGGAAATTCTTTACAGAAACATCACAAAGGATCTTGCATGGTTTTTTCAGCAGTCGGAGCAGATAAGCACTGCATTCAGCACGAGCATTTTTATGGATCCAAAAGGACGTGTTACAGGCGCGGGCGGTCTGTTTGTTCAGGTTATGCCTGAAACCGGCGGAACAAGGCGGCGCGGCTCTTCTTCGGACAGCAGTGCGGATCAGGCGGCGGACAACGAGCTTGTGGAGCGCATAGAAAATGCATTTTCCGCATGCCCTTCGCTTGGAAAGTGGTTTTCGGAAAAAGGAAAATCAGAGGACATAGTTTACGGTCTTTTCCGCGAATTCAATCCCGAGATTGCGGTCAGGCGCTCGGTTTTATTTGACTGTCCGTGCAGCCAGGAAACATTCAGGGCGCGTCTTGGAGTGCTTCCCGCGGCGGATCTTGAAAAGCTGAAAAAAGATGACGAGGTGGAAGCTGTCTGCTGGAACTGCGGAAGCGTTTATAGAATTCCTGTGTCCATGCTCTAGTTGAAAAATTCGGAATTATTCCCTTGCACACTTTATATTGATGTGAGGGAATTCTGACCGTTGCCAGTTAAATTTTCTGATTTATTTCTTTTTCACTTGAAAAGCGAGCCATTTTCCAGAGAGCTTTATGTTCTTCTGGATTGGCTGATTTAATTATAACTAATGAATAAACAATAACAAAGTATAAAAGTCTTTCAGACTGTCGTTCAGACAATCCTATTTTAGACCTCTCTATGGGTCTTGAAGATTTTTTCATGTTATTATTAAATTCGTCAAGGCTCTTTCCTTCAAAATAATCTTGTGAAAGGCTATTCCAGTTTTCTTGTTTTTTACTGGTCTTGTAAGCGTGCAAGACCATAAACTTCTTCAAAAAAGCAATCTGTGAGTTTAATCATGCATAATTAGTTAATATTTAAACATTACCACTTTATTTCAGGACATAGCCTTTCAAAAAGACAAAAATTATTTCAAGTGTGTGCAGGAATGATTCTGAATCTGAAAAATGATTATTGCTTCTTAGTTGGCGTTTCGGGAATTCTATTGCATGGCTAATGCTGTAGAAAACTATTAGCCGTCATCTCTACAAAAAAACTGCCGAAGCCCACCCGCAACGACAGTGAAAAAATCACAGAAAAACATAGCGCTGCCTGGTTTCAGACAGCGCCCTAAAAACTGTGGATATTCCTGAAGAATTTTTCAGGATAACCTTATTATATATCAGTTTTTGCTGAAAGTCTATTCCCTGCCTGAAGTTCTGTTGAGATTGCCCTTGAACAGTGTTTTAAAAGGTCTTAAAATAGAACAATGAATGTAATAAAAAAATTTCTAAGGCTGGCGAGGGTTTTCCCGGCGCTTTTTTTGTTTTCTGTTTTTGCATCGCAGTGTTTTTCTGAATCCAAGTCACTGTCTTCTGATGTTGATGCGTCCAGGCAGCGTGAGTTTCTGAAGGTTATAAATCAGCTTTACTATTTTATTCAGCAGAATTATGTTGACGATGTCGATCCTGAGGTTCTTTACGAGGGAGCTTTAAAGGGCATGATAGGCGCTCTTGACGACCCCTATTCATTTTATATGCCCCAGTCCGAATGGAGAAGCCTGACTGATATTACAGTCGGAAACTTCGGAGGAGTTGGGCTTTCCATAACAAAGCCGCCTGTTTCTACTGAGGAAAAGCCTGCGTACGTTGAAGTGGCTGAGCCTATAGAAAATACACCGGGCGCAAAAGCCGGAATCCAGTCCGGAGATTTGATTATAGCGATTGACGGTGTGGACACATCCACAATCACAATGGACGAAGTTCTGAGCATGCTTCGCGGAACTGTGGGCGAAAGTGTTACAGTGAAAATCCGCAGAAGAAAAACCATTGAATTTGAAAAGACCCTTGTGCGCGCCGTGATTCAAAGCCCTTCGGTGAAATACGGTTTTATCCAGAACGAAAAAATAGGCTATATACGCCTCACTGAATTTTCTGTGAACACAGCGGCAAAGGTTCAGGAAGCCCTGGATTCATTCAAGGAATCTTCGTTCAAGGGGCTTATCATTGACTTGAGGAACAACGGCGGCGGACTTCTGGACAGCGCAGTGAATATAGCGGATAAATTTATTGACGACGGAATAATTGTTTCCACAAAGAGCCGTCTGCCCCAGGAAAATGCTGTTTACTATGCAATGAAGAAAAAAACGGCTGTGCGAGGAATTCCTATCGTTGTTTTGATAAACAGGGCGAGCGCAAGCGCAAGTGAAATTCTGACCGGTGCGCTCAAGGATTCCAAGATTGCCTACGTTGTGGGGGAAAAGTCATTCGGAAAGGGAAGTGTTCAGGTTCCGCGCCCGCTTGTCAACAACGATGGTTTTAAAATCACCGTGGCAAAATATTATTCCCCGAGCGATGTAAATATAGACAAGATTGGAATCAAGCCGGATTTAGAAGTGCTTTATCCTGAATTCACAGAGGAAGAGCAGAACGACTGGCATGCACTGGAGGAGTCGGGTGCGATAGCTGCCTATGTTGACGAGCATCCGAACATGACAGAAGCGGACATTTCCGCCTATGCAAAAATTCTTAGAAAAAAATACAAGCTTGAGGAGCGGCTGATTAGAAAAATGGTGCGCAATGAGCTTGACAGGACACGTTCTCCGCGGCTTTACGATCTCGACTATGATACCCAGCTCAATGCGGCGATAGATGTTATAAGGAAAGGAAATTTTGCGCAGCTGATGTCATCGGCGAAAACCCTCAAAGAGCAGCAGGAACAATGAGACAGCTTATTGTGGATTCGCCTCTGGGGGCTGATGGCTGCATCTGCATTGAAGGCAAGAAGTACCATTATCTGAATTCAGTTCTGCGTGTAAAATGCGGCGACATGGTTTATGCAAGGCTTTCAGGCGGACAGGTTCAGCCGATGACGGTGGCGCGCATTGATTCCAGCGGAAAAAAAATAATTCTTCAGGCGGCGGAAGTCCGTGCATTTCAGGATTCGCAGACAAAAGCCGCTCCTGTTCTTGAAAAGCCTGAAACGGAACTGTGGCTGTTTCAGTTTGAAGCTAAGCCGCCCAAAATGGATTTAATTGTAAGGCAGGCTGCAGAGTGCGGAGTTTTTGGCATTGTTCCGGTGGAAGGCGAATTCTGCCAGCGCGGAAATATTGATTCCGCCAGAAAAAAATCAGATGGAGCGGACGGACGGTGGGAGCGGATTATAACCGAGGCAAGACAGCAGAGCGGCTCCCCTGTGGAAACAAGAATTTTCCCGTCGGTTTCTGTGCAGGAGGCATGCAGCTTCTGGAGCAGCCTGTCAGCGGAAAACAAGGCGGCGGTTGTTTTGTATGAGCGCAGCATTGGCACACAGCCCCTTTATTCAGCGCTGAAAAATGCCGACATTATAGGAAAGAAAAAAGCCAGCATTGCTGTTGCCGTTGGTGCGGAAGGGGGAATTTCCCCGGATGAAATCAATGCCATGAAGGAAGGCGGCTTTGTTCCCGTGCATTTTGACACGAATATACTTAGGTGCGAAACCGCTTCTTTATACGGAATTGCGGCTTTGCAGACTGTTTTAAATCTGGGAGAATGAAAATGGCGGTTCAACGCATAGATTTGCTTGGTGTTCCTGTGGATGTCTGTTCCAGCCAGGACTTGGAGGAAAAAGTTTTGGAGCTTCTGGAAAAAGGCGCGCCTTCTCAAATTTCGTTTATAACAATCTGGGATTTTATAAGAGCCAGGGGAAAAAACGAGTACGCGGAAAGCATAAGGAATGCCGATCTGGTGATTCCTGTTTCAAAGAGCATTTTGTTCGGGGCAAAATTTCTTTGCAAGACTGTTCCCTTCAGGCATAATCCGTTTGATGTTTTTATATCAGTCCTTTCAATACTGGAGAGCCGCTACAAGTCGTTTTATATGTTCGGCGGAAAGAAAAAAGCTCTGACAGACGCAGAAAAAAATATGCGGGCAACTTTCCGGGGGCTTCAGATTGTGGGCCGGTGCGTGGGCTACTACCAGAAATCCGAGGAAGAAAACATCGTGCAGGCGATTTCAAAAGCTTCCCCGTCACTGGTTTTGGTCAGCGAGGGAATAAAGAAAAGGGATTACTGGAGCTATTCCAGAAGAAACAGATTTTCCACTGGAATTTTTATGTACTACCGGGATGCGGTGGGAATTCTCAGCAAGAGAATAAAGCGAGTAAATCCAAAGGTGTTTGAGCGCGGCTATGAAATATGGGGCGAGCTTCTAAGAAATCCGCTGAAGTTTTTTTTGATTTTTCCATTTATGTGGTATATAATTCTCCTTGTCTGGACAAAATTGTTTAAAAAGGACTGAGAGGGTTTTGTCAAGGGAGAGGATTTTACTTGTTTCAGGCAGGAATGAATTTGTTTCTTTTTGCCAGTCTGCGTTTCAGGACGGATTTATTTTTCTGAATGTTGCGACAGATAATTTTGATTTCATTCATCCGGAATTTTTTCTTGTGTCGGCGGTTCTGCTGGATGCCTTTAATCTTTCTTCGCTGAAGATTTCTTTTCTGGCGGAATTTTTCAAGAATACGCTTGACAGGCCTGTTTTTATATGCCGGGAAAAAAGCGACTGCATAAGATTTGTTTCTGCTCTTCCCGGACGGACAAAAAAATATCCGCCCCTGGACATGGAGTTCAGCGGCGAAAAATCAGTGGAAAGCCCTTCTCATTCACTGCGAGAGGCGCGCTCCCGGAGCTACTCTGCCCTTCTTGAGGCGGCATGCAGGAGCGATTCCACAGTTCTGCTTCTTGGCGAAAGCGGCTCTGGAAAAACCTACACCGCCCGTTTTATACACGATAATTCAAAAAGAAAAAACAAAAAATTCACTCCGTTCAATCTTGCGGAAATAAATCCAAATCTTATTGAAAGCTCTCTTTTCGGCTCGACAAAAGGCTCGTTTACTGATGCGGCGGAAAAAACAGGAATTCTGGAAGAGGCTGAAGACGGCACGCTTTTTATTGACGAGATAGCGGCGCTGAGTCTTGACGGGCAGGGAAAATTTTTAGGCGTGCTTGACTCCAGGGAATTCTGTAGGGTTGGAAGCAGCCGAAAGCGTCCGCTGAATGCACGCCTTATATTTGCCACTGACGGCAGAATACACGAGCTTATGGAAAAAAATCTTTTTAAAAGGCAGCTTTTCTATAGAATCAGCGTGCTTGTTATAACAGTGCCTCCGCTGCGTGAACGGAAAGACGAGATAGCTGGAATTGCGGAAAAAACCGCTTCGGAATTCAAAAAGAAGCTTTCTTCCTGCGCTGTAGAAAAGCTTGTGGATTTTTCATGGCCGGGCAATATCCGCCAGCTGAAAAACTGCATTGAATGTGCCTGTGTCTGCACAAAGGGCGATACAATTTTTGCCAGGGACATTATTTTTTTCTAGCAAGCCCGGCAGCCTTGTTGAAAACTTTTTCTATATATTTTGCTTCTCCTTCGCTCAGCGCGGCGCGGGCAAGAATGTCACGCCAGAAAATTTCCATGTCGCTCCGCCCCGCCACAGAAAAGAATCCTATTTTCTGGAGATTGTCTGCGATTGTGTTCACGGTCTGCATGAGCCTCTGGTTTTGTATGGGCGTGTATCCGGTGCTTGTCTTTCCGCTGTGCCTGAAAAGAGTGTAGCATATTATCTGGACTGCGTGGCTTAGATTGAGCGATCCGAATTCTTCGCTTGAGGGAATGGCAACCCCTATTTCACATTCAAGAATTTCTTTGTCGTCAAGTCCTGTGCGCTCGTTTCCAAAGACAACTGCAACTTTTCCGCCGGCGCTTTCCGAACCTGAAATTCTCGATGCTGTTTCCGCAAATTCCTCGGGAAGAAGAAGCTTTCCCTTGCGCTTTTTTCCTCTCCGGCGCGTGGTTCCGCAGATACAGGCGCAGTCCGCACAGGCTTCTGTTATTGAGCTGAAAAATCCGGCCTGGTCAAAAATATAAGATGCATGGATTGCAAGTACATGGACTTTTTCAATGTCAATGTCTTCTTTTTTTCCTACAATCCTGAGCTGGTGAATTCCGCTGTTTGCCATTGCCCGGCATACGGCTCCGATGTTCCGCGGCTCTTCCGGGCGCGCTAAAACGATAACGATATTGTCTAAATTCATGAAAGCTAGCGGCTCTTATCCAAGGAAAATTTTTCCGTCCTGCTTGATAACGATAATCGCCTTGCACTCAGAGCATCTGAAGCGGCCGCTTTTTATTGCCTTCAGTTTTTTTGCGCATACGGGACATTCAAAGACTTTTGGAAACGGAGACTCCCCGTCGTCCCTTTCCTTTTTCAGATATTCTTCCGCTTCCTCTATGGAATCCTTCAGATTAAATACATTGCTGAATCCTAAAAGCTGGAACACTTCCAGGACTTTCGGCTGCACTCCTACAAAAACAATTTCGCCGCCTTTTGCCTTTGCGCTTTTTTCGATTGAAGTCAGTGAGCCGATTCCTGTGGATGATATATAGTTCAGGTTCTGGCAGTTGAATACAATGTTCTTGAATTCCTTTTCCATCAGCTTTGCCATTTGCTTCTGGAAGTATGCGGAATTATATGTGTCGATATATCCGCTGAGAGTTACCAATATGGAATAAGGGGATTCTTCTATTTTACTCAGAAGAATTTCCAGGCTTCCGTCTTTTTCGTCATTAAAACCTTGCACTAAATCATTGTTATCCATAAAATTGCATGCTCCGGCAAAATACAGTTTTAATCTAGTATACTGAATTTTTTTTAGGCTTCTTTAATAGTATATCGAATTTCAAATGCTGTCAAATTAGAAGGACTGTTCTGTCTGATTCTGTGCGCAGGCGCTACAAATATCAGCTGAAAGGAAATTCAGAAAGTGGCTTAATTGTAAAAGCTGCGGTTTTCTGATATAATTTTGTTTTACTGATAAAGGCGTATGTTTTTCGGGAAATGCGGTTTTTTTAGTTCCCTTTAGTTTTCAGTTTTTTGCGGGAGGAAGAAATAAAAGTGATACGAATTCAGAAGGCGGGCGAGATTGAGGATGAATTTTTCTGCGGCCGGAATTTCGGAGAGTCCATAGAATCGGTTCGCGGTATTTTAAAAGACGTAAAGCTCAGGGGAGATGAAGCCCTCCATGAATACAGCAAGAAATTCGACATGGATTCCCCCAGCGAGCTGAAAATCCCGGAGGAAACATTGAGGCGGGCTGCTGAAAAAATGCAGTCGGAAAATCCGAAGCTTTATGATTCTCTGTGCTATTCAAGGGATCTGGCAGTGCGTTTTGCAAGCCGCCAGAGAGAATCGTTTGATGATTTTGAAGTGGAGCTTGAGCCTGGAATTTTCACAGGCCAGAAAAATATTCCGGTTGAGCGCGCGGGGCTTTATGTGCCGGCAGGAAGATTTCCGCTTGTTTCAACTGTTGTGATGACGAGCTCTCCGGCCATAGCTGCTGGTGTAAAGGAAATCATTCTCTGCACTCCCCCGAGAAAAAATCCGGACGGGAGCGGTTCCCCCTATGCTGACGAAAATATAATGGCGGCGGCTTTTATCTGCGGCATCCGGACTGTTTTTGCATGCGGCGGCGCACAGGCTGTGGCTGCTATGGCATTCGGCACACAGACAATTCCTGCGGTCGATGTAATTGTGGGGCCGGGAAACAAATTCGTGGCGGAGGCAAAGCGGCTTGTCTATGGCACAGTCGGAATCGATATGATTGCAGGGCCTACGGAAGTCTTTATAATCGCAGACAAAACGGCAAATCCAAAGTGGATTGCGGCGGATCTTCTTGCCCAGGCGGAGCATGATGTTGTAGCGCAGGCCGTTCTTGCAACTGACAGCCTTGAGCTTGCGCATAATGTTTCGCTTGAGATAGAGAGGCAGATTGAGATGCTTCCTACAAAGGAAACTGCGGCGCAGAGTATAAGCGGCTTCGGCCGGATAATAATAACGGAATCCCTGGCTCAGGCGGCTGAAATCGCCAACAGAAAGGCTCCGGAGCATCTGGAGCTTGCAATGAGCGAAAGTCCTGAGCGGCAGAAACTTCTTTCAAGAATCCATAATTACGGCTCGCTGTTTATCGGACACGGCGCGGCTGAGGTTTTCGGAGATTATGCCGCTGGTCTGAACCACACTCTTCCAACTTCTGGAAGCGCGAGATTTACAGGCGGACTGAGCGTGAGGGCGTTTATAAAAACCGTCACAACACTGCGTACGGATAATACAAAGCCAGGCGCAAGAAAATCAGCGGAAGCGGCAGGTTTTCTAGGCGATGCGGAAGGTCTTGCTGCGCATGCGGCGGCGGCAAGGCTTAGACTTGAATAGCGGAGAACAGAAGCAATGCGTATATGTAAGCTTGGAGAGGATGTTTTAAGACAGAAGTGTGCTCCTGTGCAGGCGGATGAAATAGACAGTAATCTGCGCTCAACACTGGATGCCATGTTTGAAACGATGATAAGCGCGGATGGAGTCGGGCTTGCCGCTCCTCAGGTTGGAATTTCAAAGCGTTTTTTTGTGGTCATTTCAGATGACAACGTGCGCCGTGTGTTTATCAATCCTGAAATTATAAAGACTTCCGTGGAAAATTCTGAATACGAGGAAGGCTGTCTTTCTCTTCCGGGGCTGTCTGAAAAAATCGTCCGCCCTGTGAAAATTTCGGTCAGCGCGCTTGATGAGAACGGCAAGAGATTTGTTTTGACTGATGTTGACGGTCTGCTTGCAAGAATAATCCAGCATGAAAACGATCATCTGGACGGAATTCTTTACATCGACAGGGGAACCGAGGAATTCAAGAACAAGGCCGTGGAGCTGTTCAAGAAAAAGGCTGAGCGCGCCCAGAAAAAGCTGGCGGAAAAAGAAGCCAAAAAACGCAGCCTTGAGGCAAAGCTTGCGGCGAAAAATGCAAAGAAAGGTTGCTGAATGCTGAAGGTTTTGTTTGGCGGAAGCCCTGCCTGTGCAGCAAAGGCGCTTGAGCTTATTCTGAAAGACAGCGCCATGTCTGATTCTGTGCCGGAGGAAAGCTACCGTATTGTCGGGGTTCTTACAAATCCTCCGTCCGCGCAGGGGCGGCACAAGGAGCTTATTCCCACTGAAGTCGAGCAGTATGCGCTTATCTGGAACAGGGCGAGAAATGACAGTATAAAGGTGCTTTCTCCTGAGCATATAAAGCAGCCCGAGCGTGAGGAAATCGCTGCGCTTGAGCCGGATATTTTTGTCTGCTTTGCCTATGGGCATATTCTCGGCCCTAAATTCTTTTCCCTGTTTAAATTCGGGGGAATAAACCTTCATCCCTCGCTGCTTCCCAAATACCGGGGAGCAACTCCTGTGAATGCGGCTATTCTGAACGGCGATGACGAAACAGGCTTTTCGATTCAAAAAATGTCGCTCGGAATGGATGAAGGCGATATTCTTTATCAGCAGACCGAACGCCTTACGGGAACTGAAACCGCCGAGCAGGTTCTGAAAAACAGCGCTCTTTACGGAGGAATGAACATAACACAGATTCTGCGCGAAATTGCACGCACCGGAAATCTTCCCCCGTCGTTTCCGCAGGAAGGACAGCCTTCGTACTGTTCCGTAATAAAAAAAGAGGACGGAAAAATAGACTGGAACAAGAGCGCGGAGCAGATTGACGCCCAGATACGGGCTTATACTCCGTGGCCGGGATGCTTTGCTTTTTCAGGCGATATGCAGCTGAGAATTCTGAAGGCGCGCGCGGCAACAAAAATAGCGGCACAGGATCCTTCTGTTGTAAAGAACACTTCGGCGGTTCCGGGAACAGTGCTTGAGTACAACAAGCAGCGCGGAATTCTTATTCAGACAGGAAGCGGAGTTTTGATTGCTACAGAGCTTCAGTGGCAGACAAAAAAAGCCATGGACTATAAATCTTTTATGAACGGTGCCAGGAATTTTATAGGCACTGTCTTGGAGTGAATGATGCGTATTGACAAACTGAAGGATGCCCTTTTAAAGACCAGGGTGCAGTTCAAGGGCTGGCTCGATGATTTGAAGGACGGCGGAAAAACTGTTGTAATCACTATGATT
The DNA here is from genome assembly GCF_051883275.1 of Treponema sp. Classification (GTDB taxonomy): domain Bacteria; phylum Spirochaetota; class Spirochaetia; order Treponematales; family Treponemataceae; genus Treponema_D. The sequence continues at coordinate 132,156 of NZ_JBJETK010000046.1, read as the reverse complement.
CTTGCCATTTTTATAATGGGCGCATCCTGCCTTGCTGTGTTTTTTATCGCGGTTCAGGGGGCTGAAAAAGTTATGGTTCCTGATGTAAGGGGAAAAAGCCTTGCAGAGGCGCAGCTTGAGCTTCAGGCAAAGGAGCTTTATCCAAGAATTCAGCTGAAGTATTCGGAAATTCCCGGCGACAAGGGAACTATTCTTGATCAGAATCCTGTTCCGGGAGCGATTGTGAAGGCATACCGCAGTGTGAATCTGACTGTGAGCCGCGGAGTTCCGATTGATTACATGGAAGACTATTCCGGCAGAAACATAGACGAGGTTTTAAATGCCATGGAGCTTTTGTTCAGCGGCGCGAATTCTTCTGTGGAAATTTTTCCGCCTGTTTACCAAAAGAGCGAGCAGGCTGTTGGAACAATCCTTGTGCAGTATCCGCCCGAGGGAACGCCGATTGAGGAAAATACAGGAATTCAGTTTGTGGTGAGCAGCGGAATGGAAATTCCGAAAACAGAAGTTCCTGACATCAAGGGGCTTTCCATAAGGCAGCTTCTTGCCAGGCTGAAGGACATGAAAGTTGTGTTTGATTTTGATCTTGAGGAGGATTCAAAAAGTCCTGCTGATGGAATCATCTCTGAGGTGGAGTCCGCCGGAAAAAAAGTTGAGTATTTTTCAAGGGTCAATGCGGTTTTAAAAATTCAGCCGCTGTCTGAAAAATCGCAGGCAGTGCAGGGAATTTTTTCTGCGGAGCTTCCGGAATACCCCTACCCGGTTCCAGTCAGGCTTGATTCCCAGGATCAGAATGGAAAGTGCATTTCGCTTGCGGAATTCTGTCATCCGGGAAACCATCTTACAATTCCATACAGCGTAAAAAAAGGCACTGTGCTTATGCTTTATGTTCTGGACGAAGAATACATGAAGGTCGTTGTGGAATAAAAACGCATCTTGAATTTAATTCAATGGTAAAAAAAAGGGCTTCTAAAAAATCATTGATTTTTTAGAAGCCCGTATTATTTAAGCTTTAAGCATCAGCGTGCCCTGACACCATGGCTTAGAAAAGCATTACTGTTTTGGAGGCCGCGCAATAATCTTTGCGATATTCGGACGCTTTTCAAGATCTCCTTTCAGTCCTTCTTCGCGCGCCTTGTTTACATATTCAGGCGACTGGAAGCTGTAAGTGAAATTTGTGTGGACATCGTAGGTTCCCTGCATGAGCGCAAAGGCATCTTCTGTCATGACAAGCTCTTCATCTGTTGGAATAACGAAAATTTTTGTCGCGCTGTCATCAGCTGAAATGCAGGTTTCCGCATTTCCTGTGAATGACCATTCATTTTTCTGCGCATCAATTTTTATTCCGTAGTTTTCCAGGCCGCTCAGCGACTTGAATCTTGTGATAGGTCCGCGCTCGCCGACACCTGCTGTAAATACGATTGCATCCACGTGTCCGAGTTCCGCCATATATGCGCCGACATATTTTTTTATGCGCAGCGCTTCCATTTCAATGCAGAGCTGGCAAAGTTTGTCGCCTTTTGAGGCTGCTATTTCAATATCGCGGCGGTCGGAATATTTTTCTGTGATTCCAAGACAGCCTGATTTTTTGTTCAGGGACTTGTCCATTTCATCCGCGGACATTCCCGTTTTTCTCATAATGTAAAATGGAAGCGCCGGGTCGACATCTCCGCTGCGTGTTCCCATTATAAGACCTTCAAGCGGAGTGATTCCCATTGTTGTGTCATAGCACACGCCGTTTTTTACAGCGCACATTGAAGAGCCGTTTCCGATGTGGCAGATAATAATGTTTGTGTCCTTTGGATTTTTGCCAAGAAGCACAGCGGCTCTTTTTGCAGTGTAAAGGAAAGATGTTCCGTGGAATCCGTAGCGGCGCGCGGCATACTTTGTGTACCATTCACGCGGAACAGCATACATGAAAGTTTCTTCCGGCATAGTCTGGTGCCATGCTGTGTCCATTACAGCGCAGTGCGGAACATCCGACATTACTTTTTGAGCAGCTTCAATTCCCATTATGTTTGCCGGCATGTGCAGCGGGCCTAAATCCACAACAGAGCGGAATGTTTCAAGCACTTCCGGAGTTATCAGAACAGACTTTGTGAATTTGTCTCCGCCGTGCAGCACTCTGTGACCTACTGCCTTTATTACAGACATGTCAGAAATCACACCGATCTGCTTGTCTGTGATTGTGTTCAAAATAAGCTCTATTGCATCCTTGTGGGTAGGACAGGAACTCTTGATTTCTGTCTTGCTTCCTTTTGCCTTGTGTGTGATGCATGAACCTTCTATTCCAATGCGCTCAACAACACCGTTCGCCAGGACTTCCTTGTTGTCCCAGTCGTAAACCTGGTATTTTGCAGAAGATGATCCGCAGTTCAATGTAAGAATTACCATAGCCATAAAATGCCTCTAAAATAAAAAATACAGCTCATTATATTAACAAGAAAAAAAAAATTCAACTTTTCACTGCGGCCGGAATTTTTCACCCGGTGAATTCCGCAGCTTACATTCAGATTTATGCATCTTGCCTGAAATACGGTTTTTTCTTCTTCGCTTATTTTATAGAGTTCCTGCAACGGAGGTTTTAATGTTTTTAGAGGCGGTTCTTCTTGGGCTTTCTACAGGAACTTACTGCGCAATGTACTGCGGCCCGGCTTTGATTCCCTTTCTGTGCGGAACACAAAAAATTTCATACAGGCGCAATGCCCTGCTGACGGGAATTTTTCTGCTTTCAAGGCTCTCTGTGTATTTTGCGCTTGGATTTTTTCTGAGCCGGCTTGGAATTCTTTCCGCGGAATTTTTTGATCCGTATTTTGCAAGAAGGCTTTCGGTGTATGCGTATATTTTCTGCGGAGCATCCTTGCTTTTGAATTCGCTCGCAGTGAAATTTCCCTGGAGAGAAAACGGATGCAGATGCCCGGCTCTGAAAATTGCAGGCAATGATTTTTTGACTGCGGTTTTTACAGGCGCGGCTGTGGGGCTTCATATCTGCGCTCCGCTGTGGACGGCTATTGCAAGGTCAGTTTTTGCCGAAAGCAGAGCGTGCGGAATTTTTTATCTTCTGTTTTTTTATGCAGGCACGCTTCCGTTTTTTATTCCAGTGCTTGGTATTCCGTTCGCGCAGAAACTTCTTCCTGCTGTAAAGCGGATTTCAAGGATTGTCCAGTTTCTGCTTGGAATTTATTTTTTGTTTTTTGAAGGCGCGGTGAATTTGTTTTTCTAGGGGAAATTAAATGATTGTATCTATTGTGCTTTGTTTTTTGATGTCGCTGGTTATCACATTTTTTGTTTTGGCCGGCAACGGTTTTTCGCTTGTTTCAGTTTTTTATGGAATCTTTCTTTTAGCGCTGTATTCTGGAATGACATTTTCCGAGGCAAGAAAAAAAGGAAGCGGCTCGGTGTTCAGAAGAATTTTTTTAATCACATTTGCGGTTTTGTTCTGCATTTCATTTATAGGCTCGCTTTTTGATGAGCGCGGAAGCATGGCAATCACGTCGGAGGCAATGGCAGGCAGCGAGCTTCCATTCTGTCACATTGTGATTCCGCAGGTTCTTCTTCCCTTTCTTATTACAAACAGCATTATTTTTCCGGCGAGAGTTTCAGGGCATTACGCTTCCATTGCCAGCATGCTTGGAATCTGGCTGATGTTCACGCTTACAATCGGCAGAGGCTGGTGCGGCTGGGTTTGCTTTTACGGCGGCTGGGACGAAGCTTTTTCCCGCGCTGCAAAAAAGAAGAGAGTAAATCTGCTCAGCAGGAACAGGGAAATAAGGGATTTTCAGTTCGGCTTTTTGTTCTTTATAGTTCTGGCCTGTATTGGAACAATGTCCGCTGTTTATTGCAGCTGGTTCTGTCCGTTCAAGCTTGTTACGGAATTCAGCCCGATGACAACTATTGAAGGGCTTATTGCCGGCGTTGTTTTTATAGGGCTTTTTCTGGGGCTTGCGGTTGTCCTTCCTTTTTTGACAAAGCGCAGGACGCAGTGCAGTTCCCTTTGTCCGTTCGGTGCATTTGCTTCGTTAACAGACAGAGTGAGCATTTTCAAAATGGGCATTGACACTGAAAAATGCATAGGTTGTCTGAAATGCGCTAATGCCTGTCCGTTCGGCGCTATTGACATAGCAACCATCCGCCAGAAAAAAACGTCCCCGGAGCTTACGTGTGCAAAGTGCGGCGAATGTATTTCAGTCTGCCCGGCGCATGCTATTTCCTATCAATTCAGGTTTGCCGCAAAATGCAAAATTCCCGAGCCGTCCTCCGGATTTGAAAAAGGAATACGCAGTTTTCTTGATCCGGCGAATTTGTTCAGATTTGCGGCATTTTCGTTTGGAACTGTCATGTCCGGAAATTTTGCCGTTGATTCTATTTCAAGGATTTTAGGAAGCCTGTAAAAAATGAAGGCTGAATGCGGTTCTGGATGTTCCGCGCAAAATTGTTGACTGGAGTAAAAAATGCTGAAGATAACTTACTATTTGAAGGCTGCTTTTTGCGCTGTTGTATGCACAGCAGGAATTTCTTTTTCGCTTATAAGCAGTGACATTATCAGTGAATTCCTTGTGAAATCCCTTCGCTTAAAAACTTCACCGGAATTTAACGGCGGACCTGTTGCTGCTGATTTTTTTGATGAAACTGAGGATGATGCCGGAAGCGGAATTCTGAACTATCCGCGCTACAGCCAGTTTGTTCCCGGCTCGCTTGATTTAGTCCGCTACACTGTGCATGAGCCTGTTTACAAAGCTGTCTGGCAGCAGAACCCTGAATACTGGCAGCTTGACTTTGAATTCAAGGCAGGAAGCCAGGAGCTTCGGAATGTGATGGTTTACATTTGCGTAGACTGTATTCCCGGAGGCGAAACTGTTCCGCTGTTTGACAATGCAGAGAACATTGAATTCGACAGCCTTCATCCGTGGAATTTCGCAGTCTGGCTGAGCGGAGAAAGCGGAACTGTCTACAACGAAAAGCACAGCGCAGTCTGCGGAACAGAAAATTATTTTAAGCACGGCGGAAAAAAAATAGTTGTGCGGATTCCTCTTGCCGACAAGGAGCTAAGAAAAATATACGCTTCAAAAACCACCTGGCATTATGTTGCTGCCGGAGCTTTTTCAAAGTGGGACACGGGCGGTTTTTTGCCAGCTGACAGAAATGAAAAAATATACGATTTGCTTGACGGTTCTCTTGATTCAGCTTCCCGGGCGCGGCAGTTTTCATCGCGGACTTTTTGCCCTGTGGAAGTGAAAATGCAGGAAAGCAGCGCGCAGTGCGATTCAGATTTTGAAAGCAAAGTGAAGGAGCAGTTCGGAAAAATTCAGGATCAGAAAATTGTTCCGTTGCTGGAGGAACCCGCCAGCGATTCTTCATTCGCACAGAAACTTGAATACGCCGTATGTGTTTTTGAGCAGGGGCTGCATGAAAAAGCTGAAAAAATTCTGGAGCGGCTTGTAAAGGAAGACAGCGGCTCTGCTCTTGCCAATGCTTATTATGGTTCCTGTCTTGCAATCCGCGGCGGAAAATCCAACGTGTTTTCTGCGATGAAGCTTGTAAATCAGTCGTTTGTTTATCTTGACAGGGCGGCCTCACTTTCAGAGGGAACCGGAGAGGAAATCGAAGTTCTCTTGAACCGCGCAGGAGTCGCATCGTCAGTTCCGGAAACTGTATTCAGAAAATCCGCTGTGGCAGCCTGGGACTATGTGCGCATCGCTGAGCTTTGCAAGGGTCTGTACGGGGAAGAAAATTCTTATGAGCGAGCCGTTGTTTCTGCATATTATTATATCTGCGCCGCGGAAAATTTCAGAAAAGCCGGTCTTGATGAAGATGCAAAAATGTATGCGTATTATGCAGAAAAAATTTTCCAAACGCAGTAAAATAAAACAATGAAAATAACAATACTGGACAAGGATTCTGATGCAGAGGATGAGATAATTGTAAAGTGTTCGCATCTCAGCCCGGACATACTCAGGCTTTTGAATTCATTTAAGGCGGGAAAGGACAAGCTGTTTTTTTCCACGCCTTCGGAGATAGTTGTTGTTTCCCCGGAGGAAATTTACTACTTTGAATCCGTGGACAACAATGTGTTTGCCTATACAAAGGATTCCGTGTATGAATCCAAAAGCAAGTTGTACCAGCTGGAAAATTCTCTGCTTTCCAGGGACTTTATAAGAGTGAACAAGGCTGTTGTTCTTAACATAAACAAAATAACCAGGCTTGTTCCGGCGTTCGGCGGAAGGTTTGAGGCTGTCCTGAAAAACGGATACAAGATTATCATTTCAAGAATGTATCTGCCCCTGCTCAAGGAAAAGCTTGGAATGTAGGACATCGGGCTGAAACTTTTAATAATTTTTTTGGAGAAATTTATGGCTGTGTTTTCTAAAGTGCTGAATATTTTTTGTCTGATTTCAACAGGAATTTTTTTGTGCTCGGGAATTTACTGCTTTATATGCTGGGGGCCTGATGTTCAGCTGAGCCTCTCATATATTCTGGGCGTGTTTTTGATTTCGTTTTTTTCCTCGGTGTTTTATATTCCGTTTTTTTCTGGAAGGGAATTTTCAAAGGCGGCGCTTCTTTTTTTCAGGGCGGTTTATTTTCTGGTTGTGAATTTGATGGTGCTGGCGGTCGGATATAAGCTTGGCTGGTTCAAAATTGGAAATGGAAAAATGATTATAGGAATGGAAATAACTGTCGCCGCGGTTTTTCTGATTGTCCATGTCGTTGAGTATATCCGCGGTCTTCAGGAAGCAAAAAAAATGAATGTCCGCATCGCAAGCCGCAATTCACTGTCCGAGTGAAGTTCTTGCGGCGCATCGGATATTCGGCTATAGTGAAAAAATGTTTCTACCTGTTTGCAAGAAGGATTTGGATGAGCGTGGAATAAGCGAGCTTGATTTTGTTTTTGTTTCCGGGGATGCATACGTTGACCATCCGTCTTTTGCCGCAGCTCTTCTGGGAAGACTCTTGGAGGCGAACGGATACACTGTTGGAATTCTGTGCCAGCCGGACTGGAAATCCGCGGAAAGCTTCATGGCTCTTGGAAGACCCCGGCTTGCTTTTCTTGTTACGGCAGGCGCGATGGACAGCATGGTTTCCAATTACACTGCAAACAACAAGCCGCGCTCGGAGGACTGCTATTCACACGGCGGAGAAAAAGGCCATCGCCCTGACAGGGCTGTGATTCAGTATGCGGCGGGAATACGCTCAGCGTACAAGGGCGTGTCTATTATTATCGGCGGAATTGAAGCCAGCCTGCGCCGCACATCCCACTATGATTACTGGTCAAACAAGGTTAGACATTCAGTGCTTCTTGATTCAAAAGCCGACCTGCTGATTTATGGAATGGGCGAAAAGCCGCTGCTTGAAATAGCCTCCCTTTTGCGCCAGGGTGTTCCCGCCCATCAGATTCGTGGAATAAGGGGAACATGCTGGTATGCCGGAAAAAAAGAGGAGCTTCCGCCCGGAGCGGTGATTCTTCCCTCGTTTGAAGAAGTCAGCAGGGATACTCCCGAAGGCCGCCGGAGTTTTGCCCTTTCGTATAAAATTCAGGAGGAAAACACAGATGCGATTAATGGAAGCGTTCTAGCGGAGCCTTCCGAAAGCCGTTTTGTGGTTCAGGAGCGCGCAGCCTTTCCTTTGAGCCAGTCTGAATTCGATGCTGTTTACGAGCTTCCCTTTGAGCGCAGGTGGCATCCAATGTATGATTCTGCGGCCTCGAATGGAAAAACCGGAGTTCCGGCCTTGTCCGAAGTGAAATTCAGCCTTACGAGCAGCCGGGGATGTTTTGGAGCCTGTAGTTTCTGCGCCATAACTTTTCATCAGGGAAGGCGGATTCAGTCAAGAAGCCACAGAAGTCTTCTGCGGGAAGCTGAAAAAATGACACGGGATTCTTCATTTAAAGGATATATTCATGATGTCGGCGGCCCCACTGCAAATTTCCGGCTTGATGCCTGTGAATTTCAGAAAACAAGGGGAGCCTGCAAAAACAAGGACTGCCTTGGAGTTTCCCCTTGTCCGAATGTCCGTGCAGACCACCGTGACTACATAGAGCTTTTAAGAAAGCTGCGTTCGCTTCCAAAAGTCAAGAAAGTTTTTATCAGGAGCGGAATACGGTTTGACTACCTTATGCTGGACAAGGACAAGACATTTTTGCGCGAGCTTTGCAAATTCCATGTTTCGGGGCAGCTGAAGGTTGCGCCTGAGCATGTAAGTGACAAGGTTCTTGCCCTTATGCGAAAAAGCACTCATTCCGTGTACGAAAAATTTTCAGCGGAATACGCAAAGATGAACAGGGAGCTTGGACTTTCGCAGTATCTTGTTCCATATTATATTGCAGGCCATCCGGGAGCTGGAATTCCAGAGGCCATAGAAACGGCTCTTTATCTGAAAAAGACGGGCTTTGTGCCGGATCAGGTTCAGGATTTTTACCCTACACCGGGAAGCCTTTCCACCTGCATGTATTATACGGGCCTCAATCCGCATGAAACAGATGAAGCCGGGCAGTTCAAGACGGTTTATGTGGCCCGCGGCGCACGAGAAAGAAGACTTCAGCGCGCATTGCTTCAGTTCAACAAGCCGGAAAACAGGGCGCTTGTAAGGGAGGCACTGATTCAGGCAAAAAGAGAAGACCTTATAGGAATTCTCCGCTGAGCATTTCCAAGGCGCAAGAACAGAAATTTCGCGCAAAAATCAGGATTTTAAATCCTCCGCAAAAATAGAAATTTCCGTATTGTATACGGGGGGGGGATACTTGTAAAATTTTTTTTTGTCGAGTACAATTCTTTATCAGGAGTAGTGTTATGGCAAAAAAAAGCTTTTTATCTATTCTTATGGCTGTCTCCTCCTGCATCCTTTTAGGCAGTGTTCTTTCCCTTTGCTTTTTTCTGTATAAAAACCGCTTTGCTTCTACTTTTGTAGACACTCAGTTTAACTCTACCCGGGCAAATGTTCTTTTTTTAAGCTCCATGCCAAGTCCCTATGCTGTTTCGCTCCAGGAAAAAGGCTTCAGAAGAGTATTTCTTAAAAACAAAATAAGCGTTGATATTGAATATTTTGAGCTTGATAATTTTTACGAAGACAAGCTGCCTGAATTCCTCAATGAAAGAATCAGCTATCTGAAGCAGAATAAAAAATATGATCTGGTGCTTGTGAGCGGCGGCTGGGCCTGCACTTTTATTGAAGAAAACTACGATGCTCTTTTTTCGGGACTTCCCGTTGTGTTTTTCTGCATAGAAAGCAACATCCACGCAAACCTTCTTCATGCGCGCGAAAATTTCTGGGGAATTGAAACAACGCGGTTTTTGTCGGACACTGTTTCTGTTGTAAGAAAGCTTTATCCTTCCGCGAACCATTATGTTGCAATCTACGATGGCACTGACGCCGGATGGGAAAATTATGATATTTTTGTAAACGCTGTAAAAAAGATTCCAGGAATAAAATTGTCCGGCATGAACACATCAAAAATGCCCAGGAACACAATGAAGCTGTACCTGTCCGCGCTTGACGAAAATTCCGTTGTGTTTTATCTGGGCGCGCTGCTTGACAGCTTCGGGAAAAAATATTCCATGCAGGAGCAGGCTGAATTTATTGTGGGCAGCACTTCCGCTCCTGTTTTCAGCCACAATGCGAACGGCGTGGGACTTGGCTTTATCGGAGGAAAAATGCTTGACTACGAAAAAGCCGCTGTTCTTGCCGCCAATCTGGTTGTTTCCGTTCTGGACGGCGAAAAAAATATTCCTCTTCAGAAAATAAGTGAAGGAAAATTTATTTTTGACTATGAGGCAATCGAAGAGCGCGGCCTGGAACATTCTTCTTTTCCTGTCAATTCTGTGTTTGTGAATATGCAGGATCAGTTCAAGAAAAACAGCAGGGGAATTTTTTTAGGAATACTTGGAATCATTGTTTCGCTTTCTGTTTTTATTATACTGGCTCTCTTCTTTATAATTTCGGAGATAAGAAATTCCCATGCTCTCAAAAGTTCAAATTTAAAAATGGAATATATGCTGGAGCATGATTCGCTTACGGATTTGCCGAACCGCTTCAAGGCGAATTCTGTTTTTGCTGAAGTTAAAAAGTCAGGAAAGCCTTATACGCTCATTCTTTTTGACATTGACGACTTTAAGAATATCAACGATTTTTATTCGCATGACTGCGGCGATATTGTTTTAAAGACGATTGCCAGCCGCCTTAAACTGTATACCGCCGGAAAGGATATTTTTGTTTCAAGGTTCGGCGGCGATGAATTCCTTGTGCTCTATATCGGCGGACTGCTCTCCGAGGATTCAATAGAAATCCAGGAGCTCCGCGATGCTTTTGAAGGCAGCATTCTCTTCGGCGAAAACACAATTCATATTCAATCCAGCTTTGGAGTTGTGACTTCCAAGGACTGCACAATAGAAAATATGGTTCAGAATGCGGACATTGCCTTGTACCGCGCAAAGAATTCCGGAAAAAACAGAACGGTGTTCTTTGATGAGCAGATGCGTGACAGAATTTTTGAGAATAACCGCATTTCAAAAATCATTGACGATGCCATTGAAAACGACGGAATTTGGGTTGCCTATCAGCCGCAGATTGATGCCGAAACCGGAGAAATCCACGGCTACGAAGCCCTGATGCGCCTGAAAAACTACAATATTTCCCCGGCTAAATTTATTCCCATTGCAGAGGAAACCGGAAAGATTATAAAGATTGACAGAATTCTTACGGAAAAAGTTGTCAAGCAGATGGCAGAATGGCGCGACCATGGAATTCCTCTTTATAGAGTTTCAATAAATTATTCTTACGGCCAGATAGCGGATATTCATTACGTTGATTTTCTTGACGAGCTTTTAAAGCGCTATAATATTCCCAGCGAGCTTGTGTGCATAGAAATTACAGAAAGCCTGCTCATTTCAAACAGGGAATCAGTTTCAAAGCTGCTGAATGAATTTGTGGGCCGCGGAATTTCTCTTGCGCTGGATGATTTTGGAACGGGCTATTCTTCGCTCAGCTATCTCACTTTCCTTCCGATTAACATTGTAAAAATCGACAAATCTATTGTTGACAATTATCTGTCCAACGAAAAGGGCGATTTTATAAAGAACATAGTGCGCCTTGTCCACTCTCTTGAAATGAAGCTTACTGTTGAAGGAGTTGAGCATCAGTGGCAGAACGAAAAGCTGAAGTCTTTCCACTGCGATTATATCCAGGGCTATTATTATTCCAAGCCTATTTCCGGGGCTGAAATTGAAGAATTCAACAGAAAATTCCAGCGCATAAGCTAAAGAAGCTTCCTGCAAACCAAGGCTTCTTGCTGTTTGCGTGGATTCGCTTTATACTGTTTCCATGCGAAATGCGGTTGTTATTTTTAATGCACGTCTTGTTGACGCCACCATGGACAAAAAAAATGCGGCGATTTTTCTGGAAAACGGAAAAATAAAGGAATTCCCTGACAAGTCAGCTTTAAAGGAAATCCTGAAGGATGATTCAGTTTTGAAGCTTGATGCGAAGGGCTGCTGTGTTCTTCCTTCTTTTATTGATATGCATTCCCATTTCCGCGATCCTGGCTTTACGCAAAAAGAAGACATCGAGAGCGGCTCTTCTGCTGCTGCGGCCGGAGGATTTTCAACCTGTGTCCTCATGCCGAACACGAATCCTGTTGTTTCCTCCCAGGAGCTTGCGGAGTTCAACAACAGCAAGGCGGAAAAACTTGGTCTGTGCAAAGTCTTTCAGTCTGTTTCAATCACCGAAAATTTTGATGGAAAAACCACATCTCATCTTGACCGCCTTGAGCGCGCAAAAGTTCCTGTCATAAGCGAAGACGGAAAGGAAGTCTGTGACAGCTCTGTGATGCTCGGCGCCATGAAAATCGCCGCCAAAAAAAAGATAGTTGTCTGCTGTCATTGCGAAGATCCGTTTTTAGCGGAATCTGCACGTCCTTTTAGAAAAGCTGCCCTGGAAATTCTTGCGGAAAACGGCGGCGGCTCAAAAGAAAAAAAAGAGGCTGTGGAAAAGCTAAAGGCCGCTGATTCAATTCTGGCCTGCGCGGAAGATGCTGCTACTTTCAGAAATCTCAGGCTTGCAAAGGATGCCGGCTGTCATATACATTTGTGCCATGTGAGCACTTCAGCCAGTGTAGAAGCCGCAAAAAAAGCCCGGCAGGAAGGCGTTGATGTGACTTTTGAGATTACTCCCCACCATATTTTTATGAGCGGCGGAAAAGCCCCGGAAATTTTCAATATTGTAAATCCGCCTCTTCGCTCAGAGTCAGACAGGCTTGCTTTGATTCAGGCGCTTAAAAACGGAGATGCGGACTGCATTGCAACTGACCATGCTCCGCATACTTTGCAGGACAAAAAGAACGGCAGCCCCGGATTCAGCGGTCTTGAAACTGCATTTTCTGCATGCTACACAATGCTTTCGCGGAAATTCGGAATAAGCCTGAAGAGGCTTTCACAGCTGATGAGCGCAAACCCTGCAAAAATTCTCGGTCTGAAAAAAGAGGGGCTTTTGAAGGAAGGCTATGCTGCGAATATTGTTGTTGTCAATCTTGACAAGTGCTGGATTGTCCGCGGAGCTTCGTTTATGAGCAGGGGAAAATATACGCCGCTCGAGGGAAAAAAGCTTTTCGGCGCTGTTGAGGCTACATTTTTTAACGGCCGGCTTGTTTTTCATGCCCCGGATTTTTCGTCATTGTAACAGTCATTTTTTTTTGGTAGGATAGGCGAATGGTAATTGCTTCTATTGATTTAAAGGACGGTCATGTTGTTCAGCTGAAGAACGGAAAGGAGCTTGTGCTTCAGCGTGATGATGCGGACTCGTTGATTTCGGAATTCAATATATATGGCGAAGTTGCAGTCATAGATTTGGATGCGGCCCTCGGGAATGTCGATGAAAAAGGCGTAACTGCAAACACCGGGCTTTTGAAGTCCTTGCTCCGCAGAGGAAATGTCCGTGTGGGCGGCGGAATAAGGACTGTAAAAAAGGCAAAGGAACTTGTTTCCCTCGGAGCGGAAAAAGTGATAATCGGCTCCGCTGCATGGAATTTGGACAGAAAAAACGGCTCTTCGGTTTTGAACACAGAATTCCTTGAGGAGCTTGGGGCCGCCATAGGAAAACAGCGCATAATAATTTCTGTTGATGCCATAAACGGAAAAATCGCCGTGAAGGGCTGGACTGAAACCGCGGATATTTCCCTGATTGAAGGCGCCCGTGAAGCTGAAAAATATGCCTCGGAGCTTTTGTTCACCTGCGTGGAAAAAGAAGGATGCATGCAGGGAACTGACATGGACATGGTGAAGCAGCTTCGTGACGCAGTCAGCTGCCGTGTTGTTGCGGCCGGCGGCGTGAATTCGCTGGAGCAGATTTCCCAGCTTGAAAAACTTGGCTGCGATGTTCAGCTTGGAATGGCTCTCTACACAGGAGCTGTAAGCCTGAAGGACAGCTTTATTGAATGTCTGGACTGGAATAAAACAGGCGGAATGGTTCCTGTCATTGCCCAGAGTCCGGCAGGAGAAGTCCTTATGATGGGATATTCAAACCGCGATGCCCTTGAAAAGACATTTGAAACCAAAAGACTTACTTTTTTCAGCAGAACCCGCGGCACGCTCTGGACAAAGGGCGAAACATCAGGCCATTATCTTGAGCTTGTAAAAATCAGGGCAGACTGTGACCGGGATACTTTGCTTGCCACTGTTATTCCCCATGGAGGAGTTTGCCATACAGGAAGCTTTACGTGTTTTTCAGGCGAGGCCGGAGAAAAGAGCAGCATGGAGCGGCTTTACGGAATAATCGCCGGGCGTTTTGCAAATCCCTGTCCAGGAAGCTATACAGCCACTTTGGATGCCAAGCGAGTGCGCGAAAAAATCATGGAGGAAGCAGAAGAGCTTACAGAAGCCGGAAAAAAGGACGAAGTCATCTGGGAAGCTGCCGATTTGCTTTATTTTGTGAGCGTTCTCATGTACAAGGAAGGAGTATCCTGGCAGGATGTTTACGATGAGCTTGACAGGCGGCATAAAAAATAAAAGACTTTGTTGTCTTGGCGCATTTTAAAGTCAACTCGGAAACTTTGCTTTTCGATGTTTTTATAGAAATATTCATTGGAGTTTATAATGAAAGAACTTGAGTTAAAATACGGATGCAATCCGAACCAGAAGCCGGCGAGAGTCTACATGGAAAGCGGCGAGCTTCCTGTAAAAGTTGTAAACGGAAAGCCTGGCTACATAAATCTGCTTGATGCTCTGAACGGCTGGCAGCTTGTAAAAGAGCTTAAAGAAGCCACAGGACTTCCGGCTGCTTCTTCATTTAAGCATGTATCTCCTGCCGGTGCAGCAGTAGGACGTCCTTTGAGCGATACTCTGAAAAAAGTTTATTATACTGATGACGTTGAGCTTACACCTTTGGCCTGTGCTTATGCCCGGGCGCGCGGTGCTGACAGAATGTCTTCGTTCGGGGATTTTATTGCTCTCAGTGACAAATGCGACAAGGCGACTGCTCTTTTGATAAAAAAAGAGGTTTCGGACGGAATAATTGCTCCCGGCTATGACGAGGATGCCCTTGAAATTCTTTGTGAAAAGAAAAAAGGCGGTTATTGTGTTCTCCAGATAGACGAAAACTATGTTCCTGCTGAAACAGAAAAAAAGCAGGTTTTCGGCATAACTTTTGAGCAGGGGCATAATTTTATAAAGATTGATGATTCCTGCCTGAAAAATCTTGTGACCAAAAACAAGTCGCTTTCAAAGGAAGAGCAGGACAATCTTCTGATTTCTCTGATTATCTTAAAATACACACAGTCAAACAGTGTCTGCTATGTAAAGGACGGACAGGCCATTGGCATTGGAGCCGGACAGCAGAGCCGCATTCACTGCACACGTCTTGCCGGGGACAAGGCTGACAAATGGTGGCTCAGGCAGAGTCCCCAGGTTTTGAGCCTTAAATTCAGAAAGGATGTAAAGAGAGCCGACCGGGACAATACGATTGATGTCTATACAAGCGATGATTACGAGGATGTTCTTGCGGAAGGAATATGGCAGAATTTCTTTGAGGAAAAACCTCCTGTGTTTACCCGTGATGAGCGCAAGGCATGGATTGCGAAAAATACAGATGTTGCGGTTGGCAGCGATGCTTTTTTCCCTTTTGGAGATAACATCGAAAGAGCTCATAGAAGCGGTGTAAAGGTCATTGCGCAGCCAGGCGGCTCAATCCGTGATGACAATGTCATTGAAACTTGCGATAAGTATAATATAGCGATGGCGTTTACCGGAATAAGGCTTTTCCACCACTAGAATTTGCCACTGACGCTGATTAATTGCTTTAAGTGTTAATCAGCGTTTTTTTAGCACATCAACTATATGGGAGCCGGCGCCTAAAATTTCCCTGCGCTCCGCATTGCACATTTGATATTCAATGAATTTGTTGAAAGTTTCCTCGCTCATTGCGTTGAGTTCTTTTCTCATAAAATCAGCCGGCCCGTCAGGGGAAAAAATTTTCAGCCTTTCCAGTCCGCTCAGTTGATTCAGCCTGTCGATGTCTTCAAGTCGCACGTAGTCATAAAGCTCATTTTCGTCCGGGTGGATATGAAAATCCCGGGAAACTTTTCCGCTTT
Source organism: Treponema sp. (assembly GCF_051883275.1). Taxonomy (GTDB): domain Bacteria; phylum Spirochaetota; class Spirochaetia; order Treponematales; family Treponemataceae; genus Treponema_D. Next base: position 116,591 of record NZ_JBJETK010000046.1, on the reverse strand, counting down.
CCATCAGGCCTGAAATTCTGTCCTGCGCAAAGCAGTATGAAAGAATGCTGTAGTCATTTAAAAGATATGCTGTGAAAATTACGCCGTTTTTTTTGGTTATTCTGGCGGCTTCATTCAGGGCCTTGAGCTTGTCTTTTTCCTGGTGAAGATGATAAAGCGGCCCGAAGAGTATCGTAACGTCAAAGAATTCATCCTGTAGAAATCCAAGGTTCATCGCATTTCCGGGCCAGCATTTTACGTGTTCGTGCTTCGCTTCCAGAATCCGAAGATTGTGCTCCACAAGCTCGACCGCGGTAACGTCAAAGCCTTCTCTTGCAAGCGCAACAGAATATCTGCCTGTTCCGGCTCCGATGTCGGCGATTTTGAATTCAGCCCTGTTTTCCGCCGGAAGAAAATCATGGATATATTTCATTGCCACTGCGAATTCTACTTTTCCGTGGCGTGTTGCCAGGCGGTTTTCTTCCCTGTGCTTATTGTAGTGCTTTTCTATTTCCGTCATTTTTTATGAGAGGATCTGCTGAGAATGCCAAGAATAACAATCATCAGTGTTCCGCCGAAAATCATCATAAGGCAGAAAATTTGCCCAGTGCTCAGATTCAGCATGGAAGAATTTGTATAAATGGCAGCATCTTTTGTGACTGAAATTCTGTAGCCCAAATCCGCGTCCGGCTCTCTGAAATATTCAATAAAAAAGCGGACGGCACCGTATCCGAGTATATAACAGGCAGTTAAAAATCCGTCAAAGGGCTTTTTTTTGCGCAGGCTCCAGATGAGCAAAAACAGCACAATGCCCTCAAAAAATGCCTCGTAAAGCTGACTCGGGTGGCGCGGAAGATTCACCAGCCTGAAGCCATCGATGGACATTCCTATTTCATCTGCAAATTCCCTTACCCATCCAAGGCTCGCTGAAAAAGTTTCTGCGCGCGGAAACACAATTCCCCAGGGAGCTTTTGTTATTCGTCCGTACAGTTCTCCGTTCATGAAATTTCCTATGCGGCCGAAAGTGTATCCGAGCGGAATTGCAACAGCCATTGCATCAATCCATTTCAGCGCGGGCTTTTTGTGTTTTTTGCACCAGATGACAAGTCCTATAAGTCCGCCCAGAAATCCTCCGTGGTAAGACATTCCTGCAAGACCTGTAAAGCGGTTTGTCACAGTATCGAACGGCCAGAAAATGAGCCATGGCTTTTTCCAGTACAGCCCCGAAGTGTCGTACACCAGAGTTGAAAACACGCGCGCCCCAATCAGCAGAAAAACAATTCCAAAGCCAATAAAGCTTAAAACATCGTCCTCTGTTGCCTTTGAGTCCGGAGTGTCCAGCGCGCCTTCACGCTGAAGATGCCGCAGCACCGAAAATGCTGTTGCGAATGCGAATATATACATCAGCCCGTACCAGCGCACAAGCCCAAGCAGCGGAATTCCGGGAAACAGTTCCGGATGAATCCAGAAGGGATAGTTTATATAAAGAAAATTCTGCATTTTTTACACCTTGAAGCCTTTTTCCGCAGCTTCCAGAAGTTTTTTCTTAAGGAAAGTATTTTCGTTTTTCAGCCTTGTAAGCTCGTACTGCTGAAGCTTTATTGTTTCCGCTAGCTCTCCGGGTGTAAGGGCGCCTGTTCCGGCAAGCTCTTCAATGTATGCCATTTTCTGCCCGAAGTCATCGGTTGCTTCTTCCGAGGCTATTTCAAATGAAGTGTCTGAAGCCTGTGTCATGTCATAGTTTTCGTCAAATTTCAGCGTTTCAGACTGTATTATTTTTTCAGCGATTCTATAGATTGCCTGGCCTATAATTGACTGCGGCTTGTAGACAATCACCGGAAGTCGCGATGCAAGAGCCTTGTCCTGAAGCGTGTCACGGTAAATCACGCCGAGATGCTCCAGGTCAAGATCAAGGTACTGCTGGCACGATCTGCGGATTCTCTGGGCGCGGTCAGCATCCTTGGGGTCGTCTATCATGTTCAGGATAAGGCGCGGATGGAATTCCTTTATGCGCTTTTTGAAAAGCTCGGTTCCATCATGATCTTCCTTTTCAAGAATTTCTATGAGGCGCGGAATATAAAGCCGCTGGAGCGACATGGAATCCTTTTTCAGCGATTCAAGATACTTGTATCCTGCGCTTCCCTTTTTGAATGTATTGTACATCATGCGGAACATTACATTCTTTAAAAACAGGTATCCGTTCAGTGTCGCTGTGACAGTCGGAGCTGTAACAACAATTCCCTGCGGAGAAAGCAGAAACATATCAAGAATTGTAAGATGTGTTCCTGCGCCAAGGTCTAGAATCAGATAGTCAAACTTGGATTCCTGTGCAGTGAAACTTTTTATCAGCTCGTTTTTCTGGCTGACCTTGAGCGAAGTGAGGCCTGGAATTTCAGAATCCCCGGCGATGAATGAAACGTTCTTGTAGTCTGTGGGGCAAATTATATCCTCGAATTTGTTTTCGCCTGTAAGAAAAGTGCCGATTCCCGCTTTTGGACTTGGATGCCCTATCACAAGATGAAGGTTCGACGCACCTAAATCCAGGTCAATGAGAAGTACTTTTTTTTCCGCCTGTCCCAAGGCAATCGCGAGGTTTGCGCTTAAAAGGCTTTTTCCTACACCGCCCTTTCCGCTTGCTACTGGAATAATCTGCATAGCCTGATTGTATCATAGAAAGTTCTGTTTTTAAAGACATTTTAGCCAGCCTTGAAAAAACAGAGTTTTTTGGCGGCTTCTGTTGACGGATGAAGATATCGCTTTTTGCCCGAAAACTCTATATAATGCTGAGCCGGAGGAAAACTGTGCTTGAGCTGAATTCGTGTGTTTCTCTCGGCGGAAAAACATACAGACTTGAAAAGCTTCTCGGAAAGGGAAAAGGCGGATATTCATATCTTTCGTCCTGCGGCGGAGAATTTTTTGTGGTGAAGCAAATTCATCATGAGCCGTGCAGCTATTATACTTTCGGGGACAAAATTCAGTCTGAGCTGAATGACTACAGCCGCCTCAAGGCTTCCGGCATCAGGATTCCGCGCATGATTTCCTGCGACACAAAAAATGAAAGGCTTGTAAAGGAATTTATCGACGGCCCCACGGTTGAATCGCTGGCGCAGTCCGGACTTTTAATGCCTGAATATATTGAGCAGGCGGAGGAGATGTGCCGGATTCTTTATCCTCTGGGACTGAACATCGATTATTATCCCACTAATTTTATTGTGCGTGACGGTCTTTTGTACTACATTGACTATGAATGCAATTCCTATTCCGACGAGTGGAATTTTGAAAACTGGGGAAAGAAATACTGGGTGAACCGCTGTCTTTCCGGCGAAGAAAAATAGCGGCCCGGTCTGATGTTGACAGTTGCGCTTTAAATTTATATTTTAAAGGAAATTCTTGAAAATCCCAAGAAACACTGCATAGCCTTTTTTCCAAATTGTAACGAAGCCCGGCTTTTTGTGCCGCCGCATCATTTTTAGCATACAACGGGAGCTTATGAGCATGACAATAGACACTGCTGTGGACAAAATTCTTGAGTCGTACCAGAAATATGGCGGAATAAACCTTGACGAGGCAATGAAATTTCCAAACAGGGAAAACGTGATTACTGTGCTGAAGGATATACAATGCCTGATTTTTCCAGGCTACCGTGTGGCGGAAGAAATCGACAGCATTACGCTCCGCTTTGTTACCGGGGAACGCGTGAACCGCATAGTTTCCATGCTCACCAGGGAAATCAAGAAGGCTCTTTCGTTTGTTGTGCAGAATGATAAGGTTGAGCTTTCACATTGCTTTAATCTGGCGGAAAAAGCGTCCCTTGCCCTGATTGAGGAAATTCCTGAAATCCGCAGAAAAATCGGGCTTGATGTGCAGGCTGCCAATGCAGGAGATCCGGCCGCACGCTCCAGCGAGGAAGTCATAGTTTCCTATCCGTGCCTTGAGGCGATTTCCGTTTATCGGATTGCGCATTTTCTTTCAGAGAATGGAGTTCCTGTTATTCCGCGGATAATGAGTGAATATGCGCACAGTCATACGGGGATTGATATAAATCCGGGCGCTAAAATCGGTGAAAGTTTTTTTATTGACCATGGAACCGGTGTTGTAATCGGCGAAAGCTGTGTCATTGGCAATAATGTGAAAATCTACCAGGGTGTCACTCTGGGCGCGCTGAGTGTCAAGAAAGAGCTTATGAACAAAAAGCGGCATCCTACAATAGAAAACAATGTTACGATTTATGCCAACGCCACTATTCTGGGCGGAAACACAGTGATCGGGGAAGGCTGTGTTATCGGAGGAAACACGTGGATTACAAAATCTGTTCCGCCACATACAACATTTACACAGGAATCCCGTTCGTAAAAAAAAATATAATTTGAATTTCTGTAAATTTGAAACACTGTTATTGACATATTTTTTCTATTAAGATATATTTCCAAAACATACCATTTTTGGGGAATAGTATTCCTATGCTCTTGTAGCTCAGTCGGTAGAGCACATCGTTGGTAACGATGAGGTCAGCGGTCCGATTCCGCTCGGGAGCTATGAGATTAGTAAAAGAGGAGCAAAATCATGGCAAGCAAGAAGAAAACAGCCGTAGAAATCATTGCGTTGCAGTGCACAGAATGTAAGCGCAAGAATTACACAACATACAAAAACCGCAAGAATATCACAGGCAAGCTTGAAAAGAACAAATACTGTCCTTTCTGCCGCAAGGAAATTCTTCATAAAGAAACAAAAGCAAAATAAACAAAACGCCTTCTTTGCATAGCAGGAGGGCATTGTATATTTAGGTCAGTAGCTCAGTTGGTAGAGTCCCGGTCTCCAAAACCGGTTGTCGCGGGTTCGAGTCCTGCCTGGCCTGTTAATTTACAAAATATGAGGATGAAAATGAAGAAAATTTTCCAGTTTTTTAAAGAATGTGCCGGAGAGCTTAGAAAAGTAACGTGGCCATCACGTGCCCAGGTTCTTTCTTCTACAAAGGTTGTTTTCATCTCTACGATTGTTGTTGCATTGATTCTGGGGCTTCTTGACTGGTTGTTCACAGAAGGCCTCCGCCTTGTTTTTTAGGGGAGTCTGATGGCAAGAAACTGGTATATTCTTCAGACGTATGCGGGATATGAGCAGAAGGTTCAAAGAACGCTGAATTCAATGCTCGGCGAGCAGAAGCTTGATCCGAATATTGTGTTTCAGATTAAAGTTCCTATGGAAGAAGTCGTTGAGATTTCAAATGGAAAAAAGCATGTCCGCAACAATCTGCTTCTTCCTGGATATATCATGGTTGAGATGGATCTTCCGCAGATTGGATGGAATGCCACTTGCTCCACTATTCGCCGTGTTCAGGGTGTGACTGGTTTTGTTGGTGTAAAGCCTGTGGAACGTCCCCGTCCTATTTCCGTTGATGAAGCGAAGAATATTCTTCAGATGGCTGGCGAGCTGAAAGGTGAAAAGCAGGTTCGCATCAAGCAGAATTTTGAAGTTGGCGAGACTGTAAAAATCACAGAAGGTCCTTTTGCTACTTTCAGCGGCGCAATCGAAGCTATAAATACAGAAAAGAACAAGCTTCGTGTTAATGTTCAGATTTTCGGAAGGGCAACGCCTGTTGAAGTTGATGTCCTTCAGGTAGAAAAAATATAGAAGTTTTGTACTAAAGGCTTCGGTTTTTTTTATAGGCTGTTTTGTATGTTGAAAACAGCGCATGATGTTTGATAGAATTTTGCATTTTATAAATGCTTTTTTCTTAGTTTGGGAGAAATGCAGGTCCGTTGGACATAGGCATTTCGCTAGGGGTTAGAAAATCTAATACCCGCCACCAATATAAGGAGATATATTATGGCCACAAAAAAGGTTACAGCTGTTATTAAACTTCAGTGCCCTGCCGGCGCTGCTACACCAGCTCCACCTATTGGACCGGCTCTTGGACCTCACGGAGTTTCTGCACCAAAATTTGTTCAGGAATTCAATGACCGCACAAAGAGCATGGAAAAGGGACTTGTAATCCCTGTAGTTATCACTGTCTATCAGGACAAATCCTACACATTTATTCTCAAGACTCCTCCTGCAGCTGTTCTTATTAAAAAAGCTGTTGGAATTCAGAAAGGCTCGGGAAATCCTCTTCGCAGCAAGGTTGGAAAACTTTCAAAGGCTTCTCTTGAAGAGATAGCAAAGCAGAAGCTTCCTGATCTGAATGCAAACGATCTTGAGGCAGCTAAGAAAATTATTGCTGGTACTGCACGCAGTATGGGCGTAGAAGTGGAGGCTGAATAATGAAGCACGGAAAAAAATACCGCGAATCATTGAAGAAATATGATCCGGCAAAAGCCTATGGAATTTCAGAAGCTTGCCAGCTTGTAAAAGATCTTCACTATGTAAAATTTGATGAGACTGTTGAGCTTTCAGTTTCTTTGAAGCTGGAAAAGAACCAGACAGTGCGCGATACACTTGTTTTCCCTCATCAGTTTACAGCAGAAAAGCGTGTTCTTGTGTTCTGCAAAGATGATCGTGTAAAGGAAGCTCTTGATGCCGGCGCAACCTATGCAGGTACTGAGTATATTGAAAAGGTAAAGGGCGGCTGGCTTGACTTTGATGTTGCAGTTGCTACACCTGACATGATGAAGGATGTCGGCCGTCTTGGTATGGTTTTGGGACGCAAGGGCCTTATGCCTAACCCTAAGACTGGAACTGTTACTCCTAATATCGCACAGGCAGTTGCTGAGTTGAAAAAGGGACGCACTGAATTCCGTGCGGACAAGACAGGTGTTGTTCATATTCCTGTTGGAAAAGTTTCAATGGATGTAAAAGATACTGTTGAAAACGTAAAGGCTTTTCTTACAGAGCTTGAACGCAAAAAGCCGAGCGATGCAAAGGTTGGATTTGTGCGCTCTGTTTCAATCAGTTCTTCAATGGGACCTGGCGTTTGGGTTGATTTCAAGGAGGCAGAATAATGGCTATTTTGGCGAAAAAAATTCAGCCTAGCAAAACACAGGCTATTGAAGAAGCAAAGAAAGTTCTCAGTGAATACAAGGATTTTATTTTTGTTGAGTACAGAGGACTGACAGTTGAGCAGATTACAAAGCTCCGCCATTCTCTTCGCGAAAAGAATTCACAGTTCAAGGTTATTAAGAACAACTTTGCCCGTGTTGCTTTTGACGAGATGAAGAATGATGCGGTTGCCCAGTATCTTTCCGGACCTACAGCCATCGCCATGATAAAGGACGAGGCCAATGAGTCTGCTAAAGTGCTCTTTGACTTTGCAAAAGAAGCCCCTGCTCTTGTTGTAAAAGGCGCATGGGTGGAAGACGAGCTTTATGATGCTGCTAAAATCGAAGCGTTTGCAAAGCTTCCTGGAAAAAAGCAGCTCATCGCAATGCTTATGTCTGCAATCAATGGACCTGCAAGAAAACTTGCCGGAACATTGCAAGCATATGTTGAAAAACTGGAAAAAGAAGGTCCTGCTACCGAAGCTCCAAAGGCGGAAGAAGCAGCCCCTGCCCCAGCAGCTGAGTAATAATTCAGTTGGGTATATGGCATCTGCCATTTCCCAGGGCGGATTTTTTCCCTGCGGTCAGGCTTCATAGCTGTCGACTGTCCGCAGAAAAACTGATGCAGGGTATTAAAAACAGTTTGTTTTTATCTGCACAGAATTTTACTAATCATATTTGATTATGGAGAAGACAATATGGCAGCTCTTACAAATGATGAAATTCTTGAAGCGATTGCAAACATGACAGTTCAGCAGGCAGCTGACCTTGTAAAGGCAATGGAAGAAAAATTTGGTGTTTCCGCAGCAGCTCCTGTAGCAGTTGCAGCAGGCCCAGCAGCAGCTGAAGAAGAGCAGACAGAATTCACAGTTACACTTGAATCTATCGATCCAGCAAAGAAAATGGATGTTATTAAGGCTGTTAAGGCTGCAACAGGCCTTGGTCTTAAAGAGGCAATGGCGATTGTTACTGGTGCTCCTCAGGTTATCAAAGAGGGTGTATCTAAGGCTGATGCTGACAAGCTTATTGCCGACATTACAGCTGCTGGTGGAAAAGTCAGCAAGAAATAATCCGGCCGATGCTTGATTGTTTTTCTTCAAGATATTTATAACACTTGAGCTCTAGCTTCAGGGAATTTTTTCCCTGAGGCTTTTGTTGTCAAAAGAGCCTGCATGTTGGCTTAAAATAAACCTGCCGGAACAGGAATTTCCGAGAGGGCGCTTTTTCTCGTGCTGAGCAAAGTCTTTGCTTGTAGCGGTCTTAGCGTACCGGTTTCTAACCTTAAAAGAGGTATTTGATGTTCGCAAAGAGCAAGAAAATTGTTCGCCAGTACATAGGAAAAGACATCCAGGATTTCATGGAGCTTCCTAATCTTATCGACATTCAGCTTTCTTCCTACGAAGAATTTATCCAGAAAGATAGAATAAAAAGAGGAGAGCCTCTTTTGAACCAGGGACTTCAGGAGGTTTTCACTTCCACATTTCCAATTATAAGCCCTGTGGGAGATATGTCTCTTGAATATGAATTTTATGAGCTTGACTATGACAGCATAAAATTCAGCGAGCAGGAATGTAAGAAAAAGGGCGTGTCCTATGCAGTTCCCTTGAAGGCTCGCATAAATTTGAATTTTAAAAATACCGGTGCAATCCTGCAGAAGGATATATACATGGGCGATATTCCTCTTATGACAGACAGGGGAACTTTTATTATCAACGGTGCAGAGCGCGTTGTTGTAAGCCAGATTCACCGTTCACCGGGAGTTATTTTCCAGCGCGACAAGGGTGTTCTTTCAAGCCGTATAATTCCATACCGCGGCTCATGGCTTGAATTTGAGATTGACCAGAAGAAAGAGCTTATCTATGCCAAGATTGACCGCAAGAAAAAAATTCTCGGAACAATTTTCCTGCGCGCATTGGGATATTCAACACGCGAAGAGATTATCAACTGCTTCTATGTCACAGAAAACGTGAAAATTTCCGCTGATTCTGAAAAGCGCGATGAGCTTTCAGGAAAGGTGCTCGGAAAGCCTGTTGTTATCCGCGACGGGGAATCAGGAGAAGAAAAGCGTCTTTTCCGCGCAGGCGACAAGCTTCATCCGCATGATATTGACGACCTTGTTTCAAACGGAGTCGAGGAAATCAATGTTATAAAATTCAACATGAAAAAGAATCCTGACAACAAGGACGAGAAAAACCCGTCTTTGGACAGCGAAATGATTGTTAACTGCTTTGAGCGCGAGGAAATCATTTTCTCAAAGGAGGGATCTTCTTCTGCGGATGAGCCTACAAGAGAAGAGTGCCTTTCAAAGGTGTATGCTGTCCTGATGCCGGGAGAGCCTATTACGGTTGAGGCAGCCGAGCGTGATCTTACAACAATGTTCTTCAATGTGCGCCGCTATGATCTTGGCCGTGTGGGACGCTACAAGCTTAACAAGAAATTCGACTATAAAGAGCCGGTTGAAGATGTGACTCTTACAAAGGATGATATCATCAACACGATGAAGCATCTTATAGAAGTTTATATAGGCGATGAGCCGCTTGATGACATTGACCATTTGGGCCGCCGCCGTGTCCGCTCTGTGGGCGAGCTTCTGACGAACCAGTTTAAAACAGCCTTTTCGCGCATGGAAAGAATCGCAAAAGACCGCATGAACCTGAAGGAAACAGAAACACTGAAGCCGCAGGATTTGATTTCCATAAAGCCTATAATTTCTTCAGTACGTGAATTCTTCGGATCAAGCCAGCTTTCACAGTTCATGGATCAGTGTAATCCGCTTGCAGAGCTTACGCACAAAAGACGTCTTAACGCTCTGGGACCGGGCGGACTTTCCCGCGACAGAGCCGGCTTTGAAGTCCGTGATGTTCATTATACGCACTACGGCCGCATGTGTCCTATTGAAACACCTGAAGGCCCGAATATCGGACTTATTGTTTCCCTTGCCATTTTTACCCGTGTAAATGAATACGGATTCCTTGAGGAGCCTTACCGCAAGGTTGTGGACGGAAGGGCTACAAATGAAGTTGATTACCTTGATCCTATGGACGAGGATAAATACTACGTCGGTCAGGTTACTGAAGGAATGAAGGCAGACGGAGAATTCCCTACGGAAATGGTTTCATGCCGTCACCGCGGCGATTATTCAACCCGCAATGTCAAGGATATCCAGTACATGGATGTTTCTCCGCGCCAGGTTATTTCAGTTTCCGCATCCCTTGTTCCGTTCCTTGAGCATGATGATGCTAACCGCGCATTGATGGGCTGTAACATGCAGCGCCAGGCTGTTCCTCTTTTGTTCCCTGAGCCGCCTCATGTTGGAACAGGTATGGAGCAGAAGACCGCCTATGATTCAGGAGTTCTCACAAAAGCCCGCCGCGCAGGAATTGTTAAGTGGGTTGAAAGCGACCTCATCAAGGTTAAGCCGGATGGAGTCAAGGGCGATGTGCTTGATGAATATCCGCTCCTGAAATACCAGAAGACAAACAGCGATACAGTTAATCACCAGCGTCCGACTGTTCAGGTTGGAGAGCATGTTGAGGCAGGAAGCGTTATTGCCGACGGACCTGCTACATTCAACGGAGAGCTTGCTCTGGGCCGCAATATTCTTGTTGGCTTTGTTCCGTGGAATGGATACAACTACGAGGATGCTGTTCTTATCAGCCAGCGTGTTGTAAAAGAAGATATGTATACTTCTGTCCACATCCATGAGTTCCAGACTGAAATCCGCGAGACAAAGCTCGGCCCTGAGCGCATTACCCGCGATATTCCGAACATTTCAGAAAAGATTCTTGACAATCTTGACTCTGAGGGAATTGTGCGCATCGGTGCAAAAGTCCGCTCCGGAGATATTCTGGTTGGAAAGGTTACTCCAAAGAACGAAACCGAGACTACTCCTGAATTCAAGCTTTTGAACTCGATTTTCGGTGAGAAGGCCAAGGAAGTCCGCGATTCATCCCTAAAGCTTCCGCATGGAGTGCAGGGTGTTGTTATTGATATTCAGCGTCTTAAAAGAAGCGAAGGCGATGAGCTTCAGCCGGGCGTTGATGAGCAGGTAAAGGTTATCATCGCAGATAAGCGCAAGCTTGTTGTCGGAGATAAGATGGCAGGCCGCCACGGAAACAAGGGTGTTGTTGCCCGTATTCTTCCTGTTGAGGATATGCCTTATCTCGAGGACGGAACTCCGCTTGATGTCTGCCTGAATCCGCTTGGTGTTCCTTCGCGAATGAATATCGGACAGATTATGGAGTCAGAGCTGGGACGAGCCGGTCTTGTTTTGAATGAATGGTACAGTTCCCCTGCATTCCAGACGCCAAGCCAGGAGCAGATTGCGGAAAAGCTTGTTCAGGCTGGTCTTTCACCGGACTGCAAGCAGATTGTGCATGATGGATTGACTGGCGAGCCGTTCCTTAATCCGGTTTTTGTCGGTGTCATTTACTTTATGAAGCTTCATCACCTTGTTGATGATAAGATGCATGCCCGCTCAACAGGTCCGTATTCTCTTGTTACTCAGCAGCCTTTGGGAGGAAAGGCCCAGTTTGGTGGACAGCGTCTTGGTGAAATGGAAGTTTGGGCGCTTGAGGCTTATGGCGCGGCGAACACGCTTCAGGAAATGATGACCATCAAGTCTGATGACATGAACGGCCGTACAAAAGTGTATGAATCAATCGTAAAGGGCGAGCCGACTGCTCCAATCGGAGTGCCGGAGTCATTCAACGTTTTGGTTCAGGAACTGCGCGGGCTTGCATTGGACTTTACAATTTATGATGATAAAGGCAAGCAGATTGCCCTTACAGAGCGTGACCAGGAGCTTATAGACAAGGTGGGCGCTGGTTTTGACAAGGAGAACGAAAATGCGTGATATTCAGGATTTTACAAGCCTAAAAATTAAACTTGCTTCCCCGGAAAATATCCGTTCATGGTCTTACGGAGAAGTAAAAAAGCCGGAAACTATAAATTACCGCACACTCCGCCCGGAGAGGGACGGTCTTTTCTGCGAGCGCATTTTTGGAACCACAAAGGAATGGGAATGTTACTGCGGAAAATTTAAGTCGATACGCTACAAGGGTGTTGTCTGCGATCGCTGCGGTGTTGAAGTTACACACTTCAAGGTTCGCCGTGAGCGCACCGGACACATTGATCTTGCGGCTCCTGTCAGCCATATTTGGTATTATCATTCTGTGCCGAGCCGCATGGGACTTTTGCTTGACTTGCAGGTGGCATCGCTCCGTTCGATTCTTTATTATGAGAAGTATATTGTCATTGAGCCTGGCGATACAGATTTGAAGAAAAACCAGCTTTTGACAGAAGACGAATATCTTGAAGCACAGGAGCGTTACGGCGGAGCTTTTACAGCCGGAATGGGAGCAGAAGCGATAAAAACTTTGCTCGAAAATCTTGACCTGGATGCCCTTGCCGCTGAGCTTCGCGCTAAGATGATTGAAAAGGGGCCGAAGAGCGACAGCCGTCTTTTAAAGAGGATCGAGATTGTTGAGAATTTCCGCACTTCGGAAAACAAGGCCTCATGGATGATTCTGGATGTTATTCCTGTTATTCCGCCGGATTTGCGCCCGATGGTTCAGCTTGACGGAGGACGCTTTGCAACATCTGATCTCAATGATCTGTACCGCCGTGTTATCAACCGCAACAACCGCCTGAAAAAGCTTCAGTCGCTGTCAGCTCCGGACATTATCATCCGCAATGAAAAGCGCATGCTTCAGGAAGCTGTGGATTCATTGTTTGATAATTCAAAGAGAAAGCAGCGTGTTCTAAAGGGAGCCGCAAACCGTCCTTTGAAGTCAATCAGCGATATGCTGAAGGGCAAGCAGGGACGTTTCCGCCAGAATTTGCTTGGAAAGCGCGTGGACTATTCAGGACGCTCTGTAATTGTTGTAGGCCCTGAGCTTAAGCTGTGGCAGTGCGGTCTTCCTGAAAAAATGGCTCTTGAGCTATTCAAGCCGTTTATAATGAAGAAACTCGTAGACAAGGGTGTTGTTCAGAATATAAAGCGCGCCCGCTCTCTTGTGGAAAATGAGTCTACAGAGGTTTTTGAAATTCTTGACGAGGTTGTGCGCGAGCATCCTGTAATGCTCAATCGCGCCCCTACCCTTCACCGCCTTGGAATTCAGGCATTCGAGCCTGTCCTTGTTCCTGGAAAAGCCCTGAAGCTTCATCCGCTGGCATGTAAGGCTTTCAATGCCGACTTTGATGGAGACCAGATGGCAATTCACGTGCCTCTTACCCAGGCTGCGCAGATGGAATGTTGGACACTTATGCTTTCTGCCCGCAACCTCCTCGACCCTGCGAACGGAAATACAATCGTTGCTCCGTCCCAAGATATGGTTTTGGGAATCTACTATATGACTTCTATCAAGCCTAACGCAAAGGGCACTGGAAAATTTTTCTCCAGCGCAGACGAAGTTAGACTTGCTGCATCAAGCGGTGCGATTGACTGGCAGGCAGAGATTAAAATTCACAAGAACATTCTCAATAAGTGCGTGAATGAAGACAGCGAGCCTGACAGCAAGTATATTCTCACTTCCGCCGGCCGAATGGCATTCAATGAATCTATGCCTGATGAAGTGGACTTCTACAACGAGCAGCTTGGCGACAAGAAGCTTAAAAAGATGATTGAAAGCGTTTATCACAACGATCAGACAAGCGACAGGCGCATAAAGGCTCTTATCGAGGAAAAGTATCAGTTCACTTCTTTTGATGCAGATACACTTGAAAAGGTTATGGAAGACGCTTCCCTGAAAAAGCAGATTGACAAGATTTACAACAGGGAAATTCCGCTTGAAGACCACAAGCTCAGAAAAATTCTTCCGGGCTTATATGCTGTTGACCGCGGCTGGCTTACAATTCAAATGCTTGATTCAATAAAGGCCTGCGGATATAAAAACGCTACTTTCTACGGCGCAACTCTTTCAATGGATGATATTCTTGTTCCTGCGGAAAAGGAAGAGATGGTAGAGGAAGCCAACAAGGAAGTTGAGAAGATTGTAAAGCAGTGGAACAGCGGTGCAATCACAGCTGATGAGCGCTATAACAAGTCTATTACAGTCTGGGAAAAGACGAATGACAAGATAACGAACCTCATGATGGACAATCTGGCCAAGCACAAGGATGGTTTCAACACTATCTATATGATGGCTACTTCCGGCGCCCGCGGTTCCAAAAAGCAGATTTCACAGCTTGCGGCAATGCGCGGACTTATGCAGAAGCCGAACGGAGATATCATTGAGCTTCCGATCAGGGCAAACTTCAAGGAAGGTCTTTCCGTTATTGAATTCTTTATTTCAACAAACGGTGCCCGCAAAGGTTTGTCTGATACAGCCTTGAAGACTGCTGATGCCGGATATATGACAAGACGCCTTGTAGATGTTGCGCAGGATGTTGTTGTAAATGAGGAAGACTGCGGAACTATAAATGGAATTGACTACACTGCTATAAAGGACAAGGACACAATCACAGTTCCGCTTGCAAAACGCATTGCGGGACATTATACAATCGAGCGTGTTCTTGACCCTGTTTCCGGCGAGCTTCTCTGTGATGTGAACCAGTACATCGATGAAAGCCTTGCGGAAAAAATAGACAAGGCAGGAGTTGAAAAAGTCAAGCTCCGCACAGTTCTCACCTGCGAAAGCAAGCACGGAATTTGCGTGAAGTGCTACGGAAAGGATTTGGCGCGCAATAAGATTGTTGAGATTGGAGAGGCAGTTGGAACTATTGCAGCCCAGTCAATCGGTCAGCCGGGAACCCAGCTTACATTGCGTACCTTCCATACTGGTGGTGCTGCTGAAGGCGGTCAGAAAGACAATCATATCGTTATGAACTATGATGTCTACATAAAGACACTGTCGGGAACTCACGTTGTTGCCAAGAACGGCGACTGGCTTTTTACACGCCGCGGTTCTATGGAAGTTACAAAGCTCTTCAATACTTATAACTTTGATTCTTCTGATGAGCTTTTTGTTTCGGATGAATCCCGTGTCCGCAAGGGAAATCTGATTCTGAAGCATAACGGACAGGAAGTTTTCGCTTCTGAGTCAGGCCGCATTATTCTGAAAGATAATGTGATTTATCTTACAAGCAATGATCAGATTGTGGAAATAGCCAACGGTTCAACGGTGTATGCGGATTATACAGGCGCTGCATGTGTTGCAAAGGCCGGTGTTCCTGTAGGCGAATTCGATCCGTACAGCGAGCCTATTATCGCAGAAGTTTCAGGATATATCCATTACGAGGATATCATCGATGGCATCACGCTTGAAACAAAGACTGATATTCAGACAGGCTCTGTTGAGCGCCGCATTTCCGACCTTCATCTTGATGTAAAGCAGCCGCGTATTCTTATAACTGATGAAGCCGGAAACGAGCTGGGAAGCTACCACATGCCGGTGGGTGCTATTCTGAGCAATGACATAAAGGACAAGGGCAAGGTTGAAGCAGGAATGACTCTTGCAAAGATGGCGAAGGATGCCGCAAAGGCTAACGATATTACGCTTGGTCTTCCGCGTGTTTCTGAGCTTTTTGAAGCCCGCAGACCAAAGAATCCTGCTGTGATTGCAAAGATTGATGGCACTGTGAAATTCGACAAAATCGTGAAGGGCAAGAGAACTGTTATTGTTGTTGACGAATACGGAAAAGAGCACAGCCATCTTGTTCCTATGATCAAGCGTCTTCTTGTGCGTGACGGTGATATGGTCAAGGCAGGAGAAAAGCTTTGTGACGGCGCAGTGGATGCCCATGATGTTCTTTCTGTGCTCGGCGAAGATCGCCTTCAGAACTTCCTTATGGACGAAATTCAGTCTGTTTACCGTGCGCAGGGTGTTGATATCAACGACAAGCATATCGGAATTATTATCCGCCAGATGCTCAAGAAAGTTGAAATTGTAAAAGTCGGCGATACACGGTTCATATACGGCCAGCAGGTTGACAAGTATACTTTCCGCGAGGAAAATGACAGAGTTGTTGCTGAAGGCGGACAGCCGGCGGTTGCATGCCCGATGTTCCAGGGTATAACAAAGGCCGCTCTTGCAGCTGACTCGTTTATTTCAGCCTGTTCGTTCCAGGAGACCACAAAGGTTCTGACCAATGCCGCAATCGCAGGTTCTGTTGATAATCTGCGCGGTCTAAAGGAAAACATTATTATCGGACATAGAATTCCAGCAGGAACAGGAATCCGCCAGTATAATAATGTAAAGCTTTCCGATGATTCCAGCGCTGACCTGGATGCCAGAATGAAGGAAATTTTGGAGCAGCGTATGCTTGAAATGAAGGAAGCTGAGGAAGCCAATGCAATTCCTGTAATGGATTCCATGGGCGACGAGGATTAAATGATGTATGCCGCTGAAAAAATAGTTTTTTCAGCGGCTCTGCTGAAATTCCCTTGACGAAATCTGTTTGAATTCTGTAAAATTAGTTACTATTTTTGTTATTCTGTCCGAGGTGCTGCTCGGCAAAAATATAGGAGAATAGGCGATGCCTACAATAAACCAATTAATTCGTAAAGGACGTCAGTCTTCTGCAAAAAGAACTAAGGCCCCCGCACTTCAGTCTTGCCCGCAGAAACGTGGTGTTTGCACCCGTGTTATGACTATGACTCCAAAAAAGCCGAATTCGGCTCTTCGTAAGATTGCTCGTGTTCGCTTGAGCAATGGAATAGAAGTTACTGCATATATTCCTGGTATTGGACATAATCTGCAGGAACACTCAGTTGTGCTTGTCCGTGGTGGCCGTGTAAAGGATCTTCCTGGTGTACGCTATCATATTATCCGCGGTACAAAAGATACTCTCGGCGTTGATGGCCGCAAAAGAGCACGTTCAAAATACGGTGCTAAGAAGCCAAAGGCATAATAGGAGGTTGATGCTATGGGAAGACATAAGAAATCAGTTAACCGCCCGGTTATGCCAGATGAAAGATATAACAGCGTAGTTATTTCAAAATTTGTAACACGCATGATGCTTGATGGAAAAAAGCAGGTTTGCCAGAAGATTGTTTATGACGCTTTGGACAACCTGAAGACAAAGACTGACAAGGATCCTCTTGAAGTGTTCCTCAAAGCTTTGGAAAATGTTAAGCCGATGGTGGAAGTAAAGAGCCGCCGTGTTGGTGGTGCGACTTACCAGGTTCCTATTGAAATCCGCGATACCCGCCGCGAGGCTCTTGGAATGCGCTGGATGATTAATGCCGCCCGTGCCCGCAATGGCCATGGAATGGCAGAAACTCTTGCTGCGGAAATTTTTGATGCTTTCAATAATACAGGATCCGCATATAAAAAGAAGGAAGATACCCATAAGATGGCAGAAGCAAACAAGGCTTTTGCTCATTATCGCTGGTAGCTTTGAAAAAGGCCGTCTTGGAAAAGGCGGTCTTTTTTTTATAGTCTAAAAACACTCAAATGATTTAAATTTTTTCTGTTTTTGCCTTGATTTTTTTTTTGAAAAAGTATATAAATAGGTCACATTTATGCTTCTGGTAAGAAGTGTATTCTGCTTTTTGCAGACAGAGTGTTTGATAAGTCAGACGGACAGTTTTTGCTGTCTGGTGAAAGTCGTAAAACATCCGCGGTTGCGTTTGTAGAGTTTCACACCCTGAATGTGCAGAAAGCTTCGTTGATGCTTTCAGAATGTTTGTGTGTTCAGGTTTTTCTGACAGGCTGCCTGAGTTGCTCCCGCGCTTTTGGCAGCTGAAAAGGTACTGAATTCCAAACCAATCGTCAGCCCGGATGATGCTAGGTGGAAAAGGCCAGCTGCTTCGAATAGATGAAACAGATTTTTTTGATGTTGTCCATTCACGAATAGAATCATCCTAATAAAATTGGTCAAGTGTGTATGCGAAAATGCATGCTGCTTTTTAAGCGGCGGTGTTTTCTGGCTTAAAGTGCAACACATAAAATACAACATAATGCCGCAGTAAAATCTGCAAGGCAAGGAGAAAATCATGGCAAAGGAAGAGTTCAACAGAACTAAACCTCACATGAACGTTGGTACTATCGGTCACGTTGACCATGGTAAGACTACACTTTCTGCTGCTATCACTGCTTATTGTGCAAAAAAGTACGGTGATAAGCTTCTGAAGTATGATGAAATCGACAATGCGCCAGAGGAGAAGGCTCGTGGTATTACTATCAACAGCCGCCACCTTGAGTATCAGTCTGACAAGCGTCATTATGCTCATATTGACTGCCCGGGACATGCTGACTACATCAAGAACATGATTACTGGTGCCGCACAGATGGATGGAGCTATCCTTGTTGTTTCTGCTCCTGATTCAGTTATGCCACAGACAAAAGAGCATCTTCTTCTTGCTCGCCAGGTTGGTGTTCCAAAGATTATCGTATTCCTTAACAAGGTAGACCTTGTTGACGATCCGGATATTCTTGAACTCGTTGTTGATGAAGTAAAGGAAACTCTCAAGGGCTATGGCTTCTCTGAGGATACACCTATCATCCAGGGTTCTGCATTCAAGGCATTGAACGAGTCTGACAATCCAGACAATACAAAGGCTATTGAAGAGCTTCTTTCTGCAATGGATACATGGTTTGATGATCCTGTTCGTGATGCGGACAAAGCATTCCTTATGCCTATCGAGGACATCTTTACTATCACTGGACGCGGTACTGTTGTTACTGGACGTATCGAGCGCGGTGTTGTTCACATGGGTGACGCTGTTGAAATCGTTGGTATCCGCCCGACACAGTCTTCTACTGTAACTGGAATCGAAATGTTCAACAAGACTCTTAACGAAGGTATGGCTGGTGACAACGCTGGTATTCTTCTTCGTGGTGTTGAAAAGAAAGATGTTATCCGCGGACAGGTTCTTGCTGCTCCTGGAAGCATCCACCCTCACACAAAGTTCGAGGCTCAGATTTACGTTCTTTCAAAGGAAGAAGGTGGACGCCACAGCCCATTCTTTACTGGATATCGCCCACAGTTCTACTTCAGAACAACAGACATTACTGGTACAGTTGAGCTTGAAGCCGGAACAGACATGGTAAAACCAGGCGACAACGTTAAGATTATCGGCGAGCTTATTCACCCGATCGCTATGGACGAAGGTCTTAAACTTGCTATTCGTGAAGGCGGACGTACAATCGCTTCTGGACAGGTAACAAAGATTATTGAATAGTTTTTGAAGGGCAGAAAGTTTTCTTTCTGCCCTATTTGGAGAATATCATGGCAAATGGCAAGATTCGTGTAAGGCTTCGTGCTTTTGACGTTGCACTTATCGATCAGAGCGCAAGAGACATTGTGCAGCAGGTTCAGAAAGCAGGCGCAAAGGTTTCAGGACCAATCCCGCTTCCAACAAGAATCAATAAGGTAACAGTTCTTCGTTCACCTTTCGTAAACAAGAAGTCACGTGAACAGTTTGAGATGAGAACACACAAGCGACTTATTGATATTTTTGAACCAAGCTCAGAAGTTATGGATTCATTGATGAAGCTGGAACTTCCTGCAGGTGTTGATGTAGAGATTAAGCAGTAATTCGGTTAAAAACCGTTTTCTGTAAAATAAAGGTAACGGTCCCCTGGATCGGGGATGGCGGCCAAGTTTAGGAGATTCAGATGAAAGGTCTGATAGCAAAAAAAGTAGGAATGACACAGGTTTTCGACGAAAACGGCAATCTGACACCAGTAACCGTGATCCGCGTTGAGCCAAACACAGTTGTTGCTACAAAAACTCAGGAGAAATGCGGCTACGAAGCTGTTGTCCTTGGTCTTGAGGATTTGAAGCCTCACAAGGTTACAAAGCCGTATGCTAAGCAATTCCCGGAAAACATTACACCAAAACGTCATCTTAAGGAGTTCAGGAACTTCGAAGGTGAAGTTAAAATCGGCGACCAGATTGGTGTAGAATTGTTTGAAAAGGTTCGTTTCATCGATGTAACTGCTACCTCAAAAGGTAAGGGTTTTCAGGGTGTAATGAAGAGATGGGGATTCCATGGTGGACGTGCTACGCATGGTTCAAAATTCCATCGTGAAGCGGGTGGCACTGGATGTTGTACAACTCCAGGACATTGCTTGAAGAATATCAAGATGCCTGGCCGCATGGGATTTGACCGCGTTACAGTGCAGAATCTCAAGGTTGTAAAAGTTGACCCTGAGCTCAAGGTTTTGATGGTTCGTGGCGCGGTTCCTGGAGTAAGAAACTGCACGCTTATCGTTAAGGCTGCGGTTAAGAAATAAGGTCGAGGAATAGTATGGAAAAGAAGGTCTATTCAATCGATGGTAAAGAACTCAGGACAATTAATCTTGATGATAAGATTTTCGGACTCCCAGTCAACGAAGATGTTATTTACTATGCCATCACTAACGAATTAGCAAATAAACGTGTTGGAACAGCATGTACAAAGACCCGTGCGGAAGTCCATGGCAGCAACGCCAAGCCGTACAAGCAGAAGGGAACTGGTAATGCACGCCGCGGAGATAAAAAATCTCCAATCACAGTCGGAGGCGGTACAATTTTTGGACCTAAGCCGCGTGATTATAGTTATGCGATTCCAAAGAAAGAAAAGCGTCTTGCAATGAAATCTATTCTGAGTCTTCAGGCTCAGGCAGACAGGCTTACTGTTGTAGAGGATTTCACTATTGAAAGCGGAAAGACAAAGGACTTGGTGAAAATTCTTAAGAATTTCATAAAGGATGAGCGCACTGTTATTCTTCTTAAGGATGACGATGCAAAAATCAAGCAGGCCGGAAGAAATCTTCCTAATGTATATTTCCTTTCTTATAACCGTCTCCGCGCACATGATCTCTTCTATGGAAGAAAAATCATTATGCTTGAAGGCGCCGCAAAGAATCTTTCTGATTTTTATGCTGAAGATAAGGAGGCAAAATAATGACATTCAATGATGTTCTTATTAAACCTGTTCTTTCTGAAAAAGCTACTGCTCTCCGTGAGCAGAACAAATATACTTTTATTGTTGATCCTGCTGCTTCAAAAATTCAGATAAAAGAAGCTGTTCGTAAGCTTTTTAATGTGAAGGTTGAAGATTGCACAACAGTCAATGTAAAAGGAAAAATCAAGCGTCTTCGGGGAAGACCTGGAAGAACTGCTGGCTACAGAAAAGCAATCGTAAAGCTTGCAGCCGGTGAAACAATCAAGGCATTTGAAGGTGTTTAATCCTTCAGATTGCATGTAAGGGGAACCATATGGCTCTTAAGATATATAAGCCTTATTCAAAAGGCACACGCGGACGTGTTGATCTCCTCCGCGAAGAATTGACAGCCGATAAACCCGAAAAAAGCTTGACTCATGGTCGCAAGTCTAAGGCTGGCCGTGGCGCAGGCGGACGTATTTCTGTACGTCATCAGGGCGGTGGTCATAAGAGAAAATACCGTGAAATCGATTTCAGACGTGATAAGCATGGTATTCCTGGAACTGTGAAGACTATTGAATATGATCCGTTCCGCAGTGCAAATATTGCTTTGATTGCCTATGCTGATGGTGAGAAGCGCTATATTATTGCTCCTAAAGGTCTTACAGTTGGACAGAAAATTATGTCTGGTGAAAACGCTGCGCCTACAGTGGCAAATGCGCTTCCGCTTGATGTGATTCCAATCGGATTTACAGTACACAATATTGAGCTTACACTTGGCCGCGGCGGACAGCTTGTTCGTTCTGCCGGTGCCGGTGCTCTTGTTGCTGCAAAAGAAGGTGAATATGTAACAATAAAGCTTCCTTCTGGAGAGCTTCGCCGTGTTCACAAGAAGTGCTACGCAACAATCGGTATTGTTGGAAATGAAGACCGCATGAATACTAAGCTTGGTAAAGCTGGACGTAACAGATGGCGCGGTATCCGCCCGACTGTACGTGGTATGGCAATGAACCCTGTTGATCATCCGCTTGGTGGTGGTGAAGGTGCTGGAAAAGGACATCAGCCTGTTACTCCTTGGGGACAGCCTTGCCGTGGTTATAAAACACGCAATAAGAGAAAGACTTCCAGTCGTTTCATTATTAGTCGCCGCAAGAAGTAGGGTAGGAGTTAATCGTGTCAAGATCAGTTAAGAAAGGACCTTTTATAGAGAAATCTCTTTATAAAAAGGTTTTGGAAATGAACAAAGCATCAGCAGCTGATAAGAAAATGATTAAAACTTATTCCCGCTGCTCAACAATCATCCCTGAAATGGTTGGAAATACTATTTCAGTGTACAACGGTAAGTCATGGATTCCTGTGTATATTACAGAGAACTTGGTAGGCCACAAGCTTGGCGAGTTTGCTGCAACACGTACATTCAAGGGACATGGCGGTTCAGACAAATCAGCTGGTAAATAATAGGAGTGGATATTATGGCTGAAAAGAAAGGTTATGTAGCCACAAC
The DNA here is from genome assembly GCF_051883275.1 of Treponema sp. Lineage (GTDB taxonomy): Bacteria > Spirochaetota > Spirochaetia > Treponematales > Treponemataceae > Treponema_D. The sequence goes on along the minus strand of NZ_JBJETK010000046.1, from coordinate 94,321 downwards.
TAAATTTCTCATTGCATCTCCTACAAAGGTTCGTCCTGTAGCTAACGTTGTTAAGACAAAGTCTTGTTCTGAGGCTATGGCAATTCTTGATGTAATGCCTCAGAAGGGCGCTCGCCTTATCAGCGGCACTTTAAAGTCTGCTGTGGCAAATGCGCTTAATAAGAATAAGCAACTTGATGAAGATATGCTCTACATTAAGGAAATTCGCATTGACGAAGGTCCAAGACTAAAAAGAGTATGGTTCCGTGGACGCGGACGTGCTGATCAGCTCTTGAAGCGGATGTGTCATATCACTGTTGTAGTTGACGAAAAGGCGGGAAAATAAAGTGGGTCAGAAAGTTAATCCTATCGGTTTACGCCTTGGTGTAAACAAAACATGGCAGTCTCGTTGGTATGCAGATTCTCGTGAATATGCAGACTTGTTTTTGGAAGATATGAAAATCCGCAAGCTTGTCGGAACTCTTCCAGAATGCAAGAACGCAGATATTGCTGAAATTGAAATTGTCCGTCATCCGCAGCGTGTTACTATTGTAATTCATACTGCACGCCCGGGTGTTATTATTGGTGTGAAAGGCGCTACTATCGAAAAGATCAGTGCGGATATTCAGAAGCAGCTGACAAAGAAAGTTCAGATTAAGATCAAGGAAATCAAACGTCCTGAAATCAATGCTTCTCTTATCGCACAGAACGTAGGACGCCAGCTTGCAGGCCGCGGTTCTTTCCGCAAGGCTCTTAAGCAGTCAGCTTCGAATGCTATGAAAGGCGGCGCTCAGGGTATAAAGATTCGTATTTCTGGACGCTTGGGCGGAGCAGATATGACTCGCTCAGAAGAGCTGAAGGAAGGACGTGTTCCTCTTCATACACTTCGCGCTGATATCGATTATGGTACTTATGAGGCTCTTACCACTTACGGCAAGATTGGCATCAAAGTATGGGTTTACAATGGAATGAACTACGGACATGAGCAGAATGAGGATGCCGGTGATATCGTTAGAAAGCCGCGCCGCGACCGTTCTAATGGTGACCGTAAATCTGCCCGTTCCCCAAAATCAGAGGGAGGAAAAGTAGAAAATGCTTAGTCCTAAAAGAGTTGCGCACCGCAAAGTACAGCGTGGTCGTCCGACTGGCAATGCAACACGTACCAATCATGTTGATTTTGGTGATATAGCGCTTGTTGCCATGGAGCCGGTATGGCTGAATGCAAAGCATATTGAGGCAGCCCGTGTTGCTATCAACCGCTGCATTAACCGCCAGGGCAATCTTTGGACACGTGTTTTTCCTGATAAACCTGTTTCAAAGAAGCCCGCAGATACCCGCATGGGAAAAGGTAAGGGAGCACCAGAATTCTGGGCTGCAGTTATCAAACCAGGTATGATTTTATTTGAAGTCGGCGGCGTTGATAAGAAGCTTGCAGAAAAAGCAATGCATCTTGCAGCCAGCAAACTTCCAATTAAAACAAAAGTGGCATTCCGCCCAACAGTCGAGTAAGGAGTAAGAAATGGCTAATTCAAAGAAAAAGAATGATAAAGATCTTTCTTATGATGAACTCGTTGCAAAGCGCAATGAACTTAAAAAACAGTACATGGATTTACGTTTTCAGAGCGTACTTGGCCATGTAGATAATCCAATGCAGAAGCGTATTATGCGTCGTGAAATTGCACGTCTTAATACTCTTATTCATCAGCAGGATCTGGCAAAATTCAGAGCGGCTGCTGCTGAAGCTATTGCTGCAAAAAACTAGGAGCTGACCCGTGGAAGAACAGAATGTGCAGAAAAAAGGTGCAAAACGTTCATTCGTAGGTATCGTCACTAGCGACAAGATGGACAAGACTATCGTTGTTTCTATTGATAAGAAAAAAATGGACCGCCTTTACAAAAAATATGTTACACGGACCAAGAAATGCAAGGCCCATGATGAAAAGAACGAGGCACATATTGGTGACACCGTTCGTATCGTTGAATGCAGTCCAATCAGCAAAGAGAAATGTTGGCGTCTCGATGCAATAATTGAGAGAGCCAAATAAGGCAGGAGTAAGAATATGCTTCAGATGCAATCAAAAATGGTTGTCGCCGATAACTCCGGAGCTAAGCTGGTTCAGTGCATTAAGGTTTTAGGTGGCTCGCACCGCCGTTATGCAGGTATTGGTGACATTGTTGTGGTAGCTGTAAAGGAAGCGATTCCTACATCTACAATAAAAGAAGGTTCAGTACAAAAGGCTGTAATTGTCCGTGTGGCAAAAGAATACCGCCGTCCTGATGGAACATATATCCGCTTTGATGACAACGCATGCGTTCTTATTGATGCTGACAAGAATCCAAAGGGAAAACGTATTTTTGGACCTGTAGCCCGTGAGCTTCGTGATATGGACTTTATGAAGATCGTATCTTTGGCTCCGGAAGTTCTCTAAGGAGCTTGGACGGTATGCAGCATAAATACAAGATCCATAAAGATGATAATGTTGAAATCATTGCTGGAAAAGACAAGGGCAAGCGCGGAACAATACTCCGTGTGTTTGAGAAAAACAACAAGGGACGCGTTATTGTAAGCGGTTGCAATATTGTCAAGAAGGCAATAAAGAGGAAGTCCCAGCAGGATGCAGGCGGAATCGCAGAAATCGAAGCACCTCTGGATATATCAAATGTAGCGCTCGTATGTAAAAAATGCGGACGCCCTGTCAGAGCAGGATATAAACTTGACGGCGACAAGAAAATTCGTGTTTGCCGCAAGTGTGGAGAAGCACTGTAATGGAAAATTACGTACCACGGCTTAAGAAAGTCTATAAGGAAAAAATCGCTGATGAGCTCTTCAAGGAGCTTGGATATACATCCAAAATGCAGATTCCGGCAGTAAAAAAAGTTGTCGTAAGCATGGGTGTTGGCGAAGCTCTCACGAATAAGAAACTTCTTGATGCTGCAGTTACAGATCTCACTCAAATTACCGGCCAGAAAGCTGTTAAAACAAGAGCTAAGAAAAGTATTGCAAACTTCAAACTTCGTGAAGGCAATGAAGTAGGTGCAATGGTAACTCTTCGTGGAAATATCATGTATGAATTTCTCGACAGACTTATCAATGTTGCACTTCCTCGTGTAAAGGATTTCCGTGGAATCAAGGCAACTGGTTTTGACGGACATGGAAATTTTTCTCTTGGTGTTACAGAACAGATTATCTTCCCGGAAATTGATTTCGATAAGATCGTTAAGATTGCCGGTATGAACATCAGCATTGTTACAAGCGCACGCACAGACAATGAGGCTCGCGCCCTGTTGACCAAGTTTGGAATGCCGTTTAGGAAATAAGGAAGAAGTTCATGGCTAAGAAATCAATGATTATCAAGGCAACCCGCACACCGAAATATGCTACCCGTAAGTATAACAGGTGCCAGATTTGCGGTCGTCCCCATGGATATTTGCGTAAGTTTAAGATTTGTCGTATCTGCTTCCGCAAATTAGCAAGTGAAGGCCTTTTACCAGGCGTCACAAAATCATCTTGGTAGTGACAGGAGATTATAGAAAATGGCAGCTTCAGACCCAATAGCAGATATGCTTGCAAAAGTCCAGAACGCGGCAAGAGCCGGTCATGAAAAAGTAGATGTTCCTACTTCTAAGATGAAACTGGAAATTGTAAAAATCCTTAAAATCGAAGGATATATTAAAAATTTCAAGAAGGTGCAGGATGATAACGGACATAGCAATATCCGCATTTTCTTGAAGTATGATGATTCCAACAAGTCAGTTATTCACGGCATGAAGAAAATTTCTACACCAGGCCGCCGTGTATATTCTGGCTATAGAGATTTGCCGAGTGTCTATAATGGATACGGCACTTTGATCGTTTCAACATCAAGCGGTGTTACAACTGGCAAGAAGGCTTCTGAAAAGATGGTCGGCGGCGAGTTGATCTGCAATGTATGGTAATAGGAGGAAGATATGGCATCTAAGATTGGAAAACTTCCTGTAGCTATTCCAGCAGGCGTTACTGTTACTGTTGCTCCGAGCCTGGTTACTGTAAAAGGTCCAAAGGGCGAGCTCAAGCAGGACATTAACGGTCTTGTAAATGTTGAAGTGAAAGGCTCTGAAGTTATTATTACTCCAGCGAATGAAACAAAGGCCGCAAGCGCATGCCATGGATTGTACCGCAATCTCATTTATAATATGGTTGTTGGTGTAACACAAGGATTTTCAAAGACATTGATAATCACTGGTGTTGGATACCGTGCTGAAGTTCAGGGAAAAACAATTATAATGAACCTCGGATATTCTTCTGAATTTGTTGTTGTTATTCCTGAAGGCTTGACTGTAACTGCTGATAAGGATGGAAAAATCACAGTTTCCGGAATTAACAAGCAGCAGGTCGGTGAATTCAGCGCACAGATTCGCAAGCTGCGTAAACCTGAGCCTTACAAAGGAAAGGGTATACGCTATGACAACGAAGTTATCAGACGCAAAGTCGGTAAAACCGGTGTAAAATAAGGTGAATTGATATGTTCAAGAAACTTAGTGATAAAAACAGAAAGCGCCTGCATAGAAAGATTCATATTCGCAAGTCTGTTTATGGCACTGCAGAACGTCCGCGCCTGACAGTGTACAAGAGCGGTCGTAATCTTTATGCTCAGGTAATTAATGATGATGAGGGCAGAACTCTTGCCGCCATCTCAACACTTGAAAAGGATTTTATTGCACTCAGAGCTAATGTTGAAAGTGCAACAAAACTTGGAGAAGCTTTGGGTTTACGCCTCAAAGAGAAGAATATTACAAAAGTAGTATTCGATCGTAATGGTTATCTTTACCATGGTGTTGTAAAAGCCCTTGCTGACGCTACCCGCTCTGCCGGGATTGTATTCTAGGAGAGGCTATGGAACACCAGAAAAACTATGAAAAGAAGCCTGCTGATGAATTCGTTGAAAAGCTTGTAAAGCTTAACCGTACTGCGAAAACGGTAAAAGGCGGACGCAGAATGTCTTTCTCTGCGCTGACTGTGGTTGGCGACAGAAAGGGCCGCATTGGCTTTGGATTTGGAAAGGCAAATGATGTTACAGAAGCCATCAGAAAAAGCCTTGACAAGGCAAGAGCCAATCTTGTTACCCTTCCTCTCAAGAATGGAACAATTCCGCATGAGATGATTGGAAAGTACAAGAGCTCTGCTGTTCTGCTCAAGCCTGCTTGTCCTGGTACCGGTATTATTGCCGGCGGTCCTGTTCGTGCGGTTTTGGATGCAGCAGGAGTAACTGACGTTATTTCAAAATCCCAGGGGTCACGCACATCTGTGAATGTTGTCCGTGCTACATTTGATGCAGTTGAAAATCTTATGGATGCACGTGCTGTTGCTCAGAGCCGCGGCAAGACTCTCAAGGAAATGTGGGGCTGATTATGGCAAAGATACGTATTACACTTGTTAGAAGTGTTATTGGACAGAAGCCTGCAAAAAGGGCAACTGTTCGTAGCCTTGGTCTGAAAAAGATTAACTCCAGTGTGGAACATGAAGACAATGCTTCTATAAGAGGCATGGCCGCAGCTGTTTCTCATTTGGTAAAAGTAGAGGAAATTAACTAATGACTGACTTTACTTTAAGAGCACCAGAGGGTGCAAATAAGAAACCCAAGCGTGTAGGTCGTGGATCTTCTTCTGGTCTTGGAACAACAGCCGGAAAAGGAAACAAGGGTCAGCAGTCACGCTCAGGAAAGGGAACTCCTTATGTTGGATTTGAAGGCGGTCAGATGCCTTTGTATCGTCGTATCGCTCAGCGGGGATTTTCAAATTCACCTTTCAAAAAGGAATTTGCAATTGTCAATCTGGTTGATCTCGAGGCAAAATTTGCTGACGGTGAAACTGTAAACCGCGAATCTTTGAAGGCAAAAGGCTTGATTGGAAAAGTTATTGACGGAATTAAAATTCTGGGAAATGGCGATGTTTCAAAAAAGCTTACAGTGGAAGCTGAAAAAGTTTCCGCGGGCGCCAAAGAAAAGATTGAAAAGGCCGGCGGCTCAGTAAAGGTGATTGCTGAAAAGTCTGCTAAAGCAAAGTAAACGTGGAGTGACTAAATGGCAAACAATCCTGTTGTGAATATGTTCAAAGTAAAGGTTCTTCGTTCAAAGCTTCTCTTTACATTGCTCATTCTTGCTGTCTTCCGCTTGGGAAGTGTTCTTACTATACCAGGCATTAATGCCACATTGCTTTTGCAGTATTTTGACAACCTCGCCAGTGGCGCAGAAAGTGCGTTTGCCAGTTACATGGACTTTTTTGCGGGCGGTGCATTTGAAAGATTCTCTGTTTTTATGCTTGGTGTTATGCCTTACATTTCTACTCAGATTATAATGCAGCTCGCTCTTGTTATTTTCCCATCGCTCAAGAAAATTGCTCAGGAAGAGGGTGGTCAGCAGAAAGTACAGGGATGGACTCGTCTTGGAACAATCGTAGTTTGTTTGATCCAGTCTATGGCTATCACTGTTTATGCGGACTCAATCAACCAGCAGATTCCTGGAGCGATAATTTTTGATAACAGGGTCTATTTTAATTTTCTTGCCATACTTACTGTAACCACGGGTTCCATGATTACAGTCTGGTTGGGCAACCAAATTACTGCGCACGGTATCGGCAATGGTGTCTCTATGATTATATATGCTGGTATTGTTGCACGTCTTCCAAGTGCTGTTTACGAGTTGATTTCAGGGGTTCACAGCGAAGATATAAATGTGGTCTTTGTTGTGGTCGCAGTGTTCTTGTTCCTTGTTATTATCGGGCTTGTTGTTTTTGAGCAGTCCGGTGAGCGAAGGATTTGGGTTAACTATGCCAAGCGTGTAGTTGGCCGGAGAACATACGAAGTGCCGAGCTCTTATATACCTTTCAAAATCAATCCGTCAGGAGTTATTCCGATTATTTTTGCTACAGCGTTCTTGACTTTCCCTCTTCAGCTTGCAAATAGCCTTTCAACAAAGGCTACTTGGCTTATGAAGGTTGCGGTGGTTTTGAATCCACTTGGTTTTTGGTATAATTTCATTGAAGTTTTGTTGATTGTATTTTTTGCATATTTTTATACTCAGGTAACTTTGAATCCTACTGAAGTTGCAAAAAATATCCGCGAGAACGGCGGTTCCATTCCAGGAATCAGAACTGACAAAACCGAGAAATATCTTCAGAAGATTTTAAATCGTCTGATTCTGCCTGGTTCATTGTATCTTGCTGCAATAGCCTTGCTTCCGACATTGATTCAAATACTGTTTCATTTTCCCGCATCAATTTCCATGTTGATGGGTGGTACTTCGCTGTTGATTTTGGTCGGTGTTGACATTGATACGATGTCTCAGGTTGGTGCTCTTCTGAAAACACCTTATTATGACAGGTTTACAAAGAAGGGGTTGAAATCACGTAATTTGTAAAAATTTGTGATTAGGACTAGATTAAGTAAGGAAAATCATGGTATATTAGTGCACTGTTATTTTTTTATGACAGTGCATATCGGATTGTAATCCATGGTGAGGAATTTCACTTCGGATTGCCATGATTCGATTTATACATGTTTTCCAAGGGGACTTTTATGAAAGTACGAACCAGCGTAAAGCCCATCTGCGACAAATGCAAGGTAATCAAGAGAAACGGAATAATCCGTATTATCTGCGAGAACCCAAAGCACAAGCAGAGACAGGGCTGAGGAGTAACTGATGGCACGTATTGCGGGTGTTGATCTCCCAAACAAGCATGTCAATATTGCATTGACATATGTATATGGTATTGGCCGTTCATCAGCTAATAAGATTTGCGAAGCAACAAATGTAGATCCACATGTTCACTTGAATGATCTTTCTGAAGATGATCTTGCAAAGCTGCGCAAATATATCGATGATAATTTTAAGACAGAAGGACGCTTGCGTTCTGAAATCGGTCTTAACATTAAGCGTCTGATGGATATTGGAAGCTATCGTGGACTTCGCCACCGCAAAGGTCTTCCTTGTCGCGGACAGCGCACACGCACCAATTCTCGTACACGCAAGGGTAAGAAGAAGACCGTTGCTAACAAGAAGAAGGCTTAAGCGAGGTAACAGATGGCAGCAACTGTAAAAAAGAGAAAAGAAAAAAAGAGTGTTTTTGAGGGTAATATCTATATTCAGGCTACTTTCAATAATACTATTGTTACAATCACCGATTTAAGGGGAAATGCGATTGCTTGGGCTTCTTCCGGTGGTTTAGGATTTAGGGGAGCAAAAAAATCTACTCCATTTGCAGCGCAGTCTGTTGCAGAAACAGCTGTTCAGCGTGCAGCAAGCTATGGTTTGCGTGAAGTGCATGTTTTTGTAAAGGGTCCTGGCATGGGCCGTGAAAATGCAATACGTGTACTTGGCACATTGGGACTTAAAGTAAAATCAATCTCTGATATTACTCCGATTCCTCATAATGGTTGCCGTCCACGCAAGACACGCCGCATGTAATGAAGATAACCGGTTCTTTGTGTGCCGGTTGATGATAATGCAAGCCTGGAATTCTGCTTTTTCAGTTTTCCAGGAAAAATAAGGAGTTCAGATTGGCTCGCAAAAATCTGCTTAAGGGTTTTAAAAAACCAAAAGGAATTATATTTGAACATCTAGAGAATAGTCCGAATTATGGAAAATTTACTGCATATCCATTTGAGCCGGGTTTTGGTACAACAGTAGGAAACACACTTCGCCGTGTGCTTCTTTCTTCGATTCCAGGTTATGCAATTTCTTCTGTGCGTATTACTTCTTATGATGCGGATGGTGTTCCTCATGTAATTTCTAGCGAGTTCGAGACAATTCCAAATATTTCAGAAGATACTTTGGAAGTTTTGAACAGCTTGAAACAGATTCGTTTGCGCCTGCCGCGGGATGTTGAGCAGGAAACCTTTTTCTATGAGTTTAAGGGACCTGGCACTGTAAAAAGTGATGACTTGGCCAAGGAAGGTCAGCTTGAAATCATGTCCAAGGATGTTGAAATCTTTACCATGATGGAAGGCGCCCATCTTGAAATCGAGTTCCAGGTGGATTGTGGAAGAGGTTATGTCCCTGCTGAAGTAAATGAGCATTACATTGAGATTGTTGGAACAATTGCAATGGACTGTATCTTTACACCTGTACCAAAGGTGAAATATTCTATTGAGCCTTGGCGTGTAGGACAGCGAAACGATTATGATAAACTGATTCTTGAGATTTGGACTGACGGTTCAATTACTCCTGAAGATGCGCTCGCTGAAGCTGCAAAAATCGCAAAGGATTATTTTGCTATTTTTGTTAATTTCAATGAGAGCGAATATTCCAGCAGTGATGAGAATGATGAAGAGGACGAGAAAATTCGTAAGCTTCTGAATACTTCTGTAGAGGAGCTAGAGCTTTCTGTTCGCAGTTCAAACTGCCTTAAGAATGCAAACATTAAAACAATTGGTGAGTTGACCAAGAAGACCGAAGACGATATTACAAAGACTCGTAACTTTGGCAAAAAGAGCCTTGAGGAAATCAAAGCGAAGCTTGAGGAACATGGCTTGACACTTGGTATGACTGATTATAGCCATCTAAAAGATGTTGACTTAGGTAAACATAAGGACGAAAACGAATGAACCACAGAAATGGATTTAATCCGCTTTCACGTACAACAGCCCATCGCCGTGCAATGACTCGTAATATGGTAACTTCTCTTTTCAGATATGAGCGCATTATTACAACGGAAGCAAAGGCTAAGGAAGTACGCAAAGCTGCAGAAAAATTGATTACACGTGCAAAAGTTGATTCTGTTCATAACAGAAGAACTGCCGCTAAATTTATTGCCGATGAGAAAATACTTAACAAGCTGTTTACAGAAATCGGCTCACGCATGAAGGAACGCAACGGCGGCTATACACGTATTATTAAGCTTGGATTCCGCCAGGGAGATGCGGCTGAAACTGTAATTTTTGAGTTGGTTGACTATAAGCTGCCAGATTCTTCTGCAGAAGATGAAAAGGCTGCTAAAAAGTCTGCAAAAAAAGCTAAGAAAGCTGAAGCATAAGGAGTAAGCAATGTCTAAAGCACATCGTGGAACTGGAATCCGTAAAGATCCTAATCATGGACGTGGTGTTTGTCCTGTTTGCGGAAAGCAGCAGATAAAGACTTTGTATGATCAGGAAATAGACGGAAAAAAAGTTAAGATCTGCAAGTTCTGTAAGGCTGCTCTTAAGAATAAAGCGCAGAAAGAAGCGAAACTTGCAAAAAAAGCTGCTGTTGAAGCTGCGCCTGCTGCCGAAGCAGAAGCTTCTGCTGAAGCATAATTTTTCTTTTTCAATTAAAAGCCGTCCTTTTTTAAGGGCGGCTGTATTATTTTAAAGTGAATGTGTCCGGAAAAATTCCGGCTGGCACCGTTTGAATTTTTCCTTGATTCCGCTTCACTTTACTAAATTTTAGTAATTGTATAAGATTAGCGCAAAATATATGGATGTCTGTGTTTTTGCAGGAATCCACAGGAGGACTTATGAGGAAATTTTTAAATGCAATTGTTCTTGGAGCATTTGTTTTGTCTGCATCTGCTTTTGCGGCTCCAAAAGGCAAGACTGTCAAGATTGGCGGTGTTGCTCCTCTTTCCGGCCCGGTAGCAGTTTATGGCATTGAATGTAAAAACGGCATTGACCTTGCTGTTGCGGAAATTAATGCCGCCGGAGGAATTAACGGACAGCAGATTGAATTTATCTGCGAGGATGACGAGGGCGATGCTGCAAAATCAGTGAATGCATATAAAAAGCTGGTTACAAGAGACCGTGTTCGCATTATTATCGGTTCCTTGACTTCAGGATGCACAATTGCAATCACCAAGCAGGCACAGGCACAGAAGGTTCTTCAGATTGCTCCTGCCGCAACTGCAAGTGCAATCACTGATGCCGGAAACTATATCTTCCGCACATGCTTCATTGATCCTTTCCAGGGAAAAGTCGGCGGAAAATTTGCTTTTTCAAATCTTGATACAAAGAATGCCGCTGTCCTTTATGATATCGGAAATGACTATTCTGTAGGCCTTATGGAAAATTTTGTTGCCGAGTATACTTCCTTGGGTGGAAAAATTGTCGCAAAGGAATCTTATAATAGCGGCGATAAAGATTTTAATGCCCAGCTTACAAAAATAAAGGCGGCAAATCCGGATGTTGTATATCTTCCTGATTACTATGGAACAGTTGCTCTCATTGCAAAGCAGCTCCGCGCTCAGGGAATAACAACTCCGATTGTAGGCGCAGACGGCTGGGATGGACTTACAGAAAATGCGGGCGATGAAGTTTTGAATGGATACTATTCCAATCACTATGCCGAGGATTCTGACAGTCCCGCTGTTCAGAAATTTGTAAATTCATTCAAGGCAAAGTATGGAAAGTCTCCTAATTCTTTTGCTGCGCTTGGATATGACAGCGTTTATATGCTCAAGGATGCAATGAAAAACGCCGGAACAAATGATGATGTTGCAAAAATCCGCGATGCGTTTGAGAAAACTGACAGCGATTATGTGACAGGTCATATTGTCTTTGATGAAAAGCGCAATCCTGTGAAGTCAGCAGTAATGATCAAGCTTGTTAAGGAAAACGGCAAGCTTTCCACTGCCTATGCAGCCACTGTTGATATAAGCAAGTAGACTGAATTTTTTATATGAGTCCCGGGGCATTTAAGTTTTCCGGGGTTTATTTAAAATATTTTCATAGAAATACAAAGGGGTGTTCTTCTTAACGGAGAGCTCCCCTTTTTATTTTTGGAAATTTATAGTAAAATCCAAATGTTTTTGGAGGATACGTTGGATACTTTTTTTAAGCAGCTTGTCAACGGGCTTTCATTGGGCAGTATATATGCATTGATAGCTCTTGGGTATACAATGGTATATGGAATTGTAAAGCTTATAAATTTTGCCCATGGCGATGTTATGATGATCGGCGCTTATACCGGATATTTTATCCTGTCTGCAACTGGTCCGACTCCTTTGGGGCTTGCCTTCGCTTTTTTTGGCTCAATGGTGGTTTGCGCGCTTTTGAGCCTTGCGATAGAACGCTGCGCTTACAGGCCGCTTAGAAATGCGCCTCGCCTCAACTCGCTTATTACGGCAATCGCAGTTGAGCTTATTCTTCAGAATGCCATGCGTGTGCTGCCTTTTGTGGGACCGAATCCACGCCAGTTTCCGACAATGGAAACAAAATTTTTTTCCTTTGCTTCTATTCAGATAAGCAATATTCAGCTTGTTGTGATTATTTCTTCGGCGATTCTTATGGTCGTTTTAAATTATATAATAAACTATACACGAACTGGCCGGGCCATGCGTGCTGTAAGCTATGACCTTGGCGCGGCGAGCCTTATGGGTGTAAATGTGAACAGGACAATAGCGATAACTTTTGTTATCGGTTCTGTTCTTGCAGGTGCGGGCGGAGTTCTCTATGCCACTGCGTATCCCCAGGTTGATCCGTTCATGGGATATATTCCGGGACTAAAGGCATTTGTTGCGGCTGTTCTTGGCGGAATCGGATCGGTTCCCGGTGCGATGGTTGGCGGCATTATTCTTGGAATCGCCGAAACAATGACAAAGGCATATCTTTCTTCTCAGTATGCCGATGCTATTTCCTACTGCATTTTGATTGTTATCCTTCTTGTGCAGCCTTCCGGTTTGCTTGGCAAGAAGACTGTTGTAAAAGTATAGAGGCATGGAATGAAAGATAAATTTACCAGAAATACTGTGATTTTATTTGTGATTGCGTTTGCCTGTATTGCAGTTCCAACGCTTCTTATGGATTTGCCGCTGGGAATGCCTGTTATAGATGCCTATACGGCCCAGATAATAACGCTTGCCGGTGTAAACGCTATCATGGCAGTCAGCGTTAATGTTATATGCGGAATCACAGGGCAGCTTTCCCTGGGGCAGGCCGGATTTCAGGCGCTTGGAGCATATTCTGTGATAATCCTTACTGAAGCAGGCATTCCTCTTCCTGTGAGCATTCTGCTCGGCGGAATAATAGCGGCTTTTTTCGGTTTTTTGATTGGCTTTCCAACTCTCAAGCTGGAAGGCGACTATCTTGCTATTGTAACACTGGCATTTGGCGAAATTATCAGAGTCTGCCTTATAAATTTAAAGCAGATAACCGGCGGCCCGAATGGAAAGCAGTTCAGCACGATATTCACAACATCGCTTGATCACAGCGCGGCGATTTCGTATTTTGCGGTGATAGGTTCCCTTGTTGTGATTGTTGTTCTTTTGCAGAATTTTTTGCGCTCTACATACGGCAGGGCGATTCTTGCAGTGCGTGAAGATGAAGTTGCGGCAAACAGCAATGGAATCGGGGTTTTCCGCTATAAGATGACGGGCTTTGTAATAGCTTCTTTTATTGCAGGAATTGGCGGCGCTCTCTATGCTCCGTTTATTGGATTCATAAAACCTGATCTGGCTTCGTTTAACAATTCAATCAATGACTTGATTTTTGTTGTCCTGGGCGGAATGGGCAGCATTACAGGCGGAATTCTTGCGGCTTTTGTGCTTACGATTCTTCAGGAGGCTCTGCGCTTCCTCCGCGATTATCGTCTTCTGATTTATCCGGTTATTCTCATTTTTGTGATGCTCTTCCGGCCGCAGGGACTTTTAGGTACAAAGGAATTTAGCTTTATAAAATTCTACGATAAAATACCATCGGTTTTTGCCTGTATATTCAGAAAAAAGCAAGGAGGAGAAAAATGACAGGAACTTCTGCAGACAGTGGCAGGGAGCTTCTTCTCCGTGCGAAGGACATTTCCATTATCTTTGGCGGCCTGAGGGCTGTAAGTGATTTCAGTCTTGAGCTTTATCAGGGCGAACTGGTTGGACTTATAGGTCCTAATGGAGCTGGAAAAACAACGGTTTTCAATATGCTTTCCGGAATTTACCGTCCGACATCAGGCTCGATCACATTTGTGGGACGGGATGGAAATATTCAGGCTGTAAACGGAAAATCTCCTGCCCAGCTTAATAAAATCGGAATTGCCAGGACGTTTCAGAATATCAGGCTTTTTGGAAAGCTGACTGCCGCGGAGAATATAAAAATTGCGCTTCATCATTCAAGGCAGGTTTCGCCGGTTGATGTGCTTTTCCGCACTGGAAAATTCCGCGCCGATGAAAAAATAATGCAGGAGAAAACAGAGCTGCTGCTTTCAATTTTTCATCTTGAATCCAAGGTGAATGAGCTTGCCTGCAATCTTGCTTATGGAGATCAGCGGAAACTTGAAATTTGCCGCGCGCTTGCTTCAAGCCCCAAGCTGCTTTTGCTTGACGAGCCTGCTGCCGGAATGAATGGCCAGGAAACCCAGGAGCTTATGGAGCTTATTTCGTTTATCCGGGAAAAATTCAATCTTACGGTTCTTTTGATTGAACATGACATGAAGCTTGTGATGGGAATATGCGAGCGGCTCATGGTCTTGAATTATGGACGCGTTATTGCATCCGGACTGCCTTCCGAGATTCAGTCAAACGAGGAAGTTATCAAGGCCTACCTTGGCTCTGGCTATGAGGCTGTTGGAGGAAAAAAATGAGCATGCTTGAAGTTGACAATCTGACTGTTTCCTATGGGGCAATCAAGGCTCTGAAAGGAATTTCATTCACGGTGAAAAAGGGCGAAATAATCACGCTTGTCGGTTCGAATGGCGCTGGAAAAACAACGACGCTTCATTCTGTCAGCAATCTTATAAAGAAGTCAGGCGGAACAATAAAATTTGAAGGCCGGGATATAACGAATTTAAGCGCGGACAAGATTGTGCAGCTGGGGCTTATCCAGGTTCCTGAAGGACGCCGGGTTTTTGCAAATATGACTGTGCGTGAAAATCTTGAGATGGGAGCCTATGTGCGCCGGGACAAGAATGGAATCAAGTCTGATATGGAAAAGTGCTTTGAGCTTTTTCCGCGGCTGAAGGAAAGAATTTCGCAGCTTTCGGGAACTCTTTCCGGAGGAGAGCAGCAGATGCTTGCAATGGCGCGCGCCCTGATGTCAAAGCCTTCGCTGCTTTTGCTTGACGAGCCGAGCATGGGGCTTGCTCCTATTCTGGTTGATGAGATTTTCAACATAGTTGAACGGATAAGCTCCGAGGGAACTACGATTCTTCTTGTTGAGCAGAATGCGTATAAGGCGTTGTCAATCGCAAACCGTGCATATATACTTGAAACAGGTGTGATTTCAAAAACAGGAAATGCCTGCGATTTGATAAATGACAGCGCAGTAAAATCTGCATATTTAGGAGGCTGATGATGCTTGTAAAGGATGTTATGACTGTGAACCCTGTGACTATAGGACCGGATGCCTCTGTGCTTGAAGCGCGGGAAACAATGACTAGAAATAAAATAAACAAGCTTCCTGTTGTTGACAGGAGCGGCGCGCTTGTTGGCATTATCACAAATAATGATTTGGCGAAGGCTTCTCCGAGCGCGGCTACAAGCCTGGATATGTTTGAGCTTGGATATTTGCTGAGCAAGCTTTCTGTTGAAAAGACAATGGTGAAGTCCGTAAAGACAACAACTGCGGATCAGACAGTGGAAGAAGCTGCCCGGCTCATGAACGACTATGGAATCAGCGCGCTTCCTGTTGTAAAGGAAAATCTTTTGATAGGCATTGTCACTGAGTCTGACTTGTTTTCAACCTTTATCGATATGTTTAATACTAGGGCTTCGGGTGTGCGGGCAGTGGCTGTTGTCAATGAGATTCCCGGCGAGCTTGCCAAGATTGCCGCCGCGATTGCGGAAAAAAATGCCAACATCGTTTCGCTTGTGACATCGGATGCCTGTGATTCAAAGCATAGAACAGTTACTTTGAAAGTCTCTGGAATTTCCAAGGATGAATTGCAGTCTTTGCTTGAGGCGAATTGCGCTGAAATAAAGGATATACGCTCAGTTTGATTCGTGCTGCGGAGGCATGTTGTTTTTCAGGAAATCTCATGTTCTCCCTGAATTGAGGGAACTTCCAAGAGTTCATTTTGATTTTCCAGAAGTTCCCTTGACGTTATTCCTAAGTTTTTGTATACTAGCAGAATATTTGGGGGTGTAGCTCACCTGGCTAGAGCGCTTGCATGGCATGCAAGAGGTAACCGGTTCAAGTCCGGTCATCTCCATTTTGAGTGGAAGTCGGTTTGATAAGTTTCAAATCGGCTTTTTTTGTTTATAGGAGCTTCAGGGGGAATTTCAGATTTCTGAGGCTGCCTTTGTGATTTTTAGCGAAAATTATAAGCGCGCCGGGCTTTGTCTTCGGTGTGCACAAAAAAAGGAGATATATATGTTGAAATCTTTAAAACCAGAGTCAATTCCTGATAATACATTTAAGATGATTGGAAAAGACTGGATGCTTATTACCGCATGCACAAAAAAAATTTCAGATGATGGAAGCATCAGCACTGGAAGACCTAATACAATGACTGCCAGCTGGGGAGGCCTGGGGGTTCTCTGGAATAAAAATGTAGCCACTGTCTACATACGTCCAACAAGATATACAAAGGAAATTATTGATTCCACAGACACTTTTTCTTTGAGTGTACTTCCTGAAAAATATAAGACTGCGCTTGATTATTGCGGCTGCCATTCGGGACGCGACGAGGATAAATTCCGTGCGACAAAGCTTGATGTTGAGTATATGAATGGAACTCCGTGGATTAAGCAGGCGAGGCTTGTTCTGTTTTGCCAGAAGCTCTATGCGCAGGAAATAGATCCGTTTTGCTTCATGGAAGATAAGCTGTGCAATCAGAATTACAGAAAGAATGATTTTCATACAATGTATATAGGGGAAATAACAAAAGTCCTGTATGAAACACGGGATAAAAAATAACCGAGGTGGAATGCCATGGATTTCAATGAAAAGAAACTGTGGGAAATTTTAGCATGGGTAGGAACGGCAATTTCTGCGTTTTGCATGATTGTGAGTGTGTTCCAGTTTTTTACTGATAATTCTCCGGGCATAGACGGAATAAGAAAGCTTGTGAGAATTACAATAAACATGATTGCCTTTTTGCTTTTTCTCCGGCTCTGCTTTATTCCTATGGATTTTTATTGCTATGCCTTTCTTTTCTTTTGCTATGGCGTAGGAAATTTCTTTGACGACGGAAATATCCTTGGAATAATCTGCCTTGGGCTTTCGTATCTGTTTTTGAGCTTTTCAAATTTTTTCAAAATGTACAGAAGCATAAAGATCTGCCTTTTTATGCTTCTTCCGGTATTTTCGCTTACAACGCAGTTTTTCCGCTCCGGCTCGCTTGTGTTTTTGATTTCAGTTGCCCACATTCTTGGAACGATTTACATGGGCGTTATTGCTTTTGCTGTGCTTTATCCGATTCTGAAAAAGGCTGAATCAGTGAGGCACGTGAAAATTCTTGACAGCAGCGAGTGTTCCCAGCGCGATATTGAATTCCTGTCTTCTGTTCTGGACGGAAAAAAATACAGCAAGATTGCGCTTCTGCATGATGTTTCCGAAAGCACTGTAAAGGCAAGAATGATTGAGCTTTACAAGATGCTGGACGTCAGAACAAAAACCGAATTTCTTACAATATATAACGGGTTCTCATTCAAGCTGAATTCTGCTGAATACTAGGCCTGCAAAATTTGAAGGTCAACATTCCCGCTGAACCGAAGCTTCCATTGTTTTCCTGCGGGCTTCTTCTCCCAGCAGAAATCTTACAATCTCCATGGAAAACTGCTCTGCTGCTCCCGGTCCTCTTGCCGTGATAAGATTTCCATCTGAAACAACAGGAAATTTTTTGTGGTTTTTCTGAAGCTCCGCGGAAAGATCTTTTTCCATTTCAGGGTAGCATGTCCAGTTTTTCCCTTCAAGGACAGGAGTTTTTGAAAGGACAAGCGCCGGCGCCGCGCAGATTGCAGCTATCAGTTTGTTTTCCCTGTGCATCAGGTTTATAAATTCCATTGCCTTTGCACATTCGCTTATATTCTTTGCACCTGGATTTCCGCCCGGAATAATAATAGCATCCGGGAGTGTTTCGGCTGATGAGCAGTATGCATCCAGCGTTATATCTGCGGTCACAAGAATTTTGTGCGCGCCCTCTACATTTCTGGATGATGTTCCTGTGGCAGCGATTGTGACTTCCGCGCCTGCCCTTCTGAGATAGTCCGCAGGGGAAAGCGCTTCAATTTCCTCAAATCCATTTGCCAGCAAAAGCAGTGTTTTTTTCATTTTTCCTCCGGAAAAGACTTTTGGCATTAAGGTTGTTGCCATGTTTTTAATTGAAATTATACAATTTATAAAGTATTATGTACATTATGAAATCGGTACTTCTTATTGACTGTTCTCCCCTCTTCAGTGGTTTTCTGCATGACAAATTTTCAATGGAGCAGATTGCGCTTGACTCTGTTTCTAATAGAGAAGCCTACACAAAAATGGTTACTCTTCTGCCTGACCTGATTATTATTGAAGTGGAAAACGGTATCTCAGAAGATATAATGCATTTTCTGGAAAAAAAGAGCATTGACCCGAATGCAAGAAGAATACCTATAATAATCACCGGGCCTGTAATTGACCGTTCAAAAATTGCAAATCTTGTTGAATTCAATGTCGTCAAGTATTTTTCGAAGCCTGTAAAGTTTGATGTCTTTTTTGATTCTATCGGTAAAATTCTTAAAATTGAATTCTCTATGGACACAACTCCATGTATTCTTGATATCCACTTGAATGGGAACCTGATTTTTATTGAAGTTGCGCTTGGCCTGAACCGCGAAAAGCTTATGCTTCTGAAATACAGGATTGCAGAGCTTGTTGAAAAATACAGAATAAATGTGCCAAAAGTCATGCTTATGCTTACAAATATGCAGCTGAGTTTTATTGACGGCATGAACCTTGAATTTCTGATTGACAATATTTCTTCACAGGGAAAAATCCCGAATAAACATATAAAGATTCTGACTTCTGACTCCTTTACAAGAGAGCTTGTAAAAGGGCATCCTGAGTATTCCGGAATTCAAGTTTCTGATGACATTGAATTCATTGTGGAGCTTATCAGCGACCAGGATTCAGTATCCAACATAAGGAATTTTCTGCTGGAGAAAGTTCTGACTTCTGACAGGCCGGCCAGTGAGACGGTTATCGGCTTTATTGATTCAAGAAGCAATCTCGAGGGAAATTTTGGAAACATGATGCGTGTCGCGGTTATTGACGATGACGTTGTTGTGCGAAAACTGCTCCAGAATACTTTTTCATCCGTAAGCGGCGAAACTGACCTTTTTGAAACCGCCGGTGCGTTTTTCAATTCCCTTTCCAGCGGCAAAGATTATGATATTGTCATTATGGATTTGTTCCTGCCTGATATGGACGGAATCAGTGTTCTGAAAAATTTCCAGCGCAAAGGGCTTCAGATGCCGGTGATTGTCTATTCAAGGGCGGCGGCAAAGGATGTTGTGATGCAGGCGCTTGCATTGGGAACCAGAAGCTATCTTGTAAAGCCGCAGAAGCCTTCTGTGATTTTAGGCAAGGTTCTAGAAATTCTACATTCTTCTTTCTGAAACCACAGCTTCGGAGCCTTTTATGGTGAAATCGAATTTTCATACACATTCAACTTTTTGCGATGGAAAAAATACTCCGGAAGAAATAGTTGCGGCTGCCCTGGAAAGAAATCTGGACATACTCGGTTTTTCAAGTCATTCAATGTATCCGTTTTCGAGCGGCTGGCATATTCCTTCGAATTCGCACAGGGATTATGCGGATGAAATTCAGCGGCTAAAAAAGAAATATTCAGGAAAAATAAAAATTTACACCGGTTTTGAAGCCGATTATATTCCAGGAATTTGTGCGCCGGACTTTGAAAGCTACAGGGAATTTGACCCTGATTTTTTAATCGGGTCTGTGCATTTTGTTCCGTGCAGGGAAGGTTTTTTTGAGGCAGATGGAAATCCTCAGGATGTGCGCAGGGCAATAGATTGCTTTTTTGGTGGAAATGTAAAAAAGGCTGTTCAGGAGTATTTTTTTCTGGAGCGCGAGATGCTTGCAAAATGCTACTTCACTTTTTTAGGACACGCAGATTTGATAAGGCTTCAGAATTTAAAAGGCGCTCCTCTCTTTGATGAAAATGCATCCTGGTATAAAAAGGAGCTTAAGGAAACTGCGCGCGCCGCTGCCAGGGCTGGAGTTTGTGTTGAAGTGAACACCGGCGGAATTCTCAGAAGCGGAATGAAGGCTCCCTATCCTTCTCCGTATTTTTTGTCGCTGCTCAGGGAGCTTGATGTTCCTGTTACGATAAATTCTGATGCCCACTCAGCGGAAGGAATTGACTGGTGGTTTGAAGAAGCTGTTGAGTACATAAAAAAATCCGGCTACACAGAACTTTCGTACTATGAAGACGGATTATTGAAAAGCCAGCACATTTAGAAAAAAGCCGGACTGTATTATGCTGTTTTGCAGTGTTTCAATGGTTTTTGCGCTCTTCCTTGGTCTGACATTCCACACACAGGCCGGCATAGGGAAGCGCTTCAAGACGGGCTTCGGGAATCTGTTTTCCGCATGAAAGGCATTGACCGTATGTTTCCTGGCGGATTCTGTCCAGTGCCTTGTCAATCATTGTAAGCCTGCGCTGGTCTGCTTCTCCAAGTGAATTCAGCAGGGTTCTGTCTATTGTATCCGATGCAATATCCACATCATCGCCTGATTCCAATGTATCAATGAGCTTTGAAAACTGTTCGTTGCGGCCTGCCAGCGAATCAAGAATTTCATTTCGCTCTGTAATCAACTTTTTTTTCTGCTTATCTAAAAACTCTTTTTTCATTATTTTCTGCTCCTGCAAAAGCGCCTGTTTTTGGGATTTGATGTTGACAGGCTTAAATGTTTTATTCATAATAGTATACGAATATTTTGTCAAAAAGGCAAACATTTTTTTGGAGGAATTGTGGCTAGTAAAGACGAGGCTATAGAAGTTGAGGGAATTGTAAAGGAAGCATTGCCTAATACAATGTTCCGTGTTGAATTGAAAAACGGACATATTATTCTGGGGCATTTGAGCGGCAAAATGAGAAAGCATTATATTCGCATTGTTCCCGGTGACAGTGTAAAAGTGGAGCTTTCTCCTTATGACTTGAACCGCGGCCGCATTATTTTCCGCGAGAGATAAATTCTTTGAAATACATGGCTGCCTTGAATGGCAGCTTTTTTTATTTGGCTATGTCCGTAAAAAGTGTTGCTTATCATACATAGCTCAGTTTAAATATTAGCTAACTATGTATGATTTGAGTTTTCAACAGAACAATTTTATCATTTATTAGTTGGTAATCTTCTTTATAGACACGTTGATGCAAAAGAACACGCTTCAATGATTGCAAACGTTTTCGGAAACATAAAACACTGTGAGTTAGACAAGAATCATATTGCTAGAAAAGTTTGATGACGACGGCTGGCTGGTTATAGAATTATAACTTTTCCAAACCAAAAAGCTCTGATAATTCATGAGCCTTTTTTTGTTTTACGGACATAGCCTTTTATTTCCGCCGTACCGTGAATTCTGCCCGCGGCATATTCTTCTTTATATCAGCTTTTTTCTTGTATTTCTTATAGAGAATTTCCTGAACACGGACTTCCTGCTCATTTTTTTCCGGGGCAAGCGCTTTCCAGCTTCCGTTTTTCTGAAGGACATGGCTGTGCGTGTTATCCTGAAAATACAGGAAGAGAATTTCCTTGACGGATTTGAACACTTTTTTGTCTGAAACCGGGAACATCAGCTCAATGCGCTTGTCAAGATTTCTTTCCATCCAGTCTGCGCTGCTTAGATAAATTTCTTCGGAGCCTCCGTTCTGAAAATAAAAAATTCTTGAATGTTCAAGGTATCTGTCAACAATACTCACAACTTTTATATTTTCGCTCATTCCCTTGACACCTGGAATAAGCGTGCAGATTCCGCGGATATTCAGCTCTATTTTTACACCTGCGCAGCTTGCCTTGTAGAGGGCTTCGATTATCTGCGGGTGGCAGAGGCTGTTCATCTTGGCGACAATGTGGCCGGGAGTTTCCCTTGTGCTCTGCTGGATTTCCCTTTCAATAAGTTCAAGCAGGCGGCTTTTTAAGGTTACCGGAGCCATGTACAGGTGATGCATTGTTTGCAGCGCGCTGTAGCCTGAGATAACATTGAAAAACAATGTCGCGTCATTTACAAGCTCGTGGTTTGTTGTGAAAATTGACAAGTCCTGATAAAGCTTTGCGGTTTTGGGGTTGTAGTTTCCGGTGCCTATGTGGGCATAGCGGCGGATTCCATCGCTTTCGCGCCTTACAATAAGACATATTTTTGCATGGACTTTCAGGTTTACAATTCCATAGACAACAATCGCGCCGGCTTTTTCAAGCTCTTCCGCCCAGGAGATGTTTCGCTTTTCGTCGAATCGCGCTTTCAGCTCAACAAAAACTGTGACCTGCTTTCCGTTCTGCGCTGCTTCCTTAAGAGCCTGGACAATCGGGCTGTTGCTTCCGGTTCTGTACAGTGTCATTTTTATTGCAAGAACCTGTGAGTCCTGGGCTGCCTGCCGTATAAAGTTTACAACCGGCTCGTAGCTTTCGTAGGGAACATTCAGAAGAATGTCCTGCTGTCTGAAAACATTCCAGTATGTTCCCTCGTCCGGGAGTGTTCCGGGAAAGAAATGCTCCCAGTCAGGGTACACATATTTTTCCGCGCCCTCAATGCTGAAAAGCTCTTCCATTGACGAAGGGTCTAAAATTGCGCCGGCTTCATATATATCATCGTCTGACAGTTTCAGCTTGCGCTTCAGAAAATTCAGCAGCTTTTCACTCGGAAAATCGTATGTCATTCTTACTGCAAATGATGACTGTCGTTTTTCCAGGACTTCCTCCATGGCCTTTATAAAATGCTCGCCGGAATCTTCGTTTACAGCAAAATCGGCATCCCTTGCTATCTTGAACAGCATGGTTTCCTGCACCTTGTATCCCGGAAAAAGCTTTGTTCCGTAAAGCCGGATTATGTCATCAATCAGGGCGAACTGTTTTGTTTTTCCTGATGATGGAAGCCAGATAATTCTGTTTATGCCCGAGGGAATCTGGACAAGCGCAACAATGTCCTTTTCCTGGGAAGTTGAAAGCGCTGTCTTCATTTTTTTTACGCCTGCCATCGGCTCAAGAAGAAATGCGGCTGTAAGGCAAAGCGCTCCCACATGCGGAAAAACATCTGTGTCGGTTCTCAGCGGTGTAAGAAGGGGAAAAATTTCATGCATGAACAGATTTTCTGCAAAGGCCTCCTGAGCCTGCGTGTAGTTTTTCGGCGAGGTATATACAAAGCCCTCTTTTGCAAGCGAAGGCAGGACATCATTCATAAGAGTCGCATACTGGAGCTTTACGAGCGCGCGTGTTTTCTCTGAAATTTTTTTCAGGACATTTAAATCAGTGAGTCCGCTTGAATCCGCATGCAGTGGCTTTCCCATGGAATCGTGAAGCCGCCGCTTTATGCTTGCAACCCTGACCTGGAAGAATTCGTCAAAATTGCTTTCTGTTATCGCAAGAAATCTCAGCCTTTCCAGCAGCGGAAGCTCCTTTCTGGTTGATTCGCTTAGAACGCGGGCATTGAATTCTATCCAGCTTAATTCCCTGTTAAAAAATTTTGTCTTTGCCATAAACTATACCAATACTATTTTGTAACCGAATATATTTTCAAACAAATCGCCCTTTTCCGAAACGGCGAGCTTTTCCAGCGAAAGGTTGTTATGCCCTTTTGTCCGGATTGTTATGCTGTCGTTGGCAAGGGAAATATTGAAATTATACAAATGCTGCTTGTGGGTTCTGTCCAGCGCATCGGCAACGCGCAGAATCGCACTGAGCTTGAGGACAATCATTCTTCTGCTGCGGGGAAGAAGCCTGAATTCTTCGTCCTGCTGTGGCATTTTGCTTCCCCGGTGAAAGCTGATTATCTGGGCGACTATGGATTTGTCGTCGCGGTTCAGCCCGAAAATTTCACTGTTGTTTACAATATATTTTCCATGGATGTTGTGGTCTTCCGCGCGAATAAACATTCCGACATCATGGAGAATTGCGCTTATTTCCAGAAGAACTCGCACATGCGGATCAAAGTCAAGCTCTTTTTGAAGCGCATCATAAATTTCAAGGCTGGTTTTATGCACGTATTCAGCGTGATTTTCATCCCCCTGGTATTTTTTCAGAAGGGCACGGGCGCCTGCCAGAATCTGCTGGGTGAAATCATCCTGAATTTCCGGGTTTGAAAGCTGGTTCCGGCTCAGAAGAATTCCTTCCCTGATTGATGTGTCAGGTACAATGAATTTCGTTACATTTGTGAGCTGGATAAAAAGCTTATACGCGACAAGCGATATCTGGAATGTCTGCGCCTCGTTGTAGCTCATTTTGAATTTTGCTATACATTCTTCGGGTGTGTAATGCTGAACCTCATCAACAAAATTCTCAAATGCGCCGCGCTCAACTTCCCATAAGAACGGAGAAATAGGATGCCCTACAAAAAGCGAAACGATTTTCATGTCGTTTCCCAGGACAATGAATTGCTGGATTTTGTCCAGTTTTATTTCTGCGTTCAGGGCATTTTTTGTATTCCGTATGAATTCAGAGATAAATCTTCTGGCATCGTCGAGGCTTCCCATCATGGAATGGATCATCTGCTCAATGATTACAGTGCCAAGCCTCATGCTGTGCGCGCCGATGATTCTGCCTTTTTCAAGAAGCATCATTTCTGTTGCGCCGCCCGATATATCCAGAAAAATAGAGTCATTCTGGCGGGTTGCAAGGCTGGCTTCCTTTATGCATTTGCTGACGGCAAGATACATCAGGCGGTTTTCTTCAATTCCGTCGATTACATGGACTGTGAAGCCGGTCTTTACCTTTATGCGGTCAACAAAGGGATCACGGTTTTCCGCTTCACGGACTGCGCTGGTGGCAATTACTACTGTTTCTTCCCTTGTGATTCCCCAGGCTGCCAGCTGCTCCGCGTATCGCTCAAGAATATGCAGGCAGACTAAAAGAGTTTCCCGGCTTATGGAATGTGTGGTAAAAACATCCCGTCCCAGGTTTACAGGCTGGTCACTGCGGTCGAGGATATTGAATTTTTTCTGCGACTGAACTTCAACCGGTTCTGCGACAAGAAGGCGTATTCCGGTTGAGCCAATCTCAATTACAGCTTGAGGCGTGTTCATCTGAAAAAATCTTACTCCGTCAGCTTTTAAATTCTGTTGAATTTCCAGGTATTATAGCTTTTATAAATATCTGTATTTTATTGGGAACACCCGAAAATTTCAGTCTTTTTTGGAGGTTCCCGTTATCAACAGTAAAAACATTCAGTGCAAAGAACGTTACAGCTTGTCGATAAGCATTGAGCATTTTCCGCTCGGAATCGGAAGCGTTTTTTTCTTTTGATCCAGAATATTGATTGTAAAATAATACAGTTTTTCGCTTTCCATCTGAATTTCCCATCCGCGCTTGCTCTTGTTGCTGAGAATTGTGATAAGGTTTCTTTTAAGGGAAAGCTTTTCAATGCCCATTATCTCAAGGTTTGGAATAATCCAGTCTACAGTTTTTCTTGGAAGGCTTATATTCAATCCGATTACATTTTCAATCATAAGCGCAACCGTTGAAAGTCCTGTAAAGTGCAGGAATCGCTTTCTTGGGAAATCCTTTTCGCTGCGGCAAGTGGCCGGACCTTCCTGGCATGGAAGATAGGCTTCGTAAAGGTCGCCTTTTCGCTTGGAGTCTGCGGGGCTTAAAGCCTCAAGTATGTAATACAGATGACGGATTGAACATTCGCGCGCAAAAGCATACCGCTGGTATTTTTCGAGTCCCTTTATAACCATAAAATTGAACGGCGCAAGAACAGAGCCCTTGAATCCGTCTCCGTTTTCCTTAAAGTCTGGGCTGTCCGCGCTTAAAGTAGGGAACGGATGGTCTGTGCCGAAAGTCTTTGGATTGCTCAGATGCGCAATGAGAGTGTCCGCTCTGTCCGCATTAGGCAGTTCCGCAAGCAGAGGCCAGAATCCCGCTATTGTTTTTTGCGAAAGGCGCTGTTCATTTTTATTCAAGTCATAGTAAAAACCGGTTTCCACATCCCACATCAGGCTGTTTATTCTGGTTTTCAGGCTGAAATACATTTTTTTGTATTGAAAGCTTAAATCCTTGTCATTGAGAATGTCGCCCAAAGCGGACATGTGCGCCATGTTTATTGCCATACAGCTGTTGAAATCAACAGGGTAGACTGCTCCTTTTCTGGGGGAATTGAACATTGTGGAAGCTTCGTATGGCACGGAGTAAAGCCCGTTCTGCTGCTTGAATGTCCTGTCTATCCAGTCCATGTATTTTTGCAGTATGGGCATGATTTCCTTTATGCGGCGCTTGTTTGCGCTTTTGTGGTACAGGTTGAATTCTGCCCATGCAAAGAGCGGAAGTCCTATTCCTTCAGGATTTTTCTTGTCAACAAGAGGCATGTTTGTGACGGTGTCATATTTCCATCTGATTGCGCCGTTTTCTTCCTGCCGGGCATAGAAATAGTCTATATTCTTGCTTGCCGGATAATTTCTGTTTGAGTAGACAAGGAAAAACGAAGAGAAAATTGTTTCAAGCTGATCAAGAATATATTTTTCATTTACCGGATAAACAAAAAGACCTTCAACGTCCTGCTCCCTGTTTTCTGGATTTATCCAATATTCAGAAAGCCAGTTCCATGTTTTATCGTAAATATCTACAAAATCCTGATCATAAAAATGGATTTTAGGAAAATCTCGTTTGTTCACAATTGCTCCTGCTGCTTTTTCACAAAGCGGTACTATGACAGTTCAGATAATTATAACACATATTTTGGTAAAATGAAAAAAATATAATAAATTTTTTTTATTTTTTTTGTCCGCTTTCCGTGATACCGACGGAATTCAAGGCTGAATTTCAACTTCGGGCTGTGTTTCTGGAGCTGCCTCTGTTTTTTCCGGCGAAGGTTCCTCCGGCTTTGGCTCTGGAGCGCTTGGAGCTGGCGGAATAACACTCATCACAGAAGGGTCAGCGGTGCTTTCAAAAATCAGCGGAGAATCAAGGAAAAGCCTTATAAGCTCTATTTTTGATTTGTGGCGCGATTTTATAAACAGCAGCCGTGAAGGAGCCTGATAGACATAGCCTGATGAATTATAAGTTTCAAAGCGCGGATCTGTCCTGAACATCTGGCTCTGGATTTCAATTTTTCCATGGAAATTCGGAATTCCGTTGAAGATAACGTAATGCGTGAGCCCCAGCGGGAAGTCTATGATAATATTTGATGTGGTTGAAGGATTGTGGATGTACGAAATGGATTTTGCGCACGTCCATGCCCATACACAGGTGTTTCCGTACCAGCCTAAGATTTCAGTGTGAGGATAGAAAAAGTTGTCCTTTACTATAAGAGGATAAATGTTTGCGATTGTCCTTATGCTTGCATCGGTTTCAGAAAGGCTTGAATAAACTATAAGGTTTCCAGCCTGGGTCATTGAAATGTTTTTCTGGAGCTTTCCGAGCTTCTGGAGCGCGTTTCCTATAAAGACAGTTTCGTAGACATCCGTGAAATTTTCCTCGTCCTTTTGGACTTTTATGGCTTCGTTTTCAAGCTTGCAGCTTTCCTGAATGGAATTTGTGCAGTTTTCAAGCACTGCCTCGAGCGGTAAGACAAGCTGGGAATCTTTTTCTTTCAAGTCCGCATATACGCTGATAATGCCGGCCGCCTGGAACGCGGAGAATTTTTGCAGGCCCGAAACGCTCTGTATAAGCTTCCTGACAGCGGAAGATTTTTTTTCGCGCAGGATATAGTCAGAAATTCCTTCAACTGTGAAAACTTCTGCGGAATTTGACTGCACAAGTGAAGCGTATTTTTCAGTCTGAATGGAAAGGCTTCTGCTCATGGCTACCAGATTGTCAAAGAACGGCGAAGAAATGTATGTGCGCTTGTTTCCTTTTTTGAATGAATCCGGAATAGAATCAATGGCCTGGTTGTATTTTCCCTGGGAGGCAAGCTCCGCGACATAGGCTGTGACATCTGTTTCGGAAAGCGAGTCTATTTTTGCCTGGGAGATTGCAGACTGGACTTTTTCCACAAGGCTGTACCGAAGCTTTGTACAAAGCTCCTTGATTTCCGCGTCGGTTGTGCCCTTGAGGCCTGCGGCTGATTCAAATGTGAATTTCCTTGTAAGGTTGTAGTGCGAATATTTCGCCACAGAGTCGTTTTTTGTAAAGGCAATTTTTCCCCCGGAAAAGCTATGGGAAGTGAAGCTGAACATTTCATCTTTTGCGGTAACAAGAATGTTTGCCGGCGAAATGGATTCTGTGCTGAAGTTCTGGGAAATTTTATATGGAAGAAAAATTTCATTGCAGTTTGCAGGAGGAACGGCGGCAATGGAAAGCAGCGGCATATTGTCCTTGTCGTACGACTGCCTGAATGTTATGCGCGCTCCATAAGTGAAAGAAAATTCCACGGAATCGCTTGCTTCTTCGTAGGATTCAAGCGCAAGAGGAATTACTGTTCCCTTGATGTCCTTTGCGGTTACTGGATTCTTGTCATCCGCTGAAAATATTATGCCGTTAAATGAAACTCTGATCTGATTTTTCAGGATTGTCTTGTTGTTCTCAGACTGGAGCTTTACGATTGAAAAACTCAGGCTTCCCAAAGATTTTGAAAATACAGAGTTGGACTTAAATTGAATTATAAAAATGCCGATAATAACAACTGAATAAAGGAGTGTAAGTCCAAAAAATTTTCTTACAGGATGTTTACGCATAGTCCGCTTATTTTATCTTTAAAAAGTGTAAAAGGCAATAACATTCTGGAGCATGGGGAATTATGAAAAGTTCAGTAAAAACTACATTGGCGGAGCTTTTGGCTGCGGTTGTTCTTGTTGTGGCTGTTGCTGTTATTTTAACAGTGGGATTTTCTTCTTGCGCGACAACAGATTCCGGCGCTCAGACTGAAACTGTAAAAACAGAAACTAAAAAAAAGTCTGAATATTCCAAGACCGATTTTATGGAAGAGCTTCAGTCTGCCCTGAACAAGGATGGAGCGGAGGCGGCTCTTGCTCTCTATGAAACAAAGCTGCCTGCAAAGTATGCCGATGATTTTGACTTGCTTTTTTTAAAGGCGGCTATAAATGTCAGCGCAAAAAATCTTGACGAAGCGCAGGCTCTGTGCACACAACTTTCCGCCCGCGATCCACAGAATGAAGATGTTGCTTCCCTTGCGGTTGCGATTGCAAAAATGCGCGGAGATAAGGCAGAGCGCACAAAGCAGATTAATTTGCTTTTGGAAAAGGACAAGATGAATTCCGCCGCGAATATAGAGCTTGGAGAAGATATGTTCTTTAAAAAGAACTACAAGCAGGCAAAAATTTATTATAAGAGAGCGCTTGTCCGTGAGCCGGAAAACATCGATGCTCTGCGCGGAGCCGGACAGTGCGACTACTATCTTGAAAACGATGAAGAGGCGGAAAAGACTTTCAAGAAAATTCTTGAGATTGACCCTCAGAACACACAGGCTTTTTTGTATCTTGGAAAAATAGCCTATGCCGCCAATGAGTACAAAATCGCTTCGGATTATGCAAAAAAAGCCCTGGACAATGAGCCTGAGAACTACGAATGTAACATGGATTACGGAATGTATGAAAGGTATCTTGGCCATTATAATTCCGCGGAAAAAGCCTGGACAAAAGCTATTGAGATTGAGCCGGACTATTTTCTTGCCTATGCATATCGCGCGGGGCTTTATGATGAGCAGGACATTTTTGAAAAGGCGATTGCTGACTATAAGAAGGTTGTGGAGCTGAATCCGGATTATTATTATGCCTACGAAAGCATCGGTGTGCTTGCGCTTCATGAGGAAAACTGGACAACTGCCAGGGAAGCCTTTATGAAATGCTATGAGCGCAATAAGAATAATATTTCCTATCCGCTGATGATAACCTATTGTTATTATAAAGAAGGAAACGGAACCGAGGCCAAGAATTTCAGCAATCAGGTTCTGCGCAAAATGGACAGGAATTCCATCGAATATTCCATGCTCCGTGTGTTCCATGACAGGGCGGGCGAGCGGCCTCTTCCTCAGCGGATTTCCGCAATGACGAACAGAAATCTTCAGGGAAAAATGTACTATTATCTTGCGCTTTTTTATGATATGTTTGGAGGAGCAGAATTTGCCAACGAATACTATGCAAAGGTTGTAAGCATGAACAGCCCGATGTTTTTTGAGTTTCGTCTGGCGGAATGGAGAACAAAGGGAAAAGTTCCTTTAAAATAATTTTTATGGAAGAGAACAAGTCAACACAAAAAATTCTTGAGGCTGCCGGAAGAAAATTTATTCTTATCGGCACTGCCCATGTTTCAAAGTATAGCATTGAGGAAGTTGAAAATGCTATCGGAGAACATAAGCCTGATTCGGTTGCAATAGAGCTTGACGAGAACCGCCTGAAAAACATTGAGGACAGAAATTCATGGACTAAAATGGACATAGTTGCGATTCTCCGGAAAAAGCAGGGATTTCTTCTGCTTGCTAACATTGTGCTTTCGGCTTATCAGAAGCGCATGGGCGGAGAAGCTGGAGTAAAGCCCGGGGACGAAATGGCGGCGGCGATAAAAAAAGCCCGTGAGCTTGGAATTCCCCAGGTGATGGTTGATAGGCCTGTGACTGTGACCTTGAGGCGCGCATGGGCAAAAAATTCTTTCATGGGAAAATGCAAGCTTCTTTCTCTGTTGTTTGCCACGGCGTTTTCCAAAGAGCAGGTTTCGGAAACTGAAATTGAAAATTTAAAGCAGTCCAGTGAAATGGACACAATGATGAAGGAGCTTTCGTCTTTTCTTCCTGCGGTAAAGGAAGTTCTTATAGACGAGCGCGATTTTTATCTTGCTTCAAAAATATGGCTTTGTCCGCAGAAAAAAGTTCTTGCAGTTTTAGGGGCGGGGCATCTTCCCGGAGTTTATGCGCATCTTGAAAAACTTTCGTCAGGCGAGGAAACGCCGGATGTTTCTGAAATTGAGCGTGTGCCTGAAAAATCAGCAGCGGTAAAAATTTTTTCATGGATAATTCCTGTTTTGATTTTAGCTCTTATTGTGACAGGCTTTGTTGTGGGCGGAATTGAAAAGGGCGCAGACTTGATTGGAAGCTGGGCTTTATGGAATGGAGTTCTGGCGGCTATCGGAGCTGCTGCGGGAGGCGGCCATATACTTGCGGTTCTTTCTGCGGCTGTCGGCGCGCCCTTTACGTCCCTGTGTCCTTTTGTTGGAATAGGCTTTGTTTCCGGAATTGTCCAGGCGCTTGTAAAAAAACCGTCGGTTGGCGACATGGAAAATTTACAGGCAGATTCGTCAAGCATAAAGGGATTTTACAAAAACAGAATACTGCGTGTCCTGCTTGTTTTCTTTTTGTCCTCAATCGGCAGCAGCATCGGAACATTTATCGGTGGTGCAAGCTTTATTTCAATATTTTCGCGGTAGCCTGCCATGGAAAAAATCGAGCCTGCGCTGTATCTTGTCCCGGTTCTTCTTGGCGAAACGGAATACCAGAAAGTTTTGCCTGAACACAATCGTAAGATCATCCGCGGAATAAAGCATTTTATTGTTGAAAACCGCCGCTCTGCGATTCGTTTTTTAAAGATTGCCGATTCTTCGATTGATATTGATTCCCTTGAATTTTATGAGCTGAATGAACATTCGGATTCTTCATCTGTTTCAGGGTATATTAATCCGCTTTTGAAAAACAGGCTTCCGATGGCTGTGCTTTCTGAGGCCGGCTGTCCTGCTGTTGCTGATCCGGGAGCTGCTGTTGTGGAGCTGGCTCAAAAAAAAGACCTTAGGGTTGTTCCTCTGGCAGGGCCTTCTTCCATGATTATGGCGGTTATGGCAAGCGGACTCAACGGACAGAGTTTTGCATTCAACGGCTATCTTCCGGCCAAGCCTGCGGAACGAGCATCAAAAATTCGCCAGCTTGAAAACAGAGCGTGGAATGAGCGGCAGACTCAGCTTTTTATAGAAGCGCCGTATAGAAATGTAAAAATGCTGGAATCAATCTTGTCTTCATGCCGGAATGAAACAAGGGTTTGTGTAGCGGCAGGAATTACAACTGACCAGGAATTCATAAGAACACTTTCTGTTGCTGAATGGAAAAAGCAGCCGCTTCCTCCCATAAATAAAATTCCCGCTATTTTTCTGCTGAACAGGAGCTAGGCATGAACATCATTCTTATGGGCATTAAGCATTGCGGAAAATCAACACAGGGGCGGATTATAAGCAGAAAACGCTCTCTTCCTTTTTTTGACACAGACGATGTAATCCGCGAGATGACAGGAAAAACTCCAAGGAAAATTTATACGGAGCATGGAGCCTCTGGATTTCAGAAAGCGGAAGAGGAAGCCTGCTGTTTTCTGCGTGAAAAATCGCTTGCATCCGGGGGAGATTTTGTTATTGCGACAGGCGGCGGAATCTGCGCAAACAGGGGCGCCATTTCCATCCTGAGGGACATTGGAAAATTTGTTTTTTTAAAGACACCTGAGGAAATTGCCGGCGCGCGGGTTTTCCGCGAAATTTCAGTTGCCCCGGACGGCACGCTTTTAAATGTTCCTGCGTTCATTGCCAAGTACAATCCATGTTCCCTGACTGAGGCAAAAAATATATTTCATGCTTTTTTTTCCGAGCGCGAAATTCTTTATGAGCAGCTGGCTGACATTGTTGTTGACATGGCCGGAGCTTCAAAAGAGGAAAATGCGGAAAAAATAATAAATTCAGTTTTTCACTGATTGCGCAATGTAACTTTTTATTTCCTCCTTTTTTTTATTTTTGAATGTCGGCCGCATTTCAAAAGCGCAACCTGAAAAATTGAATTTTCAGGTTCTATAACAGTTTGTGTTTTAAATTTATTTTACGGGAGAAAATATGAAAAAAACAGTACAAGCCGCTACCTTTCTGAGCGCGGTGCTTATTTTGGGCAGCGCATCAGCTTTTGCCCGCAAGGACAACAGGCATAGACCGGACTGTCCGCCGCCTGATGTTCCTTTTTCCGGGCCGGAGTGCAGGGAAATAAGAAATTCTGACGAGGAAGTTCTTATCGGCACTGTAAAATCTGTGGATTCAAAGTCAATGTCTATTGTTCTGACTGACATGGACGGAAAGGACTTGAAGATTTTTGTGTCGCCCTTTACAAGAATTTTAGACTGCCCAAAAGGCCGCAAGCCTTCGGACAAGCCCGAGCCGTCTATGAATTTTTCGCTTGATGATGTGGGAAAAAATTCATGGGTAATTGTGAGTTTGTTCAATACAAAATCCGAAACGCCTGTGGCACGGAAAATTGTGCTTGATAAAGGTTCGGGCGCAAATATAAAATAAGAAAACTTCGAAAATTTCCAGTTTTCAAGGCTGTCTGGTTCGCTCCAGGCAGCTTTTTTTTATTGAAATATTGAATTTTTTATATATAATTATAAAAGAGCCTCTAAGAATTCGTTTTAAATGAATTTTTAGAGGCTCACATAATACACTGTGCTTAGGCTGTTCTGAAATTTACGGTTTTTCAGGCAATTTTGAGGAGAGAGGAGCAGGAAGTTTCTTTGTTCGTGCGGAGGAATCAATTCCTTGACATTCTGTGCCGGGGTTGTTGATTCTGTATGCAGCATTTTTCTAGGCATGGATTTCATTTTATTTTGAGGAAGTTTTTATGAAAAAGGAAAAGAAGTATCACCTGCCTTTTGTTACGATTCTTTTGCTTCTGGGACTTGGAGCAATGCTTGTTCAGAGTGTTGTTCTGTGCAGCGGTTTTATATGGACTTTATACAAGAATACAAAATCGGATGTGAATGAAATTGCCAGCTTTGGAACAGAAAAACTTTCCGCTGAAATTGAAGCCATGCTTGCGCCGGACTGTGGAGTTGTGGACAGCCTTGCCGCATTTGCCGCCGCCAACCATTCCGCGGATTTTGTGGAAAAATCAGTGGAGGCGCTTTCTAATCTGCTCAAGCCGGATTCAATGCTGTATTACGCCACAAAAGTTTCGCGCCATTATCCTGACCGCGGAGGTTTTTTTGTCAACAACATAGGCTGGAAACCGGCCGCTGACTGGAATCCTCTGTCGCGTGACTGGTTTAAATCCGCTGAAAAGAACAAGGGCAGGCTGTGTTTTTCAGAGCCGTACATAGATTCAATGTCGGGGAAAACCTGCGTTACAATTTCAAAATCGGTGAGCAGCAGCTCAGGAACGGTGCTTGGTGTTGCCGGGCTGGATTTGATTCTTGACAGGCTTACACAGACCGTCAATAAATTTTCAGTTTCGGAAAACAGCACTGTATATCTTCTTGATGCTTCCGGGCGTTATATAACCAATACTGACACTTCTAAAATCATGGTGGCAAACTATTTTGCAGAAAGCACAATTTCCAAGTACGGATATACTGCAAATGCGTATTTGGACGGCACTCCGAAGTGCTTTGTTTCCACTGGAGGAAGATATTTTTCAGTTGTGCCGTGCAAGGGGATTCCGTGGTTTGTTGTTTCTGAAGGGCCTGTGTCGGATTTTTCGCGCCGCTCTGAAAAGGCAATCAGGGTGCTGCTTTTAGTCATTGTTTCTGTTACAGTTTTTATCGCCGTTGCGGTTTTGATGCTTTCAAGGAATATCGGAATGGTGTTCAAGCAGCTTTCCGGACACTGCCGCCTTCTTGCTTCCGGGGATTTTTCTTCGGAATATGAAGATTCGTTTATCAAGGAAGTTTCCGAGCTTTCCTATGGATTTGAAAGTTTTTCAAGGAGCCTCAGCGTTATCATAGAAAAAACACGCAGCGCGGCCGGTTCTGTGGAAAATATGTCCGAGTCATTGTCTGAAACCGCCAGCTCCATGAATTCAGCCCTTGATGAAACTTCAAAGACAATCAGCAGTATGGACAGCGCCGTTTCTTCCCAGAGTGTTTCCGTGGATTCTGTGGACAAAACGGTTACTTCCATTGTAAGCGAGCTGGATTCCTTTTCTTCGGAAATCCAGACCCAGAATGAGGCGATTGAAAATTCCGCGTCTTCGATACAGTGGATAATGAAAAATGTGGTTACCTTCAAGGAAAATATTTCCCAGGCTGCCGAGCGTGTCACCGAGCTGGTCAGATGTTCTTCTGACAACAAGGATGCTCTTTCTGCGGCGGCAGATCAGATTGTGAATGTGCGCAATGAATCCCAGGCGCTTCTTGAAATGAACGAGGTGATTTCGTCAGTTGCATCGCAGACCAATCTGCTGTCTATGAACGCTGCGATTGAAGCGGCCCACGCAGGAGATGCGGGCAAGGGATTTTCTGTTGTTGCGGATGAAATCAGAAAGCTTGCGGAAACGACATCGGAGCAGGCAAAGTCTTCAAATGAATATCTGAGCTCAATTCAGGAAAAAATCGACAGGGTTGCCCAGGCATCTCAGGAAATAAACATGAGCTTTGAGACAACCATTGATCATATAAAGCAGATGGCTGAAGTTTTTGAATCGTTTGAAGACACAGCGCAGAAGCAGGGAGACAAGGCGCAGGAAATTCTTTCATCAATCAGCGAGATTCTTGACAGCACGGAAAAAGTCAAGGCAAAGATGAGCCGCATTTCTATTTCCACTGACAGCACTGCCAATGTCTGCAATGCCCTGAAAAATTCCAGCAGCGCGGTAAACACTGGGCTTGATTCCTGCAAGAGAGCCGCGGAAGACCTGAAGGAATCTTCTGCTAGAATTCTGAATGTCGCGGAGCTTGCAAAATCTTCCGTGAATGAGCTTGCGAGCGCAATAAATGAATTCAAGGTTTGATGTAAGTTTGAAAATCTCCCTAAATGCGATGGACTTTTGAGGCAAGCTCAGTTATTATACTATAATTATGAACAAGCACTTTTCTTCGCATTTGGAAAAAATCGAATCTTCTATAAAATCTTTTCTTCCGCTTGAAATGGATGCCGAGTGGAAGAAAAATTCCTTTGGCTCTGAGTCTATAGATTCAGGGCATATTTTTCCTCTTATAGAAACAACAAGGTCTTTGGTTGATCTAGGGGGAAAAAGGTGGCGTCCGCTTCTTTTGGTTCTTTGCGCCCGAGCCTGCGCCCGTGACAAGGAAGCTGCCCAGGAGGCTGCATACAATCTTGCGCCGCTTGTGGAATTTGTGCATACCGCAAGCCTTATCCATGATGACATTGAGGACAATTCCCCTGTTCGCCGCGGAAAGCCGTCTGCCTACATACTCTACGGAACAGACACTGCGATAAACGCCGGCTCATGGCTCTTTTTTGAGGCGCCGCTGTGCATAGAAAAATCAGCCTGCTCCATGGAACTAAAAAACCGCCTTTACAGCAATTATCTTATGGAGCTCAGGCGGCTTCATCTTGGACAGGCGATGGACATAGCATGGCACCGCGACAATACAAAAGTTCCTTCTGTGCAGGAATATCTTGCGATGGTCAAAGGCAAAACTGGAACACTTGCTTCTTTGGCGGCCAGGATGGGAACTCTTGTTTCCGGGGCTGATGATGACACAATAAAAAAGGCAGGGGAAGCGGCTTCTGACATAGGCGCGGGATTTCAGATT
Source organism: Treponema sp. (assembly GCF_051883275.1). Classification (GTDB taxonomy): domain Bacteria; phylum Spirochaetota; class Spirochaetia; order Treponematales; family Treponemataceae; genus Treponema_D. The sequence continues at coordinate 57,868 of NZ_JBJETK010000046.1, read as the reverse complement.
ATTGACGATGTTATAAATCTTACAACCGGAAATCCCGGAAAAAAGCGCGGCGATGATATTGTCGAGGGAAAAAAATCCCTTCCGGTTCTTGAGTTTTTTGAGAGCAACAAAAATAATCCTGAAAAAATCAGCCGGCTTACTTCGTGCTTTGTCCAGGCTGCAAAGGAAGGAATTGAAAGCCCCGCGGTGGAAAAGGCGATTTCTCTTTTGGAGCAGGATTCTGTGGTTGAAAAAGCCGGAAAAAAAGGCGTTGAAATGATTTATTCAGGCGGCGAGTCGTTTATAAATCTTTTTGGAAAGGGCAACGAGGATGCGGAGCTTATAAAGGAGCTTTTTGTGTCCATGATTCCGGAAAACCTGAAACAAGGAGCGCAGGATAAATGCCGCTGAAATAGCGCGGATTATCTGCTCCGGGTTTGCGTTGCAAACTTGCTAATCTATTGCTGTTCCTGCTGGAAACTTGCGTTGCGGTTTCATTTCACTGCGGAACAGAGTAAAAAGCCAGTCGATTGTAAAGACAATCTTCTTGATTTTTATGGGAGCTTGAAATGCTTGAAAACAGCGAAAAACTGAACAACCAGGCTGTCCGGCTTGCCTCAAAAGGGGAATACGAAGATGCCATAGCCTGCCTGAAGCGTGCGATAACAGTGGAAAATTCGAACTATCTTTTGTGGTTCAATCTTGCGCTCACTTACCATGATGCGGGAAAAGCTTCGCTTGCAAAATCAGCAATGGAGCATGCCTACAGGATAAATCCCTATGACGAGGACACTCTGGAAAGTCTTGCATCCTTCTGTGTTTCCACTGAATCATTTGATGAGGCTCTTTTTTACTGCGCGCAGGGTCTTGAGCTTAATCCCATAAATCCGCATTACTGGAATACCAGCGGAGTCGTCAGGTTCAACCAGGGAGATTTTGCGGCGGCGGTTGAACTTTTTGAGCATGCTGTTTCTCTCAGTCCGCATTACTATGATGCGCTGTTCAATCTGCGCGACACCTATGAAGAGCTTCAGAATAAAACTGGAGTTCAGGAATGTAGCCGGATGATTGATGAGATTTCTAAAAATTTCAAGCCGGAAATATAGGAAATGGAAATCTGCAAATTCTTGTTTGGAAGGAAAAAATGACCGAAAAAGCCCTTGTAGTTTCAGTTGAAAATGAAAAAATACTCGTTTCGCGCCTTGAAAAGGACAAGTGTTCAACCTGCTCTGCCGGCTGTGCAAAAAATGGCCGCGCATTTGAAGTTTTAAATCCCAACGGCATAAAAGTCGAGGCCGGCTCCATTGTAATAATCGGTGCCAATAAAAAAATTATGGCGCTCCAGGGAATTGTTTCTCTGCTGATTCCGTTTTTATGCGCCTTTCTTGGGTATTTTCTGGCTTCTCCCATTGCGGAGGCTTTTAACAGGACTGTTTCCGAGGACGGCAGGGCTGTGTTTGTTCTGCTGTTTCTGTTTTTGTCATCTGCGGCGGTTTTTATATTCACCCGTAAAATTCCTATTCCCGGAAAACCTGAAATAGTCGAAGTGCTTTAGGCTGAAAAAATGCGCGGATTGTTTTTTTTGTTTCTGGCTGCTTTATTTTTTTCCTGCTCGCTGAAATATGAGGAAAACTCAGCTGTGCAGGATGTTTCCCCTGAGCTGGAATTCAGGGCGGCGGATTATAGAAAGTACGAGGATTCATCTCTTTCCACCCTTGTGCAGGCGGAAATTCTTGAGCAGTACAAGGACAACAAGGCCTATGGAAAAAATGTTCACTTCAGTATGTGGAATTCCACAGGCGGGCTTGTGTCGGAGGGAAACTGCTCGCTCATTGAGGCTGATTCTTCCGCAGAAGTGTATACGCTTTTCAATGGAATTATCATAGACAACTTTGAGCAGAATTTCAGGATAGAGGCGGACAGCCTAAAGTGGAATGGAAAATCCCGCCGGATGATGTCCACGCAGAATGGCTCTGTGAGTCTTGCCAGGGACGGCGCTAAGATTCAGGGCAGCGGATTTTCAGCGGACGGTGTTACCCGGGATTTTGTTTTTGAAAATCCTGTGTCGGGTGTAATTGAAACAGATGACAGCGCGGAAGATTCAGACGGGGCGGATTCCAATGAAAACTAGAATTTTCTTTTTTCTATTTGAATTTTTGTGCATTTTTATTTCCTGTGCGGAAACGATAACTTTCAGCGCGGAGTCCATGACAGGAACTGCCGGGAACAAGAACAGCACAACTGTGCTCAGGGGAAACGCTTTTGTCAGGACGGAGAACATGGAGATTTCCGCCGATATGATAGAGCTTTCCGGCAAGAATTTCCGCAGGATAAAGGCCTATGGAAATGTCACAGGCAGAAATTCTGAAAGCAAAATGGAATTCAGATGCGAAAGCCTCCGCTACGACCGCCAGACAGAAATTTCAGTTTTTGAGCGCGAAGTTTCTCTTTCGGATGTGGAAAACGAGGTGGAGGCTGAGGCCGGGCTGATTGAGTATGACCAGAAAAAGGAAACGGCCGTTATGCAGATACAGGTAAAGCTTGTGCAGAAGCAGAATGTTTGCACTTCCGCCTATGCGATTTACAGGAGGCGCGAGCAGACTCTGGAGATGAGCGGAAATCCCAAGATTGTCCAGAACGATGACACATTCCGTGCCCAGGTTATTCTTCTTGATATGAACACACAGGAAATCTCGCTTACTGGAAGAGTGAAAGGCTCTGTTTCAACTAGCTCAGAATCGTCTTCCGGCACTGCGCAGAATGACGATGATAAACAGGATGTTGCGGAGGAGCAGGATGGAAAATCAGAATGAAGCGCTGAGTGTTTTGCGTGTATCCTCCTTGTATAAGTCGTTCGGGCGAAAAGCTGTTGTAAAGGGAGTTGATTTTTCAATGCATACCGGAGAAGTTCTTGGGCTTCTGGGGCCGAATGGAGCCGGAAAAACCACAACATTCTATATGATTGTAGGATTTTACAGGCCTTCTGCCGGGGATGTTTTTCTTGATGGAAACTGCATAACGCGGCTTCCAATGTACAAGCGCGCACGCCTGGGAATTTCCTATCTTCCGCAGGAGCCTTCGGTGTTCAGGAAGCTCACTGTGGAGGAAAATATCTGGGCAATCCTTGAAACCAGAAAAGACCTGACGCGCCTTGAGAAAAAAAAGCAGCTTGAGCTTCTGATAGATGAATTCAATATCGGGCGCATAAGAAAACAGCCGGCCTATACTCTTTCCGGCGGAGAGCGGCGCAGAACTGAAATTGCCCGTTCCCTTGCAATCGAGCCGAAATTTCTTCTTTTGGACGAGCCTTTTGCCGGCATAGATCCTATCGCAGTGGCTGATATAAAGGGAATTATCAGGATGCTTGCAAAAAGAGGAATAGGAGTTCTGATAACAGACCACAATGTGCGTGACACGCTGGAGATAACCGACCGGGCTATTATTATTTCCACAGGAACAATTCTTGTTTCAGGGGGAAAAGAAGATATCTTGAAATCCAGGGAAGCCCGCGAAATTTATCTTGGAAAGGATTTTTCAATGTAAAAAAAGAGCCTAGATAATCTCCGGCACCATTGCAAACTGAATACCGTTGCTGCGTTCCCGCTCTGGCGGGGTTTTCCAGCCGCAATGTGCAGAGCATCTAGGCTCAAATCGGAAAGAGGGGGATTCGAACCCCCGGTAACATTTCTGCTACGCACCCCTTCCAAGGGTGTACCTTAAACCACTCGGACATCTTTCCTTGTGTAGCAACAAAAAAAGGATTCATTTTTGCTGAATCCTTTCTATTTGAAAACTAACAATAATTGAGACTGACACGATTCGAACGTGCGACCCCCACCTCCGCAGGGTGGTGCTCTAATCCAGCTGAGCTACAATCTCATAAACAGACCTTTTCTCTGCCGCTAAATCAAGTAAAACCTGTTTAGTAGCGGAGGCGACAGGAGTCGAACCTGCCCGGCCCTTTAGGGAACCGACGGTTTAGCAAACCGTTGTATTAACCGCTCTACAACGCCTCCAATTCCCTAAAACTTTGTTTAGGACGGAGCGAGAGGGATTCGAACCCCCGGTACCTTTCGGCACGCCTGTTTTCAAGACAGGTACTTTCGACCACTCAGACATCGCTCCATGAATGTGAAAATATACTAGCAGAATTTCTATTAGAATGTCAATAGGATTGCTGTGAAATTTTCTTAAATGACGGGCTGCTGAAGCACACAGATTTAGTTTATCGCAAGCGTTTCAAGGGCGGTTAAAAGGCTTACGTTTTCTACGGAAATGTTCCTGGGCACTTTTAAAACACATGGCGTGTAGTTCACAATTCCGTTTATTCCGCAGTCAACCAGAAGATCCGCGAGCGGCTGGGCTTCGTCTGTGTCCACTGTGAGAATCGCATAGGAAATTTCTTCCTCATGGATAATTTTTTTCATGAGCGTTGTAGGGTGGAGCGGAAACGATGAGCTCAGGACTTCAGTTTTATTCACGCTGGAATCAAAGCCCGCCACAATTTTAAAGGGCGAGTCATAAAGCTCGGATGTGTCCAGAAGAGCCTGTCCCATTCTGCCTAGCCCTACAATGCAGCAGCGCAGGTTTTCTTTTTTTTCGCCGAACATTCTTTCAAGATGCATTTTAAGCTCTTCGACCTTGTAGCCGTTCGCCGCGCCGCAGTTGAGCCTGAGCGCCGAAATATCACGCCTTATGACTGCGGAAGTCCAGCCGGTGAGCTCCTGAATTTTCTGCGAGGTTATATTTTTTTCCTTGTATACAGAAAGCAGCCGCTCCAGAAGAACAAGCCGCCGTTTTGTGGGCAGTGGAATATCTTTCATCTGTGCAAGAAGTTTATCAGTTTAATGCATTTTTTGTAAATAATCGGATATATATTTTTAGAGGAATTTTATGGGAAAAAGAAATGCGATGATTTTTTGCGCTGTTTTGTGCCTGGGCTGCTCAATGTTTTCCGGCTGTCTTTTGGACGGTAAAAAAAATGAACTTAAAATTGCCAGCTGGAATGTCCAGACTTTTTTTGATGCGAATGCGGAAGGCACAGAATATTCCGAGTTTCTGAAAAGCAAAACCTGGGGAGCGGAATCATACAGATGCCGGCTTGAAAGGCTTTGCTCTGTTATCAGAAAAATCAATGCGGATATTTTTGTTATGGAAGAAATTGAAAACGCTGCGGTTCTTCAGGATATAGGCAATTTTCTTTCGGGGGAATGGAATTCCGGGAACGTGTATAGATACGCCTGTTTTGCCAAATCTGACGGCGGCTCTATTGGCTGCGGCGTGATTTCAAAAGTTCCCCTGGAATGGATGAGGCTTCATTCAATCGATGTAAGAACGGAGCAGGAAAAAATGCCGCGGACAAGGCCTGTTGCAGAAATTGAAGTGAATACTTCCGCAGGGCCGCTCAGAATTTTTGTGAACCATTGGAAAAGCAAGAGCGGCGGTGCTGAAAAAACAGAAAAATGGAGAAACCGCGAAGAAGGCGTGCTTGCCTTTTTTATGAACTGCGCACTGAACGAAGGAGCGGCTGTTTTTGCCATCGGGGATTTTAACAGAGATATACATGATTTTTGCCGTGCAGAAGGAGGCTCTTTTTTGCTTAGATTTTGGCATGGAAGGCTCTTGGACGGCGAAGGAGTTTTGGCAGCCTGCCCCTGGTTTGATGCGGCGGGAAATCTTGTGTATCCGGGCAGCTATTATTTTAAGGATGAATGGTCGCGCATAGACTGTATTTTTTATGCCGGGAAAATACAGATGCAATCTTTTTTTCCGGCGGTAGACGGCTCTTGGTGCAGTTCAGATTTTATTCCACAAAAATATTCCCTTTGGAATGGAAGCGGCTACAGCGATCATCTTCCGATTGTCTGCCGTGTCAGAATTTTGGACGATGCCGAATAATCGCCAGCCGCTGAAATAAATGCAATGCGCAAAGGAATTTCAGAACGCTTCCCTTACTTTTCCACCGAAATCACTGCGAATTTGCCCATAAGGTAAATGCACTCTGCGTTCTTAAAACCGGCTTCCTTAAGCCAGGCGATTTCCTGTGCTACGGTACATTCCCTGTCGAGTTTTTTGCGTTCAAGCCAGCGGTCGTATTCTTTTTGCGAAAGCCCGGAGTCTTTTATTCCCTTAATCCAGTATTCTTCGGTTTTTCGGTTTGCATCTTCAGTTTCGTGGCAGAACTGGTCGTAGTTTATAAAAGTTCCGCCTTCCGAAAGCGAGGCGTATATCATCTTGAAAAGTGATTTTTTCTGCTCGTGCTCCAGATGATGAATTGAAAGCGCAGAAAGAACTAAATCCGGCGTTCCTTCCGGCAGTTTTTTTGAGTAGTCGGAAATTTCGTATTTTATGTTCGGAACATTCTCAAAGCGCTTTTTTGCAACGGCAAGCATTTCTTCCGCAATGTCCGAAAGCACATATTCCGCGTCAGGAAAATGCGGATACCAGAACGACGGAAGAAGCCCAGTTCCGCTTCCAAGGTCAAAGACAAGCGCCGGCTTTTTTGCAAGCAATTTTGCCGCAAAGTCCGTAGTCGAAACATAATAGTCCTCAAAGCACGGAATAAATTTTTTCCGGTTCTCGTCGTATTCCTTTGCAACTGCGTTAAACTGTTCCTGAATGTTCATTGGGCAACTCCTTGCAGTGTGATTTTTTTACAGTATACAGAATTTTTTTTGCAACTGCAAAGTGGTTTTCTGTGGCAATCCGTACATCCGAATTTTTGCAGTGATAAATATAAATAGAAAAGTGTGTTATTCTATGCTATAATTAAAAAACGTTTTTATTGGGAGAATATTTATGGAAAACAAAGTTATTAAAACCCGGCAAAGTAATTTTGAACTGCTTCGGATTTTTGCAATGGTTATGATAGTTGCTAGTCATCTTGCCGTGCATGGAGTTCAGCAAGTACTGCTTGATTCAAAGTACCTGGCATACACTGGCGGCTCTTTTGTAAATCAGCTTTTTACCTGCTTTTTGCCTGCTGGCGGCGGAATTGGCGTTGCACTTTTCTTTATGATAACAGGATTTTTTATGTGCAGGAAAGAAAATTCTTCTGTAAAGAAAGTTGTTGTTCAGGCTGTATTTTATTCCATTTTAACCGGAGTCCTTTTTATATGTTCGCTTGTACTTTCAAAATTCGGAATATGGGGGGGGGTATAAGTTTCCTGAGTTTCCGGGCGTAAATAAAATCCTCTATATTCTAAAATGTTTTTTTCAGCCGGTTTCTACAAACTGTTGGTTTGTTTCTGCATACGTCATATTGATATTGTGCTGTCCTATAATTAACAAGTATATACTTCAAATTTCCAGACGAACTTTTGTTCTTTTTCTTTTTATTTCCTGGGCTTTTTTGTATTCAGCAAGTAGTGTTTTGGGAAATAACTATTTTTCGTTAATTAGGGCGTTTTTCTTTTATTCGTTGGGTGCATTCATAAAACTTCATTCAGATAAAAAATTCAATACTCCAAAAATTATGTCTGCACTTTTTGTGTGTGCTGTCCTGTGGTGCATTATGAGTTTCTGCTGTTATAAAACTTCCGTAGATATTCAGGAATTGAAGTCATCAAGTATTTCCGATGTTATATTAAACAGAATATATTCTATTCTAAATGTCTGTATTTCACTTCCGTTGTTTGTGTTTCTCTTTTTTAAGGTTTTTATGTCTTTGAATGTTAGAGAGAATTCCGTTATAAATAAAATTGCTTCTGCAACATTCGGAGTATATTTAATTCACGATTCTGCTTTTGGACGGTATTTTATCTGGAATCATCTGTTGCACATAAGTGACAGGCAGTTTAATTCAAGGTATTTCCCGCTTCTTGCAATCGCAGATATTTTGGCAGTGTTTTCTGTTTGTTCTGTTCTGTCTATGATAATATTGCACTTTACGCAAAACATTAATACCATAAGAAATCCACAGGCTCTGCCTGTGGTGCGGTAAAGAGTTTTACACGGACATTAGTGAAGAAAAATAAAAGCCTCCTGTGATAAAGTAGAGAAGCGGTAGCAACGCATCTCATACAAAAACACAGGAGGCAAAAAATGCAAGAAGAAAGTTTGGCACATACAAAATGGGAATGCACATACCATATAGTATTTATACCAAAATATCGCAGAAAAGTCTTGTACGGAGAATGCCGCGCAGAAATCAGGGATATCATAAAGCGGTTGCTTGAGATGTACAAATTGGAACTGGTTGAGGGAGCTGTATGTGCAGATCATATACATATCAGCATAAGGATACCGCCAAAATACGCAGTATCGAAGGTGACGGGGATGCTGAAGGGCAAGTCAGCGATGATGCTCTTCGACCGGCATCCGGAATGGAGACGTAAGACAGGACGTGACAAAACGTTTTGGGCACGCGGATATTATGTCAGTACAGTCGGAATAAACGAATCCGTGATACGACAGTATATCAAGAATCAGGAAAATGCTGACCGCATAGCAGACGGTTGCTAGAGGCTGAAGTGAAATGCGCTGCTACGCGGCTTGCCGCAGTTTGTGGCAGGCCATTTATGGCGAATCAAAGCCACCGGCTCTGCCGGTGGTAATTTAATCTGATATTGAAGATGAAGTTTTTAAAAGCAAGCCGCACAACAAAAAAACATCGTTCAGCACAAATTCAATGACGGGGGGCAGAAAATAATGCGCTTCAAAAAAAGAATACAAGCAGAAAGCGAGCACATTCCGATTTGCATCTATTACGACAGCAACGAGATTTTTGAAAAAATAAAAAGCTTGTACGGCTTTGCACCTACATAATTGCAGGGAATTGGTTTGCAATTTGTCTTGATGAAACAGGCAGCAGTTTTGAACGGAAAAATCAGCCTAATTTACTTAAAAAAAATTTTATAGTAAAGTGGTGAAAAGTATTTCAAAAAGAACTGCGGTAAAAATTTGGAACGCGCAAAAGCAGGGTATATCTTAGTGATGATTGCTGACGGCGTTTGCAGAGAGGGCAGGGGAAGCCACCTCTTCTAATGAGATGAAAGTTGCGCTGTATTATTTTGGGATAAAATGGTAGATGGAATTAAAGAATGCCGGATGAAGATAAATCGAAAAATAGAAAGTTCGTAACGCACACAATCGCGCCGGTCTGGAACTCGGAAAGCCGCATTTTGATTTTGGGAACTATGCCTTCTCCTGCTTCGCGCGAGGTAGGATTTTTTTATATGCACGCACAGAACAGATTCTGGCCGGTGATGGCACGGATTTTCGGCGAAGAGTTTTTGCACAAAAACAATGACAAAGATAAAAATGCAGCAATTGCCGAACGCATCGCCTTTCTAAAACGCCACAACATCGCGCTTTGGGACGTCCTTTCTGAATGTGAAATTTCCGGCGCATCAGATTCTTCTATTAATAAGGAACTTCCAAACGATTTTTCAAAAATACTTGCCGCATCAAAAATCACCCATATCTTCTGCACAGGAAAAACAGCCTTCAACCTTTACAAAAAGTACTGCTCCCAAAAATACAGCATGCCGTTTTCCTACCTTCCGTCAACAAGCCCCGCAAACCAGGCAGCCTGGCCGACCGAAAAACTTACAGAAGAATATAGAAAAGAGATTTTGAAATTTGTATAAAACAGGGGGCGTTACGGGGAAAATTTCCCCTGTTGGGTGGGTAGTCCATTGTTTTTGGAACGCCTCCGGCGGTGCTCCAATCCCTCAAAATCCTTGTTCGGCTTAGAAAGAGTCAAATCGATTTCTTAGGAAACACTGAATAAATCCTATTGAGGATTTTTCAGTGTTAACCTTGAATGTAGCTAATTGTCCGTAAGTCAAAGACTTACGGCAATTTGACGGGAAGTGCTGAGTAATCGCTTCAAGTGTTAATCAGCACTTCCCTTATATTTCTGTATCTTTTACAAGCACTGTCGTCATAGCAATCTCAGATATAAAATTTACCATGGCTTTCTGAAGTTTTCAATAAAAACTCACGATATCGGGAGAAAAATAAAAATTACGTTTCATTTTTCACTATGAAAAACAAAGGTCAAACCTGCTCGACTGCCAGCGGATTCTATAATTTTTTCGAAAATTTAAGGTTTAAGAAAGGCTTTTCTAATAATCAAAAAAGAGTGGTGCCGTAAAGTGGTTCAAAAATGAAGATGGAGGAATCTTTGTGGCAGTGTATTTAAAAAATAAAAATTTATTGCTGATTTTTGCACTTGGGGCTGTTTTTTTATTTTAACCGGCGATTTTTTGCGGCAAGGATAGGAGCCCCTGCGAAGCAGTCCCGGAGCGAAGCGGAGGGATGAGCCGCGCAAGACGGCGAAGGGCGGATAGCCTGATTTTTGTGCAGCGAAACGATAGTGAAGCGGAACAAAAAGCCGCCCGAATAAAAAAAATTCTTCTATAATATTAAAAGATTAAAATTAAAAGACTTAATTTCAATTTTTAGGGTATAGTAAAAAGAATGAGTGGTAAAATTTTAATTGCAGACGATGAAAATGAAGTTATAGAAATGCTCAGGCTTTATCTTGAAAAGGAAGGATTTTCTGTTATCGGGGTGAATGACGGAATGAGTGCGCTCGTGGATAATCGGAACGGAAAAACTTGACTGCATTCTGCTTGATGTGATGATGCCGGAGTTGAACGGTTTTCAGCTTGTAAAGAGAATCCGCGCAAAGGACAAGACGGTGCCTGTAATAATGCTTACGGCTCGTGTAAGTCAGGCGGACAAAGTTTTGGGGCTGGATATTGGGGCGGATGATTACGTTACCAAGCCTTTTGATCCGCTTAAAAATGCAGGCTGGAAAGACGAGCAGTTTGTTGATGACAACAGCATAATGGTTGTGTTAAGTAAGCTCCGTTCAAAACTTGGAGAGAAGTCAAAGTCTTTTGGCGGCATAAGCATTAAAAACATACGGGGCTTAGGGAAACACTGAATAAATCCTATTGAGGATTTTTCAGTGTTAACCTTAAATGTAGGTTACAGAATGGAGATTTGCAGGAATGAAAACGATAAAAATATTCAGGAAGATGAAAAAAATAAAATCCGATTTCAGCTTTTTGCGTTCATTGCAATAGACCTGGTGCTGTGGTTTTTGACGACGCTTTTTCTGTTTGAAGTTCTGTACAGAATTTTTGGCGACAATCCGTTTTTGGAAACAAAACTTTTTTCGCTTTTAGATACTGTTTTCTGCGCCGTTCTTCTGGTTGTGTTCATCATTCCGTTTCTGCATTATCTTGTAAGGAAAATTGACAATCCTGTTCAGTATTTGATTTATGGTCTTAAAGAAATTTCTTTAGGGAATTACGAGTGCCGCCTGAACAAGATAACGGGAAATGAATTTGATGAAATTTATTCGGCATTTAATTCCATGGGCGAAAAACTTCAGAAGGCTGAAATTCAGAATGAAAAAAATACAAAAGAAAGGACTCTTTTGTTTGCGAATATGGCTCACGATTTAAAAACGCCGATAACGACTGTTCAGGGATTTTCGCAGGCAATTCTTGACGGAATGTATGACAGCCGTGAAAAAGAAATTGAATATGTAAAGATGATTCAGAAAAAGGCACATCTCATGAACCATCTTGTAGACAGGCTTTTTGAATATGTAAAGCTTGAAAACCCGGAGCATATTCTGCATCTTGAGGAAGCAGATCTTGCAGAGGAAGTGAGGACGGCGATTGCAAACCTGTATACGGAATTTGAAGAAAGGCAGATTCACCTTTTGATGGAAATTCCTGACAGAAAAATTATGTGCACGATTGACAGGCTTGAAACTGAAAGAGTAATTTCAAATCTCCTGAACAACATTCTCGTGCACAATCCTGAAAAAATCGCCGTTCTCGTAAAGCTGACTGATGACAGAAAACTTGTCATTGCCGACAGCGGAAAACCAGTTCCGCCGGAAATTGAAAATCACCTGTTCTGTCCGTTCATTTCCGGAGATGAATCACGCCAGTCAAAAAACGGAAGCGGTCTTGGTCTTGCAATTGCCCAGCGCATAATGGAAAAACAAAAAGGCAGGCTTTCCTACATTCCAGACTATCCGGGCTACACAAAAGCTTTTGAACTGGAGTTTTAAGAAAAAGCTTGTTTCGATAAAATGAAAAGATAAGAAAAATTAAAAGAAAGACAAAGGGAAAATATGAAAATTCAACTTTCAGAACATTTTACATACAGAAAACTGTTCAGATTTGTAATTTCTTCTATTTTAATGATGATTTTTACATCTCTTTACAGCATCGTAGACGGATTTTTTGTTTCGCGGTTTGTCGGTAAAACGCCTTTTGCCGCCGTCAATCTTTTAATGCCGCTTATAATGGGAATAAGCACAGTCGGCTTTATGATTGGCACAGGTGGAAGTGCAATCGTTTCAATGACGCTGGGGCAAAAAAACAAGGAACTTGCAGACAGGTATTTTTCGCTTTTTGTTTATGCAACAGCCGTCCTCGGAATTTTTTTTGCTGTACTGGGATTTGTCCTTATACGCCCGGTTTCTCATATTTTGGGAGCAGAAGGTGCACTGCTTGAAGACTGTACTGTATACGGAAAAATAATTTTTACTTTTATTCCGCTTTTTATTCTGCAGGTAATGTTCCAGAGTTTTTTTGTTGCCGCAGAAAAACCTTCATACAGCCTTAAAGTGTGCATCGCCTCAGGACTTGCAAATATGGTTCTGGATTTTGTTTTTATTGCAGTATTTAAAATGGGATTAAAAGGAGCAGCTTATGCAACGGCAATCGGTTACGCAATTGGAGCAGTCGTCCCGCTAATTTACTTTGCACGAAAGAATAACTCAAGCCGCCTGAGACTGACAAAAACGCACTGGTATGGAAAAATTTTTGCAAAAGCCTGTGCAAACGGCTCGTCAGAAATGGTATCAAATCTTTCAACATCAATCGCCGGAACTTTTTACAATATTCAGCTTATGAAATACGCCGGAGAAAACGGAGTTGCAGCTTACGGAGTTATGATGTATGCAGGATTTGTCTTTGCGGCAGTTTTCTTAGGCTATTCGATAGGAAGCAGTCTGATTGTAAGCTATCACTACGGTGCAGAAAATTTCGGGGAACTTAAAAATATGTACCGCAAGGGGCTTACTCTTATGACAGCCGGCGGAATTGCGATGATTTTTTCAGCACAGATTTTTGCCGCCCCTCTTGTCCGTTTTTTTACAGGGTACGACAGCGCACTTACACAGATGACAGTTTACGGCTTCCGCATTTTTATTTTAAGCTATCTTTTTGCAGGAATTAACATCTGGGGTTCGGCGTTTTTTACATCGCTCAACAACGGACTTATTTCTGCCGTCATCTCATTTTTGCGCACACTTGTTTTTCAAATTGTTACAGTGCTCGTACTGCCAGCCATTTTCGGACTGAACGGAATCTGGTTCGCCGTAGTTGCCGCAGAATTTCTGTCTTTTGCCGTCACAGTGATTTTTCTTCTTGCAGAAAAAAAACGGTACGGGTATTAGGGAAGTGCTGATTAACACTTTGAAGCGATTACTCAGCACTTCCCGTCAAATTGCCGTAAGTCTTTGACTTACGGACAATTAGCTACATTCAAGGTTAACACTGAAAAATCCTCAATAGGATTTATTCAGTGTTTCCTTAGATTTTTTATTTTTATTCAGGGCGTTCCCCTTCGGTCGTCCGTTCGCATACGCCCACTACCTCCCTTCGGGGTTGGCGAAATCGGTTTAAAATAATAAAATTATTTCAATATCTTATTTTTTATGGTATAACTAGAAGATAAACCAATATCATTTTTATGATTAAATCTGATGTTGAGGTTTTGAAATGGGACAAATATTAACTTATATAGATTCAAATAATCCTGGAAATTACCATTGTTATAATACAAGAAAAATTTCTCTTGATGAAAATTACAATGAACTTTTTACTCGCGAAACTTATGATAGAGATGATGTTTCTATTGATATAAAAGGAAAAAAATATGCAGAATCAGATGGAAAAATTGTTGATTCTGTACCTATCGATTTAGATCTTATCAATTCAACTTATAATAATAATATAAAATACTTTTTAGATGGTTCAAGACATACATTTAAAGTTGATGATATTGCAATTGGACAGAAAATCTTTCCTATTATTGCCGGTCAAACAGTTGTGGGATGTTGTCATAGAGAAAGTAGAGATTCATTTAAAAAGGCAATGCTTAAGACTGAGATTTTAATTTCACTTCCAAAAAACTTCTGCTCAAATAAAAATGGTAAACGAGATGATTATGCTAGAAAATATGCAGAGGATTTAACTGTTTATTTAAGAGAACACAACAGATATGCAAAAGAGCATAATCTTTCTATTTCTAAAATTCTTTTTTATGATACTGACGGAGCTGCTGTAGCTGATAAGACAGATAAAAATAGATTTATGAATAGTGGAATTGCACAAATACAAAATGCAATGACCGATGCAGAACAACTTATGGTACAAGATTTATGTGAAGGAAAGAAACTTTCTGATACATCATATTTGATAAAAGATGGTTCTATACAATACAATCCTAGTTATTCACAATGGAAACATGATTTTGCAAAATGGAATAATATGAGAGCCAATTATAAACATGTAATTGGTGTGTCAAAATCATTTGATCCAACTTTACTTCATGATCTTAATCCAAACATTGCAAAGATTATTGCTGAATTAAAACCATTTCATAGGACTAAGGCTTATCGATATAAATCTGAACAATCAAATAATCAATATTTTGCAATTTGGTATGTAAGATTAAGAAAATCTGATTTTAGACAAAACAATTTTTCAGATGTAGTAAAATGTGAGCTTTTAATGACGAATGAAACAGAGCCTTTTGAAACAGAATCAATTGACTGGCTAAGTGCAAATATTATAAGAGAGGCTTATCCTGTTTGCTTTTGTTCCGATTCAAGATGGGCAAATCACTTATATCCAGTTTATTTAACAGAATCATTTTGTAAAGCACAATACATAGATAAAAATATATTTTTGGGGTTGTTCTAACTATGGAAAAAATTATTGGTAAAGTATCAGCTACAGAAAAATGTCCTTCTACAACAGAAGAGTTTTATTTTTGGACAGACAAAAGTGAAGTCTTGAGTCCATTTGATATTGTAAAAGTTAATCATCTTCAAGATTCTATTACTTATGCTGAGGTTCAGGAAATAAATCATATTACTGACGCACCAAGTCACTTTACCAGTTATATTTCAAGCGACTTTGGTGATATTGCAGATGGAATTGGTAATATGAACCGTCTGGGTATGAACTATGTAAAAGCAAGCGTAATTTGTAACACTGGAAATGTTTATACTCCTGTTCTTGATGGAAGACAAGTTTCATTATGCAATGAGGAAGATATTTTGATTGCGCTTGGACTTAAAGATGTAAAAAACCCAATTATTTGCGGCTATCTTAATATGTATAAAGGAAAAGATTCGTTAAAGATACCTGTTTCCTTAAATGAAAATTTCTTGATTGGGCCAGAAGGTGCTCACCTTAATGTTTCTGGTATTTCTGGTCTGGCGGCAAAGACTTCATACTCTATGTTCTTATTAAATGCATTACAGCAGAAATATGACAAAGATAATCGTAATGATGTAGCTTTTGTTTTCTTTAATGTAAAAGGAAGAGACTTATTAGCTATAGATGAACCAAATACAGAGCTTAAAGACACTGATAAAAAATTATATGAAGAATTAGGAATGAAGCCAGAACCATTTAAGAATGTCAAATATTTTTATCCATTTGATACCAATAACAAAAAGGTTGCTTCAAATGTTGACCCATCTGACCTAAAAAGACAGCAAGCAGAAAATAAAGCATTTATTTATAAAATGCCTTGTGAAAACTACCTTGATAAATTGGATTTATTATTAGCAAATGAAGATGATACTTCAGGAACAATGGAAAGTTGTGTTAATTATATTATAAACAAGCAGGGAGAATTTAGAGGCGTTGAAACTTGGGAAACTTTGATTGATACAGTAAAGGATTATGCTGATAAAAATGGAACTGCACAAAAAAATGAAATTTTACCAACTTCTTGGAGAAAGTTTTCCCGCATAATAAATAAAGTGGTAAAAACACAGGGTATTTTTAATGATAACCTTGATACAAACAATGGTGAAAAAGATATTACTACTGAAATAAAAGAAAATCTTAAGGGTGGTCAAGTAATGATGATTGATATCACATTATTAGACGAAAATACACAAAGTTTTGTTTTTGGTAGTGTTGCACGTGCTATATGGGAAATGAAGTTTGATACTGAACGTGATGATGTACCAAAGAAGGTTGTTATGTTTGTAGACGAATTAAACAAGTATGCCTCTAATGATACTCCTAAGAATTCTCCTATTCTGCATCAACTCCTAGATATTACGGAACGTGGTCGTTCTCTTGGTATTATTTTATTCTCCGTTGAACAATTTAGAAGTGCAATTCACGACAGAGTAAAAGGAAATTGTGCAACAGCTGCGTATGGTAGAACTAATGCAATTGAAGTTTCAAAAGCAGATTATAGATATATTCCAAAGGTTTATCAAAACATGATGACCAGACTTCCTGCAGGAGAATATATTATTTCAAATCCTGCTTTGAGGTCTTTGGTAAAAGTAAAATTCCCTTACAATACATATAAACAATTTCCTAATGGGTAATAAAAATGGCAAAATCTAAGACTGATAAACATTTACTTGATCAATTGATGTTCTCTTTATATCCGGAACCAAAAACGATTTATAGAGAATATATTCAAAATGCGACTGACTCTATTTTTGAAGCTGAATTATCAGGCATATTACCCCCCCCCAAATGAAGGACATATTACTGTAGATATTAATGAAAATAAGCAAGAAGTAAAAATTTGGGATAATGGAAAAGGTTTGCCTCAAAACGATGCAGAGACAATTCTTAAAGATATTTCTGTAAGCACTAAAAGAGATAAAGATTATACTGCTGGATATTTTGGAATAGGAAAATTTGTAGGTGCAGGTTATTGTCAACAAATGACTTTCAGAACTACAACAAAGGGCGAAAATGTTATTTCAGTTTTAACTTTTGATGTAATTAAAATCAGACAGATTCTTGATGATCCATCAATAAATATGTCACCAAACGAAGTTATAGATACATGTACTGTTTTTTCTACTGAAAAGAAAGATAAAATAGATGAACATTTCTTCGAAGTAATTTTATCTCAAATTAGACCTGAATATGTAAATCTTTTATTATCCGAAGAATTAATAAAAGACTATTTAGTTCAAATAGCTCCGATTGATTTTAAAGCTCCTTTTAAAACGAGTTTATTTTATTCAAGCTTAGATAAAAACGATGAAAAAATTCAAAACATTGTAAAAGACCTTCGCTTCGTGAAATTAACATTAAACAAAAATGTAGATATACGAAAAGATTATGGTTTAAAGATTGAAGGAACAGATGATAAGATCAAAGAAATACGATTCTTTATGATTGATGAACCAAAATATGGTGATTTAGCTTGGGGATGGTATGCAGTAACTCCTTTCTCTACTCAGATTGCAGAAACAAATACTTCAAGTCTTACAAGAGGTTTGAGATTAAGAATTAAGAATATTCAAATTGGTTCTGAAAGTTTCTTTGACGGAACTGAATATTTTAAGGAACCAAGAGGAAATAAATTCTTTAATGGTGAAATACATGTTTTAAACCAAAACATAAAACCTACTTCAGACCGTTCTGATATTCAACCAACTACAGAAGGTCAGTTATTAAAACGAAAAATTCACGATTTTTGTATTACAGAATTAGGACCTGTATATCGAAATGCAAATGCCGCAAAAACTGCAATACAAAATTATGAAAAATCTGTACAAGAATTAAATAAAATTCAAGAAAAACCAATTACAACAGATTATACGAAAGAAGACAAAGAAAAAGAGATTTCAACTGCTCAAAAGAAAACAATAAGAATACGTGATGACCTTCAAAAACGCGTAATAGATAAAGAAGGAAAAACAGAAGGCGAAAAAGCTGTTCTTGATATCTATAAACAAAGAGCAAAACAAATTTCAGATTCTTCAGATCATGATGCTCTACCTCCTTTTAAGACTCCAGAGACAACTGAAGATATAGATTCTCCAAAAACAGAAGAAAATACCAGCGAGAAAAAAGATATATTTGCAGAACTTAGGTCGAAGTATAATGAAGATGAAATGAAAATGATTGAAAAAATTTTCGAAATAATTGATGTACATTTTTATACTGATGCCTATAAGAGAGTTGTGGATCCTGTAAAACGAAAGATATTAAGTGAGCTTAAAAAATAACATGGGACAACAAGGAAAGAAAAAAGTACTCTTAATAGAACCAAATTATAATAATAAATTTCCACCAGTTGCATTAATGAAACTGGCAACATACTATAGGAATCTTGGAAATTGGGAAGTAGTTTTCTATAAGGGTGATTTAAAATTATTTGTAATTGAGCGTATTACAGATAAATTAATTAAACAGCTTAATGCTGTAGAGACTGGAAAAATTGATTGGTTTTACCATCGAGAATTGTTATTTAATTATTTAAAAACAAGAAAATCTGTTTATTTAGATTCTTTACCAATAAAGGATTCTGAATCAGCATATTTTATTGAAACTGCAATTCAAGAGGCAAAAGATTTTTATTGGAAAGGTAAATGGGAATCTGAACCTGAATGGGATAGAATAGGTATCACGACTCTTTTTACTTTTTATTGGGATATAACAGTAGATACCATTAATTTTGCAAAAAAAATGGTAAAAAATACAAAAGATTTAATGGTTGGTGGTGTTCTTGCTTCCATCCAACCAGATGAAATCGAAGCTGCAACTGGGATTAGACCTCATGTAGGATTATTAAATCATCCTGGCGATTTAGATGAAGGTGATACACAAATAATCGATGAACTAGAATTAGATTACTCGATTTTAGATGAAATTGATTATGAATATCCTATGACAAATGCATATTATAGATACACTACTCGAGGATGTATTAGAAAATGTCCATTTTGTGCAGTAACTACTCTTGAACCTGTTTTCTGTTCGTATATTCCATTGAAAACAAGACTTGAACGAGTTGCTAGATTATATGGAGAACAAAAAGATCTTCTCTTAATGGACAATAATATTTTAGCATCAAAAGATTTTGCAAAAATAATTAATGAAATCAAAGAATGTGGTTTTGAGAAAGGTGCAACGTTTAAGAAACAAAATCTATTGAACATAGCTATACAAAATTTAAGAGACGGACTTAATGATAGAGCATACATTAAGAAAAGCTGGAAATTGATGTATGAGTTTTATAAAAATCTTACAGATAAGGAAGAATCATTTAGAATATTTTGTATTCTTGAAAAGTATTACTTAATTAGTCCGATGACTCTAAGAAAAGAAAATGTGTTAGCAGCTTATGAAGAAATAAAAAATTCATACAATTTACACTTCAAACCAGGAAATGGTTCTAGACGCTATGTGGATTTTAATCAAGGTGTAGATGCACGATTATTTACTCCAGAAAAAGCAAAACTTTTAAGCTCAATTGCTATTCACCCATTACGAATTGCGTTTGATGATTTAAAGACAAAAGATTCATATGAGAAAGCCGTTAAGATGAGTGTTGAAGCGGGAATTACTGATTTTTCAAATTACTTACTATACAATTTCAATGACCATCCTGATGATTTATATAGACAATTAAAAATTAATGTTCAGTTATGTGATGAATTAGGAGTTAGTATTTATTCTTTCCCTATGAAATATCATCCAATAAAAAAGACAGATGATATGGATCAGGATTATTCTCATAATCGTGATTACATTGGTAAACATTGGAATAGAAAATATATAAGAGCAATTCAATCCATATTAAATAGTACAAAAGGAAAAATAGGCCGAGGACGCTCATATTTTAATAAAGCATTTGGCAGCAGTTTAAACGAATTTCATAAATTATTAGACATGCCAGAAACTATGATTATTTATAGATTCTTTTTTGATTGGCTCGGACAAGAAGAAGGTCATAATGCTGCAGTAAAAATATTAGGTTCTGATGATATTTGTAGTTGGTCTACTTCCAGTTGGTGGAATGCATATGAAAAATGCAAAGACTCTTTATCAACCAAAGACTGGAAGAAAGTATTGGATTATATTCATAAAAATAAGTTTTCTGAAGAATATCCAATTAAGAATAAAAAGGCAGAAAAATTATTGGATTTCTATACAAAAAATAAAAAGAACATGGTTGAGACAGACTCAGATTTTATGAAATTAAAGAAAGCTTATGATGAAAATCCAATAATAAAAAATAGGATGCACGGACATAAGCCTTCGGGGGCGTTCGTCGTGCGGTAATGCGTAACATTGTTCTTTCAGTGCTTGCTGCAGGGAGGGGCTCCTTCCTCTTTTGTTTTGAAATTATGAACTGCAATTTAACTGGCTTATTTTCTTTTTTCGGCTAAATCAGAAAGGGTAATTGCCAGTCTGTTTATTCTGCCTGCGGTTCTAAAAGCCAGTTGATTATATTTTTGTGAATGATTCCGTCATAGCTTGCCTCAGGGATAAAATCATCGAGCGTAAGAAGAAGTTTTGGATAATTGTCTTTGATATGCCGCAACGGCTTTAATTCGCGTTCAAGTACGGCACTGTCAAGAACTGTCACTGAAACCTGTATGTACATAAAGTCCTGACCATTTTTTACGACAAAATCAATTTCTTCCCTGTCTGATTTTCCAATCATTACAGTTGAATAACGGCGTCGAAGTTCAAGATAGACAATATTTTCAACAAGATGCCCAAAATCATTTGACTGCGCATTTGTCATTATATTCCTAAGCCCTGTATCTGCAATATAATATTTTTCCAGCGTCTTTAAAACCTGCCTGCCGCGAATATCAAAGCGCGCCACCTGATAAAAAATAAAACTGTCACAGAGAGCGCGGACATACTGTTCCACAGTATTTACAGAAACTTTCCTGCCGCTTGAAATGAGCGTATCCGAGATTTTTTTTACCGACACCTGACTTCCGACTGAATCACAGATACATTTTATAATTTTTTGAAGCAAAAGAATTTCATTTATTTTTTCACGGACGGCAACATCTTTTATAATGATTGTGTTCAAAATTCCTTCAAGATAATCCCTGACAAGCTGCATATCATCATTTATAAACGCCAGATACGGAAGCTGACCGCAATTCATATATGTACTGAAAAAACTTTTTTTACTGTCAGGCGAAAGCGATGAACTGTCAGCGTTTTTAAATTTCAAGTATTCCTTGAACGAAAGCGGCAAAACCTCTATCGTTATGTAACGCCCCGAAAGCAGCGTTGCAAGTTCGCCGGAAAGAAAATAAGCATTACTGCCTGTCAAATATATATCGACAGACGGCTTTAACGAAAGACTGTTTATTGCCTTTTCAAAACCTGCACAATTCTGAACTTCATCAATAAAAATATATGTATATTTATTTTGAACAAGACGGGCGCTGATATAGTTATACAACTCGCTAGAATCAAGAAGCGCCGAATGAGCCATATCTTCAAGATTTAAATAAACAATCTGATTTTCCTGAACTCCCGTATTTTTAAGATGAGCGATGAACATCGTAAACAAAGATGATTTTCCGGCACGGCGTATTCCGGTTATGACTTTAATGACTTTTTTTTCACGCCATTTTTCAAGATGATTTATATATGTTTCGCGAGTGATTACGTTTTCTTCCACATCTACAGACTACAACTATCAGTGTTTTCTGTCAAGTTTTTTCTCTACAGAATAAAAACTTGTAATTTTTTACAACTTTTTTCTCTATAGAATAAAAACTCGCTGTTTTTTACAAGTTTTTTCTCTACAGAGAAAAAACTTGTAACTGCCAGCCCCTTGCCCGATTTTTCATTTCAAGTTAAACTAATTTATGGAAACAAAACTCATCTTATCAGACCTTGACGAAACTCTGCTCCACTCAGACAAAACGATTTCTGACTATTCAGCGCAAATTTTTGAACAATGCAGACAGCGAGGAATTCTTGTAGGCTTCTGCACATCACGCGGCAAACCGAACATCATTCCGTTTGAAAAGAAAATCAATCCCGACATCTGCATCTGTAACGGAGGCGCAAGCATTTACCGCAACGGAAATCTGCTCCACGCCACTTCATTTTCAATCGAAGAAACGCGCGCACTTTTGAAAACTGCCGGAACAGTATGCGGCGCCGACTGCGAAATTACGGTTGACACAATCGACAGAATTTTCTGGAACAGGCAAAAGGACAAATCAACTGACTATGCGGATAATTCAATTTACGATGATTTTGAGAATTTTGTTCAGCCGGCAATGAAAATCTGCGTTCAGACTGACGACCCCAAAAAAGCAAAGGAAATTGCGCAAAGCGTTACAGCCTGCGACTTTCTGCCGTTTTCCGACATTCCCTGGTACAAATTTTCACCGGCAAGTGCGACAAAAGAAAACGCCATTTTAATTCTCTGTCAAAACCTGGGCATTTCACCGCAGGAAATTCTTGCTTTTGGCGACGACTTCAACGACATCGGAATGTTAAAGCTCTGCGGAAAAGGAATTGCAATGGGAAACGCAATTCCGCAGGTAAAGGAAGCCGCCGACGGCATAACAAAAACGAACAACGAGGACGGCGCTGCGTGTTATGTAGAAAAAGAGATTTTACTCAAAAGTTGAAATTGCAGCAATGGATATTTTAGTGTAAAAAAATTATACTGTTCGACAATATTTACTGAGGAATTTTTTTTATGGAAAAGAAAGAGCGCGCTGAAAACAACCGCACATTGACATTGGCAAATGAAGAAATCGAGCCTCTGCGGAAAAAACTGCTGACTGAAAAAAATATCACAGTAAATACAGATGTTGTTAATAAAACTTTAAATGGCAATGTCCTGAGCATGCTGAAATATATTCCAGACGAATTCGCAGATTTAATAATCATTGATCCGCCTTATAATCTGTCAAAAAATTTTAATGGAATGAAATTTAATTCTCGTTCAAACGACAGCTACGATGAATATCTGGCAAGGTGGTTTCCTGAAGTTTGCAAAAAGTTAAAGCCGGACGGCTCTTTGTATATGTGCGGCGACTGGAACTGCACTTCCTCCTTGCAGCGGGCAATAGAAAAAGAATTGACTATTCTAAACAGAATCACATGGCAAAGGGAAAAAGGCCGCGGCGCAAAATCAAACTGGAAAAATGGAATGGAGGATATTTGGTTCGCTGTAAAAAATCCAAATGATTATTATTTTGATGTTGAATCAGTTATGATAAAGCGGAAAGTTCTGGCGCCTTATAAGCTTGACGGAAAACCGAAAGACTGGACTGAAAACGAGGACGGAAATTTCAGATTAACCTATCCGTCGAATTTCTGGGATGATATTTCTATTCCATTCTGGTCAATGCCGGAAAACACAGACCACCCCACTCAAAAAAGTGAAAAGCTTTATGCTAAACTTATTTTAGCTTCTTCAAAAAAAGGTGATATTGTTTTCGACCCTTTTTTAGGAAGCGGAACAGCAAGCGTTGTTGCAAAAAAACTTGGAAGAAAATATTGCGGAATTGAGCTGAATGAAGAATATTGCCTGTGGGCCGAAAAACGCCTTGAGCTGGCCGACTCTGATAAAACAATACAGGGATATTCTGACGGTGTTTTCTGGGAAAGAAATACACTTGCCTTGCAGCAGAAAGCATCTAAAAAATCAGATTCAAAAACATCAACTGGTTTGGAATCAGAATAAGTTTGTTTTTTATAATGCATAAGAATCTTTTCTTTATCACCACAACTTATACAAAGCCGTCCAATCTTCTTTTGCAAAGTGAAGTGCAGAAAGGACGGCTTTTATATTGCAGAAAAACTTTTTTCGTTAAATCGCCGCAAGTCCGCGGTCTATGTCGGCGATGATGTCGTCCACATTTTCAAGGCCGCAGCTGAACCGTACCATTCCGCCGTCAATTCCGGCTTTTACAAGCTGTTCGTCTGTAAGCTGGCGGTGAGTTGCGCTTGCGGGGTGAAGGACGCAGGTACGAATGTCCGCAACGTGAACTTCATCGCTTGCAAGCTGGAGTGCGTCCATAAAACGCACTGCGGCACTCCGTCCGCCCTTTATGCTGATTGAAATTACGCCGCTTGTTCCGTCGGGAAGATATTTCTGTGCAAGGTCATAGTAGCGGTCGCCCGGAAGTCCCGGATACGAAACGGAAGCAATTTTGTCAGACTTTTTAAAATATTCAGCGACTGTCCTTGCGTTCTGGCAGTAGCGCGGCATTCTTACGGCAAGCGTTTCAAGTCCCATATTCAGATAGAACGCGCTCTGGGCAGCCGGATAACAGCCGAAATCCCTCATCAGCTGAGTGCGTGCCTTTACGATGTACGCCGCCTTTCCAAAATCCTTTACATAGCAAAGTCCGTGATAGCTTTCGTCAGGTTCGACCATATCGGCAAATTTATGCGTTTTTTTGTACGCATCTTCCCAGTCAAAATTTCCGCTGTCAACAATCGCACCGCCGCCCTGAACAGCGTGTCCGTCCATATATTTTGTCGTTGAATGAATTACGATGTCTGCGCCCCACTCAAACGGACGGCACAGAACAGGAGTTGCAAAAGTGTTGTCCACAATAAGCGGAACGTTGTTTGCGTGCGCCGCCTTTGCCCATTTTTCAAAATCGAACACCGTAAGCGCCGGATTTGCAATCGTTTCGCCAAAAACACATTTTGTATTCGGCTTGAACGCCTTTACAATTTCGTCGTAGCTTGCGTTTACGTCAACCCAGATACATTCTATTCCAAGTTTTTTAAGCGTAAAACCAAAAAGATTTATTGTTCCGCCGTAAATTGATGACGAAGCAATAAAACTGTCGCCGGCAGAACAAAGATTTAAAATTGAACAGAGCGTAGCCGCCTGACCGCTTGAGGTAAGCATACAGCCAACGCCGCCTTCCATATCGGCAATTTTTTTCTCGACGGCATCGCACGTAGGATTTGCAAAGCGCGAATACATAAATTCAGTAGGCTTGTCAAAAAGGGCTGCAACGTGATCGCAGGAATCAAAGCGGTATGTCGTACTCTGAACGATAGGCACAACGCGCGGTTCTCCGTTTTTAGGACTATAGCCGGAATGTAAACATTTTGTTTCGATTTTCATAATTACCCCAGGAAAAAAAATCAGGTTAAAATTTAACCGTTCGTTGCCTCATTTTACCGTAACAGGATAGTTTTTTCTATATTTTTCTAAAAATCGTCTGTCAAAACTCAAATAACAGCAAAATTTTCATAATAATTTTTCGGGCGTGCCCCGCCTTCGGCGGGTCGGGCTATTCAGGGTTCCGCTATCGCTCCATTGCTTCGCAACGGCTCCGCCGCCCTTACTATCCCTCACGCTGTAAGCTCGCAAGCGGGCAGCTCTATTTACAAGCAATATACACATCCATTGTTTCGCCGGCAGTTTCAAAGCATGGAATAATATTTTTATCTTCGTGTTCCCAGCCGTTAACTTTCATAAAATCATTCAAAGTCCTGTACGCTCCGGGAATTGTAGAAAAAGGATTGTCGAACGGATGTTCAATGTGAATTGCGGCATAGTTATGTTCTTCCTGCTGATATATTGGAAGTTCCTTGCACTCTATTTTAATTTCATCAGGCAAAATCAACGCCGCTGTGTAACCATGCATATGATAAACATTTTTCTGTTCCTGCGAAAGAAAAGGAAAATCCCAGCCGATTACTTTTGGGTTTTCAATTCCAAACTTTTTTGCATAAGTAAAAATCCTGTTCAGTGCATCATCTTCCGGGCAAGAACTTAAAACAGTATGCATTATGTAACGAAAAGCCTTGACTTTTTCTAGCCGTAAATTTGAATACATTTTATCAGAAACAGGCATTACATCCCTAAAAAGATTATCCAGAGAACAGTTGAAAATTTTGCACAGTTCCAGAGCCTTGTCCATTTCGGGCAATGCTTCGCCGGTTTCCCATTTAGAAACAGTCTGCCGGCTCACATTCAGTTTTTCCGCCAGATCTTCCTGTGTAAGATTTTTGCTTAAACGTCTTAAATATTGAAGGTTTTTACCAAAATCCATATCTTCTCCCTTTAATTTATTGCTGTTTTACGCAATGTTTTATAGTGTGTTTAACTATATCATAGAAGTATGATAAACACTAACAATTTATACCTGCTTTCTCTGCCAAAAATGCAACTTCAAGTTGCGATTGAAAAATAAAAAATAAATGATATAATTTACAAAAAACTATGACAGATGCAGACAAATGAAAGAAATTACAATCGAAGAATTCAACGAAAACCCTTTTAAACTTATTGGAAAAGACTGGCTTTTAATAACCGCACAAAAAGATGATAAAGTTAATACTATGACGGCAAGTTGGGGCGGTACAGGCGTTATCTGGAATAAAAATGTCGTTACCGTTTATATTCGCAATTCACGCTATACAAAAGAATTTGTTGACGGCGAAGATCGTTTTTCTTTGTGTGTTTTACCAGAAACTTACCGGAAAGAACTTGCATATTGCGGTAAAGTGAGCGGTCGTGATGAAGATAAAATTGCAAAATGCGGATTTACCGTTGAACATAAAAACGGAGTGCCGTTTTTCAAAGAAAGCCGCCTTGTCATTAACTGTAAAAAACTTTATGCCCAGCAAATGCAGGCAGACTGTTTTACAAAAGAAGGAAAAAATCTCCCACAAACTTTTTATGCCGACAACGACTGGCATATTATGTACATAGCAGAAATAGAAAGCATTTTTGTTGCATAATAAAATATAAATCCCTGCAAAACTTAAAAAAAATCAAAAAATTCTCCTGTTTGGTATAACCCCGGTATTTACAACCGGAGTTATACAATAATACATAAATCAATATCTAACGGAGGATAAACAGATGCACGGTTTAATGAACAAAGTTATTATGGCTTTTACCATTGGAACGGCGGTTACGTTTTTCACAATCATTTCTCAACCAAGCGAAAAAGTGGGAAAAAAGACGGGTGATTGAAAAACACACCGCTCCCAACCCCTGCTTTTTTACCCGGCACGGTCAGCCTTGAAGCAGATTTTTAAAAGTGAAGGCTCTCGATTTTTTTACCGCCCATAGAAAAAAGCGTTACTTCGCCGTTTTCATATACGGCAAATCCTGCTTCCGTTCCGCCTTTAGGCAGTGCGGCAGACCCCGGATTACACACGATAATTCCATCTCCCGTCTTTTCAAGCGTGCTTACGTGCGTATGACCGTAGAAAATCACTGCCGGCGCCTCCACCAAAGGCTTCGCTGCTCCCGGCACAACCGCCGTTCCGCCTACAAAAGGCGCATATACGTGCCCGTGCGTACAGAAAAGCGTAATTCCGCCGTCAACAATCTGCACATAATCGCCTGTCGTAGGAAAATCAAGCACCATCTGGTCAACTTCCGCATCGCAGTTTCCCCTGCACGAAAAAATCTTCCCTGCAATACCGTTCAGCGCATCTGCTGCGCCTTTTGGATTATGCCCCTCCGGAAGCGGATTTCTTGGACCGTGATAAAGCGTGTCGCCCAAATTGATTAACCTGTCACATTCCATCGACTGAAAAAACGACAGGATTTTCCTCGCGGCACTTTCCGAACCGTGAATGTCAGAACAGATTAGATATTTCATAAAATCTCCGGTTGCTTTCGTAATGGCTTTTATTCGCGCGGAGGGTTTAATGCCTCGGCACGTTGTATTTTGGATTTCCCCGTACTTTTACATAAAATACGTTTTTATCGGCGGAAAACCGTTGAACGCGACAGATGCATACGTGGAAGTGTACGCGCCGGTAGAAAGCCAGTACACCTTGTCGCCGGCTTTAAGCGAAACAGGCAGCTTGTACTTTGCATTTTCATACATAATGTCCATACTGTCGCAGGTAGGTCCGGCAATAATCACTTCGCCCTCTTTTTCGCCGGGCGCATCCTTGCTTGTGACAACAGGATATTTTATTGACTCGTCAAGAGTTTCTATAAGTCCGTTGAATTTTCCCGCGTCAAGATAAACCCACCGCGCAAGGGCAGTATTGTTCTTTCGTGAAGTAAGGATTACCTCGCTCGTAAGAATTCCGCTGTTTCCCACAAGAGAGCGCCCCGGCTCAAGAATAATCTCTGGAATGTCGTCTCCAAAATCGTCGTGAAGATAGCGCGTAATTTCGGAGGCATAAACGCTAAGCTCGTTCGTCGGGTCAATGTACGATGCAGGAAAACCGCCGCCCATATTTATCATAGAAAGACGGATGTTTTCTTCTTCCTCAAGGGAATTAAAAAGATACTTCGCCTTTGCAATCGCATCATTCCACTGACCGATGTCGCGCTGCTGGCTTCCCACGTGAAAACTTATTCCGTAAGGTGTAAGCCCCAGATCACGCGCCATCACAAGCAGGTCATACGCCATATCCGGGTGACATCCGAATTTTCTGGAAAGAGGCCAGTCCGCCGTAGCAGAATTTTCCACAAGAATGCGGACGTAAATCCGGCTTCCCGGAGCAAATTCTGCAATATTCTTCAAGTCGTCCTTGCTGTCCGTGGCGAACATACGCACGCCTTTTTCAAAAAAATATTTTATGTCCGCCGCTTTTTTTATCGTGTTTCCGTAAGAAAGACGCTCCGGCGCAACATTGAACTTTGAAATCAGGTCAAGCTCATACCGGGAGGCAATGTCAAAGCACGAACCCATCTCGGAAAGCATTTTCAGCACAGGCTCGCCGGGATTTGCCTTTATGGCATAATAAATTCTTGCATACGGAAAAGAATTTTTCAGGCTTATAAAACTTCTTTTTACCGTATTCAGATTGATGACAACATTCGGAGTTTCAAGATCCTTTGAAAACTCCAGAAAACGCGCCCAGTCCTTGTCACTAACATAATCTTTACGATTAAACATTGCAAACTCCCATAAAACGGAATGAAGAAAATTCTTCGCTTTTCGGAATTTCCTCAAGGCAGAAGTTTTTTCCAACGGTAGCTGATACTAGCAAATTTCACCCGTTGAATAAATAATTTTTAAGAAATTTTTTTAAAAATTTTTCAAGTTGCCCGTGCACTTCCGGCTCGTGCGAATGTTGATTTGACACAGCCTTTTTATGCAATTAAAATGCAGGGAATGGATGTAGTTATAATTCAGCCTCCGTTGGTTCAGCTCAATTCTCCTTATCCTTCCGGGGCTTATCTGAAGTCGTTTTTTTCCGGCAATGGCCATAATGCGCTCTGGCTTGATTTGAGCATTCAGCTAGTACATTCAATTTTTTCAAGGAAGGGGCTGCAAAAACTTTTTTCGCTTTCTGAAAAAAAAGCTCTGGAGCTTGCCGCTTCTTCGGAAAAAAAAGGCGACTTTGAAACTGCAAGAAATCTCAGGCGATATATTTTTCAAAGCGGACTGTGGATTGAGTGGATAGATTTTATAGTTTCGCTTCTGTGCGGAAAGCAGAATCCCAGCACTCGTGAGCTTTGCCACCGTTTTGTTTTAAGCCCCTATGCGCCGCGCGGAAACCGCATGGAAAATTACATCGACAATCTCGGTGAATTCCTGACAGCCGACCATGCCAGAAATCTTGCAAGCCTTGCGCTCGAGGATTTGGCGGATTATATTTCGGTTGTGTTCGATAGCAATTTTTCGCTTGTTCGCTATGCGGAAAGCATTTCGGCCGAGGGGGCTTCTTTTGCGCAGATTGAAGCCGGGCTTGATTCTCCTGTTCTTGAGCATTTTTATCTTGATGTCCTGGAAAATTCGATTTCAGAAACCGGCATTGAAAAAAACAGCAAAACGCTCGTTTGCATTTCAGTTCCTTTTGGCGGAACTTTTGTGCCGGCGCTTTTTACAGCCAGATTTCTCAAAAAAAAATACGGCGGAAAAGTTTTTATCTGTCTTGGCGGCGGCTTTGTGAACACGGAGCTCAGGGAATTCAGAAATCCTGATTTTTCCAGGTATGCGGATGCAATAAGCTATGACAGGGGCTACGGCTCGTACAAGAATTTTTTTGACAGATTTTCCGGCGGAGATTTTTCAGGGGAAGACAAAATTTATAAGATGAGAATTTTTACAGGCTCAAAAGTAATCGAGCCGCTTCTGTCTTCCGAGCTTTATGAGAAATTTGAAAACGAGCAGACCGCCCTGACTGTTCCCGATTATTCAGAAACGGACTTTTCAGCCTACCCGAGAGTTTCCGATGACAGCAATCCAATGCAGCGTTTGTGGTCGGACGGCGCATGGATGAAGGCTTATCTTGCGCACGGATGCTACTGGCACAAGTGCGCATTTTGCGATGTGTCCCTTGACTATGTGGCAGCTTTCCGTCCGGTTCAGACAGCCAGGCTTTTCAGCGGTCTTAAAATTCAATCTGAAAAAACAGGTGTCCGTGGAATTCATTTTGTGGATGAAGCGATGCCGCCTTCTGCAATGGTGGAATTTTCAAGGCTGAACATAAAATCTTCCGCGGGATTTTCCTACTGGGGAAATGTGCGTTTTGAAAAGCTCTACTCGCGCGATATGGCGGAATTTCTTTCTTACGGCGGACTTATCGGTGTTTCAGCCGGAATAGAAATTGCGACCGGCTCAGGGCTTGACAGCATAAGCAAGGGAACTGATCTTGATTCGATTGTGAGCGCGTGCTGTGCTTTTAAGGAAGCCGGCGTTCTGGTTCATGCCTACATGATTTACGGTTACTTTGGGGAAAATGATCAGGACACTCTGAATTCAATGGAAACTCTGCGGCAGTTTTTTTCCGCCGGGCTTTTGGATTCCTGCTTCTGGCACAAGTTTGTTTTGACAAGACATTCAAGAATTTACAGCGAATGGAAAAACGGAGAACACCGCAGCCTGAAACCTTCTGCCCTGGAAAATTCCGGAATGTTTGCGCAGAACGGTCTTCATTTTGAGGGAGAGGAAAAGTCTGCCAAATTCGGGCAGGGATTGAATTCGGCTGTCCAGTGCTGGATGCGCGGAGAAAAAATAGAAGTTCCGGTGGAAAAATGGTTTGATTTTAAAGTTCCCCATCCTGACATTCCCCGGAATCTGATTGAAAAATCGATTGAGCGTTACGAGCGCCGGAGAAACCAGGAATGGAATCTTCCGCTTGATATAAAAAAATTATTCTGGCTTGCAGGAAAAACTGTGTTTTCGGACGGCACTTTGATGTGGAATTACATGCAGGAGGACTATTCTGTTCAGACGGATTTTTCTTCCCGGGAGAAGTCTGAATTCTGCCAGGCGCTTTCTATGCTTTCACCCTTGGAATTCAGCAGCGAGCGCATGGAAAATTTTCTGAGGGAAAACCCCGGCGCAATGAAAATCCTCCGCTTTATGAGAGGCAGAGGGCTTGTGATGCTGGCTTAGGCTACAGGGATTCTATGCTTTGCCTGTGCACTTCATAGAGCAGCACACCTGCGGCAACTGAAACATTGAGGCTGTCTATTTTTCCGCACGTTGGAATAGAAACAATGGAGTCGCACTGTTCTCCCAGGAGCCTTGCGATTCCGCTTCCTTCGCTGCCCATGATGATGCATGTTTTTTCCGGGAAACGGATTTTTGAAATGCTTTCACCGCCGGCGTCTGCTCCGTAAATCCAGAAGCCCGATGCCTTTAAAATCTGCACGGCTCTGACAAGATTCGGAACTTTTGCAACTTTGACCCAGGAAACCGCCCCTGCGCTGGTTCGCGCGATTGTTTCGTTGGAGCCAATATCCGCGCTTCTGTGGTCTGGAATCACCATGAGGCTTGCCCCGAACTGATCGCATGAGCGGATGATTGCCCCCACATTGTGCGGATCTGTGATGCTGTCAAGGACAATTACAACAGCGCGGCCTGGACATTCTGAAATCCACTG
The DNA here is from genome assembly GCF_051883275.1 of Treponema sp. Classification (GTDB taxonomy): domain Bacteria; phylum Spirochaetota; class Spirochaetia; order Treponematales; family Treponemataceae; genus Treponema_D. Next base: position 26,054 of record NZ_JBJETK010000046.1, on the reverse strand, counting down.
CTCCAGCTGGACATGGCAGTCTGAGCTTTCTGTTTCGCCTTCAACCAAAAGGACAATTCCACGGTGGCTTCGGGCGGATTCAGGAAGCTGAGCTGTCATTGAGTCAAGTTTTTTTTCATCCACGGAAAATGTCTCAAACCCGGCTTCCTTTGCAAGTGAAAGTATTTTTTTTACTCTTGGCCCTGGCTTTGAGTAGTAAACCTGAAGACTGATTTCCTTTGGCTTTGAATCTGAGTACAGCCGGATTTTTTCTTCCACGGCATGGAAGCCTGTATATATAGCTTTTGACATAGAATCCTGTTTTTATGCGGCTTTAGGGAACGGGGCTGTATGAATTTTACAGCCTCATAACTCAGAAAGCCTTAGTTTTTTCCGCAGCAGTTTTTATATTTTTTTCCGCTTCCGCAGGGGCATGGCTCGTTGCGTCCGATTTTTCTTCCCTCGCGGACTACAGTTGTGGGGCGCAAAAGTCCTTCGCTGTAGAACCATTCGTCGTTGATTTTTTTGAAGCCGCCGATTTCATGGTGGATATCATGCATTCCGTTGGATGTGTATTCCGCCTCAAATTCCACTATGCCTTCTGTGTCGCTTTCAGTTCCCTTTTCGGTGCGCAAAATTTTTAGACCGTGCCAGGTGCTTTTGTTGCTCCAGTCTTCTGTTGCCTTGCGGTCAATTTCCGCTATTTTTTCGTTTTTCTCGCAGCTGTTGATAATAAAGTCAATTTCGTGCTTGACATAGGAAGTGTAGCGCGCCCTCATAAGCTGTTCCGCTGTTTTTGCCTTTTCAATTCCCTTGATGATTTTTTCGCAGCAGTCAGCGTATGTTTTTCCTGAGCCGCACGGACATAAATCTTTTTTGTCGCTCATAATTTCTCCAGAATAATTTTTTTGGGAACCTCTGAAAATTTTCGCTTTTCAGAGTGCCCCTCATTTTAGCAGTTTATTCAACTTGTTGCAAATTTGGCTCAGTTGTCACGGTAGTCTGTCACACGCTTCGTTTTCTTTTCGCTTCGTGGAAGAGTTCCAACCGGCACTATTGTGATTTTTGGTGTTACACCGATTTTTGACTTGAACAGCTCGCCGATTTTTTTTGCGGTGTCTTCAAAGCTGACCCGTCCTTCCGCTTCCGCAGTCAGAATCATGACATCCTTGTTTGCTCCGTCATCATGCGCAATGGCTATGGAATATTCGCTTGAAACGCCGTCTACATTTTGGAGCAGCTCTTCAACCTGGCTCGGGAACATATTCACGCCGTGAACCTTGAACATATCGTCGCTTCTGCCTTTTATCATGTCGATTCTCGGGTAGCGGCTTTTGCAGCTGCACGGCTCAGGTATGATTCTTGAAATGTCATGCGTCCGGAAGCGTAAAAGCGGAGCGCCTTCCTTTACGAGTGTTGTGATTACGATTTCGCCCTCTTCTCCGTCCGGCACATTTTTTCCTGTTTTGGGGTCGATTATTTCTATATAAATGTAGTCGTCCCAGTAATGAATTCCGCCTTCCTTTCCGCAGCTGATTCCGATTCCGGGGCCGTAAATTTCAGTAAGCCCGTAAATATCATAAAGTTCTATTCCAAGCTCTTCCTTGATGTATGCGCGCATTTTCTGCGACCACCGCTCTGATCCAAAGATGCCTTTTTTGAGATGTATTTTGTCTTTCAGTCCGCGCCTGTTGATTTCTTCGGCGAGAAGAAGCGCATAGGATGAAGTAGCCGTGATGACTGTTGACTTCAAGTCCTGCATCATCTGAAGCTGCTTTTCTGTGTTTCCTGGCCCCATTGGAATTGCCATTGCCCCGAGCTTTTCGCAGCCTGCCTGAAATCCTATTCCGGCTGTCCATAGTCCGTAGCCCGGTGTAATTTGAATTCTGTCGCTCTTTGTGATTCCTGCGGTTTCATAGCAGCGGGCAAACATAATCGCCCAGTCGTCAACATCCTTTGCAGTGTAGGGAATGATGACGGGCTTTCCTGTTGTTCCTGAGGATGAGTGTATCCTTACAATTTCTTCGTCAGGAACGGCCTGAATTCCAAGGGGATATGCATTGCGCAAGTCATCCTTGCTGGAAAAAGGCAGGGCTTCGAATTCCTCCTGGCTTGATACTCCGCTGATGTTGTGCTCTCTTAGAATTTTTCCGTAATAGCTTTCGCCTGCCACAAGCCGTTTTATCTGCCTGTCCACCTGAGCCAGCTGCTGTTCGTTTAGTTTCATGATTTTCCTCCAAAGCCTTTTTCCAGGGCCTTTATGTTTATTTCTGCCAGCGCAGGCTTTACTGTAGTTCTTACAGCTTCGATTGCGCTCTGCATGTTTATTCCTTCTATTCCGTGCGAAAGTGCCGCTCCCAAAAGCACTGTGTTTGCAACCTTAGGAGTGCCCAGCTCCGCGCATATTTTCTTTGAGTCCACTATGTGAAGCGAGGCGCAGTTTTTTTCAAGAAATTCCAGAATGTCTAAGCCGCCTGAATTTTCTGCTCCTGTCGCAATATGGCTGTTTACTATCATCGTGCCGTTTTTTTTCAGGTAGCGGATATTTCTTGCGGCCTCTGTCATTTCAAAGGCGATAATCATGTCTGCCTGTCCGAATGGAATCAGCGGCGACCAGCAGTCTTCCCCGATTCTCACATGGCTTACAACCGAGCCTCCGCGCTGCGCCATTCCGATTGTTTCCGCCGAATGTACGGTAAGCCCTCCAAGAAGCGCGGCCTGGTCAAGAAGCTTTGCCGCAAGAACAGTTCCCTGTCCTCCTATTCCGCATATCAAAATATTTATACTCATTTTTTTACCCTGTTGTTTTTGGAATCAGGCGCCCTGTTGAATTGCCGCCACCGGACATATCTGGGAGCACAGCGAGCAGCCCGTGCAAAGCGAAGAGTCGATTGCAGCCTTTCCGTCTTTAAAGGCGAGCGCAGGACATCCGATTTCATTCAGACATTTTCTGCATCCTATGCATTTGGTGTTTTCAACGCAGAGAGCTGGCTTTCTGAATTCCTTGAATTCTTCCTTGTGCAGAAGGGCAATGCACGGCGACTTGAAAATCACTGCGCTGACTCCTTCGTGTTCGTCGCATTTTTTTATTGCCTCTATGCTTTGCTTCAGGTCGAACGGATTTACCGTGATTACAGGCTCAACTCCTATGGCGGAAAGAATTTTTTCTATGCTGATTTTTCCGCAGATTTCTCCCATCATGGTAATGCCTGTGCCGGGGTGCGGCTGGTGTCCTGTCATTGCTGTTGTAGAGTTGTCCAGAATACAGATAGTCTGCTTTGCCTGATTATAAACCGCATTGACAACTCCCGGAATTCCTGAGGCAAAGAAAGTGGAATCCCCGATAAACGAAAAGCAGTGCCTGTCGTTTTCCGCGTGGAAAAAACCCTGCGCCATGGTTATGTCCGCTCCCATGCAAAGACAGGTGTCGCACATATCAAGCGGCTTGGCGTTTCCGAGCGTGTAGCAGCCGATGTCTCCGCAGTAGACGGTCTTAAGTTTTTTTGTTGCCTGCTTTACTGCATAGAAGCTTGCGCGGTGAGGACAGCCGGCGCATAAAACAGGAGGGCGCACCGGAAGCTGGGGAGGCGAAACTGTGTCTTCCTCCAGCTCAAGATCCAGAAATTCCGCAATGCATTTTTTTGTGATTTCCACGGAAAATTCTCCTGCCTCTGGAACTTTTTTTGCGAATTTTCCGGTGATTTTGTTTGGAAGATGTTTTTTTCCGCAGAGTTTCTCAAGCTCGCTTTCAATAACAGGGTCAAGCTCTTCAATGACAAGAATTTCCTCTGCGGCTTCCAAAAATTCCTGCGCAATGTCAGCAGGGAACGGATAAGGCGTACCGATTTTCAGCAGGGGAATATTTTCTGCCCCGAGAATTTTCAGAGCTTCCTTTACATAGCACCAGCTCACGCCGCCTGCCGCAATTCCTTTTTTTGCGCCCTGAATTTTATTTTCTATGCGGTTGAATGTGCTCTTTGAAAATTCCTTTGGAAGAATGAATTCGTTGCGCTCAAAAATCCGGCGGTGGTTCATAAACGATGTGCGCGGAAAAATAACCCATCTGGCGGTGTCTTTTTGAAAGCCCTCGATTTTTCTTGCCTTCGGAAGCTCCGGGAATTCCATGCTGGCATATCCGTGGTCAACTCTTGTTGTCGGGCGGAGAAGAACCGGAGTGGTGTATTTTTCGGAAAGCTCAAAAGCCGCCTGAATCATCTCAAAAGCTTCTTCCGGGGTGCTAGGGTCAAGCACGGGAATTTTTGAAAACGAACCGTACATCCGGGAATCCTGCTCTGTCTGCGAGCTGATCGGGCCGGGGTCGTCTGCGCTTACAATCACCATTCCGCCCTTTACGCCAACATAGGACAGACACATCGCGGGATCTCCTGCCACATTCAGGCCAACCTGCTTCATTGTAACCAGCGTGCGCGCTCCTGCAAAAGAAGCTCCGGCGGCAACTTCAAGAGCTGCCTTTTCATTTACCGACCATTCTATGTATGCGCCCGTCTGCTTTGCGTGTCTGGCGGCGAATTCTATTATCTCTGACGAAGGCGTTCCGGGATAGCCTGAAATCACATTGACTCCAGCGCACAATGCACCCAGCGCAATGGCTTCGTTGCCCATGACCATTTTTTTTGACATTGTAACTCCGAAAACTAGGAAAGCTCACAGCTTCCCCGGGGAATTTGCAGTTCGCCCGCGTGTTCCCTTTTGTATCTTTTTACAGTAACATGATTTGCCGAATTTTACAATGAGAAAAACATGGAGGCTGAAAAAACTTTGGCTTTTGAAATCCGGCTCGCTCAGTGTTTTTCTAAACATCCGCCTGATTTCTTCCGAAATTCAAGAAAGGGAATTTTTTTACGTAGAGGGCGAATTATGAAGTCTATTGGAATAAAGCTTGCAGACGGAACTTTCTATCCGCTTTTGGAGGAAGGCAATCCTGAAAAGAAAACGATTGACTTGACAACGGTCATGGACAACCAGACAAAAGTGCAGGTGGATGTATATAGAACAGAAACCGGATCACTCGAAGGCGCAGAGTACGTTGATACACTTGAAATTGAAAACCTGAATCCTCATCAGAATGGCGAGCCGACACTTTGCCTTGCAATCGATGTGGATGAAAACAATGAGCTTTCCGCTGAAATTCGCGACCTTGAAACAGGCAAAAAAAGTGAAATTCAGGTCAAGCTTGCTTCCCGGACGCATCTGGACGAAGCTGACTCTGATATTCCCGTTACTATTTCAGATGAAGATCTTGCCAATGCAGGCCTGGAGGATTTTGTTTCGGCCCAGGCAAAAAAATCTGCGGACGACGATTTTCATTTTGATGATTTGAACAGCCCTTCCGCAGAAAAAACTCAGGAGGAAGAGCCGGATGCTGACAAGGAAATTTTCGGAGAGGACAGCCTGAAGCTTCCGGAGTTTGCCGCCGAAGAAAACACCGAGCAGGCTTCAGATGATTTTTCAGCCTTCGAAACCGATGTGCCGGAGCAGATGCCGGAAACGGACGCGGAAATTCAGCCGGAAATTTCTGACACTCAGCCAGATGAAATAACGGGGCTTCCTGATTTTGATGAAACGGAATCAGTGGCTGATACGGACGATTTGAATTTTGACACCGCCTCGCTTTCTGTGGAAGAAAATGAAACGCCCTCCTTTGATGACACTGATTTTGAAATTCCTGATTTTGACAGCACGGAAACAGAAAGCCTTTCTTCCGATGAGGATTTTTCTTTCCCTGAGGATTCTACCCCTGAAATTGATGAGCAGCCCAAGGACCCTACGTTTCAGCCGAACACAAGCATGTTCAGCAACCTTTATGACAAGGAAACAATGGACGGCACTTTGTCTTCGTACAGCGAGGAAGATGAAATAAAAAGAAAAACCAAGGCGCCTGTTATAATCTGCGTAGTCTGCGCTATTATCTGTGTCATTGCGGCATTGCTTGTGCTTTTTGTGATTCCGTCCAGGCTGAATATTCTGGCAAGCCAGCACGCTGAAAATGAGCTTCAGGAGCAGGAATTCCCGGTTGATGAAGAGCCTGTGTCACAGGAGCCGCCTGTGGAAATTTTCCCGGAGCCGCTTCCTGCAAAAGAGGACGAAATTGTTGTGGCGGAAACTCCTGCCGCTGTTATTCCCGAGCCGCCAGCTCCTTCTCCCGAGCCGGTGAAAGATATCCGCTACAAGATTGTTTGGGGCGATACACTCTGGGATATTTCAACAGCTTACTATAAAACTCCGTGGAAATATAAGCGTATTGCGGACTACAACGGCATACGGAATCCTGACCGGATTATTTCAGGAAAGTGGATTCTTATTCCTTCTGAGTAATTTTTTGCATCCTGGTTTTTTATATTATTGATGAAAAAAAATGATCTTTCTATTTGCGCTGAAAATTCCGCTTCCTGTTTTTTTTCTTCGGAAAAGGGAAGGGGAAATTTTCTGCGCCGCTTTGCGTTTGCTGGCTTTCTTGTGGCTCTTGCCGGGCTTGCGGGATTCAGCTGCGCACAAGGAAATTCCCTTCAGAAAAAATACGGGCATGACTCTGCGTACTTTATGGGGCTTCTTTCCCTTGAAAGCAAAAATGAGCGCCGGGCAGAATTTCTTTTGCAGCAGGCGGAAAAAAAAGCTTCTCCGCTGGTTTCCCGGCGTGCAATGGAAGCCTTGTGCGGAATTGGAAATGTCCAGGAGCGAATAGCCAGAAGCTGCGCCCTCTACCAGAAGTTTCCCGATGACGAGAGTCTTCTTGCGGCTCTGCGTGAACTTTTCCGCGGCGGAGAATATGCGCGCATTGTCCGGCTAACAGATAAAATCGATGTAAAAACTTCTCCGAATGAAAGCGTGTACTACAGGCTTTTTTCCATGCATAAAAAAAATGATTCCAGGTTTGACTCTGAATTTTTTGAGTGGTGCACTTCCCGGAGTTTTCAGAATTTTCATTACAGGCTTTTCTGCGAGACATTTTCGCCCGCTGAAACAGACAAGGCCCATGTTCTTCAGCTGAGAGCGGATGTCTTCAATAAAAACTATGCCGCCGCATATTCTGTGGCAAAGGCTGTTTTAAAAAACAGGGACTTTTTTTTGCCGCAGGTGATGAGCGACACGGGAAAGGCTTTTCTGTACAGCTCGCCTGATTTTTTTTCAGATGCGGCATATCTTGATTCCCTGAGGAATTCTCTGCCGGCTGAATGTCGCTTTTATGCTGATTTTTATTCTGGGAGGCTTTATGATAAGGCCGACAGATACAGAATACGCGCGCTTTCCCGGTTTGAATCTGCGATGCAGGAAGCTTCTGCTGACGGTCAGTTTGACAATGCGCTTTGGTATTACCTTAACTGCCAGATGAAAATTTCAATTCCCCGGACAATAGATGCCATCGGGAATTACAGAGATTCCTGGAAAAATCCTTCGTACTTCGATGATTTTTTTGAAACGCTTTCAGTGCGCCTGCTTTCCCTGCATGCCTGGGATGATTTTTTTAAAACCGCGGATTTGATTTACGGAAAAGCAAGCCCTGAAATCTGCGCCAAGTTTTCGTATATTTCAGCGCGGCTCATACAGGAAAAATTCATAAAGCTTTCTGATTCTTCGGCGGAAGAAAGAAAAATGTTCGAGCGGGCATTGCACGGCGGAAGCGATATTTACTACCGTTTTCTTGCTGTAAAAAGTCTTGGGCTGGACAGTTCTGGCGAAGCGGCGGCTGTTTTTTCAGCGGGAAACAAAAATTCTTTTGCTCCAGATCCAGAGGCTGAAAGGCTTTTGCTTGGCTATGCGGAATTCGGGCTGAAGGAAAATTTGTATTCAGAATATCAGAGGCTTCAGGATAAAATCGGAATGGACTGCGCGGAAAAAATCGCGGATTTCCTGAGCCGGTGCGGAAAAGAACAGCAGAGCATTCGCATCGCATCCCGCCGGCTTTTTTCCCGGGACAGGGATTTTAGCACAAGCCTTCTGGAGCTTGCATTTCCGCGGTATTTCCGTGAAGATGTTGAAAAGTCGTGCAGGGATTTTTCCCAGCCTGAGTATCTTTTGTATGCCCTTATAAGAAGCGAAAGTTTTTTTTATCCTGAGGCAAAAAGCAGCGCAGGCGCAAAGGGGCTTACGCAGCTTATGGACGGAACAGCCGCGGATGTTGCGCGCAAGCTCAAGGTGGCGCAGTATGATTTGACGGATGCGGCTACCAGCATAAGGTTCGGGTCTTTTTATCTTGAGGAGCTACGGCGGCGGCTTGACGGTTCTTCCATGCTTGCGGTTTTTTCTTATAACGGCGGAATTTCAAGAGTCCGCTCATGGGTAAAAAGCGCAGCTCTTGAATTTGGCACTTCTTCCCTTCCGAGCGATTTATTTCTGGAGGCGATTCCTTTTTCAGAAACAAGGGAATATGGCAGGAAGGTTGTTTCCGCGGCGGCAATGTACGGATATCTTTACTACGATTTGAGCATAGCAGAGGTTGTTGAAGAAATCATGAAATAAAACTAGAATGTCTGTAATTTAGATAGCTTTAAGACGGAGATAATATTATGTCTGACCCGCTTGCCCAGGTTCTTCCGCAGGTATTTCATTTTTCACGGCTGCAGGGAACGCAGTTTGTGCTTCTGCTTGGAATCATTATGTTTTTCGGCGCGCTCGGAGGACGCATTTTCCAGAAGCTGAAAATTCCGCAGGTGGTCGGCTATATCGTCATGGGAATTCTGATAGGTTCTTCCGGCTTTCAGATTCTTCGTCTTGAAACAATAATTGCCCTCAGCCCTGTGAATACGGTGGCTCTTTCTCTTATCGGCTTTTTAATTGGTGCGGAGCTGAAGATAGACAGCATAAAAAAATACGGCAGGCAGTTTGTCGGCATTTTGATAGGCGAATCAATAACTCCGTTTTTTGTGGTTTTTTTTCTTGTTTCTTTTGTCGCATATACTTTTATGAAGGACTTTAAGACTGCGGTTTCGTTCGGGCTGGTTCTGGGTGCGATTTGCGCTGCCACAGCTCCGGCCGCAACAACCGATGTGCTCAAGGAATACAGAACGCGCGGTCCTCTTACCACTACAACTCTTGGAATTGTCGCGATGGACGATGCTGTTGCCCTGATTTTGTATGCGGTTGCATCGACTGTGGTTTCTCCGCTGCTCGGTGGACAGGGGCAGTCTTTTGGCGCGCAGATGCTGTGTATTGCAAAGGATATATTCGGCTCTGTGCTTATAGGCGGTGTCTTTGGCGCAGTTGTAGCTTTTTCCGTAAGAAATTTAATGAAGGACGAAGGCCGTGTGCTTTCGTTCGGGCTTGGCGGCATTTTTCTTTCCACCGGGGTCTGTGTGATTCTTGGGCTGGACAATATTCTTGCCGCAATGTCGCTGGGCTTTTTTATGGTGAATTTCGCGCCTGTAAAAACCCGCCCGATATTCACTCTTGTGGAAAAATTCACGCCGCCGATTTATGTTCTGTTTTTTGTGCTTGTGGGCGCAAAGCTTAATATCTGGGTTGTTACCCCCGTTCTTGGAATTCTTGCGGTTATCTATGTTGCCGGAAGAACAATAGGAAAAACTTTTGGAGCCAGGCTTGGCGCCAGAATAACGAAGGCTCCCAAGACAGTGCATGATTTTCTGCCGTGGTGTCTTTTAAGCCAGGCCGGTGTTGCAATCGGTCTGAGCATTGCGGCCAGCAGTGACTTTGAAAATTCCATAGGCCCTTCGATTGTGCTTATAATTACAGCCACAACTTTCATAGTCCAGCTTGTCGGGCCTGTGTGCGTAAAGCATGGAGTTACAAAAGCCGGTGAAGTGGGTCTTGCCGTAACCGAAGAAGATATTTTAAAGTCCTCGCGCGTGGATGAAGTTTCATGGGGAAGCGAAAAGCTGTGCAGCCGTGAAAGCTTTGCAGTTGTAAAAGACACTGAAAAAATATGCAGCATCCTCACAAAATTTGAAACGCACCATAACCAGTCGTTTGCGGTTTCCTCCTCTGAAACAGGAAAACTTGCGGGGATAATAACGCTTGAGCATCTTAAGGAAACGCTTGTCATAGGCGAATTTGCAGATACGCTTCTTGCGGTCGACATAATGGACAAGCCCGTCTGCACATGCCGCCCGGAGGATTTTCTCCCTGATGTTTATAAGAAATTCAGCGACATGGACACTGATTCAATTCCGATTGTGGACTCGGAGGGAATTCCGCTTGGTGTCATGGAAAAAATCGCCGCGGATCATTATCTTCACATGAAGATTTTTGAAATCAACAGCAAGCTTGAATGTATGGCGTAATGAATTTTGTATTCAGCGGAATTTTTTCAAAAGCCTTATTTCTGGGTGTCATTGAATATTTCTTTTAAATTTTGTATCTTTAGGACGTTCTCGGAGATTCGCTTGTGACGATTTTTCGGGATTCCCTTTAGCAAAATCATATTTTCAGAGGTTGAAAATGGCAGACGAAGCTCTTGTTGAAAAAGTGAAGGAAACACTTGATGCGTTTCGCCCGCAGCTTAATGCAGACGGAGGCGATATGGAATTTATTCAGATTGATGATGAAAACAAAGTTCACTTGAAGCTTACAGGAGCCTGCGGTTCATGCCCTATGGCAACAATGACTTTGAAAATGGGAATCGAGCGGTATCTTAAGGAAACCTGTCCGGAAATATCAGAAGTTGTGCAGGACTAGGCGATGACTGTTGAAAACAATAAATATGTTTCTATATATTACACGCTGAAAAATGACAAGGGCGAAATTCTTGATTCTTCCATGGAAGAAACGCTGGACTATGTTCACGGCCGCGGCTATCTTATTTCAGGTCTTGAAAAATGCCTTGAAGGAAAAAATCCCGGCGACAAATTCAGTGCTGTGATTGAGCCTTCTGAGGGATACGGAGAATACAGAAAAGAGCTTGTTGCTGAAGTTGACCGCTCGAATTTTGAAGACGGCGCGCCTGTGGAAATCGGAATGGCATTTCAGGCAATGACAGCGGCCGGCCCTAGAATTGTGCGTGTCACAGCCATAAACGGCGACAAGGTAACTGTTGATGCAAACCATGAGCTTGCCGGTGAAAAGCTCCATTTTGATGTTCAGGTTGTGGCTGTCCGCAATGCGACAGAGGAAGAACTGAATCCGCCTTCTTGCGGCTGCGGTGGAAATTGCGGCGGCTGTGGCGGAGATTGTTCGGATGAAGGCTGCGGTTGCGGTTGCGGCGGTGAATGTAGCTGCGAAAATTAAAGGGAGCCTCTGAAAACACGCTTTAATTTTTTCAAAGGCTCGCTGTTTAAAACTTGTTTCGCAGCGGTTTGTTTTTCCGGCACTTTCTGTCTAGTTGCTGTATGAAAAGTCTTCGATGCGCGAAAGCTCGTTTACTGTTGTTCCGAATTTTTCCGCAACATCATAGTAGCTTATTCTTACAGGGTTTCCAAGGGAGTCGTTCTTGTAAATTCTGCGCTCGGTGATTTTTCCGTTTTCATTGTACACCTGAATTTCTGTAAGGAAATCGCTGGTGTCATAGCGGAATACAATTTTCTTCTGGCAGTTTTCATTTTCGTCCAGAGTTTTTACTTCGGCAATTTTTCCTGTGTCTGAATATGTGTATTTGCGGGCAAGAGCGAATGTTCCGTCTCCGTTGTACTGGATTTCTTCCTCTGGAATTCCGTTGCCGCCGACTTTGATTGTTTGGATTGTGCGCATGAACAGTTTTCCGTCTTTGTCATAATAGCTTTCGGTGCATTTTTCGCCGTCATATTTGTAGATTGTCTTTGAGTCAAGATTTCCGCCGGCATCTTTTACGGTTTCAGACTTGAGCTTTGAATCTTCTCCGTATTCAAATGTGGTTTTCAGCTCGGAGGAAGTTGCGGTGTCGGAATAAATCATTTCTGCAATTTTTTTTCCGTCATAGGAAAATGTGATTTTTGTTGTAAGCTCATCTTTTGCATTGAAAAGGCTGTATTCTGTTTCCCTGCCGTTTTTGAATGTGTGCACTTCCTTTTCTGAAACGGAGCGGAAATAATCTCCGAATTTTGAAGTTACAGAATAAATTGTCTTTGTGTACGAGCTGACATTTCCAGCCGGAATGAATCCTGTTGACTCCGCTTTGGAAAAAGCTGGAAAAGCTGCAAGAACAGCCGCCGCAAAAAAGACAGTTTTTTTCATAAAATCCCCCAAAGATTTGCAATGGCACCCAAGAATATTTCAGTGCCTCCGTCCGCATTGAATCCGCAGACGGTTTTGATTGTGATAAGGAAATCCCGAAAAACAGAAGTTTCCGAAATAACTCTAAAAATTCCATAATCCTTAAAGCTTCTTAAAGATTTTCCAAATTTATTCCTTAAAATTATCGACTAAAAAACAAAAAATTTTTATAGTGAATAAATGGATTTTTTTGAGCTCAAGGCATTTGTTTCTGTTGCAAGGAATCTTCATTTTTCACAGGCTGCCAGCGAGATAAATTTAAGCCCGTCAGCTCTCAGCAGACTTATTTCGCGGCTTGAAGATGAAGCCGGAGCTGAGCTTTTTGACAGGAGCAGAAAAGAGGTTCTTCTTACTGAAAAGGGAAAAGCCTTTCTCGCCTTTGCTTCAAGGTGCATAAAGGAAAAAGAAAATCTTGAGAATGAATTTTCAAGCTGCACTGATACTGTTTGCGGAACGCTCCATGTCTATGCGAGTGTTACGGCCTGCTACACGATAATGCCTCCGTTTATAAAGCGTCTTTCCGCGGAATATCCTCTGGTTCATCTTTCCGTTGAAACAGGCGATCCGGCTGGAGCTGTCTGTGCGGTTCGGGAAGGGCGCGCGGAAATTGCAGTCGCAGCTATCCCTGATAACCGCTCGATGTTTTTTAACTGTATTTCTGTCTGTAGAAGTCCGCTGGTTTTTGCCGCCGCCGTGAACAGTCCGTATGTTGATGTGCAGGGAAGTCCGCAGGATATTGTTTCCACGGTGCCTCTTATTCTGCCCAAAGCCGGTCTTGCGCGCCGCAGGTTTGACTCATGGATAAAGAGCCGGAATGTCCGCCCCGAAATTGCCGCAGAAACGGAAGGAAATGAAGCCGTGATGGCTCTTGCCGCCCTTGGACTTGGAATAGGGCTTGTTCCCCAGATTGTCCTTGAAAACGGGCCGTACAGGGAAGGCTTTGTTTCCCACAGCGCAGGAAATGCTCTTGGGTTCTACGATATTGGATTTATACAAAAGGCGAAGGTTCCGGCGGCTGGAGCTGCAAGAAGGATGCGGCTTGCAGTCGACAGGATTCTTCAGTCTTCAGGGTACAAAGTTTTTCACTGACGGCGGCTTCGCTTTCAGCCAGAAAAACACTAAAACTTGTATTGACAGGAGATGTTTATGGAAAAAGATTTGATTTGTATGCGCGGCTGTCAGGTAAAAAAAGGCCAGGATGTGCTTCTTTCAGGTCTTGACTGGACAATGAAGAGTTCAGAAACATGGCTTGTTATAGGTTCTAACGGCAGCGGAAAAGAAGATTTTATAAAGGCAATGTCAGGCTCGCTTGAAATTTGTCCGGGACAGGAAGGAAAATTTCATTCTGAATTTTCAGGCAGAACGGCGGTTGTTTCCCTTGAGGAAGCTGCAAGGCTCATAGAGGAGGAGCGCGCCCGGGATGAAAGCGAGTACATGGACAAGATAGACATCGGAAGAACCGGCCGTGAATATATATATGAAGTAATCGGCGGCCCCAAAAAAAAGTCAGATCCTCTTCCAAAGGATGCATACCGTCTTGAATCTTTTGCGCAGGTCAAGCTGTGCGGCGTTGAAAAAATTCTTGACCGGGGACTTCGCTTTATGTCGACTGGAGAAATCCGGCGCACTCTTTTATGCCGCTCGCTTTTGTCTGGAGCCAAGCTGATTATTCTCAGCGATCCGTTTGCGGGGCTTGATTCCGTTTCAAGGAATATTCTAATGGAATTTTTCAATATGCTCTTGAAACGGCAGTCGGAAAATTCCGGCGGAGAATTTCCCGGCATAATTTTGTGCATGGAGCGTTTCAGCGAAATTCCGGAGCAGATAAACAGGGTGCTTGAATTTTCCGGCAGGCGAATTTCCTTTCAGGGAACGCGCAGTGATTATGAAAAGCGGCTTTCACTTCAGGCTGAAGAAAAAAATGCTGTGCGCAAAAAGGAAATGGAGGAATTTCTTTGCGAGCTGAAGCGTATCAGGGCAGAAAACAGCGCGGCTCTTGATTCAAGCCCGTTATCCTGTGTTCCTGAAAGTCTTGTGCGCTTTGAGGATGTGAATGTGGGCTGGGACGGAATCAATGTTCTTGAAAATCTCAGCTGGGAAGTGAAAAAAGGCCAGCATTTTCTTGTGCGCGGCCCCAACGGTTCAGGAAAGACAACTATAATGGAGCTTATAACGGGCGACAATATGCAGGTTTTCCGCGAGAAAATTTTTTTGTTCGGAAAGCGGCGCGGCTCGGGGGAATCAATCTGGGATATAAAAAAGCATCTTGGAATTGTAAGCTACAGGCTTCATGTTGAGTACAGAATGGTTGGAGGCACGAGCCTTCAGAATGTCATTGTGAGCGGATTCAAGGACAGCATCGGGCTTTATGAGCCTGCCAGTGATTTTGAGCTTGCGGCGGCAAAAGCGTGGCTCAGGCTTGCAGGTTTTTCCGGGCGTGAAAATGAAACATTCGCTTCGCTGAGCTATGGAGAGCAGCGCGCTGTTCTGATTCTTAGGGCTGCTGTAAAATCTCCGCATCTGCTTATACTTGATGAGCCTTGCCATGGTCTGGATGAAAATTTCCGGGAAAAAATCCTGGGGCTTTTGGAAACTATTGCGGAAACGGGAACAACAACTCTTCTTCATGTAACCCATGAGCCTTCTGAAGTTCTTGCCTGCGAAAAAAATATACTTGAGCTGCTTCCGGGGCAGTCTCCGATGTATAAAATTATATGCTCCTGATTTCGAGTTAGATAAAAAATAGCTGGCAAAACCTCAAGGCAATAAAGTTGCCCCGCTCACAGTTTTGTCTTGGAATTATTGTCCTTGCCGCTGTGTAAGTTTCTTTTGAATTGCGGATAAAAAACTCCGCCCGAATTTTTATTCCAGGCGGAGTTTGTGAGTTCTGTAAAAAATCAGCCGGCTTAGCAGATTACAACAGAATTGTCTGTATGAGAGAAAGGAGCTGGAATATACTTGTCAGCGGCCCAGTCATTTTCCCAGTGCTTGCCGTCAAGAAGATAACGGAACTGATATTCTTTTCCTGCTTCAAGCGGAATCTTTACAGAGAAAGAGCCATCCTTGCCTTTCTTTAACGGAGTTTCAGTGCTGCTCCAGCTATTGAAGTCTCCTGCGATTGAAACTTTTTCTGCGCCGTGTGCTGCTTCCTGGGAAACAGAGAATGTTACGTTGCAAATTTTTTTGTCTTTTGAATAAGATTTTTTCAATGACATTTCAAATCTCCTAAATAAAATAAGGAATTATTATAAAAAAATACAAGGGTAATATCTAAAAATTCATTTTAAATGATTTTTTAGACTTTCCTGCGGATTTTAAGAGGTTGTAACAACACAGCTTAAAACACCGCATTTTTAGAAGCGCCCCGGAGAACTGAAGTTTTCCAAAGTTTCTATAATTTTCACTGATGAAAAAAACGCACATACATGCTTTTTTTTCTTTTTTCAATATAAATATATTATATAATATTTAAGATGAATTCAATAATATTTGGTTAAAATAAGGTTATTTACACGAAAAAGTGAAACGTTTCACTTTTAGAAATCTCTGGAAATCTGTTTCCAATGACTTTTTTTGCGGCGAAAATTCAGTTTTCTGTATATTGCTTGTTTTTTTCCTTTTGATTATATTAAGGGAAAGTTTTCTATAAAACTGTTCGTTCGCACGGACGAATTATCCAGCCTGAAAGCCTAAGGCTTTTTCGCTGTGTAAAAAAAGCTTTGGGAACATTCGTTTTTGGGGCTTTGTCAAATCTATGTATCCGCTGATTTATCCAAATTGCAGGCGGAAACAGTTTCGATATGAAACTGAAACATGCTAAACAGGAGGCTCTGCATGAGCGCTGTCTTAAAAGAACACAGTCTTTTTACTTCGGAATCTGTTGGCGAAGGCCATCCAGATAAAGTTTGCGACCAGATTTCAGACGGAATTCTTGATGAATGTCTTCGTCAGGATCCGGAAAGCCACGTGGCGTGTGAAACTTTTGCATCTCAGGCGCTTATCCTTATTGGCGGCGAACTTTCCACAAATGCCTATGTAGACGTTCAGAAAGTCGCCTATGATGTTGTAAAGAGAATCGGCTACACAAATCCGGATTATGGTCTGGACTGCAATTCAATGGCCGTGCTTAATATGATACATTCCCAGTCAGCGGATATAAACCAGGGTGTTATAGGAAAGGGCCTGGAGGAATTCAAGGGACAGCAGGGAGCCGGAGATCAGGGAATGATGTTCGGATTTGCCTGCAAGGAAACTCCTGAGCTTATGCCGGCTCCGATTATGTTTGCTCACAGGCTCATGCGCCGTTCAGCAGAGCTTAGAAAAAGCGGAGAGGTTGCATGGATGCGCCCTGATTCAAAGAGCCAGGTTACAGTTGAATACGAAGGCCATCGTCCGGTCAGAATTGATACTGTTGTTATAAGCCAGCAGCATGATGCGGGTATAAGCCATGAAGAGATAAAATCAACTGTAATGGAAAAAATAATAAAGCCGACGCTTGATTCTTCCGGGCTTTTGGATTCAGATACAAAATATTTTATAAATCCTACTGGACAGTTTGTTATAGGCGGGCCTGTCGGGGACACAGGACTTACCGGGCGGAAAATAATTGTTGATACATACGGCGGAATGGGACGTCACGGCGGCGGCGCCTTCAGCGGAAAGGATCCCAGCAAAGTTGACCGTTCCGGCGCATATATGGCAAGGTATATTGCAAAAAATATTGTAGCCGCGGATTTGGCGGAGCGTTGCGAAGTTCAGCTTGCCTATGCTATTGGAGTTCCTTTCCCTGTTTCTATTCTGGTGGAAACGTTTGGAACCGGAATTGTTCCAGATTCCCGGATTGCACAAGCCGTGAAAAAAGTCTTTGACTGCACTCCTGCTGGAATAACAAAAACTTTCAACCTTAAGCGGCCTATTTATTCCAGGACAGCTTCATACGGACATTTTGGCAATTCAGAATTTCCGTGGGAGCAGACAGACAAGGCAAGCCTGCTTAAAAGAGAATTCTAGCTTTGAAGCTTTTATCTGCGGAGAAGATTTCAGAAGTTTTTCTCCGCTTCCAGAAGAATAATCCGTCGCCTGCCTCTGAACTTGTTGCGCCGAATTCCTTTTGTCTTTTAGTCAGCGTTGTGCTTTCTGCCCAGACAACAGACAAGGCTGTCAACAAGGCGACGGCTCCTTTGTACAAGGTGGCTTCCACTCCGGAGCAGATGCTTTCGCTTGGGGAAGAAAAAATACGGGATTTTATAAAGTCAATCGGGCTATACAGAAACAAGGCAAGGCACGTTGTTGAGCTGAGCCGGATTCTTGTTGAAAAATTCAACTCCGAAATTCCTGACACCAGGGAAGTTCTGGAGTCTTTGCCGGGTGTGGGAAGAAAAACTGCAAATGTTGTTTTGAATGTAGTGTATCACCAGCCGACCATGCCTGTAGACACGCATCTTCTGAGAATCTGTCCTAAAATCGGTCTTGCGGAAGGCTCTACTCCGCTTGAAGTTGAGCGTTCTCTGCTTGAGAGAATTCCTTCCGAATTTATGATGCACGCCCATCACTGGCTTATTCTCCACGGCCGCTATGTCTGCACGGCAAGAAATCCCCGGTGCGCGGATTGCCCCATAAGCGATTTGTGCCTTCATAATGAAATTCTTCCGCCTACCAAGTGAATCCTATTCCAGCAGTGTATGAGCTGAAATTTTCAGGTGAATCGTCTTCCGAAGCCTGGACGTTGTTTCTGTGGTTGTAGTTGTATTCAAGGTTCATCATGAATTTTCCAAGTATCAGGTCTATGCCGGTTCCTGCCTTCAGGATAACGCTGTCATCTGTCTGTGCATGAGCGGCGACATGCGCGTATGGCCGCAGAAAACCCTTGATGTTGAAATTCGCCCCGAGGCTTCCTCCGAACGAATAAATGGCAGGCTCTTCGTCCCCGATAGAAGGAAGGGAAATTCCTGCGGAAACTCCGGCAAAAATAAATTTTCCAAGCCCCAGGGAGAGCGTTCCGTACATGTTTTCTATTGTATATGAAGTCAGCTCTGAAAAAGAAAAATTCAGGTTGTCTGCTGCTGTTTCTGCGCTTATATAAAATGCGCGGCGGCCTTTTTGCTTTTCAGAATTCGCTCTCTTTTTTTCTTTTTCCTGGGAGGCGGATTTGCTTTCGTTTTTAAGGATTTTTTTTATCTGCGCGGAATTTTCTGCAAGCTGTTTTGCTGTTCTGAATTCCCTTCTTTCAGAAACCTGGAAAATTTCCTTGCTGTCGGTTTCGTCAAGTGTGATTATAGGGCGCGGTCTTTTTGAATTCTTGTATATTTTCAGCGCAACAGGTTCAAATCTGTATTCCGCCGGCCCCTGCCAGTGCGACACTTTGAATGTGAGCTCCGCATAGAAAAATTTTTCCCCTGCGCGCAGCCGGCTTTCATAGTCGTTTATGTAATATTCGTAGTTGCGCCGCTGGTATTCGGTCATCTCGGATTCGGGGATGTATTTTTTTTCCATTGCATCGGAATACAGTATATCGATGCTTCTTTCGTAAGTTATTTTTCCGTCGAAAAAGCTTCCTTCAAGTTCGGCAGGCCATTTTGTTTCAAGAAGACTGTACTCGCCTATGTGCAGTGAGATTTCTCCGTCAAGCGATGTGGCAGTGTATTCTTCCCCCTCAAGAATCTGATAAAGAAGATTTAAAGTCTGGTTTTCTTCATCTGAAAAAAATCCGTCTGCGCTCGCATTTGAAATGCCGGTCTTGAATTCCTCGATAACTGAAATTCTGTCCTGCGCATCCTTTAATGTGGCGGCAAAAATTGCTGCTGAGAAAACTAGCACTGCAAAAAAGACAAGGAATTTTTTCATTTTATCCGGCTTTCCTAAAAAAATAATTATAACGCATTATAAAAGCTTTGTGCTATACAGCATTTTTACGAATTTTATATGTTCTACTTTTTATTTTATATGAAATTTATTAAAATGGCTCTATGTGTGGAATTGTAGGATATATCGGTAATAAGAATGCGACACCTGTTTTGGTGAATGCACTGAAAAAGCTTGAGTACCGTGGGTATGACAGCGCGGGAATTGCCGTTTTTACTGGTCAGGATATTTTAGTCCGCAAAGTGAAAGGCGCTCTTAAAATTCTTGAAGAGAAAATAGCAGACGAAACAATAGAAGGCTCGCTGGGAATAGGCCATACAAGGTGGGCGACACACGGAGAGCCTAGCGACATAAATGCCCATCCGCACCTGAATGAAAATGGAACTATCGCAGTGGTTCATAATGGAATCATTGAGAATTACATAAAGCTCAAGAACTGGCTTCAGGGCGAAGGCATTGTGTTTAAAAGCGAAACTGACAGTGAAGTTGTGGCTCATCTTGTGAATTACTATTACAATGAGTCGCTCGATATTTTTGAGGCTGTAAAATCCGCAGTGAACCGTCTTGAGGGAAGCTATGCGCTTGGTGTTATATGCAAGGATTTTCCTGACAGAATTGTTGCCGCCCGCAAGGAATGTCCGCTTATTGTGGGGCTCGGCGAAAATGAAAATTTCATTGCAAGCGATGTTCCGGCTGTTCTTGAGCATACCCGCAATGTCTGTTTCCTTGAGCAGAATGAAATTGCGGTTTTGTACAAGGATCATGTTGATTTGTTCGATGAAAATGGAAGCCGCATAATAAGACAGCCGTTTCATGTTGACTGGGATATTTCTTCCGCGGAAAAAGGCGGATATGAGCATTTTATGCTTAAGGAAATTCATGAGCAGCCAAAAGTTCTTACAGACACTATGCGCCCCCGCCTTGTTTATGAAGATGGAGTTCCAGCTGATATAAAATTTGATGAAATTTGCTTTGATAAAAACTGGAAGGATGCAAAGCGTATTGTGATTGTTGCCTGCGGAACGGCATACTATGCAGGAATGGTTGCAAAATATGCATTTGAGCAGCTTGCCCGTATTCCGGTTTCTGTGGATGTGGCAAGTGAATTCCGCTATAGAAATCCTATCCTTTGCAAGGATGATGTTTTTATTGTAATAAGTCAGTCAGGGGAAACTGCTGATACTTTGGCGGCAATGCGTCTTGCCAAGCAGCGGGGTGTCCGCGTTACAGCAATTACAAACTGTGTCGGCTCTACAGTGAGCCGCGAGGCTGATGATGTGATTTACACCTGGGCCGGTCCAGAAATTGCAGTTGCCTCAACAAAGGCTTATACGGCGCAGCTTATGTGTCTTTTTCTGCTTGCCCTGAAAACTGCCGCCGTAAAGGAAACTATATCCGTGTCTGATTACAGACATTTCCTTTCTGAACTGAATTCTGTCCCTGAAAAACTCCAGCAGATTCTTGAAGATAAAGTTTCTATTCAGAGATTTGTTTCCAAAAATTATAATAAGCAGAAAGTGTTTTTTGTCGGCCGCCAGCATGACAGCGCAACCAGCCTGGAATGTGCCCTCAAGCTGAAAGAAGTAAGCTATATGCACAGCGAAGCTTTTGCAGCCGGAGAGCTCAAGCACGGTCCTATTGCTCTTATTGACACAGATACGCTTGTTGTTGCAATAGCCACCGCCCCGGAGCTTTATGAAAAGCTTGCGAGCAATATCATTGAAGTGAAAAGCCGCGGCGCAGCAACTTTTGTTATTACACAGGACAAAAGCGATGCTTTCAAATCTGCCGCAGATGAAATTGTGCGGATTCCATCCACAGAAGATTTCTTTGAGCCGATGCTTTCAATAGTTCCAGCCCAGCTTTTTGCATATTACTGCGCTGTCCACCGCGGAAACAATCCGGACAAGCCCCGCAATCTTGCAAAATCTGTCACAGTTGAATAAAAAAAATCCGTCTGCTTTGCAGACGGATTTTTTATCAGCGGAAAACTAAATTTCGCCGGTGTATTACTGGCAGGCTTTAAAATCCTGTACAATGTTTATTGCAGACTTTATGCTGAGGCTCGGAAGAATTTTTGCAGAAAGAGTAATTGCTCTGTCTACTACAGCCCGTGAGTCTGCCACTCCCTGCAATGTTATAGAAGTGCCCTCGTCGTTGATGATAGCGCGCAGGAAATTTATGTTCAGCTTGTATTCAAAAAGCAGCTTGTTCGTCAAATCCTGTGCCTTCAGTAAATTTTCAATGCGCTTTTTTCCCCTGGCTTCTTTTTCAGGAGTTGAAAAATGCTTTACGCAGCCCACAATCTGATTTGCAACCTCTGTCTTATCAAGAAGTCCTGTGTTTATTGTAAGCAGATAGTGGCTTGCATCTTCGTTATTCACATTGAAGAAGCTTTTGTGGAATCCCTGCCTGTTGGTGTCGCTTTCTGTTATCCGTGCGAGAGCCTGTTTTTCAGTCCAGTTGAATTCTTTCTGAAGCCGCTGAATCCTTATGGATTCCTTTGCGACGAATCTGATTGAAATCAAATTCGGAATATCTTCAAGTATTACAAATGCGCCCCGTCCTATCAGAATGCAGTTTTCCTTGCTTGCCGCTTCAAGAACTGCATATTGCAGATAATTAAGATATTCGTCACGTCCTTTGGCCAGGCTCGCGAAAAATCCTGGTCTCCGTTCGTCGTATTTTTCCATTTTTTCCCTTGGAAATCCAAGTTCTATGATTCTGTTTTCTATTTGCTTGCGGGAGCAAAAAGTATAGCCGAGCTTTTCTGATATTTCAGAAGCTATCTCATCACCAAGGGCAGCCACCTGTCTTGAAATTGCAACAATTGCCATAATGCACCTCCTATTTTTAACTTAAAGCTTGCTGTGCAAACTTTTTTTATTGAATTGTAAATCCTAATTTTCTAAAGCCGAAGCTTTTCCAGCATGCAATTTTTATGAACCCTGAAAAATTTTTCTCAAGGAAATTTATTGTTATTAGCACTGAAAAATCGATTTTATTTTCAGTGTTTTCCTAAAAGTGCGATGTTTTAAGGCGCGGTGTTGGAACGCTTAAAACCTGCGGACATCCACAAAAAATCACTGAAAATAATTTTTTTATAAATGCCCTTGTATGGTTTTATTATAAAGCCCTTTCATTAAATTTGCAATTTTTATATAAGGGAATATACGGAAAATTCAGCCTTCGGAGCGTGGAAAATGCGGGTGTTCCGGACGCTGGCTCATTGATAAAAAATCAGAATATTTTTACTATAGTTTACATGAATGACAGCGAACTTATATGGCATGAAAAGTCCCGGACTGAAGTTTTCCGGACACCGGTTTTTACTGTTACAGAGCGGACTTCTGAAAGCCCTGACGGACGGCGGGGAATTTATATTGTGAATGAAGCGCCGGACTGGGTGATTGTAATTCCTGACACAGGCGAAACTTTCCTCATGGTGCGGCAGTGGCGGCATGGCGAAAAAGCCCTGAGCATTGAATTTCCCGGCGGTGTAATAGACAAAGGGGAAGCTCCGCTTGAGGCCGCCAAAAGGGAGCTTATGGAGGAAACAGGAGCATCTGCGGGAAAGCTGACTTTTCTTGGCTCTATGAATCCAAATCCGGCTCTTTTTTCCAATCATGTGCATGTTTTTCTTGCCGAGGATTTGAAATTTTCAGGAAAACAGGATTTGGATGAAGATGAATATGTGAACTATATGCCGGTGCTGAAATCTGAAGTGCTGAAAAAAATAGGCAGCTGGGAATATTGCCATGCGCTGATGGCTTCCGCAGCTGCCCTTTATATGGCGGCGAAAATTTAGTGTTTCTGGAAAGGCTCGTATTCCTTGTCCGGGCTGTAGATTCCGTCGCGGTATTCTCCTGAAATCGAAGGAATTTCCATCTTCATTCCTGGAAGAATCAAGTTGGGATTCTTTGGGTTTGGAAGTGAATTCTTGTTTGCTTCATAGAGATTTTCCCACAGGTAAGGATTGTTGTAAACATAAGGTCTGCCTGAAATATTCCAGAAGCAGTCTCTGTTTGAATCCCATGGTCTTACAATGTAGTATTTTGGGAGCGGTGTTATTTCCTTTATTTCTGCCAGTGCATCAATAACCTGTTTTGCATAGCTTGATGTTGCATTCCAGTCTTCCTTTGCAAATGCATCTTCCGCCTGTGCAAAAAATTTCTGCGCGCTGTTATATGCAATCGGGAAATTTTCTTTTCCGTGAATGCTTTCAACGTAAGCGAGCCTGTTTTTTGCAAGAGCAAGATTTTTCTCTGCATTTTCCCTTGCAAGCATGTGCTGTATGTATGAGTCGGAAAGCTCTGCATTTTCCTTTGCCTTTGCGGCATACTCTTCAGCAAGAACATATTCTCCTGCGTCCAGGGCTCTTTCAGCCTTCTGTGTGTACTCTTTTGCAAGTTTCTGGTAAGTATTGTTTGTATAGCTGGCGGCAAAAACTGAAATTCCAAGGAAAGATGCGATTGTGCAGGCAAGTAACTTTTTCATTATTCGGCCTCCTGTGCAAGCTCTTCAATTGTTTCTTCGATTTCAACCTGTGAATTTTCTGCCTTTGTGAAATCATCTTCCTCAAGAAGCTTTGTGTCCTCTTCCTCGATTCCTTCCACTGGCTCGTTTCCAAGAGGTTTTTCCTTATCTGCTAATTGTGCGTTTGTCTCGCTTTCCGCAACACGCTTTTTTGCCTCATCAATAGCAGCCTGTGCCTGCGAGCGCGCTTCCAGAACCTGAGTGTAGAGATTTGTGAATCCTTCCTTTGCTTTCTTGTAATTTTCAAGAGAGCCTTCAGGATTTCCTGTGACGTAGTTCTGATCTCCAGTTTTGAAGTTTCCGACAAATTTATCATATTCAGCTTTTCTGGAAACAGAGCACTTTATGCTGTCAGCATTTTTCTTTGCCTTGAAAGCCTCTACGCGCTCTGCCTGTGCAAGCGACTTGTATGCGGCCTTGAGCACCAGAGTCATTTTTTCATCCGCAGACAGTGCCTTGCTGTTCCATTCGCTTCCGTAATCCTTGGAACCTGCAAGCTCTTCAATAAGGGAAGCTCCCTCGTTGTATGTGTTCTGTGCATAAGATGCAAAGCCGTTCTCATCGATTTTTGCTTTCTTTGAAACTGCATCTGCATAAGCTTTTAAAGCCTGGTAGCGCGCCAGAAGATCTTTCAGTCTTGCCGAAACATCTTCTCCTGAATCCATTGCTGATTTTACAGCGGAAAATTCTTCTTCCGCCGCATTGAATGCATCCGGGCATTTTTCCTTTGCGCCTGCATTTATTGCATCCTGGCGAGAAGCTTCAATTTTGCTGAACGTGGACTTGTTCAGTTCTGAAATATCCTCAGAAGATTCCACGTCCTTGGTCTGTGTTTCCTCTGTATCCTGTTGAATAATCTCTTCTGTAATCTCAGGCTCTTCTTTTGGTGTTGAGCCGCATGAGGTTAATGCGAAAGGTATGACTGCAATCGCCGCAGCCAATACAAGTTTACTTTTAATCATCTTTCCTCCGTAATAAAAGTAAAGGCCATCTCGGAAAAACACAGTTTTTTGAGATTCCCTATTGATAGAATATAATATAAATATATACTACTAATTATATTTCGGCAATAAAAGCGGCAGGTAAAAGAGCGGTTTGTTAAAAATCGTATTTTCCGCAGATGTTTTGCATGACAAAAAACTGAATCGCGGTTAATATTTATTTTATTGAAATCTTGGTTATGCTGGAATTTGCCGGGATTTCCTCGAACAGCTGAGGTTTTTCGGGACTTCCCGCTGTAACTTTTTATTGCGTGTTCTGTTGTTTTCTATAACAAAGGCAGAATTGCAGGTTTTTACGGAGGATTTTATGGCAATGTCTGAAGGATTTTCTCCGCCGGATATACAGAAAAGCATAGGCGTGCTTTCCACTTCAAAGTCCGGCTGGAATCTTGAGTTGAATTTTGTATCCTGGGGCGGCCGACCGGCAAAATATGACATACGCTCCTGGGATTCCGACCATCAGAAAATGGGAAAAGGTGTGACTTTCACAAAGGAAGAGCTTTCTGCTCTTAAAAATCTTTTAAATGAAATGCAGGATCTTTGATTTGGCTTTAGGGGGAAATTAAAAATGAAAAAACTGATTCTTTTTGTAATGCTTGGAGCTGCGGCTTCTTCTTTGTTTGCTGCGAGAACTCCGCGCGTGAAGGATGAAATCGAAACTGTAAAAATGGGAAAATTTGATCCCGTTGAGCTTGGCTCCGGAACATTCAGGCTGAAAAAAATTCTTAAAAACGAACTTGAGGCCAAGGATTTTTCCGTGATGCTCTATCCGAAAAACGGCACAGCGGGAATTGTGTATAAAAACACTCCGAATAAAGAGAGGCTGCTCCTGGACAAGGATGCGCGGAAGGCTGTTATAAATTCATATAATGCATATTTGAAGGACTTTGAGGAAAAAAAATTAGACAGAAAACAGAATAAATACAAGGCTATATACGAATATGCCCGCGCCAAAGTTGAATGGGGGCCATTTCAGTTTTCTTCCTATGCTGATCCAAAAATTTCAATGGGCTATGTTTTTGTTGGAAAATCGCCTTATTTCTGTATAAAAATACCTTCTACAAAATCATCCCAGAAAAAAGGTGATGTCCAGATTGAATACGGCGGAAATCTTCTGTATTTCACTAGGGCTCAGGCAAAGGATCTTGTCGATGCGTTGTCGGATGATGAAATTCAAAAGGCATTAAGTGCTCAGATAGTTGAGCTTCCAAGCGATGATGTTTATGACAGCGGGGACTACGAAGAGGCTGACGAAGGAGATTACGAAGAAAATTAGCGGGGCCGAAATTTTCCTGGAAAAAAAATTATTTTTTTTAATTTTAGCTATTGACAATATTTTTTTAGAACAGTATAGTCTATCTCACCCTTTGAAAACAAAGCGGTGTTTTTATGAATCTTAAGCAGTAAAAACTGTGTTTTTATAAAGTCGTTATTTGACAGTTTAAGGGAAGGAAAGAAGAAAAGACAGCAGAGAAGGCTTTTCCTGTTTGGGAAGAGCCTTAGCGCAGGAGAGAGGAG
>NZ_JBJETK010000045.1:0-3109 GCF_051883275.1 Treponema sp. | reverse complement strand
ATGGAGATTTTATTTTGATTACACTTGAAACATTTAAAAACGTTCTTGAAATTCTTGGATTTACAAACGAAAACAATATATACACAAAACACTTTGAAACAGTAGACTGCGACCTCAAAGCGGATTTTACAAAACAAAAACTCATTTATCCCACGGAAAAAGGTTTTGAAGTAAACGACGGAACGACAAGCAATTTTGCGCACCCGGAAAATTTTGTCGTGTTTGAATGTGTCGCACGGCTTTTACAAAAAGGCTACAGACCTGAACATATTGAACTTGAGCCGCGCTGGTCTTTAGGTCATGGTGGAAAAAGCGGCAAGGCAGACATCTGCGTAAAGAACAAAGACAACTCTCCGTATCTGTGCATTATTGAATGTAAGACAGCCGGCGCAGAATACAAAAAAGAACTTTCCAATATGAAAGCCGACGGCGGACAGCTTTTTTCATACTGGCAGCAGTCCAAGGCAACAAAATGGCTTGTTTTGTATGCAAGCGATTTTGACAATGAAAAACAGAAAATCAATTCTGACATATCAACCGTAAACTGTTCTGACGATGCCAACATTATCGAACTTGCAAAAAATGACAAAACATTAAAGCTTTATAAAGATGCCCCTACAGCACAAGAACTTTTTGAAGTCTGGAAAGAAACTTATGAACAGAAATTCTTTGGCGACATTATTTTTGACGATGAAACTGTAGCTTATGACATCGGCGTGCTTCCGCTCAAAAAGAAACGCCTTGTAGATTTCAGCCGCGATAATAAAATCGTAAATCAGTTTGAAGAGATTTTGCGCCACAACAATGTAAGCGACAAGGAAAATGCCTTTAACCGTCTGATTGCACTTTTTATTGCAAAACTCTATGACGAAAAAACAAAAACTCTGGATAGTGAAGTTGAATTTCAGTACAAAACAGGAACAGACACCTATCAGAAAATGCAGGACAGATTGCAGAAACTTCATTACAAGGGAATGAAAGAGTTTATGGGAGAGGAAGTTTTTTATGTAGCAGACGACTATGTAAAAAACGTATTGGAAAAAGAACTCGAAGAAAACCGCAAGCAGCTGGAAGCCGAACTGAACAAAACAATAACAAAACTTAAATTTTATACAAACAACGATTTTACATTTAAAGATGTTCACAATGAAAAACTTTTTTACCAGAACGGAAAAATCCTTGTTGAAATGGTAGAACTTTTTCAAAAGTACAGAATTATTGACTCAAACGAGCTTCAGCTTTTGGGCGATATGTTCGAACAGCTTTTAAACAAAGGGTTCAAGCAGAATGAAGGTCAGTTTTTTACGCCTATTCCGATTACCTGTTTTATATGGAAATGCCTGCCGCTTGAAAGTATTATAGTAGATGACCTGACAAATGAAGTCCGCTATCCAAAAGTAATAGACTATGCCTGTGGAGCAGGGCACTTTTTGACAGAAGGCTTCCGCGAAATAAACGAAAAAATAAAGGAACTCGGACTAAAGGCAGAAAAAGGCTGGGAGCGCGACTGTATTTTTGGAATAGAAAAAGACTACCGCCTTGCCCGTGTAAGCAAAATTTCTATGTTTATGCACGGAGCAGACAACGGAAACATTGTTTTTGGCGACGGTCTTGACAATCACAGAGAAAAAATCGTGATTGAAAACGGACAGTTTGACATTCTTGTGGCAAATCCGCCGTACAGCGTAAGTGCGTTTAAAAATCATCTTGAACTAAAACACAACGAGCTTAAAATTTTTGGCATTATTTCAAAAGACGGAAAAGAAATTGAAACGCTTTTTGTAGAACGCATTGCCCAGCTTTTAAAACCAAACGGAATAGCCGCCGTCATTTTGCCAAGTTCAATTTTGAGCAATTCAAGCACAAGCTACATAAAAGCGCGCGAAGAAATCCTGAAAAACTTTGCCGTTCACGCAATCGTACAGTTTGGAAGCAAGACATTTGGCGCAACAGGAACAAATACAGTTGCACTTTTTTTGAAGAAGAACAGCGAACCGCCTGTAATAAGTGAAATTGTAAAAGACAATGTAACTGCAATTTTCGAAAACAAAGAGCTTAAAATAACAAGCGACAAAAATATTTTTGACTCCTACTGCAATAAAATAAACGTTTCAGAAGAAGAATACCTTGCGTTTATAAAATCAGTCTGCAATACAGAAGATTATACACAGCACAAGTCACATTCTTATTTTGGAATGTATGTAAAAGAGTTTGAAGAAAGCGCAGATTTTAAAAAACTTAAAGAAGATAAACTGAACAAGGCTTTTTATGATTATGCCGTGCAGATTGAAAAAGAAAAGATTTATTATTTTGCGCTCGTTTACAGACAGCAGACACTCGTGGTAACGGCTCCAGCCGACAACGCCGAACAGGAAGCCTTTTTGGGCTACAGCTGGAGCAACCGCAAAGGCGACGAGGGCATAAAAATCAAAAGCAGCACGCCGCAAAATTCCTGCGGACTTTTATACAATGTTTACGATGAAGAACAAAGCATAGCCCGCTATGTAAAGGACACGTTTTTAGGAATATACCGAAACGGCAAATACATCGAAAACTATTCGCTAAAAGATATGATTGACTTTAGCCGCACAACTTTTGACAAGGCGATAAAGACAAGCGTGCAGAACACAGCGGTGCAGATTGAAAGCAAATATCCGATGGTGAAGTTAGGAGAAATTGCAGAAATTCAGAAAGGCAAATCAATTACATCTGCTGATATACAAAAAGGAAATATAAAAGTTGTTGCAGGAGGAATTGATTATGCTTATATGCACAATATAGCAAATCGACCTGCAAATATAATAACTGTAAGTGCAAGTGGAGCAAATGCCGGTTTTGTAAATTTTTGGAAAGAGCCTATTTTTGCATCTGATTGTTCAACAATTCTTGCAAAAGATGAATTAACTACGAAGTATTTGTTTAATGTTCTGAAAGCATATCAGACACTTGTATTTCATTTGCAAAAAGGAGCAGCCCAGCCTCATGTTTATGCTGATGATTTAAAATCATTTAGCATTCCTCTTCCACCTCTCGACGTGCAAAAAGAAATTGTCGCAGAATGTGAAACTGTTGATTCAGAATATCAAAACGCTCAGAAAGAAATTGAAAA
>NZ_JBJETK010000044.1:0-3183 GCF_051883275.1 Treponema sp. | reverse complement strand
TATACTATCCCAAATCGAATAAGATAATTCAATAACATTAATATACGAGGAGAAATCGAGTTTTTTAAAGTTTTTTTGGGGAGTTCTGATATTTTTTGCCGATCTTTATAATTTTTAACGGAAACGGCAGAATTCTTATAGAAAGCGGAAAATTCACGGCGTGAATTCAGTAAAAACACGGCGTGTTTTAAAAAATTCTCGGCGTGTTTTTAAAAAAGTACGCCGTGTTTTTTAGAAAAACATCGGATGTTTTTTTCAACTTTCCTTACTCAATAGTTTCAGGATATACAAGGCAGAAACATTACAGTACAGCATTTCTTACATTATTTTTGCTATTTTTCATGCCGAAGCAGGGCGGCCACGGCCTCAGCATGAAAAATAGTTAAAAGTGCTGTTTAAAAATCAGCAACCATGATAGAATCTATTACATGGTGGAAGGATTTTTTGATGAGATACCTGGCAGCCGACAGGACTGGAAGGTTTTACACAGCATCGATGAAATACTGATAGTTGCAATGTGCGGAGTCAGCGCCGGCGAGAATACAATTCATGGAATTTTCGCATTCTCGCAGATAAAAGAGAACTGGCTGAAAGAAAAAGCCGGGCTGAAGCTTCCGAACGGACTTCCGTCTTATGATACAATCAGAAGGACGCTCGGCATGATTGATCCGAAGGTGTTCCAGCGGCTGTTCATAAAATGGATAGAGGAAAAACTAGACCTCAAGGAAGGAAGCTACATCAGCATAGACGGAAAGACCGTCAGGGGAAGCGGAAGCGAAGAAAAGAATATACCGCCGATACATCTGCTGCATGCATACAGCCACGAGCTGGGAATTGTAATCGGACAGAAAGAGTGCAGAGCCGGGAAGAAGAATGAGATTTCCGCCTGCCCGGAGCTTCTCGATATGCTGAAAATAAAAGGCGCGGTGATTACAGCCGATGCGATGATGTGCCAGAAAGAAATTTGCAAAAAAATATCCGAAAAGAAATGCGGATATGTCCTTGCCGTAAAGAGCAACCATAAGACGATGCTTGAGGAAATC
Source organism: Treponema sp. (assembly GCF_051883275.1). Taxonomy (GTDB): domain Bacteria; phylum Spirochaetota; class Spirochaetia; order Treponematales; family Treponemataceae; genus Treponema_D. Next base: position 2,140 of record NZ_JBJETK010000044.1, on the reverse strand, counting down.
AGGAGCCTGTTTGACGGAGAGCCGCGCAAAGGCTGTCAGATTTACGAAACCAACGACAAGGGCCACGGAAGAATTGAAAAACGCATTTATTATTTAGACACAGACATAAACTGGTTTTCAGATTTAAGGGAATGGAAAAATCTGAAGGCATTCGGAAAATGCGAGAGCCATGTAATCAGCAGGGGAAAAGAAACTGTGGAATCCAGATATTTTATCAGCTCAGTTGACGATGTGATGGATTTTGCAGAAGCAGTCAGGAGCCACAGGGCAGTAGAAAACAATCTTCACTGGTGTCTTGATGTGATTTTCAAGGAAGATGAATGCCCGGTTCTCGACAGGAACACGGCGGAAAACATAGCAGTAATTCGCAGGATTATCTACAACAGGATTAAAATGCAGCTTAAGCCCAAAGAACAGCTTTGCTTTGGAAAGCGCTCGTGCATGTATGATGACAACTACAGGCTAAAGATTATGTTTTCACACATTTAAATCTCATGCTGAGGCCATCAATGTTTAGTCCGTGAACAATTCATTCTGTAAACGGCATTGTATGCTCAAGTTTTTCTGACCTGGCAAGATATATTTTGTCCTGCGACAGTCAGTAAAATACTGTACGTCCAAAAAGATTTTCCTCTACGCCCATCCGTAAAATCCTGTACGCCCAAAAAGATTTTCTTCTGCGTCCATCCGTAAAATCCTGTACGCCCAAAAACATTTTACTGAGCGTGCAAAGGCTTTTTTCAGCGTGCCTCCTGATATGATAAAATTCGCTGTATTTAATTATATTTTTGGTTAATTTTTATTGACTTTAAATCAACAAATTGTTATATTACAGATAAAGGACTAAAACTGCTCCAGTCCTAAAAAAATGACCGTTATAAAACGGTTCTATTTTCAGCCTATAAAAGGAAGGCGCTATATGGCAGAAGAAAAAGAAAACATTTTTGCAAGGAGGGTAAAAGATTTAATGAAAGAAAACCGCTATTCACAGAAGAAGCTCTGCGAAATCTGCGGTATTACAGAAGCTGCATTCAGCCGCTACATGACCAGCGGCCGGATGCCCAGAACGGATGTGCTTGCAAACATCGCAAACACACTTCACACAACAAGTGACTATCTTTTGGGTAATGATACCCACTATGGTTACGACCAGCTTAAGATTTTACTTGCAAGCAGCAAGGATGACTTAAGCAAAAATCAGAAAATCAGCTTGATGAAAATTCTCATGGACGAATACAGCCGCCCGGAGGATGAATAAAAGCATGGAGGTTCAATGGAAGAAACTGAAAATATGAAACAGTTTATTGGCAAAGGATTGCCAGATAACGCGCTGAAGGCATCAATGGCAGACGGAACGCCGTACGTGCTTCCGCCGTGGAGAGTAAATGATATTATTCTTCTGGCCATTGAAACGCTCAGCGATGTTGATTACTACAAGGACGACTTTGACTACAAAAAGATGATCCGTGAGCAGGGAATTAAGCTTAAAAAGTTTTCTTCCTTTACTCCCCAAAATCTTGAAGGATTCAGAGAAATTTCATTGAGCCGCTGGGAAGAAGGTATCTGCGCCCTATTTCCACATCCTGTTACAGGGGAACAGTGCCGCATGATTGCCTACAACGAAAACCGGAACTCCATTGAGTGCATGCAGATTGTTTTTCATGAGTACGCTCATATCAAACTGCATCATACTCAGCAGAGCATAAACGGCGAGGTAGAAGCAACCTGCTTTGCCCTTGCCATGACTATGTTCCTGCTCCTTGAGCAGCTGTTCCATGTGGGAAAGACTGTTGTAAATGCCGCAGGAAAACCATTCCTTGTTCAGACTATAAGGAATGCAATAAAACAAAAGGAGGTGGTATGAAAAGCATATACGCATAAAAAAAGCCCTTTCAGGAAGTGCGCCAACACTTGCTGAACAAGGCTTTTCGGTCGAGAGCCATATATGTGAATCTCTTAAAATTGAACAAAAAGATTATATCACATTTTGGCTCTCCTTGTCAAAAAAAAATCGCAGGCGGAGATTATTCCGCCACGCACTCTTCAGAGTGAAAAAAAACACCCGGGCGGGTGACATTAATTTCAAGGAGGGCATAAACTATGCTGAATATCAAAACTATCAAGAACGTACTTGTTACGG
>NZ_JBJETK010000043.1:0-53886 GCF_051883275.1 Treponema sp. | reverse complement strand
CGTGAATTTTTTAAAACACGGCGTGTTTTTGGTGAATTCTCGGCGTGAATTTTACGTTTTTTCCCAGAATTTTGCCGCTTTCTGATTAAGCGGATATCCTGTTTCAAACAAAAAATAATTCCTGCAAATAGCGGCGGAAAATTCCTGTCAATTAGGATTTGTGGGAAAAAGGGACAGGAAAAGGGGCTGAATTTCTTTGAGAAAGCGCGGAATTTCGGAAGAATTTGTGCTATAATCAGTCAAAAGGAGGCAAAAAGAGGCGTTTCGTTAGACAAATGGCAATTTGTACCACTACGCAGGGAACAATCCTGTCAAGTATACAGACCCGGATGGGAATAGTCCTGCTAATCCATATTCAAAATATGATAGTTATGGCAGGGAATTGGCGAAAGGTCCAGATATAAATCTAAATCCACAAAATAAAGAAACTCAATATGCACAGGCGGAATCTCACATACGATATAGAGCAGACTTTGTTGTAGCTGGACATGGTAATAGAATGGCAATGTATAAATATAATGGTTATGCAAAGGATTCCAAAGACAGAGGAATTCCAACACCAATTTCTGCGAAAGCATTAGCCTCTATGATAAAATCTCATAAAAACTATAAAGATGGTATGACTGTTATCTTGTGGTCATGTGATGTAGGAAAAGCTCCAGACAATAAAGGATATAAAAATGATTGTTTTGCCCAACAACTTGCAGATGAACTAGGAGAAGGAGCTATTGTACTAGCTCCTAGTGGAGAAATAACTGTTGGAAAAGGAACAAATCCAAATAAAATAAAAAATAAAGATGGAACTAAAGGAAAAATGAATAAATTTATAGGAAGAAGCACAAATGAGGAAAGGTAAAGATATTTTTTTTATTTTATTATTTGTTTTTTCAACTTTCAATTTGTTTTCTAAAGGAAAAAGGGATGACAATGCAATGAATCAGGTTGAACAGTACTTTATTCCCAAAAAGACATTAAAAAATTTAGAAAAACAGGCTATGGAGGGGTCTGTCGAAGCTGCATTAAAAGTTTGGGAATATTATTCATTTTCTGCATTGGATTATGAAGCCATTAGTATTTGGGAAATAATTTTATGCGAAAATGAACTCTCAAACAATTCCAATGGAACATATAACTATGCAATTATGCTTCTTAGTCAGAAATCTTTTGAAAAAGAAAGAGGCTGGTATTGGATAAGAAGATGTAAGAACGCAGATTTCCTTATTGATGATTATTTAGATAATTTGTATAAAGAACTTGAATTAAAAAATGACATTGAATTACGAGAGAAATCAATAAATGGTTTTTCAAAAATGAATTATTCAGAAATAAGACAATCGGCTCATTATGGGAATAAGGACGCCGCCTACTATCTGTATACTGAAAAAATGAATGACTTCACTGAACAAAATCAAATACCAAAAAATACTTTATTGCTTAATCCAGAATATGATAGCGCTGTATATTGGCTTAGAATTGGCGCTCAGAATGGAAATGAAGAATGCATAAGAAAATATATCGATTTATTGAAAAAGAGTTCCAATAAATACGATAATATTCGCGCTTCTTTTTGGGAGAAAAAATTATGATATTCACTATACAAATCTTACTCTGTATAGTGGAATTTCAACCTCTTCGTAAGTCCCACAAATAGCAATTTGTGGGAAGAGGCGCAGAAATCAGCAAAATTCCGGGAGAATTCGTGCAAAAAAAGCCGGATTCTTACGAAATTTAAAAAAGTAAAGTGATGAATTTATGGTTTTCGTGCTAAAATAGGCTACAAGGAGGCAAAAAGAGGCATTTCGTTAGACAAATGGCAATTTGTATCATTATGCAGGGAATAACCCGGTACGCTATATAGACCCTGATGGGAATGAAACATATGATTCAGATATAACAGAAGAACAATACAACAAATCTCATTTCCTACAACAAGAAATGAGTTGGAAAGAAGTGCAAGCTTTCTTCAATGAAAATCCAAAAGGAGTTCTTCACAGACCTGAAGACCAATTTGGTTTTATGAAGCTAAAAAGCAAAAAAGACATCGTTGATATAAATGATGGCTCAATGCTTATGCTTGATATTCTTCTTATTGGACGAGGACTTATTTCTGTTGGGAAAGTTATATCAGGGAACATAGGAAATAGTCTTGCAAAAAATTATTTATCAAAAAATCTAAGACATCATATTTTATCGAGACATACTCTTTCTGGTTTGAGAAATCAAGCTTCAAGATGTCCCAAGGAGTATCTTGTAAATTTAACAAAAAAAACTATTTTTAATCCTAAATGGTCAGACAGAAAAGTATTAAATGCATCCATGAAAGCATTAAATGAAGCAATAAAAAATGGTGTTACTAATGGAGCATATAGTACAACTGCATATGGAGAAACTGTAGAAGTAATTATGTCAAATGGAGTTCCTCAGACAATTTATGGAAAAATCCCTTTAACATTGGAGATGTTGAAATGATAAATGAGAATTTTGATATAAAATATATGATTGGTCGTAAAGAAAAAAAGGAATTACGAAAGATTAAAAACATTGAGCAATTTGAAAAAAGAGAAGTTACGCCAGACGGATGGATTTCGATTCAGTTGGGGAATTATGAATATGGTTTTCTGACACTTGACGATTCCTTGCCAGGTTTTGAACTTCTTGACGTGTGGTTCGACGCATTCAAAAACGTATACATTGAATTGCAAAACAACACGACGGCTGAATTTGAATATTGGGAAGGAAGTGAATTTTTTGTTTTTGAAAAGAAAGATGCTGCCGTTCATATTGCATTTTATGAAAGAAAATATCCCATAATCAACGGACGGTTTGCAATGAATGAAAAACCGACAATAGAACTTTGTGCAGACACAACTGTTTCTGCAGATATTTTCTTTCATGTTTTGAAAACGCGAATCAATGAATTTTGGTCGGAGGTGGGCAACTTAAACGCCATTTTAAAAACCTATGTTGAGAAATGTAAAATCATTCAATGAGGTAAAAGTGTATTAAAAAATCATAATGGTGATTTGCTTACTCACCCCACATCTAGTGTCTTCCGCCTTCCCGCAAATTCTGTTTGTAAGTCATACAAATAGCAATTGATTGGATTTTATTATAGAAAATCTAGAATTACTGTCGTTAAAATTGGCTATTTTTATGCTTATCAATAAAAGTTATATTTTGTTTATTTAGCAAGCGGAAAAACAGCTGGAACGCAAGCGGCACGGTTGCTTACAACGAAAAAAGGGAGCCTTGGAAAACTTTTAGTTTTTGAAGGCTCCCCCTTAAATTTTATTTTAAATTTTTAGAATCAAATGCTTTCAGGCTACCCTATATTTCAGAAAGCTTCTTTTGAACAAGCGAACTTGCCTCTGCGGGGTTTGCCTTTCCCTTTGACTCTTTCATGACCTGTCCCATAAGCCAGCCCACAACATTTGTCTTTCCTGACTTGAAGTCTGCCACGGCCTTTGGATTGGCGGCAATAACCTTGTCAACAATCAATCCGATTTCCCCGGCATCGCTGACAACTTCCATGCCTTCTTCCTTTATTATTTCATCGGCAAGCTTTCCTGTTTCAAGCATGCGCGCAAAGACAACCTTTCCCTGTGCGCTGGAAATCTTGTGCGAATCAATCGCATTGACAAGCCCGGAAATGTGCGCCGGTGTTATTGAAACATCCGATATTTCCTTTTTGTCCTCGTTCAGCTTTGCAAGAAGCTCTGTAAGAATTATATTGGCGGTGCGCTTTGGATTTTTAGTTCCTGCCGCTGCCTCCTCGAACCACACGGCAAGCTCCCTGCTGGAAGTCAGAGTTTCAACATCAAAGTCAGAAAGCCCGTAGTCGCTCTTGAGCCGTGTCCGCTTTGCTTCAGGAAGCTCCCCGACCTTTGAATGTGCAATCTGCACAAGGTCTTCGCTTACAGTAAACGGCTTTATATCAGGCTCGACAACAAAGCGGTAGTCAACAAATGAATTCTTTGTGCGCTGAATCACAGTCTGACCCTTCGCCTCGTCCCAGCCCATCGTAACCTTGAAGCCGGGATTAAATTCCTGTCTGTCCTCCTGGAATTCCCTGAGCTGCCTCTGTGCTTCGTATGCACAGGCATCGCGGATCGAGCGGAACGAATTCAAATTTTTTATTTCAGAGATAGGCGTATGATAAAGTTTTCCGTCTTCCCAGACATTCAGGTTTATATTCGCATCACAGCGCATATTGCCTTCTTCAAGATTTCCGTTTGTAACTTTCACATAGCGGAGAATTTCCTGAACGGTTTCCATAAAAAGCGCTGCCTCTTCCGGACTTGTCATGTCGGGCTTTGTGACAATTTCAATCAGCGGAGTTCCCGAGCGGTTGTAGTCAATGTATGAATGTGCTCCCTGAAGGTGAAGGGATTTTCCTACGTCCTCTTCAAGGTGAATGCGCTCAACACGGACACGGCGGTATTTTCCGTTTTCCAGAATGCAGTCCTGACCGATGAAATTTTTTGTGCGGCATTTTTCCGAACCGAACTGCTGCTCCTTTGGATACTTGTGCATCGGAAGATCAACATAGCCGTCGTGGCAAAGCGGAATATCATACTGTGTAATCTGATAGCCCTTCGCAAGGTCTGGATAAAAATAATGCTTCCGGTCAAATTTTGTAAAGCGCGAAATTTCGCAGTTGAGGGCAAGTCCGGCAACAGCGCCAAGCTCCACATATCCTTTTGAAACACGCGGCATTGCTCCTGGAAGTCCAAGGCACACAGGGCAGACACGGGTGTTTGGCATTCCTCCGTAGCGGTTCTCGCAGGCACAGAATGCCTTTGTTTTTGTCAGAAGCTGTGTATGAATTTCACAGCCGATTACAATTTCGTATTTATCTATTGAAGGCATTTTACTTTTCCTCCGCAACAGGAATTCCGCATCCTGCATGATCATTTTCCCAGGCCTGCGCAATTTCAAGAATTTTCATCTCGCTGAACATCGGCCCCGCAAACTGAATTCCAACAGGCATATTTCCATTTTCAGCTGAAGTGCGGCCGGCGGGAACAGACAGCGACGGAATCCGGGCAAGATTCACAAATGTAGTGAACAGGTCGCTGAGGTACATCGCAAGCGGATCATCAACTTTCTGGCCGAGTTTGAAAGCCGGTGTCGGGCATGTCGGGCAAAGAATCAAATCAAAGTTTTCAAACAAGAATGCTATTTCACGCTGAATACGGGCGCGCACGGACATTCCCTTCTTGTATGTGTCGCCTGAAAACTGCTCGGACAAAACATAGTTTCCGATTATAATTCTACGCTTGACTTCCGGCCCGAATCCATTGCTGCGGGTATCAACATAAAGCTCATCGTAGCCCTTTCCGTTGTCAATCCTGCTGCCGTACCTGATTCCATCAAAGCGGCTTAAATTTGAAGCGGCCTCGGAAAGCGCAATCACATAATAGCTTGCAATGGATGCATCCAGAACGGGCAAATCAACCACTGTTATTTTTGCGCCTTTTTTTTCAAACCATGCGCGTGTAGATTCAAAAACGGACGCCACATCGCTGTCCATTCCCTTGGACTCAAGGAACTGCTTGGGCACCGCAATCTTCAGGCTGGAAAAATCAGCGTAAGGCTCGAGCGAAGGCTTTGCTCCGGGAAGCTCGGCGGAAGTATCATCGTAAAAATCAACGCCGCTCATAACGCTCAGGGGAATCGCAATATCCTGCGGTGTATGCCCGAGAATTCCGACCTGATCCAGAGAAGAGCCGTATGCAACAACTCCCCAGCGGCTCAAAACTCCGTAAGTCGGCTTAAGACCGTAGATTCCGCAGTAACTTGCAGGAAGACGGACAGAGCCTCCGGTTTCAGTTCCAAGCGAAAACAAAGCCTGGTTTGCAGCAACCGCAGCAGCCGGACCGCCTGAAGAGCCGCCTGAAACATAAGCCCTGTCAATCGGATTTCTTGTAGGGCCGTAAACAGAATATTCAGTTGAAGAGCCCATGGCAAATTCATCCTGGTTGCATCTTCCGATTGGAATTGCGCCGGCCTTTTTAAGCCGATCCACCACAGTCGCATTGTAGGGCGCAACATAGCCTTCAAGAATTTTGCTTGAACACGTAAGCTTTTTTCCGCGGACAGAAATATTGTCCTTTACCGCAAAAGGAATTCCAAGCAGCGGCTTTTCCTCAAAAAGCTTTTCGAGCGAGCCTGTTTTTCTCGCCTCGGAAATTTCACAGTCAGCTTCCTCCGCGGACTTTAGAACATCATCATAAATTTCAAGAAACGCATTCAGGGGAAGCTCGGAATTTCTGTCGGCTTCAAAAGTTTCCTTTGATTCCTTTATCAGGGCGGCGCTTGAAACTTCACCGCTCTTGAGGGCTTCCACGGTTTCCTTTATTGTCTTGTATTTCATTTTACGCACCTTCTCCCAAAACTTTTGGAACCTGGAAATATCCGTCCATAAAATTCGGCTCGTTTATTTTTTTGACATCATGCATCTCAAGTCCGGCGACAATCTCGTCCTCGCGCAGACATTCGGCTTTTGTTGAAGGATAGGCATCGTAAGGATTTTCGCTGTCATCATATTTGGAAAGAATATCAAAATACCCGACTATTTCATCCACCTGTTTTTTCAAAGTGGCCATGTCTGTGCTTTCCGGGGAAAGACGTGAAAGATACAAAAGTTTTTCAAGCGTTGATTCATCAACAGTTCGTTTATTTTCACTCATGCCGCAGATTATACACAATTTAAAGTGTTTTAGCAATTTAGCTTTTTTTCAGGCGCAGACGAAAAACTTCAGTTTTTCAAAGTTTCCTAAATAAAAATTGTTCCCTAAACACAAAAAAAAATGTAAACTTTCCACCGTGTGAATATTTTCCACCGCGGCAGGAAAAATGAAGGACTACTACAAGATTCTGGGCGTGCCAAAAACGGCTACTATCGCTGAAATCCGGCGCGCTTACAGAAAAAAGGCAAAGATTCTCCACCCGGATGTCACCGGAAAAGATTCAGTGGCATTTCAGGAGCTTGCCGCCGCATACGAAATTCTGTCCGACATCAAATCGCGCGGGCTTTTTGACGAGGCGGCTGTATTCAGGCAGAATCCTTTTCACCGCGAAAAAAAGACATCGGTCTTTGACTACCGCAAATGGCTTCAGGAGCGTTCCGATGACGAAAGCCGAGCCAAGCTGATTTTTTTTGACTTGATGCACAGCAACGAGGACGAGGCTGTAAATGAATTCAAGCGGATGAACACAGAGCATCCGGGATTCAGGCTGGCACACTGGTTTACGCGCGAAGATTTTATGGATTACGGCTTTATTCTTGCGGAGGAGCTTGTTCTGCGCCAGGAATATTATGATGCGGTGATTCTTCTGGATCAGATTATCCAGATGGAATTTTCATACGCCCACTTCAAGCTGTTTTTCCCGGAAGTGAAAAGCCTTGCCCGCCATGTTCTCAGGAACAACATCGAAGGCACCGTGAACGACGAGCTTGCGATTGATGCATGGGAGCGCGCGCTTGAGCTTCAATTTGGAAAAAACGACGATGCTTTCTTTCTTCTGAAGATGGGAGGCGCGTACGAGCGGATTGGTGATTTTCAGACTGCCGAAATATGCAGAAAAGAGGCTGCGAGAATTTCAGCGGAAACAGAGTAAGATTATCTTTCCTTATGGGAGAAAAAAAATGATACGTTTAAAAAATGAAGAGCAGATCAACGGAATAAGAAAAAGCTGCCACCTGCTCGCCGACTTGTTCAATGAAATCATTCCAAGGGTAAAGCCCGGTGTCAGCACAAAGGAAATCGACAACTGGTGCGTGGAGTTCGCAAGAAAATTCGGAGCAACGCCGGCATGGTACGAAGAGCAGTTTCCGGGGTGCGCATGCATAAGCATAAACAACCAGGTTATCCATGGAGTTCCCTCAAAAAAAAGAATCGTAAAGGACGGCGATATTGTTTCACTTGACATAGGTCTTGTGCTGAACGGATACATTTCCGACAGCACGCACACTGTCCTTGTGGGAAACGTAAAACCCGCCCACCAGAAGCTGTGCCGCGTAACAAGGGAATGTCTTTCAGCCGGAATCGATGCATGCCGTGTGGGAAACAGAATCAGCGACATTGCAAACGCGGTCTATGACATTGCATACAACCAGAACAAATACGGCGTTGTATACGAGTACTGCGGCCACGGTGTAGGCCTTGAGGTGCACGAAGATCCGAACGTGTGCAACTGCCCTTCAACCGGTCCGAATCCGCGCATTCAGGCTGGAATGGTGCTTGCGATTGAGCCGATGATAAACGAAGGCACGGCTGATGTGGAAATAGAGAACGGAAGCGAGTGGACTGTTGTTACCGCTGACGGCTCATGGAGCTGCCATGAAGAGCACACAGTGGCGGTGTTCAGGGATCACACAGAAATTCTTACAGACCTGGATTACAACGGGAATTCATGTTTGAAATAAAAACTGTCCGCGCGGCAGTTTTTAAGTTTGCGTTGCAGACTTTTATATCAACCGCATATTCCGGTGAAAACTTGCGTTGCGAGTCCATTTCACTGTGGATGTGCTAAAAAAGCCAAGTCGGAAGGTGTTCTGGCAACAAAGTTTCCAGCCAGCTTCGTCATTGACTTTTTAGAGGAGTATCTTTATGGAAAAGATTAAAATGAAAAATCCAATCGCAGAACTTGACGGTGATGAGATGACCCGTGTCCTGTGGAAAGTCATTAAGGAAAAGCTCCTTGAACCGTATGTTGAGCTTAATGTTGAATACTTCGATCTTGGTTTGAAAAACCGCGACGACACAGACGACAAGGTAACCTATGAGGCCGCCGCCGCAATCAAGCGCCTTGGAGTCGGTGTAAAATGCGCAACAATAACAAGCAACGCAGCTAGAATGGAAGAGTACAAGCTCAAGCAGCTTACTCCTTCTCCAAACGGAATTCTCAGGGGCGAGCTTGACGGAACAGTTTTCCGCGCTCCGATTTTTGTAAGCAATATACAGTGCGCTGTTTCGTCATGGAAAAAGCCGATTGTGCTTGGAAGACACGCATACGGAGATGTCTACAAAAACTGCGAAATAAAAACTCCCGGCGCCGGAAAGGCTGAGCTTGTTTTCACAGGCGATGACGGAAAGGAAATAAGAAAAACAATCCAGGTGATGAAAGGCCCGGGAATAATCCAGGGAATTCACAACACAGATGATTCAATCAGAAATTTCGCGCGGTGCTGCTTTATGTATGCCCTTGATAAAAAAATCAGTGTCTGGTTCGGCGCAAAGGACACTATAAGCAAAACCTACGACGGAAATTTCAAGGCGATTTTCAACGAAGTGTTCGAGGCGGAATTTAAGGATAAGTTCCAGGAAGCCGGCATAGAATATTTTTACACACTCATCGATGATGCCGTGGCTCGCATAATGAAAAGCGAAGGCGGAATTCTATGGGCATGCAAAAACTATGATGGAGATGTAATGAGCGACATGATTGCCTCAGCCTGCGGAAGCCTTGCGATGATGACTTCTGTACTGGTTTCTCCGAACGGCGAATTCGAATACGAAGCAAGCCATGGAACAGTCCAGAAGCACTACTACAAGTACCTGAAGGGCGAAAAAACTTCCACAAATCCTGTTGCGCTGATTTTTGCCTGGACAGGTGCACTTGCAAAGCGCGCGGAACTGGACAAAACTCCGGAGCTTCTGGAATTTGCGCGCAAGCTTGAAAAGGCGACTCTTGATGTAATTGAAGAAGGCACAATGACAGGCGACCTTGCCCGTCTTGCAAACCCTCCTGCTAAAAAAATTGTAAACAGCTGGGAATACATCGACGAAATCGCAGCAAAGCTGAACGCCTAAAATTCCAAAAGGCCTCCAAAGGGAATATTGAAATTGCGGCAAAGCGTTTCATATTCCTTCTGGCAGGCCTTGCTCCCTATGCTCGTTACAAAAAAACTCATGTCCGGTGGAAGCGGCAGCAGCGGCTCAGAATTTCCTGTGCCGGACGAAGCGGAAAGCACATTCAGCGCATGGTTTGAAACACCATCGCGGCTGTCAACTACAAAAACTTTTTTTTCAGAGGAAGCAGAAAAGCATCTCTGTATATCCTCCGACATGTGAGTAAAGTGAGTGCAGCCAAGAATTATTGTATCACAGCCGCACGAGCAGAAAAACTCAACAGCGGGCTTTACAGCAGATTCGCGCTCCTCCCTGGAAGCATAAAACAGATCCTGCTCAATAAAACGGATAAGCTCGGGATCTCCGCGGTTGAACACAGTGCACCCCGAGGCAAACTCTGAAATCAGCCGCCGGCAGTATGGATGATTGACAGTTGCGTTTGTCGCCAGAAGCCCTATCCTTTTATTTTCCGTGACCTTTGCGGCAAGCTTTACAGCAGGAACAGTTCCAACAAGCGGAAGCCCCGGAAAATTTTTTCTGAGCTGATCCAGCGCAGTTACACTCATTGTATTGCAGGCAATAACCACAAGCCTTGGATTCCACAGATCCAGTATTTTCTGAATTGCCTTGGAAGCACAGAACGTCACCTCTTCGGAAGTTTTTTCTCCGTAGGGAAAATGAAAAGTGTCGCCAAGATAAACACAGCGTGAATCCGGGGATTTTTTCTTCAGCGAAAGCATGTAAGGAATTCCGCCTGTGCCGCTGTCCAAAAATGCAAAGTCAATTCTGTCTTTCATAGAAAACCATTATTTTAAAATTATCTCGAAAAGCTTCCGTTCTTCGAAGTTTTCATTATAAATAATCAGCATGGCTAAACGCAAGCATCCGATGATTACAGAAGGGCTGCGATTTTGAATGCAATGGAATCCCAAATTCTTATCAGAAAATTTACGCGCCCGCTGTTTCTGTCCGCAACAAGGGGAACTGAATTCAGCACAACACCATTCACTGAATAAGTCAACACTCCAAACTGGGTGCCCGCATCAATTTCACCAAAAATCGCCCTTGGCATCATCCTGGCTTCAACCTGAACCTGAGCCGCCGCTTCCTGCGGTGAATTTCCTGCGATAAAAGGCACAGAAAAATTTTCACTTGCAGCAGGAACAAGCCGGATGCTTTTCACCGACGAGCCTGAAGTCCCCACGCAAAATGAATGTTCCTGCTCTGCGATATACGGCGAAAACTTTGAAAATGCAAATTCCATGAGGCAGGTTCCGTCCTTCACCCTGTAAAAATTTCCCTGGGCAGTTCCGTTTCCGGGACCTCGCATTGTAACTGAAATATAGCGCACTCCGTTCCGCTCGGCTGTAAGCGCAATGTTGTAGCCGCTTTCATTTATAAAGCCAGTCTTGAGTCCATCGCAGCCTTCAAGATTTCCCAGAAGCTTGTTTGTGTTGTACTGAACCACCGCAAGACCATCTCCATTTTTTTGAGCGGAAGCGGCAGGAAGATTTTTTCCAAGAGGATAGCGCAGAATTTTCTTCGAATGAAATTCCCTGAGCGAATCAGGAAAACGACTTATGTAGTTTCTGCAGAAAGCTGAAAATTCCCTTGCCGTTGTAACATTCTTTTCACTGTAGCCGCTGGAATCCACAAATTCAGTTTTTTCAAGCCCCATTTTTTTTACAGCATGATTCATCCGCGCCACAAAAGAATCCATGCTTCCGCAGATATAGTTTGCAACGGCAACAGAAGCATCGTTTCCGCTGGCAACCGCAAGCCCCGTCAAAAGCTCCCTCAAAGTCACACGCTGCCCCTCGTCAAGAAACATCACAGAGGCATCCTGCGGAAGATTTCTTGCCCAGCTTTCAGGCGGAAGCGGAACCACATCATCGAGCGATGCCTCTCTGTTTTCAACCGCCTCAAACACAACATACATTTCAACAAGCTTGGTCATGGAAGCCGGAGGAATTTCAGCATCCGCGTTTTTTTCAAAGAGAATATTTCCTGTCGCAAAATCTATTACAATCGCGCTCTGGGCATTCACAGGCAAATCCGCAGGGGAAAACTGAAACGGAAGCCGGGACACAGTTTCATTGCGAGCCGGAAATTTTTTATCCAGCACATCGGCAAGAAAAATTTTCTGCTCCTCAGTCAAAGGCTCAGGCTCGCGCGGATGCAAAATAGCATAGACAGAAACCGCCTGGCCTGAAATAAAAATTACCAAAAGCGCAAGAATAGAAAAAACTGCAAGGCGGATTTTTTTTCCGGAAAATTTTCCGCATGTTTTTTTATCCGGCCCGCGGTCTTTAAAAAAATCGGCTGTGTATGTTTCCATTGGTCAAACTCTGCTGCATCTGTTTTTTAAAGTCATATCCGCCAGAACTATTGCGGTCATAGCTTCTACAACGGGAACAATCCTAGGACAAAGGCAGACATCGTGGCGGCCTTCAATTAAAATGTCGCAGGCGTTTCCATTCATGTCCACAGTCTTCTGGGAAAGATAGATGCTTGGAACAGGCTTTATCGCCGCCCTGAAAATTATATCATCGCCCCGTGAAATTCCGCCGAGAATTCCGCCTGCATTATTTGTGCTGAACTCAAAGCCGCTTTCCATGAAATCATTGTTTTCCAAGCCGGTTGAATCCGCACACTCAAAGCCGCTTCCGAATTCAATTCCCTTTACAGCTCCTATCGACATAACGGCATGGGACAAAACCGCATCAAGCTTGTCAAACACAGGCTCGCCCAGGCCGGCAGGAACTCCCCTTGCAACGCACTCAACAATGCCGCCGCAGGAATTTTTGCTCATCTTGAATTCTTCGACTTTTTTCTGCATAAGAATAGCAGCATCCTTGTCGGCCGCGCGCATCAGGTTTTTTTCTATTTCAGAAAAATCAACTTTGCTTCCCTTTATTCCGGCGGCCTCTTTTGTGTACGCAAAAATTTCAATTCCCTGTGTGCGCAGAAACATCTTGGCAAATGCCCCGGCTGCAACCCTTGCACAGGTTTCGCGCCCGCTGGCTCTTCCTCCGCCCCGGTAATCCCTTATACCGTATTTTTTGTAATAGGAAAAATCCGCGTGCCCCGGGCGAAACAAATTCTTTATATTGTCGTAGTCAGAAGAATGTTGGTTTGAATTGCGCACTAAAACAGCTATCGGAGTGCCTGTGGTTTTTCCCTCGAACACGCCGCTCAGAATTTCCGCACAGTCAGATTCCTTGCGCTCTGTTACGGCAGCTCCCTTTGCACCGGGACGTCTGCGAGCCATTTCATGCTGAAGAAATTCCTCGTCCACATCAATTCCGGCAGGACATCCGTCTATTATACAGCCCAGCCCTGCGCCGTGGCTTTCTCCGAATGTTGAAACTCTAAAAAGTTCGCCAAATGTACTTCCTGACATATCATATTCCTTATAAAAGAAAACTTCAAAACGATTTTAACGCAATTTATTTATCAACTCAACACGGCTATGGACATCAAGTTTTTTAAAAATTTTCTTGTTGTGGCTTGCAACAGTTCCAGGGCTTATGCAAAGTTCATCCGCAATTTCCTTGTCGCTTTTCCCGGAAATTATAAGCTCTGAAATCTGTCTTTCTCTCGACGAAAGTTTTTTTGCAGGATCGTCAGTTTTTTCCGCGCTGGCATCCACCAAAGCTGTATCTTCCGCCTTGCCCCGCTCTGTCCTTGTCTGGGCGTTCTTTTTGTATGAAGAAAATCTTGTCTTGTTTATAATGACGCTTCTGTCCGCGGAATTTTCAACACGGCAAAAATCAAGCGCAACAGAAAATTTAAATTTTCCGTCGCCCCCTGAAACAGAAAGAGAGCCGCGGTAAATTTCAGCCATTTGCATGATAAACGTAAAATTGCGCCTGTCATTTTTTGATTCAATGCAGCGCAGAACTTCCTGCTCATTTTTGGCATCTATTTCCGCCGAAACACTTAAAACAAAATTCTCATCGGCATCTTTCAGGCAGACCGCAACACCGCTTCCCGGCACAGAAACTTCTATTACGGAATTTAAAAATGATATAAAAAACAATTCTGCAATGCGCATGTCGGCCAGAATCAGCGTGCCGGGATTTACAAGCACCGAATGTGACAGCGCGACCTCTCTGGACGAAAAACAAATTTTTGAAGCCTGAATGCAGCTCAAAAAAAATTCCGTGAGCAGAATCGGATGCTCTTCCAGACAGCTTCGGTCATTGTACGTTGTAAAGCCCGCGATTATGTCGCTTATTTTGGCGGAATTTATTTTTACAATTTCTATATACGAAACAGCCCTTGGAGCAAAAATCTGCCTTGAAAGAATATCCACCATGCTCAAAATCTGCATGGAATCAAACATAATGCCCTTGAAAAGCCCATTCATCAAATTGTTCTGGACAGCAAGCTGTGAATTCTGCGCGCGGATTTTTTCCAGCTCGGACTTTGACTCCTGAATTTCCAGGCATATTTTCTGCGCTATAAAAAAAAGCACCGGCATTGTGGAAATCAGAAAAAAACAGAATGACAGCATGAGCGAATCCTCTGCCAGAAAATCAAAAAACGCATTGGAGGATTTTATCCTGAAAGCCCGGGAAATCTGCATCATCGAAAAAAACAAAGTCTGCGGAATCCAAAGCAGCATAATTATCCTTGTGTTCTTTTCCACCGCCCCAAGGCAAAAAGCCACGGAAAGAACAAAGAAAATCTTTGATACAATAGAAAGAATCGTATACGAATAAAGCATCATGGATTCTTCCTGAACAGTAAAAAGAAGCGCATAGGAAACAACAACAAGCTGAATTGCAATCGGAGAAATTTTTCTATATGCAGAGCCGGAACATTTTTTCAACGCACAGCACGCCGAAAAAAATAAAAACAGAAAAACCGAAGTTTCAAAGCAATACTCAAGCCTATTGAAAATAAAAAACGGCACTGAAAATTCCCTCAGGAAAAACAGACCTCCGCCCCTCGCCTGAATCTGGAACAAAAAGTAGAACAAAGACGAAACAGACAAAAAAAACACCATGAGCCGCCGCATCGAAAGCGCATATATAAAAAGTATTACAAATATACAAAAGCTCACGCCCAGAACAGTGTACAGCTTTATAAAGTAAATCCGGCACAAATGAAAAAAAACAAGATCCCTGAAAAGCTTTACTGTTATAAAATTTCCGCTGCGGTTCATTATCCTGATACGAATATTGCAGTCGGAAGAACACAGCGAATCCCCGAAAACAGGAAAAGAATGAAAAACATCCATTTTGCTTTCAGTGCCATTGGTGCAGCTGTATCCTATCTTTCCTAAAAAATGATACTGCCCGTCCCGCTTTTCATAGAATTCAGCTGAATCTATGCGGTCTTTTCCAAACGACACAATACAGTGATGAATTTCAGAAACCTCAGGGCGTATATCAAGCCACAATGCGCCCTTGTAAGAGCCTGAATTTCCAGTGCCATACACATTCTCAAAAAGGCTGTCATCAATATCGGCAAGAGTTTTTTCACCCGTGGAATCAACGTAATACTTTATATTAACAGGGATTTCATTCTTTGATATTTTTTCTTTTGCAGCGGCCGGATAAAAAAACAGCAGCAGAACAGCAGACAAGAAGAGTGAACGGCTCTTAATTTTCATAACTGAATTATAACCTAAGTTATTCAAAAATCAAATAAAAATTACCATTATTTAGGTATAAAACTACCATTTTTATGGTATATTAGCGAATTTTTCAGGTGTTTATGATTCAAATCAATAAAGCTGAAGAGATTATATATATCGGAAACCCCGGAAAACGTCTGTTTTTAGAGGTTTCCTATTGTTTTTTCATAATTTAGAAAAAACACAGACCGTTCTGCCAATATTACAGGGCGGTCTTTTTTTTTGCCCGGAAAACACTCTGCCGTGCCGGGCAGAAACTTTCACTGCGTTGCTTTTTTTCTATAAAAGTGCAATAATCAACTGAAAAAATTATTTGGAGGTCCTATGATTAAGTTACGCGGTACTTTTACAGCAATGATAACACCCATGAACACTGACAGTTCAATAGATTACGAGGGCTTCAGGAAACATATAAAAAACCAGCTTGAAGGCGGAATAAACGGTCTTGTTCCTCTGTGCACAACAAGCGAGACACCTACTCTCGACGAGGCTGAGGAAGAAAAGATGATTGAAATCATCATGTCCGAAAAAAAAGCCTGGGAGCAGGAAAAAGGCGTAGCAGTGCCTGTTATTATGGGAGCTGGAAGCAATAATACACAGGATGCTGTCAGATATACAGAAAGAGCAAAAGCCGCCGGAGCCGATGCCGCGCTTGTTGTTACACCATATTACAACAAACCGTCAAAGGAAGGCATTTTCCGGCACTTTGAGGCAGTTTCAAAAGTCGGCATTCCGATTGTTGTTTACAATATACAGGGAAGAACTGGAGTGAATATTCCCACAGATGTTCTTGCACGCATAGCGGATCTTCCGAACATTGTAGCCGTAAAGGAAGCGAGCGGAAATATTTCGCAGATGATGGATGTTATTGCAAAAATAAAATCAAAGCATCCTGATTTTTCAGTTCTTTCAGGCGACGATGGTCTTACCCTGCCTCTTATGGCTGCCGGCGGTGACGGTGTTATTTCTGTTGTTTCAAATCTTGCACCTTCGCTTATGACAGAAATGGTCACAGAGTGCCTGAACGGCGACTTTGAAAAGGCAAGGAAAATCCACTACAGGCTGCTTCCTTTCTTTAAGGCGGCTTTTGCGGATGGAAATCCAACTTCAATAAAGTACGCGATGAATTTCAAGAAACTTCCAGCAGGCTCTGTAAGGCTTCCGCTGGTTGAAGTTTCAGATGAAGCGAAGAAAATAATAGAAGCTGCACTGAAGGAATGTGGCCTTTAGGAAACCTCGGAAGCTTCAATTTCAAGAGGTTCCCCTACGAATAAAAACAGAGGTATTTTTATGGAAAGAATTAAAGTTGGCGTGCTTGGTGCAACGGGAATGGTCGGTCAAAGATATATAAAGCTGCTTGAAAACCATCCATGGTTTGAAGTTTCATACGTTGCAGCCTCTCCGCGCTCGGCAGGAAAAAAATACAAGGATGCCGTAGCAAACAGATGGCTTATCGGCGCAGAAATTCCAGAAGGAGTTGCTGACCTTACAGTCCAGGATGCAAACGATGCAAAATGCGCGCTCGGAAAATGCAGCTTTGTATTCAGCGCACTGGAAATGGACAAGGATGCTATAAAGTCGCTTGAAGCGGAATATGCTTCGGAAGGTATTCCTGTTGTTTCAAACGCAAGCGCAAACCGCTGGACAGAAGATGTTCCGATGCTTGTTCCGGAAATCAACTACAGCCACCTTGATGTAATAGAGGAACAGAAAAAGCACCACGGCTGGGAAAAAGGCTTTATCGCTGTAAAGCCAAACTGCTCGCTGCAAACATACATGATGCCTCTCCATGCGCTGATTCAGGCCGGCTATCCTGTAAAGAGAATGATTGTTACAACTCTTCAGGCAACAAGCGGCGCAGGCTACCCTGGAGTTTCTTCGTTTGACATGATTGACAACATTGTTCCGTACATCGGCGGCGAGGAAGAAAAAACAGAAAAGGAATGTCTCAAAATCCTTGGAACGGTAAAAGACGGCAAGATAGAAAACGCAAAGCTTCCGGTTGTTTCTTCAACATGCACCCGTGTTCCTGTTGTAGACGGACACACAGCCTGCGTTTCACTTGAATTCGATCTGCCTGAAGACAAAAAGCCTTCTCTTGAGGAAATTGAAAAGGTCTGGACTTCATACAAGTCTGTGCCTCAGGAGCTGAATCTTCCAAATGCGCCGGAGCATCCTATTGTTGTGCGCCATGAAGAAAACCGTCCGCAGCCACGCCGTGACCGCGAAACTGAAAAGGGAATGGCCTGTGTAATCGGACGACTGAGAAAATGCAACGTGTTTGACGTAAAATTTATAGCTTTAAGCCACAATACCAAGCGCGGAGCTGCTCTCGGAGGAATTCTGAATGCAGAGCTTTTAAAGGCAAAGGGATTTTTTGATTCGCTCTAAAAAAGCGCAGAGAATAAAACTGCAAGCTATATGCTGAAGAAAACGGCAGACGGTCATAGTAAAACATGGCTGTCTGCTGTTCTTTTTACAGCGCACAACGCCCGGAAGGACAAAGCAGGGCACAGGTAAAAATGGACAGAGAAGCACTTCATAATTCAATTCTCAGCAATGCCTCTATTTCTTTTTCACGCTCAGGCGGAAAAGGCGGACAAAACGTAAACAAGGTAAACACAAAAGTCCGCCTTTCAATTCCTGTTTCAAAAATTTCAGGGCTTTCAGAAAAAGAATATGAGCTTCTGGCAAAAAACTGCAAGCCGTTTATAAATAAAAATTTCGAGCTTTTCACAGACTGCGAGGAAACAAGATTTCAGGGGCAGAACAGAAAAAATGCATTTGAAAGACTTGAAGCAAAAATAATTGCGGCGGTAAAAATCACAAAAAAACGCATAAAGACAAAGCCAACAGCAGCCTCAAAGGAAAAACGCCTGAAATCTAAAAAAATCAGATCCTTGCTCAAGCATCAGAGACTGGCTGTTGACTTGCCTTAGAAAGATTCAGTTTTTGCTCTTCCCCTTATCTGGAAAGAATTTTCATAAACCTGCCTTTTCCGCTGACTGAAATTTCTTCCCCGGGAAAAACGGCAACTATGTCTTCAGGCTCTACTGCCAGGCTGCTTCCAGAAGATGAAATCTGAACACCGTTTCCTTCAAGCAGAAAAAGCAAGGTTGTTTCAGAAGCCCTGAAAGAATTTCCATCAAAAAATTCAAGTGAAAAATATTCACATTCAAATTTTCCGGGAAATGCACCCGGCTCAGAAAGTGCGCAATTTTTCAGCGATGCAAGGCTTTTCTGAACATGAAGCTCCCGCGGACGTCCCCAGTCATACATTCTGTAAGTGATATTGCACGACTGCTGAACTTCCAGCACACGGATTCCTTTTCCGATAGCGTGAACAGTACCGCTCGGAATAAAAATAAAATCGCCTTTGCGCACATTTATAAACGACAGGTCATTTTGGAAAGTGCCTTCGTTTATTGAATTTTCAATATGCGCTTTTGAAATATCCTTTTTTACTCCATAGGCAAGTCTGGAATCCGGCTCGGCGTCAAGGACATACCAGCACTCTGTTTTTCCGCAGGCATCACCGCCTTCAAGCTGACGGGCAGTTTCATCATCGGGGTGAACCTGAACAGAAAGCGTTTCGTTCGCCTGAATTACTTTTACAATAAGCGGATAATTTTTTCCGAGGGCCTCCAAAAATTCCTTCTGGCAGCCGTCGGAATGAGTTGAGGCTATCCACCGTTCATAGCCCCAGATTTTATCGCACTGAATAGGCTTGAGTTTTATCATCAGAGCCTCACTTTATTATATCGTATTTTTTGATATACGAAACAACCTCGTCCACGGTTGTAAAGCAGAGGGCTGTGTTTGTGTCCGCCGCGCCGTAGTAAATGGCGACTCTGTTTGTAGCCGCATCCACAAGAGCCGCGCAGGGGAATACAACGTTTGCAACAAAGCCACGCTCTTCATATTCTGTTTCCGGCGTAAGGATGAAATTTCCGCAGCGGTGAAGAACTTTGGAAGGATCATTCAGGTCAAGAATTGCCGCGCCCATTGAATACACAAAGCCCGAGCATGTTCCTGTAACGCCGTGATAGAACAAAAGCCAGCCTTCCTCAGTTTCTATCGGAGCACAGCCAGCGCCGATTTTTACAGACTGCCACCATTCACTTGATTTTCCCATAATCCACTTGTGGTTTCCCCAGTGCAAAAGGTCATCGCTCTCAGAAAGGAAAATGTCGCCGAACGGAGTATGTCCGCTGTCAGACGGCCGTGTCATTATAAGATATTTGCCGCCGATTTTTTTCGGAAAAAGCACTCCGTTTCTGTTGAATGGCAAAAAACCGTTTCCTTTGGAAGTAAAGGTTTTAAAATCTGTGGTTGTCGCAATTCCTATTGAAGCTCCGTGGAAATCTGTGCACCAGATAATATGGTAAACATTGCCGATTTTCACAAGCCGCGGATCATAGGCATAATTCGGGCTTACATCATTTCCGTTTTCATCGCTGATTTTTATTTTTCCAGAACTGAATTTCCAGTTGAGCGCATCATCGCTGAATCCATAGTACAAATAAGGAATTCCGTTGCAGGTTTCCGCGCGGAACACACCGACAAAACCGCCGTCTTTCCAAGTGGCAACTGCGCTGTTGAAAATGCGAGTTACATTCGGAAGAGGATTTCTTCCAATAACAGGATTTTTTGAATAGCGCCACACAGGAACATCGCAGCCTTCGGGTCTGTCTTCCCAAGGCATATTCGGAATTGATTCACCTATAACTTTAATCATTTTTTTCTCCCATAAAAATTTCAATTTTTCTAAAGAAGCTCTAAGCGTACAAACTTTCAGAAGCTTCCTTATGATTTATTCATATACTGAAGATTTTTTTTGATAAAACTGTATCTCTGCTTTACACAGTCCGCTGAACGGCCGGGGTCTGACGGTGTGTTGAAAACATAATCAGACAGCTTTTCCAGCGTTGTAACTGCAACATGAAGCCTTGTGTCGCTTGAAGCATAGTAAACGTAAACATTGCCGGAAGGTGTAACAGCGGCTCCGTTTGTGAACACAACATTCGACACATCGCCTACACGCTCGCTGCCCAGCGGTCCTAGGAAAAGCCCGGAAGGCTCTGCGATTACCTTTGCAGGATTTTCCAAATCAGTTGCAAAGCAGTAAAGCACATACCTAAGTCCGGCGGCGGTATTTCTGACTCCATGCGCTATGTGAATCCAGCCGCGGTCTGTTTTTATAGGAACTGCTCCGGCGCCGTTTTTCACTTCTGTAATAGTGTGATATTTTCTCTGGCTTGAAATTATCTCTTCGTCAATCACGGCATTTTCTATGCTGTCCGACAGTCCGAATCCGATTCCGCCGCCGCTTCCAGTGTCAATAAAATCGTCCATCGGCCGGGTATAAAACGCATATTTTCCATTTACAAATTCAGGCAGAAGAACAACATTTCTCTGCTGCGGTGAATGGAGCGTTTTTAAATTTGAAAGCCTTTCCCAGACCTTCAAATCCTTTGTGCGGACAATTCCTGCACAGGCAACAGCCGCGCTCAAATCCTTGGAAGATTTATCTTTGCTTTCCGAACAGAAAATTCCGTATATCCAGCCGTCTTCATGCTGGGTAAGGCGCATATCGTAGACATTTGTTTCGTCCGGGTAAGAATCCGGAAGCTGCACAGGATAATCCCAAAAGCGGAATCCGTCAACACCGGAAGTGCTTTCAGCAACCGCAAAAAATGATTTTCTGTCAGCGCCTTCCACACGCGCAACAAGATAAAATTTTCCATTTATATAAAGCGCGCCGGAATTCATCACAGCGTTTATTCCGAGCCGCTCCATAAAGAACGGGTTGGTAGCCGGATTCATGTCATATTTCCAAAAGAGCGGAACATGATTTCTTGTGAGAACCGGATTTTTGTAGCGGTCAAAAATGCCGTTGTAAAAATCGCTCTTTTCGTTTTTCAGCGCAATAAGAGATTCATACTTTTCAGATTGAATTTTCAGATTCTGTTCAAAATTCATTTTATCACCTTAATCCTTGATATTATTTCAAAGCACATACGTCCATTGTGGTACGGACATTTCCACGGCTCAACTATGGGCTGCCTTGTAGAAGGCTTACGCTCAGAGTCAACGCACCAGAACCACTCGGAGCCGTCGCGCTTGTCAACTATGTAATTTTTGATATAAGTCCATACAGCCTGCGCCGCATCAAGAAATTTTTTGTCGCCTGTTTTCTGATATGCGTTCATAAATCCGACCACGGATTCCGCCTGAACCCACCAGACACGTGTTTCATTGTTTTTTCCACATTCACACTCATTCAGGACAGAATTATCCCTGTATGCGGTTTCAAGAATTCTGTATGGAATAGTTTTTGTTATCGGAGAAATTTTTTCGGAAAGAACTTCATTTCCAAGAATTTCAAGTGTCCTGTCTACAAGCCATGAAGTTTCTATGTCGTGTCCATAGGAATACAAGTCAATCAGCGAGTTGAAATTTTTATCAAAGAAAACTTCCTGCCGCTGCTTGGATGGATTCCATATTTTTTCTAAAAACTGATTCAGAATAAAAACAAGCTTCTGCCTGACATCAGCATTTTTGGTTACGCGGAAAAGCTCTGTGTAGCCTTCAAGCACATGAAGCAGAGTGTTCATTGTACGCTCGGCGGTAACTCCATTTTCACTGAGCTTGTCATTTTCATTCGGAGAGAAATCCGCAGTAAAGGATTCAAGGTAGCCTTCCTCATCACGGCAGCGTTTTTCTATTGTTTCATAAAGAGAAAACGCCACATCCAAAGCAGTGCGGTCATGGGTAATATCATAATAGCTGGACAGCGCATAAATCGCAAATGCCTGATTGTAAGTATGCTTTGTCGAATCAAGGACATTTCCCTGCGCATCAACAGACCAGAACACACCGCCGTTTTTCTTGTCAAAGAATTTTTCACAGAGAAATTTATAGGCGTGCCTTGCATACTCAACCAGACTCTTGTCATTCAAAAGCTTATAGGCATTTGAAAAGAACCACAGAATCCGGCTGTTGAGAATACATCCCTTTTCTGAATCCCGGTGAAGATTCAAGTCAAAATCAACAAGCCCATAAAAACCGCCCCGGCTATCATCCTTCATTTTTTTCCAGAAAGGAATGATATGATAAATAAGTTCACTCTCAACCTCAGCAAACATTTCTTCAAGCACTTTCCTGCTCCTATAAGAATTTTCACAAAACATTATGGCGAACAGCAAACAGCCACATTCAGGCTGTTCACCGCTCCCTAAAAATTCAGACAAACCTTGAGCTTGCGGTTCTGCTAATCCTTTTTGTAAAGAACAATATCATCAATGTACACAGGGCCGCTGTATTTTACATAGCCCAATGTCGGGCACACTGTTACAAACGTGTATGCCGGGTTCTGAAAGAATTCAAGCGAAACCGAAACCTTGTAATACTGCTTTCCGTCATCAAGCGTTACAACAGGAAGATTTTCCAGAAGACAGTTGTTTTCCTTAAGACCGGTTTTTACCCAGCCTGGATCAAATGCAACATAGGGCTGAACGCCGGGAAGTTTTTCCTCTTCGTTTTTCTTTGAAGCGTGGGCAACAGCCTTGTCTTTTTCATAGTAAAATGTAAAATCCATTTTTGAGGCATCGGCAACTTCCTTCATGTCTCCGAATTTGACCTTCAGCTCTTCCCACGAATTTTCTCCTGAGCAAGAGCTGTCAACTTCGACCATGCCGCCGTTCAGCTTTGTGTGCCGGATGCTTTTTATTTCAGCCATATACGCGCCCATGGAAGATGCATTTTCAATTCCGTCTGCAAAGTCATAATGCTTTATTACGCTGTATGTAACCTTGTTTGAAATTGTGATTTGATTTGATTCTGTTTCAAGCGAAGAGCCGTCGCTCAGGGAAAACACAACCTTTACTGAAAGCACAGTTCCGTCAGGGAAAACCTTTGCGTTTGCAAGCGTGTCGAATTTTATTCTATAAGAATCCGATGCCGCATTGTAATTCAGCGTGCGCGGAGAAGCAGCAGGAGCATCATTGATGTACAGCTCAGCGCGCTTGACTTTCAACGATGAATCCGAGCCGCCCATGAATTTTGCGGAAATCTCAAAAACACCCTTGGCATCCTGTGCGCATGCAGGATTCAAAAGATAAACACGCGGCTCTGAAAGATAACGAGGACTTCCGCTGCCTGAAAAAAGAGAAGCGTAGTCTGCAAGAAGAGCCGAAACAGGCGAACCGTCATTTCTGATTCTGAATCCGTCATAGTCATCGTAAATCCCATCGCCTCCTTCCGCCAGCTCATAGGTATTGGAAGAAGTAAGAATCCAGAACATGGAACCTGCAAGCCCTTCGTTGTATGCGGTTGAATTCCATACATCATAGGCTGCCATCCTGTTCAGCTTTCCGGCAGAAGAAGTTCCGTACTCCTCAAGCACTACAGGCTTTTTTGCGGCGCGGCCAGACTCAGCATGTTTTTTTATATATTCATCTCCCCAGTTCATCTGCGCGCTTTCCGCAATTCCCCATGTTTCTGGATACAAATGGAATGTTCCGTAATCAACTGTCTTTATGCGCAGAAGAGAATCAAAGTCAGTTCCCTCATGCCCGTTGTAGCAAAATTCCCCTTCGCCGGCATAGGGAACAAAACCCTGTCGCTTCATAAAGCCTTCGTCGCCTACTGCGCAAAGCTGATTAGGAGCAAGCTTCTTTACAAATGCGCTCATTTCCGTAACCCAGGCTTTGACGGTTCTTCCGCTTTTATCCTTTGGATTGCGAGGCTCATTCATAAGCTCCCATGTCATTATAGTTGGATCTTCGTTGTAAGGAATTCCCGTGTATGAATTTTTTCTTGTAACAAGGAATTCAATAAATTCTTTATAAGTTTTTTTGCAGCCGGAATCTGTATAAAAATCCTCTGGATTTTTAAGACCGAACCATTCCTGCCAAGTTGATGCATTCATAATTCCGCCGAATGCATCCCAGTAATTATTCATGGCAATTACAAGCCGGATATTTCTTTTTGCAGCCTCTGCGACTGTAAAATCAAGCCGCTCAAAAACATCGCGCGGATAGCCGAACTGCTCGGGTGTCTTTTTATTTTCAGCCTTGTATTTTTCCGGCACTCCAAAAACTCCGGGCGTATCCATTCCATGCGAATTATGGTCAGTGTTAGGGCCGAACTGAAATCCCCAGCAGCGCAGAACGGTCACGCCCATTTTCTGGGCATCATCAAGAACATCGGTCACCATTTTGTCCGTGGAATAATGCATATAATAATTATTCGTGCCGGCAAATCGGAATTCGTTTCCGTTCAGCATAAATTTCCCGCCCTGCACTGTCACAAATTCGCCGCTGGAAGAAGCCGAACATGAAGCAAGGAACATAAACAAAGCACAGGCAAAAGCCGCTGGTATTTTTTTTACAGTATTCACACGCATTTTGCTACTCCTTTACAGAACCGGTAACCATTCCACCGTAGATGTAACGCTGCAATGAAATGAAAGCTATGAGTGTCGGAATAACTGCAATGACTACACCGGCACAGATTACAGGCCAGTTAGTTCCAAAAGGCCCCTTGAATTTATAAAGCGATGTTGAAATAACCTGGAGCGATTTTTTGGGCATATACAAAAGCGGATTGTAAAAATCATTGTAGAGATTCACGCACTTCAAAATAAGAATAGTCACTGTCGCAGGCTGAAGCAGCGGAAAGATTATCCTTACAAAAACCTGAAAATATCCCGCGCCGTCGATAATCGCAGACTCGTCAAGCGACTTTGAAATATTGTTCAGGAACTGAAGATAAATCATAATAGCAATAATGTCCGTGCCCATGGAAAGAATAATCACGGACAGATGAGTGTTGTACATTCCCAGCTTCTGAATTATCTGGAAAGTTGCAACCTGGGTTGTTATTGTAGGAATAAGCGAAATCCACAGGAACATCTGGCGCACAATCTTCTTCATCTTAAAGTTGAAGCGGCTCAGAACAAACGCTGTCATAGAGCCGGTCACAACAGTTCCTGCCCCGGAAAACAAAATCAGCAAAAATGTGTTCCAGAATCCAAGAAGCATATTTCCCTTTATAAACGCTGTCTTGTAATTTTCAAACAGAAATCCTTCCCTTATCTTTGCCCTGATGACGGTGCAGTTTTCCCCTGAAACAACAGCTCCTGAAGCCTTTAAAGATTCACAGTCGTCTTTTGAAACAGGAATAAAAACTTCCTCGCTCCCGGCAGAAAGCTCCGCCCTCGCAATTTCCCTTCCGGAAGAATCGGACACTGCGATAAAACAGTTTTCCGCGCCGTCCTCTATTTTGTCATAAAGAAACAAAAATCCGCTGAAATTTCTGGAAGAAAGAATTCCGCTTTTCAGCTCAATCCTGCTTCCGCTCCCCAAAGTTTCCGCGCCCTTCCATATTTCGTTGTTCGACTCGAACTTAGGAAGATCAAACGGACGGCTTCTGTTGAATTCCTCTCCTGTCTTGAACGAACCGAGAAAAACAACAAGAATCGGAAGAACAACAGTCAGCGCGGAAAAACACAAAAGAATATATTTGAGCCATTTTACTATCTGGCGTTCGTGTATTTTTGAATTCATAGCTATACCTCGCAAAAAACATGGGCAAAGTCATCTCTGGAAATTTTAAGTTTACAGAGATTTCACGCTCCGATTTTTTTAGAAAACTTCAATCTATTCGTTTCCTTCATCCACACCGAAAATTTTATTCTGGATAAATGAAATCAAAAGAACCATAATTGTAAGAACGATTGCCATGGCGGAGGCAAGTCCGATTTTGTTGAATTTGAATGCGGTGTCCATTGTCTTTATGACAAAAGTTGAAGAGCCGTTTCCGCCGCCTGTCATGATGTACGGAATTTCAAATACGCTGACCGCGCCCTTCACTGCAAGAATCGCATTTATCTGAAGAACAGGAGCGATTCCCGGAAGAATTATATATCTGAATTTCTGCCATGAATTCGCACCGTCCAGAGAAGCCGCCTCAAAAGTAACCTGCGGAAGCGACTCTATCGCCGCCACGAACATAACAATATTGAAGCCCATGTACCTCCATATAGAAGTGAAGGACAGGGAATAATTTACAAGCTTAGGATTTGTAAGCCACAGCGGAGTATCTTTCACACCCATGAAATTCAGGAACGAATTCAAAGTTCCTGTGTCCTTGAAAAAATACGTAAAGATAAAACCGATGGCTACGCTGTTTATAAGATTCGGAAAAAACAGAACTCCCTTAAAGAAATTGACTCCCTTTATTCTTGTGCAAAGAATAACAGCGAACAAAAGCGCAAGGGCAAGCTGAACAAATGAGCCTACAAGATAATAAATGCTTACTGCAAAAACCTTGAAATACTCAGGCCGTGAAAAAACTTCTATGTAGTTTTTTATTCCTATGAACTGCTTCTGACCAAGGCCATCCCACTTTAAAAAACTGTAGCCGAACATATTGATAATCGGAAGAAATCCGAAAACAACTACAAGCAAAAGCGGAACTAACAGAAATGTGAAAATCACAATTTTCTGCTGTTTTTTTATCGAAAGTTGTATTTGGTTTTTCATTGTAGCTCCCATTTTCACCTGGCGGCGTTTGCCGTGCAGTGCCGCCAGATGCTATTTGCGCAAAAAAAATTGCGGAATCCAGTCCGGCGGAATCCGCATAGACTGGAAACCCCTAAAGTTTTAGGGCTGTCCCGGAAACCTGTTATTGAAAAGCTTCCGGGGCTTCCTTTATTTTACATATTCGGCTCTTGTCTTTGCCCAGCGTTTATTCCAGTCAGCCATGATGTCGTCAAATGTTTCCTTTGTTGTTCCCATTGCGGCATCGATGATTCTCTTTTTCTCAGGATCGCTCCAGAAGCCGATTTCAGACTCCTTGTCAATCTTGTCATAAACGCCTTCGTACTGCGGCTCAGCAGGAGCAGACTCTATGTACTCAACTCCCATTTCGCCAAACGAATCCAAAACAGCAGGATAAGGCTCACCCTTCTTTACAGGAATAGACTCTGTGTACTGCACCCAGTCTGTTTCGTCTGAAATAAATTTTATCCACGCATAAGCTGTCGCCTTGTTTTTGCTGTACTTGTTTATACACAGCGGCATATCAAGCTGGGCTTCCGCGTACTTCTTTCCTTTGATTTCAAACGGGAACGGCATATAACCGATTGTTTCAGGACGGGCGGCAAGGTCTTTCACCTGCTGAATTGCCCATGAACCGAGAACCATGCAGCCGATTTTTCCGTCGGCAAGATCCTGCTTTGACTGCTCCCATTCAGAGGCAAGAAGATCCTTTTCGCAGAGTCCGCGCTTTACAATTTCGTACATCATCTTGTAAAGCTCATAATGGCCGTCGCCGGGAACAAACGGAGCATCCTCGTGTATGATTCTGCGCTTGTACTCAGGCTCTCCTGATGCGCTCAGAAGTCCGCCTTCCCACTGGTTCAAAGTCCAGCCGGCAGGATAATTCATGAACACTGGAACAGCATCAGTCTTGTCCTTGATAGCCTGCATTGCGGCATAGAATTCCTCTGTTGTTCTTGGAACTCCCACACCGGCTTTTTCAAACACAGACTTGTTGTAGACAATTCCTGCGCTCACAGTTGCAACCATAGGATATGTGTAGACAACTTCCTTGTAGGAAATCGCATTTGAAGTTCTTGTGAAGTTCATCACCTTGTCAAAATCCGTAAGCGCACCGAGCGGCTCAAAATATTTTTCAAAGTCAATCGACTGAATGTTCGGGCGGCACAAAACATCGCCGTATTCCTGTGTGCCCATGCGGGTTCTTATTGTTCCCTCATAATCTGTAATGGCTTCGAATTCAACTGAAGTTCCAGGATACTTCTTTTCAAAAGCCTCCTTGTACTCCTGAAGCTTTGTGTCCACAATATCAGTTCTGTTTGTAAGAACAACGATGCTTCCCTCTACTTTGCCTTTAATGGAACTTTCGCCCACTTTTTCTTTTGAACAGCCCGCCACAAGAATAGACAGCGCAGCCATTGAACACAGCAATGTACTCTTTTTCATTTTTCCTCCTTACGAAAAATCACAGCTTGCATTAAGGAGCAGCCCCTGAAAATTCACCAAATAAGTTTCCAGAGGCTGCCGAGTTTCAAAATCTTAGAGAAAACGGTTTCTTTTTATAATTTATTATAGCATTGAAAACATGATTGTCAATAAATTTTTTCTTTATTTTTTCCGCCTTTTTTCTGCTTGAAAAATTGAAAATCTCCCCTCCGGAAATAAAAAAAAGAAAAAAATTTACTATTTTTTTTGAATTTTTATGGAAGAAAATACCAAAAATGAAAATTTTTTTTATAAAAAAAACTTGACAGCAAAAGAATTCCGTGCCTATTATAAACACAGAAAAGAGAAAACGGTTTCTTACTTTTTGATTATTTTAAGAGGTTTTTATGAAATTAAGAAAAACACCTTTGGCCGTTTCTGCTTCAGCACTCTTGCTGGGGGGGGCATTATTCGCATCTGACGCTCCTGTAAAGCAGAACGCATGGTTTGACCTTAAGATGCACAACACCGTAGGCTACAACCTTGAAGAAAAAATCTACGGAATGGAATCAACAATCGACCAGGCTCAGATCTGGTGGGATTTGTTCACACAGGAAAACCGCGGATACGAATCTGAAACAGACAACTTCTCCGTATACTTCAGAGTTGAAGACTTGCGCTATGTGTTCAAATTCTATGATGAAAAGAAAACTTACCTTGACAGCTACAGCGGCGGCGATGACGGAAATTCCGACACAACAGACAGCAAGAAGCAGTCAACAGGATGGGAAGAGCGCCCGGGAACTGCAAACGACAAAGCAAACAACTACTTTGACTATTCACGCATTGTCGCAGGAGTAAAATACAAGAATTACTTCATGGAATTCTACAACTACGACTATGAGGATGCCGCCACTGTAGGATTCAACCACTCAAGCCTTAAGTCAATCTTTGATGATTTCCGCAGCGACAAGGCATTTGACTCCGACAAGGACAATGCGCTTGGCTTCCTGTACTACAACGGAATCCAGGACACAAGAAACTTCCTGGACAAGGACACAGGAGATCTCGGTCTTACAGGAGTTGTTTCGGCAGGAGCTGAATTCGACACATTCAAGGTGCGTCTTTCAACAGGAGCTGCCGGCTCATGGGTTGAAACAAAAGACAATGTTGACGGCCCAGGAGGATCCGGAGATCCTTACAATTCAGATGCAAACATCAAGAGAGGAAAAACATACCAGAAGTACAACGAAGGAAACGCAGGAGCAGTCCAGCTTGACCTTACTCTCACACCTACAGAGCAGCTTGAAATCAACCTGAGCGGAATGACAACATTCAACTTCAAGGATGCTAAAAAGGACGGAAATGTAAATATCGACTTTGAAGCTCTCAGCACAGCAAAGGACATCCGCGCTTTCGGAGGAGATATTTCCTACAAAATCCCGGCAGGAAAAGGCGTTATCGTGCCTTA
This sequence comes from Treponema sp., assembly GCF_051883275.1. Lineage (GTDB taxonomy): Bacteria > Spirochaetota > Spirochaetia > Treponematales > Treponemataceae > Treponema_D. The sequence goes on along the minus strand of NZ_JBJETK010000043.1, from coordinate 23,919 downwards.
TGCAGGAGCTGACTTCAACTACAGCGAAGGAAGAACAAGAGAATACTACGACGACGGCGTGCAGACAACCGACAAGTCAGAAACACAGTTTGAAGTCGGCGGCGGACTCGCATGGTACCCGAGAGGCGCAGATGCAAAGGCCGGCCACGAATCGCTTGACTTCTGGGGAAGACAGTTCCCGATCGGATGCTCAGTCGGTGTAAACACAGACAACAACGGAATTGCAAGCCTTGTAGTTTCAGCATTTGAAACTCCTGACGAAAACGCGCTTATTCCAAACCTCGGCGGATTCCTTGAATTCGAATGGGTGAACTTTGCGGAGCAGGACGGCGGAGATTCCCGCTTCTTTGCAGCAGCACAGCTTGAATACATGATCAGAACAGAAACAAAGGGCGGACTTGCAGTTGGAATCAAGCCTTATGTTCTCGGACGCTGTATCCAGAGATGCAGCTCAAATCTCCAGAGAACCGGCCGCTACACTGTTGACTCAAGGCTCGGAATCGTAATCTATCCTTCTGAAAAGTTCAATGTTGATTTCCGCTATGAGCGCCAGGATCAGCTTTACACATACAACGGAGATGATGACAAGGACAAGGGATGCATTACAGGCACCTTCGCCTTCAGACTTTAGTATTTAAGTTTTATTTTAGCCTCCTAATTTAATAAAACTTAAGCATACACTTTGCTCTCCTGAAGTTTTCAGGGGAGCATTTTTTTTCACCGCCGCCCGAAGTGCTTGACCACAGACAGCCTTGGCTGTAATATTAAGAAACACAAGGGAAAACGGTAGTGTAAAATTTTCCCATAAGAGAGCCTTGAAAAGAGATTTTTCAAAGCCGCCTCTAGCCAATACGAAAAAAAATATGACAATAGAAAAAATAGCAGAATTAACCGGAGTTGCAAAAAGCACAGTTTCAAAAGCCCTGAACGGGCAGAAGGGTGTCAGCGAAGAAAAAAGAATTGAAATAATGAAGCTGGTAACTGAATACAACTATATTCCAAATGCGGCGGCTCGCGCGCTTTCACACAACAAGTCTGAGACAATAGGAATTCTGATTTCCTCGGACTACGAATACACGCTTTCCACCTCCTACTGGATAGAAATAATTTCGGCTGTTTCCTGCGAGGCTGAAAAAAACGGCTACAATCTTCTTGTAATCACGCAGGACAAGGAAGAGCCGCTCAAAGCCCTTGAAAACGCCATACTCAAAAAATCAATCGACGGGCTTGTTGTTCCGGCTGAATACGTCTGCCCGGAGCTTGTCCGTCTGCTGAACACTTCAGGAATTCCATTTGTGCTTCAGGGAAGATCTTCCCTCTGCAACCATTACTGCGTTGATGTCCGCAACATGGAAGGCGCGCACCTGCTGACTTCCCGGCTGATAGAAAACGGCGGTAAAAACATCGCATGCATTTCGGGGCCGGAAAAATTTCTTTACAACAAGGAACGTGTAGAAGGATTCAAGGCGGCGCTAAAGGAGCACGGACTGAAAAATCCGCTTATTCTGCACAGCGAATACACGGAAAACGAAACTGTAAAAAATGTCGGGCAGTTCCTGGAAAAGAATCCGCAGGTGGACTCAATCTTTATCACAGCGGGCGGAGATTTTCTCTTCTTTATATTCGACACACTCCGCAAGCACGGATTCAGCCTGGACAAAACAGGAATTGCGGTTTTTGATGACTACAAGCCGATGCATTTTTTTGTGACACCGGTTGCAGCCGCAAGACAGCCGATAAAACAGATGGGAGCGCAGAACACAAGAATTCTGCTCCAGCTTATAAACAACGAAGCTCCTCCAAAAATTTCCCTTTTCGACATTTCAATAGCGTAACAACAGGGAAATCGCCCACGGGCACCCGGGCTGTCTGATAAGCCTGAAGCATCGTGTCATTCCAGACTTACACTGTCTGTAACCTCGCCATGCGGTATTTGCCCCTCTGTCATGCTGAACTCGTTTCAGCATCTGTGTTGGGCAGGGCTCACGGGTGCAATACAGAAAAACTTACTGACGCGTAAACTCCAATCCGCCCAAAAGTGCAAATTTTCCATCTTTAACAATATAATCGCCGTTTATTTCCTCTTTTGTATCATCATCAGCATCAAGAAGTTCTCCTGTGTCATCGTCCATAAATTTTTTTACTGACAGAGCAATCGTACCGTCTTTTGAAGGATCACCTGTGTATGTTCCTGTCATAACAGTGCCTTCAAATTCACCAGCATTGCCCCTAACAACAAAAGTATTGTCATCATAGAATGTAAGCAAGTATGTACATTGCATTCCCCCGCTTGTGTACGCTGCCTTATAAACAGCAACAGTTGAATCATCATCATCGTCATCGCTCTTGCAACCTGCAAATGCGAGCGCCATCATAATTGCGGCAAATACAGCCATAATTTTTGCGAGCTTTTTCATAAGTTCACCTCTCAAATAAATTAATTGAACTGCCATAAATTTTCAGTCAGTTCATATACTCCATTTTACCCCCCCGAAATTTGTCAAGTTTTTTTTTGTGAAGAAACTTTGGACAAGTTTTTCACGCTGGGAGCTATATATATTCTAGAGCAGCAAACTGTATGAATGAAAATGCCTTAAGATCTTTATATATGCATTGTGAATCTTAAAGGATTTAAAGCAACGAAAAACTATAATTTTTAAACAGAAAACCGGGGTCAGTATGACAAAGCTTGAAGAATTAGAAAAAGATTGTGAAGTTTTCTATAATCCATTAGAGGGTGTGTCCTGCCTGTATCTTGCTTTCATTTATTTTACTAATGATAAATCTTTTTATTGCCGCGCGCTAAGCTCCTGAAAATTCCCATTGATTGAATTTTCATTTTATTGGTGGTAGTATAATGAAATATTTTTTAATCAGAGGATGTTTATGCTTACATTAAAGTTTGGCGGAACAAGCATGGGTTCTGCCCGCCGTATTCTTGACAGCGTGGAAATTATGACTGGCCGCGCAAAAACAGACCGTATCAGTGTTGTTGTGAGCGCTGTGGCCGGAGTGTCAAACAAGCTTCAGGCCGCTATTGACGGCTGTGCTGCAGGAGGAACTGCCGGGGCGTTTGTAAGCGAACTGAGGGGAATTCATCATGACATCTGCGCTGAAATAAAGTCCGCCCTTCCGGATTTTGACACAGAAAGTGTAAAGTCAAAAATAGAAATCCTGCTTGTGGAGCTTGAAAAGCTTCTTGCCGGTTTGACTGTATTCGGCGAGTGTCCCGACACAGTTCACTGCCGCATCATGGGAATGGGAGAGCTTATGTGCGCTCCTATTGTCGAGGCGGTTCTCCTTGCAAAAAAGCAGAGCGTTATTCTTCTTGACTCGCGCAAATTCATCTATACAACAGGAGATCAGAAGGAAGGCGAGCCTGACTATGCCCACTGCGCAGATGCCTTTGCGGACTACAGGGACGGCTCTTCTCCGCTGGCGCAGATTCTGCTTTTCCCGGGATTTATCTGCTCATGGATTTCAGGAACGGGGGCAAGACCTGTAATGGGGCTTCTTGGACGAAACGGCTCGGATTTCAGCGCGGCGATCGTAGGCGCATGCCTTGGCTCTTCAAAGGTTGAATTCTGGACTGATGTGGACGGAATTTACACAGCAGATCCGCGTGTTGTAAAAGATGCGGTTCTTGTGGACGACATGAGCTACGAAGAGGCAATGGAGCTTTCATTCTTCGGAAGCAAAGTTCTTCATCCAAAAACGCTCGCTCCTCTTGCGGCAAAGGGAATTGAAGCATGGAGCCTGAATTCCCACAACCCTTCTGCAAGGGGAACAAGAATCGGAAAAGGCCCGTTTGAAACCACTGCGATGAACGGCCCTGTGCGCGGAATTTCATGCCTCAAGGACTGCGCGATGATTTCCGTGAGCGGCTCGGGAATGAAGGGGCGCAAGGGAATGGCGGCAAGAATTTTTTCAGCGGTGAGCAACGCCGGAATTTCAATTCTTTTAATCACACAGTCTTCCTCTGAATATACAATTTCATTTTGCGTGCGCAAGGCATTTGCAAACGAAGTCCAGGATATTCTGAAAGCTGAATTTTCACTTGAGATTTCAACAAGAATTATAAATCCTATAAAAGTACAGGCCGACTGCGCCATTGTTTCAATTATCGGCGACGGCATGAAGGAAAAGCGCGGAGTTGCAGGAACATTCTTTGATTCGCTTGCAAGCCGCGACATCAACATTCTTGCAATCGCACAGGGTTCAAGCGAGCGTTCAATTTCGGCTGTAATAAAAGCGGAAGACGGAGATATGGCAGTGCGTGTTGCCCACCAGTTCTTCTTCAACACAGTGCAGTCAATACAGGTCTTTGCATTCGGCGCAGGAACAATAGGCGGAACTATGCTTGACCAGATCGGGGAGCAGCAGAAATCGCTTCTTGAGCAGGGAATTGACATCCGCGTTATGGCGATTGCAAACATCGACGGAATGATTTTCAACGCTGAAGGAATTTCCCTGGGCGACTGGAGAGAGCAGGTCAAAAAGAACGGAACCAAGACAAATCTTGACGACATAATCAGCTTTGTCAAGGAAACAAAACCGATAAATCCGATTTTTGTGGACTGCACCGCAAGCTATGATCTTCCGGAGCGTTACCTTGACATTTTCAAGGCAGGCATGAGCATTGCAACCCCGAACAAGAGGGCGAATTCAATGGACATGGAATTCTACAAAAAGCTGCGTGACACTGCAAACGAAATGCATGTGCGCTTTCTGTATGAAACAAATGTCGGCGCGGGGCTTCCAATTATCGATACTCTCCAGAACCTTTTCAAGTCAGGCGACAGGCTCACAGGATTCAATGGAATTATGTCCGGCAGCCTGAGCTACATTTTCGGCAAGCTTGACGAAGGCAAAAAATTCAGCGAGGCGGTTCTTGAAGCCAAGCAGCTGCGCTACACTGAGCCGGATCCGCGCGATGACCTCAAGGGAACAGACGTTGCAAGAAAGGCTCTTATCATTGCCCGTGAAAGCGGAATGAACATCGAGCTTGAGCAAATAGAAATGCGCTCGATTTTCCCACAGGGATTTTCTCTTGAAGGCTCTGTTGAAGAATTCCTTGAAAGACTTCCGCAGCTTGATTCATACTTTGAAGAAAAAATGGCGGCGCTCAGAAAGGAAAACAAAGTTCTCAGAATGGGCGCAAGCATCAAGGACGGCAAGGTTTCAGTGGGAATGCTCGAAGTCGGCCCAGAGGATCCTCTGTACGGTGTACGCGGCGGCGAAAATGCGTTCGTATTCCACACAGCGCGCTACACGCCTATTCCGCTGACTGTGCGCGGATACGGAGCCGGAGCCGGAGTTACAGCCGCAGGTGTCTTTGGAGATATTCTCAGAACCGTAAGCTGGAACAGCCACAGCTGATATTTTCCACAGGCTGCGCAAAAATGGCGGCCGTGGAACACAAATTTCAAAAATTCAATAGGATAAAAGTCGCGCTGTTTCAGTGGTGGCTTTTATCTTATTCCCTTCCCTGCTGGCTCTGGCAGCCTTTCCGCAAAACGAACATTCATAAGGAATTGAAAGATTCAGCCGTTTGTGCTAGATTTTTCTGAAATGGTTATCGTATTAAAGAAAAATTCATCTGAAGAGCAAAAAGAATATATCTGTAGTTTTCTAAAGGAAAGAAATTTCAAGATTAATGAAATTGTCGGAGAGGAAGACACTGTAATTGCCGCCGTAGGAAAAGTTTCCATGGACATACGCGAGCTGGAGCTTCTTCCCGGAGTTTGCAATGTTATTCCTATAAGCAAGCCTTTTAAACTGGCAAGCCGTGAATTTAAAAAGGAAAACACTGTAATTGAAATTCCAAACAACCGCGGGCAGATAATAAGAATCGGCGGACAGCGAATCGTTTCTATCGCAGGGCCGTGCGCAGTTGAAAGCCGGGAACAAATCATGGAAACCGCGGCGGCGGTAGCTTCAAGCGGAGCTGTAATGCTCAGGGGCGGCGCATACAAGCCGAGGTCATCTCCGTACAGTTTTCAGGGGCTTGGAGAAAAAGGTCTGGAATACCTGAAGGAAGCCGGAGATAAATTCGGGCTGCCTATTGTTACAGAGATAGTTTCAGAATCTCTTATTCCCGTCATGAAGGACTACGTGGATGTCTACCAGATTGGCGCGCGGAATATGCAGAATTTTGACCTGCTGCGGAAAGTCGGCGCAATAGGAAAACCGGTGATTTTAAAGAGAAGCTATACGGCGACACTCGAAGAGCTTCTGATGTCCGCGGAGTATCTTCTTTCCAGCGGAACTGACAATGTAATCCTGTGCGAGCGCGGAATAAGAACATTCGAGCATGCAACCAGGAACACCCTTGATATATCCGCAGTGCCGGTTTTGCGCTCGCTTACACATCTTCCGATTCTTGTAGACCCCAGCCATGCAGTTGGAATCCGCGAAAAAGTTCCGAGCATGGGGCTTGCCTCAATCGCATCCGGAGCAGACGGAATTATTGTTGAAGTTCATACACACCCGGAAAAAGCCCTCAGCGACGGCGCGCAGTCAATGCTTCCTGCCCAGTTTGACAAAATGATGCACGACATTGAAGCTCTTGCTCCCGTCATCGGAAAATCAGTGGCTCATATCCGCGAAGAAAATTTTTCAGTTGTAAATTCCCCTGAAAAAAAATCAACAGGCAAAATTGTCTGTGCATACAGCGGAAAAAGAGGAGCATACGCAGAGCAGGCAATTTCACGCTACTTTGACTCCCACGATATTGAGGCGCGGGCAGTTGATTCATTTGAAGAAATCTTCCAGAGCGTTGTCGACGGAAAAGCGGACTACGGAATGGTTCCCATTGAAAACAGCCTCGCAGGAAGCGTGTTCCAGAACTACGACAATTTCACAAGGTTTGAGGATGTAAGCATAGCAGGAGCCGTTACACTGAACATACGCCATGCGCTTCTCGGAGTAAAAGGCGCATCTCTTTCGGGCATAAAAAATGTTTATTCGCACCCACAGCCTTTCACCCAATGCAAAAAATTTCTTGACGGGCACAAGGAATGGAATCTCATAGATTCAGTTTCCACGGCAACAGCGGCGCAGTTTGTAAGCGAAAAAGGCCTGGCGGAAAATGCCGCCATTGCAAGTCCGCTTAACGCTCCCCTGTACAATCTTGAAATTCTTGCGGAGGACATTGAAAATGATCCAGGAAATTTCACAAGATTTGTTGTTATTCAGGCAAACCACACAGCAAAGCCGAGCGGAGCCGGGGAAGCGAATGTTCCTGCAAACATGGCAAGCTTTATCTTCAAGACAAAGAATGAGCCGGGCGCGCTCTACAATGTGCTCGGAGTTTTCAATGACTTCGGGCTGAATATGACACGCCTTGAGTCACGTCCGATTACAGGCCAGCCATGGAGATACTGGTTCTACGCAGATGCACAGATAAAAAATGCAAATGCGCCGGAATATGTAAAATCCCTGATGGAAAAACTTTCAGAAAAGGTTGAAGAAATCCGCCTTCTGGGAATTTATTCCGAGCTGGGAAAATAAAAATTTTTTAAACCAATAGACTTGCGTTGCAAGCTCTACCATTGACTTTTTACGGGAGTATAACATGAAAAAATATGTGCTTTCAGTTCTTGTAGAAAACCATGCAGGCGTATTGAGCCGTGTATCGGGACTTTTCAGCCGGCGCGGATACAATATAGATTCGCTCACAGTCTGCGAAACTTCAGATCCTGAAAAATCCCGCATGACCATTGTTGTCCGCGGCGATGAATATATTCTTGAGCAGATTGAAAAGCAGCTTTCAAAGCTTGTGGAAGTAATTTCAATCGAGCACTGCAATCCTTCCACCACCTGCCAGAGAGAAACTGCGCTGATAAAGGTAAAGGCGGCCGGAGAAAACAGAGGCGTAATCATTGAAACATGCAGCATTTACCGCGCCCATATCGTTGACGTTTCTGAAAACAGCCTGATTATAGAAGCCACCGGAAGCGAAGAAAAAATCAGCTCCCTCAAGCGGCTTCTTGAGCCTTATGGAATTCTTGAATTCCTGAAGTCCGGGCTTGTGGCAATGGACCGCGGCGAAAAAGTTATGTGCTGAGCAACCGCTCCGCTAGGGCTTCTGTTTCTGCACGGAAGCCTTGCACCATTTTTCATCAAAAAGCTGCCAGCAGTTATTCTGCGCCAGAACAGTTCCGGTTTTAAAGGACTTTATTCTGTGCGGAAAAAAAACTTCAAATTCATTTTTGTCAAACTGAAAATCCGGCAGCTCTTTTTTTTCTCCGAGCACTTTTCCAAATTCAAATTCAATATGCATAATCTCCTGCCTGCCTGAGGAACAGAATTTTATTTCAGCCGGAAAAACAAAGCGCCCTTCAGTAAAAACCGGAATCATAAAATCAAAGGACTCGAAGTTTTCAGGAAACGGAAAATCCGAAAACGCCCAGAGCGGAAAAACCGGAGAAGCAAGGTATTCAGGAGAAAACCGGGAATTAAAAACAGACAGCGATTTTTTCTGCATCCTCACAAGAAACAGAAGCGCATCTTTTCCGGGAACAAGACCAAACATGAGATTAGTGTAGCGTAAACCGAAAAAAAAGTTTAGTATGTTTATATGAAGAAATTTTTTTGTGCATATCTGATTTTCCTTCTTGCATTGCTTTTTTCATCCTGCTCTTTTAAAGAAAAAGAATCCTATATCGGCATGAGCGGAGAAAGGCTCATTGCGCTGAACCGTCCGGCTGTAAAGGCAAAAATTGAAAAGCCCCGGTCAAGTCCATATATGTTCTTTAAATTCACAGAAAACCAGAAGGCGCATTTCAGCAATGTGTGCTACAAGAAAAGCGGCGCGGGACTTTCCGTGCGGATTTCATTTTCAAGAAATTCCATTCCAAAGTCAGGGGAAAGTCCTTTTGCTTTCGGCTTTCTTTTTGACGATGATTTTTCAAGCGGAAATTTAACTTCATCAATATACACGCACAAATTGGTCACAGGAAGTTTTTCACAGTTTGAATCAGAGGATTTCAGAGTTGTGCTTTCAGTCGCAAAAAATGATTTTGTGCCGACCGGTTTTTTTGTGCACGGAAACGTCAAATTCAAAATCACTGAAATTCAGATTACAGAAGCCGCCATCGGCTGGGAAAACACAGATGTTCCGCTTTTTGCATTCGGGCCGAGCGGTGGAAAAATAAAGTGGGATTTTTCATCCGCGGATTTCAGCGATGCCAGGCGGATTTTTCCAGACCAGAATATACCGACACGGATAATGCCGAAAATCGAAATTAAAATTTCAGACCAGGAAGACATCGGAACGCTGAAAAATCAAAAGAGAATAACATTTATTTCAGGCGATGAGAAATTTTCCATAAGGCTTTCAAGAAACAAGAATTTAAAGACTATTCAGACTTCCGCCCTGAAAAATCCCGCGGAAAAAATTGTCCTGCGTGAAAACAAGAATCTTGTTGAAAGCCTGATGATGAAGGCTTCAGATCAAAGGCTTGCCCAAGACCCGGAAGGCAATGTTTTTTATCCTCTGAAAACTGATCTGGGGCTTATCTTTGAGTGGCCGCAGAAAAACTGGAGAAGAAGCGACTACGAGCTTTTTGAATGGGAACTTTTTCCCGGCGTTTTATTTTTTGATTTTGCCGACTATAAAGTCCAGAATCAGTTTTTTACAAGAATCGCATATTTTACAGAAAAGTCAGGCTACAAGGGAACTCTGGTTTCCGATGAATTTGCAGAAACCCACCATGGCTACAATGCGCATGACTACAAGGCAAAAGACCTTGCAAATTTCTTTTCACTGGCGGAGCAGACACAGTTTGCGCTGAACTACTACGAGGAAATTCTAAAGAGAATACTTCTTGAAAACAAAATCATAAAAAAAGGCAAATCCGGCTACAAGGAAGGAAGCGGCGCGGTCATTTCATTCAGCAGAGAATCACCTGAATATCTGCGCTACACATTTATGGCGCACGAAAGCTGGCACGGTGTTTATTTCACTGACGAAAATTTCAGGAACATTGTCGCAACTTGCTACAATATGTTTGACAGCAATTCTATGTCATTCCTAAAAACGTTCTGGGAAACACAGCCCACACTTGGCTATGACACAACTGATGAATATCTGATGCAAAATGAATTTATGGCATATATAATGCAGCAGTCATTTTCAAATACAAGGAACTACTTTCTTCAAATCGCAGGACGCGGCTCTGTAAACAGAATTCAGCCGGAAGATGCCCAGTACATCAGAAAAACAAACGCCCAGGCATTTGTTGACGCTTCCGAAGTGCTGAACACCTACGCCTTTGACAACTGGGGACTTTCCTGCGGCCGTGTCTTTCTTGTTCAAAGATTAGAAAACTAGCCGCGATTTTTCACAGGATTGTGTTCTAACTATACCGTAAAACTACGCAGTGAAAAAACTTCAGCTTTTGAGCTGCGTAATTCATTCTGCGGACATTGCAATGTTCTTTAAATCAAATCAATATTGAACATTTTTTCGCTTTCCACAGTGCTCGGGGAACCATGTCCGGGAAAAACTATAGTTCTGTCAGGAAGCGAAAAAATTTTGTCCTTGATTTTTTTGCAAAGAAGTTTATGGGAATACTGGCTCAAAGTGCTTCCTGTCACTCCGGAAACCAGAGTGTCGCCTGTAAAAATCATATCTTCGATTTTGTACACCATGCTGTCCGGCGAATGTCCCGGCACAGAAAAAAATTCGACATTGAAGCCCGCAATCTGCACAACACCATCGCCATTCAAAATCGAACAGTCAATTCCATAAATTCCAGCATCGGCAGCATAAACCACAGGACTGTAAATTTTTTTCAGCGTCCTAAGCCCCTGTATGTGGTGGTTGTGCTTGTGTGTAATCAAAACCGCAGAAAGATTATAGCCGCCCTTTTCTATAAGATTTATCGTTTCAATATCAATTTTTCCGGGGTCGACAATAATCGCTTCCTTGACATCCGGATTGTCATTGAGAATTGTATAGCTGTTTGTAAATCCGTCTATGCACAGATGAAAATAAATTTTCAAAGCTCCTCCTCGCCTTCAGATTCAGAAAAGCCTCCCACAAGTCCGCTCTTGTTTCTGTCAATCAATGCCTCGCGTGTATTTGAAAGCTTGAAGGAAACGTGTTCCCGCGCTGAATTGTAAAAGATTGTTTTTTTCAAATTGCAGTTTTTCATGGAAGTATTCATAAGAATCGCGCGGATAAAGCGGCTGTTATAAAAATCGGAATCGTCAAAGCTGCACTGGTACGCTGTTATTCCGTTGTAATTGTTGTGAACCAGATCGCTTCCCGTAAAGACAACATGGATAAATTTCGAGCCTGAAAAGGAAGAAAACTGAATGTCGCTGTTGAGCATATCGCAGTCTGTAAAAGTTGAAAAATCAAGCATGCATATTTTGAATTTCAGTCCGCTTGAATGAATATTTGAAAACATGGAATGTTGAAAATTACATCCATAAAACTGCTTGTTCGAAAGATCCACGCCCTTTATAGATATTCCTGAAGCGCACAGGCCCACAATTTTTTCATGCGAATCAATATATTTCAGCATAGCCTCAAGGTGCGCAGACTTATCCTCTGTGTGCTTGAAACAAAATCCCGGTTCAGGCGAAGAAATTATTTCATTGTTCCTGATTACCGAAAGCGCAGGATTCTGGCAGTCCGGGCACTGGCATTTATTTGACATAAACATACCTAACTTTACGTTATTGAAAACATTTAGTCAAATAGCAAACCGCGCCGCCAGAAAATCAGTGCAAATCCTTTACAAGAACAATCTCATATCCGTCTTCCAAAATCGCAGAAATAAGAAGATCAAGTTTTTCGTAAAGATAGTCGCGCCGGGTTCCGCCTATCGTTCCAATAGAAACAGGAATCACAATGCCGTCATAAAGATTCTCAGAAAGCAGATTCACAAGCTCGGATGCGCTGCTGTATTTTGCGCCGGATTTTTCAGCCTGCTCAAATGAAATTCTGTCGCTGAATTTTGTAAACGCCTCAACGTAATTATATCCAGCCTCTGCCCCGGCATTTTTCATAAGAGAAGTGCTGTGGTAAAAAGGCGCATGCCAGTACAGGGAAAGCTCCTTTCCTGTCGCAGTGAAAAATTCATCCTCGTTTCTTGCAAGGCCGCGCAGTACAAAATTCTTGTCCACTAAAAAAGAATTTTCAGTTAAATCAGCAGAAGTAAAAAACAGCGAGGCGCTTTCATTTCCAGAAAGAGCAATCTGGCGTGTCTTGCGAGGATACCGTCTGATAAATTCACCGTTCAGGAAAAAAGTTCCCTTCACATTGAAGTCATCAAGCGCATAAAGAATTTCCGCAAGCCCCTCGGAATTTTCCATTGCATCAAAAACAAGGGCGGCTTTTTTCAGCGGCGCACTGTACACCTCAGTTTCCTTATAGACTGAATAAGTTTTTGTCTTGCCGGAAAGCGAACGTACGTAAATTGAATTCTTGAATTTGGGATTCACCGAAGACCCTAGGAAAACCCTGAATCTTCCGTTTTTTTCCAAATGGACAGAAGTTTCAGAGGCCGGCACAAAAATCAGCCTCCAGGAATTTCTGTCGGAATCATACACAAAAGCTTCCTTGGAATTTTCTGTCCGGCTGATTATTCTTCCATTGCTCCAGAACGGCTGGCAGGCAGAAGACAGGAACAGCGGCTTTTCATCGCCATTCAGGGAAACAAGACGAACGGTTTCTTCGCCGCCCACACAGACAGCAAAATTTCCGCTCCATGCCGCAGAAACAGTTTTTTCCACGGATTTTGTCAGAAGAAGTTTCTGCATGGAAATATCGTACACAAAGAAATTTCCTGAGTCTGTATAAGCAATTTTTCTTCTGTCAGGTGAAATTTCAGGGACAATCGATTCTTCAGCCTGAAACAAAAGCTCAAGGCTGTCCTTTACAGAATAAGCATAGCTCACACGCTTCGGCGATTCAAGGGAAACTGTATCGCACCAAAGCATGGGAACGGAATTTGAGTCCCAGAACATTGTAATGCCGCAAAGACTTTCCGCCACATCAGAAAGAGGAAAAACACCGTCGGGCTTTAGACAGCGGAGATCTTCGTTTTTTACTGTGGAATAAACAGAAAGAGTGTTTTTTCCTGAAACAACTGCAAAGCGACTTCCGTCAACATTCGTCCAGAATTTATCCTTGAAGAAATCAAAAATTCCAGGCAGCCTTCCTACAATTCTTCCGCTTCCTATCAGCTGCGAATACAAGCCGCGTGTATAAAGCTCATTTTCTTCAATTAAAAAAACAATGTCATCGGAGATATACATGATGTGCATATCCTGTGTCCACTGAACACTGTCAATGCTTCCCCTGCCGATTTTTCTGTAACTTTCAGGAAGATTTATTTTGCTGAAAATTTCTTCAGGGCGTATAAAATAAACACTGCCGTTGTTTTCATAAAGCAAAAACCTGCTGTCAGGAGACCATTTTACCGGCACGGACTTGCAGCTGAACGCAACATTTTCAACAAGAACTTTTTCTTCTTTTGTTTTAAAGTCAGCTACAATAAGGCTGCCCGCTGTGTTTTTTTCTTTCTTTACATAGCAGAAATAATTTCCGTCCGGGCTTGCTGAAAGGATATTTGCACGGCTGTAGTCCTCGGGAATTCCAGATGCAAGCGAAGTCCATTTCAGAGTTTTTTCTTCAAAAGAATATTCAGCGGTTCCGTATCTGTTTCTGACCTGAAGAATTTTACATCCATTCAGGACTTCCATTTTTTCAGGAAAGCAGGTTAAAATCACAGGCTCTTTTTTTATGTCCTGCTCATCAAGCTGTGTAAAAAAGAGGGAACTGTACAAGGGCGTTCCCGGAATATCCTGGCGCACAGAAAAAATAAGAAAATCATTGTTGTTCAAATCCATGCTGCCGAATTCAACCTGAGAAAAAACAGGAAAAACAGATGCAAAAAAAACTGCAAAAATAAAACCGGATAATCTGAAATTTCTACTCATGGCAAATTCCCTCTGTGTTTATTTCAATACTGTAAGAGGATCTACAAGCTTTGAATTCTTGTAGACAGTAAAATGCAGATGCGGGCCGGTGGAATATCCAGTGTTTCCCACAAGTCCGATTTTTTCGCCCTGCCCAACAGAAGCTCCCTTCTGAACAAGAATCTTGCTCATGTGCGCATATAAAGTCTGGTAACCGTCGTAATGGTTTATAATCACATAATTTCCAAACACAGAAGAAAATCCCGTGTAAGCAATTTTTCCGCTCATCGAAGAATAAATAGGAGTTCCAATAGGACATGCCATGTCAATTCCTGTGTGCTTTGAAGCAATGCCTGTAAAAGGGTCGGCTCTGGAGCCAAAGCGCGAAGTGAGCCTGTACTTTGACTTCAGCGGATTTGAAAAAATTTCTCCCATTGCTTTTCTGAGCGAACTGCTGTCAAGCCTTGCGCCCGGAACAAAAATCTTCTGCCCTGACTGAAGAGATGCCGAAGCCAAGTCATTCACGTCCAGCAGATCCGAAACAGAAACAGAATATTTCTTTGAAATCGCATCAAGCGTTTCATTTTTTGCAACAACATGGATAAGCCCGTCAACCGATGGCACAGAAACTTTCTGGCCGGCATAAATCGAGCGCACATTTCCAATATCATTCACCGCAATCAAAGTTGAAATATTTGAAAGCCCGAACTTTGAGCTTATGCCGCTTATAGTGTCGCCGGGCTTCACAGTATAAGTCTGGAAAACAACCGGCTGCTTCAAAAGCCCTGAATTCACTTCAACGCGCACACCGTCCTCTGAAAAAATATTTCCGTCGCTGTCAAAGTATGATGTTTTTCCAAGCGCAAATTCACTCATGGCATTATCAAGAGCTTCGAATTCTTCCATTGAAACAGGATTCAAATTCACAGTTCTTGCAAAGCTGTCAAAGAAAGAAACAGTCCTGGAAACAAAAAACGGCGAAACCACGCACAAAACAAAGACAGGAATAATCCATGCATATTCAGATGCAAGCTTTATTTTTTTTCCTGTCACTCCAATCTGGGCGCGGAGATTTTTGGCAAAAGAAGCGGCATTGAACGAAGTGCGCTGTGAGCCAAGCCCGAGCACAGGTTCAGGTCTATAAACAGAATCCGCAGAAAACAATCTTCCGTGCATTGCGCCGCGCTGAAACAGGCGTGCAGTATTTTTTCTGAAACCAGAAGTTTCCAAACAGTTTATTATTTCCATGCTTCTAATATCGACAAAAAAAGGTTTTGATTTAACAATTATTGACGATGAATATAGTAATGGAAAAGAAAAAATCTGAGCCGGGAATTTTCAAATATATACTTATAGGAATTGCCGCGGGAATTATCTTGAAATTTTTTATTTTTGACATTCTGGATGTGCGCGGAATTTCAATGGAGCCTGCGATTCATGACAGGGAAACAATTATTGTCTTTAAGCTGGCATACGGAATTGTAAATCCGTTTGGAAATTCAACTCCTGTGCGCTGGAAAAATGCGAAGGTCAACGACATTGTTGTCTATTTTTACAATAATAATCTTGTTGTAAAAAGATGCGTGGCAACAGAGGGCGACTCCCTAGAATATTCGCTGGATTCGGGATATACTCTGCATGTAGGAGAAAAAAACTACCCGCTTACAGAATTCCAGTACAACCTGATAAAAACCAGCAGCCGGGTTCCCAAAGGCATGATTCTTGCGATAGGCGACAACGCTGAAAATTCGGTTGACTCAAGAATATATGGTTTTGTAGCGCAAAGAAATATTTTAGGCAAGGTGATTTTCAAATGAGCGTTTTTTTTAATAAATTCCGCATTGGATTTATTTTTTTTATATGCGCGGCAACTCTTGGATATGTCTACATAAAATTCGCAGATCTTGCCTTTTCTCCGCAGAAAAAAACAATCACTGCGCCACTAACCATTGAGCGCGGTTCAATCACAGACAGAAACGGAAAGCCTCTTGCGGTGCAGACAAATTTCTACCATTTTGTTGTAACTCCAAAGCTTGTAGCTTCCCCGGAGGAATTCGCGGAAAGAATCTGCGAGCCTCTGAACATGACAATAGAAGAAATCACAAGCAAAATCCAGAATTCAAAAAATGCAAATTTCATCTACATAAAGAAAAAAATTTCCCAGGAACAGTACGATGAGCTTATAAAAATAGTGGACGAAAACAACTATTACCATTTTACGCGCTTCGATAAAATTCCCGGAAGGCTCTACCCTGAAAATTCCCTTGCAAGCCAGCTGATAGGATACATGGGCGATGATGGAACAGGACTGAGCGGCATTGAATATTCAAAGCAGAACATTCTTTCCCCGGAGCCTTCTCCAGATGCAACAGGAACAATCCACGGAAGCAATGTTTACCTCACAATCGACTCCGGGCTTCAATACAAGCTGGAAAAAATCGCCAAGCAGTCAATGGAGGAAACCCAGGCGGAAAGCCTTATACTGGTCGCCGCAGATGCAAAAAACGGAGAAATTCTTTCATATATAAATCTTCCGTCCGCAAACCTGAATGAATACACTTCCGCTTCAACCCAGGAAATGACAGACCGAGCTTCAGTCACCGCCTACGAACCGGGAAGCGTTTTTAAAATTTTCTCAGTGGCGGCTTTTCTGGATTCAAAATCAATCACGCCTGATGACAGTTTTCTGTGCGATGGAATTTATCAGAGGCGGACTGTTTCCGGGGAAACTATAAAAATAACCTGTCTAGACCATCACGGCTGGCTTAATGCAAGAAGCGCGCTGAAATATTCATGCAATGATGCGCTGTCCCAGATGAGCGAAAAAATAACCACCGACAGTTTTTTGGAGTACATAAAGAAATTCGGATTTGGGGAACGCACAGGCGTGGAGCTTCCGTCTGAAACAAGAGGCTCTGTAAAAAATCAGAACGACAAATACTGGTCAGCAAGAAGCAAGGCAACAATGTCAATAGGACAGGAAATAAGCGTAAGCGCGCTTCAAATGGTTCAGGCGGCAACGGTTCTTGCAAACAGAGGCGTCCAGATAAAACTTACATTTATAAAAAAAATTGCAGACATAGACGGAAACATTGAATACGAGCATGAGCCGGCTTATGGCGGACGGGTTTTGCGAAGCTCCACCGCAGAATATCTTTTAAGCTGCATGGAAACAACTGCCAAAAGCGGAACTGGAACCAGGGCTTCTCTCCGCGATATTTCAATAGGCGTAAAAACAGGAACCGCGCAAATGGCCGACACCGAAAACGGCGGCTACAGCAGCACAGATTTTCTTTCAAACTGCATAGCGATTTTTCCAATCGAAAATCCACAGATTGTGCTCTACATCGTCATTGAAAAGGCAAAGGGCGAAACCTACGCTGGAAGAATTGTAGCTCCAGTAATTGCAAAAGCCGCTGACGAAATAATAGACCACCTGGGAATCAACCGCGAGGGAGCCGCAAGCCTGGAACATTCGGGCAGAATTACAATAAAGGAAAACTCTCCGCTTTTGATAGGCAAAACAGTGCCGGATTTCACAGGCCGCCCCAAAAGGGATTTGATTCCGCTTCTGGGCAGAAATGATTTAAATTTCATAATCAAGGGCGAAGGCTGGGTTTCCGCTCAGACACCAGAGCCGGGAACACCAATAACGGAGAACATGACGATTGAACTCTATCTGGAATAAAAATTCTGCTCTGTTCAGGGAACGCTTTCCGCAGCTTTGCCTTTCTCTCCGGGACGAATCTTCAGACCAAACAGAATTTGAAAATGCAAAAAACGGAAGCCTGACTGCAAAGCACCGGGGAATTTTGCTTCATTCAAAATACAATCCCGAAAAGGAAGCTTCTGTTTTTATAGACAGTTTTAATCCTGAAAAAAAAGACACGGCTGTTTTTCTAGGCTTTGGACTTGGATATGCCCCCGTGGAATTTGCGAGGCGGTTTCCTGAGAAAACTCTGGTTCTAATCGAAAACGACACCGGGCTTTTCTTTGCCGCGCTTCATTCCATAGACTGGCAGCCGGTTTTTTCGCATGAAAAACTTATCCTGCTGATAGGCGCAGAAAAAAGCCAGGCGGAATCATTTCTTTCAGGATATTCATACAGCAGAACACAGCTTTTCAGAACAAAGGCGCAGACCCTTCATAGCCAGGATTATTTTGACAGCCTTGAAGCCTTTATGATGCAAAACAAGGAAAAAGAGGACGTCAATACAAACACTCTCGAAAAATTTTCGCACCTGTGGCTGAGCAACAGCTGTAAAAATGCGCATTTTATTGAAACTCTGGACGGAGTGAATAAATTCAGCGGCGCTGCGGCTGGACTTCCATTTGTAATTCTGGCGGCCGGCCCGAGCTTAAAAAAAATTCTTCCGCACCTGCAAAAAATAAAGGAGCGCGCAATACTCGTCTGTGTGGACACCGCGCTTCATTCATGCATAGAATTCAACGTTGAGCCGGATTTTATAATTCTTGCAGATCCTCAGTATTACTGCTCTGTGCATCTTGAGTTTTTGAAGTCGCTTTCTTCTGTTCTAATCACGGAAATAGCGGTCTACCCTTCAGTATTCAGATTTCAGTGCAGGGAAAAAGTTCTTTTTTCATCGATGTTTCCCATCGGAAAATATTTTGAAAAGCGCATGGGCGAAAAAGGAAAACTTGCCTCAGGCGGAAGCGTAACCACAACAGCATGGGATTTTGCAAGGCTGTGCGGCGCAAAAGAAATTTTTATTGCGGGAATGGATTTGGGATTTCCCGGAAAAGAAACGCACATACGCGGCTCAAAATTCGAGGAAAAAATTCACGCTGAAAGCAGCAGAACAAAAAGCGCGGAATCAAAAAACCTCGCAAGCCTTTTTTCAGCCGCTCCATTCTTTGCAGAAAACTACAACGGAGAAAAAATTCTCACAGACAAGCGCATGAGCCTTTTTTCATGGTGGTTCGAAAAAAACTGCGAAACTGCCGCCAGCCAGGGAACAAAAACATTTTCGCTCACTCCTGAAAGTCTTGCCGTAAAGGGAATTGAAAAATTCAGCTTGCAGGAATTTCTTTCCAAGCCCTGTATAAAGGAAAGCAGAAATTTTTTCTTTGAAAAATCGCAGGAAAATAGAAAAAATTATGAAATTTCCGGAGCGGCTTCGTTTGAACAGGCTCAAAGCCAGTTTCTTGAAAGCCTTAAAACGCTGGAATTTCTTGCCGCACGGGGAACAGAGATTTGCTCGCAGGCAATCAATGGAAAAATTCCGCTTTCATCCGTCTGCCAGATGCTCAATAAAATCGACATGGAAATTTCAACATCGTCAGCAAAGGAAGCCGCCGCGCTTGTTTTTCCAACCCAGAGGCAGCTCGACAGCCTTTCAGAAAAAATCCCGAACAAAACCAGCGATGACAAAAAAAATTACGCTATACATTATTCAAACCTTATTTATTCAGAGCTTTTAGCCTCCATAAGTCTTTACAAGAAATTTTTCCCGAATTCCAATAAAGTTTTTTAAAACTTCACCGATAATATAAATGTACAGTGATAGGAATTTTACTACAGGCGGTTCTTTGAGAAATCTTAGAGGACATCCAGACGCCTGTGGAAAATTTCATGCATCCAAGGAAGTGCTGCTGACTTTTGAAATAATTACCAGCACTCCCCTGTTAGCAGGGATGTTACATATCTCCATTGGAAAAGGAGCCATCTAAATTTTAGGTGACTCCTTTTCATTTTTCGCGCCGGACGGCACAAGCCAATGCGAATTTTCCTTTCCAAAATTTCCCCGGAAGCCACAGCCAAAGAGTTTTCATCGTTTGCTTAACTTTTTCAGTATTATGCCGATAAATAAATGGACAGGAAGGATTTTATGGTTAAATATAAAGTTTCGGAAATAAAACCTGATACTTATTTCAACTCTGATGTAATACTGGATTCTCAGTTTCTATTGACAACGCCTCCCTGCGCAATCACAGAAGAAATTCTTTCATGCCTCCGAAAGTGGAATTTTCTTGAAGTATGCAGCAATGATGAAAAAGTTCTTTCAAAAATAGAAAAAGCCAATAATCCGCAGAAAACTGAAGACAAGAAAATTCTGCTTGAAAAAACAGAATCTGTAGACCTTTCAGAATTCACGGATGAAGAAACCGGCGTTCCGGCAGATCAGATTCCAGAAAAATTCAAGACAAGCGAAGATGTTGACCTTTCGGAATTCACGTCGGAAGCTGCCCCGGAACCAAAAAAGCCGCAGCAGAATTTTCATCAGCCTACGCCTTCTTTTCAGGCCCCGGAGCCTTTATACCAGGGACTTTCCTCTTCAATTTCCAAGGAAGAAGACAAGAGAAAAATTCTCGAGTCGCAGAATGCCTACGATAAATTCATAGAATTTATAAATTACATCTACACAAAATACGCAACCCAGAAAATAATTTCTCTGCCCGAACTGAATGGAAAAGTTCTTGAGCTGTGCAATTTTGTCAGGGAAAACAAAAAATTCCTTCTGAGAATCGCGCCGAGCTTTGAGGCAAGAAACAAGAATTTTTTGGTGAACCATAGCCTCAGGACTGCGATTTTTGCGATAATCATAGGGCTTCAAATCAAAATGCCTTATGAAAAGCTGATTGAGCTGGGCGTTGCAAGCATTCTGCACGAAATCGGGCAAATCAGGCTTCCGCCGCAGCTTTACATGAACAACAGTCCGCTTACAAACACGGAAAAGGCAAAAATGCAGACCCATACGGTCATCGGCTGCGACATTGTGAGAAATGCCGGACTTCCGCTTACAATTCAGCTCGGAGTTCTTGATCATCACGAGCGCGAAAACGGCAGCGGCTATCCAAGGCATCTTTTAAAGGGCAACATTTCTCTCTATGGAAAAATTATCGGTGTCGCATGCTCTTTTGAAGCTATAACTGCGCCCCGGAATTTCAGGGAAGCGCGGACAAGCTACGATGCGATGATTGAAATGCTGAAGAACAGCAACCAGCTTTATGACGAAGTTGTAATCAAAGCCCTGATATGCAGCCTTTCGCTTTATCCTATCGGAGCCTTTGTGTTCCTTTCAAACGGACGTGTCGGACAGGTTGTGGATGTTTCGCCGGCAAGCCCCAAGAATCCTATTGTCCAGATAGTGGGAAGCATAAATCCCGACGGCACTCCAAAGCGGATTCAAACGGACAACAATACAATAAAAATTGTGCGCGCCATGGACAAGGAAGAATCCGCGGATCTGCTAAAATCACTGGGCGACACATTGTAGCATTGCAGGAAACTTCCAGAATTCTTTCAGAAGGTAGTCTGTAATTTCAGTTGAAGAAATCCTGAATTTTTTTGACTTCGCTTTCAAATGACTCGTCAACAACCGGCGGATGGCTGTTGAAAAAAAGAATCTGCTGAAGCTCTTCCTGCGTATGCGTTCCCCAGACAGGCACAACATTTTCAAACTGATGCAAAAATCCAAACGCCAGCGGAATATTATTCACCACGCCGCCATTCAGCGGCTGAGAGGCAATGCAGCCGATTTCCTTTTCCTGGCACAGTTTAACCAGCGAGCGCACAGAATCCGGGGAAATCATGCTGAACGGAAACTGAACAACTTCATAAAGCCCACATTCCACAGTTTCCCTGGCAATATCATAGTTGTCAGTCGCAATTCCTATGTGCTTTACAACGCCCTTTTGCTTTAAAGACACAAGCTCCTGGTATATTCCGTCCATTCCATTTTCCCGTGGAACCATGAGCGGATTTTCAAGCTGAAACAAGTCAAGCGTGTCGCTTTCCAGAGCCATAAGGCTTTCTTCCAGATCATGCCGGATTTCGCGCAGACTCTGGCCGGAAGTTTTTGTCGCAAGAATGACATTGTGACGGATTCCATGCAATGCAGCTCCCAGCCGGCTTTCACAGTTCGGCTTGGAATGGGATGTGTCAAAAAAATTCATTCCTCCGGCATAAGCCTGATGCACAATAGCGCAGGCTTTTTCGTCCGCCGCATCGCCAAAAGATTCTATTTCCCGGCAGTCAAGGCTTTCCGCTCCAAATGCCGTTCTGCTAACAAGAAGATTTGTCTTTCCAAGAGCAACATATTCCATATTACCGCCTCACAAAACATTCACAGCTGACTTCCCCATAGATAAAAAGAAGCCTCTGCTGAAAACAAAGGCTTCCTGACATTCTCCAAAACTCTCTTTCCAGAGCCTGCCTTTTGTAATTTTTAAATTCACCTAGCGTTTAACGGGAACGTAGGATTTTATTTCTTTCTGAATAAACGGAATCAAGCCGTCAAGGGCAACACGCTGCTGCTCCATCGAATCACGGAAGCGGACTGTAACAGTGTTGAAATTCGGGCTTGAAGAATCAAGTGTATCGTGGTCAACAGTAACGCAAAACGGCGTTCCGATTTCATCCTGTCTTCTGTAGCGTTTTCCGATTGTTCCGCTCTGGTCATAGTCGGTCACAAAATCTTCCTTGAGGGCATGCTGAATTTCCTTTGCTTTTTCCGCAAGACCGTCTTTTTTCATAAGCGGAAGAACTGCAACAGTCACAGGAGCAAGCCTTGGATCCAGATGAAGCACAGTTCTGTAATCTTCAGCCTCGCCTTCTTTTGCAACATTCTGCTCCTCGTATGCCTCGCACAGGAACATAAGGAAATTCCTGTTAAGACCGGCGGAAGTTTCAACAACATAAGGAACATAACGCTTGTTTCCGTCATCCTGATCAATATAGTGCAAATCCTTCTTTGAATACTGCTCATGCTGGGAAAGGTCGAAGTCTGTGCGGCTGTGAATTCCTTCAATTTCCTCAAAGCCGATAGGGAATTTATACTGAATGTCATAGGCATCCTTTGCATAGTGCGCAAGCTTGTCGTGATGATGCCAGTTAAGGTGATCCTCTGCAATGCCATATTTCAGGTAGAAATTCCAGCGGTCGGTTCTCCAGCGCGCAAATGTTTCATCCTCTGTTCCCGGCTTGCAGAAATACTCCATTTCCATCTGCTCAAATTCGCAGGTTCGGAAAATAAAATTCTTGAAAATAATCTCATTGCGGAAGGATTTTCCAACCTGGGCAACGCCAAACGGAACTTTCATTCTATTAGACTGAACAATGCTCTTGAAGTCCGTGAAAATTCCCTGGCAGGTTTCAGGGCGCAGATAAACAAGGGAAGAATCTGTAGCCACCGGTCCCTGGTGTGTCTTGAACATCAGGTTGAATTCCCGGACATCTGTCCATGAATGTTTTCCGCAGGTCGGACAATTCAGCTTTTCATCTATAAAGGCCTTCATTTCCTCATGGCTCATAGTATCCACAGGCTTTGAAGGAGTTTCCCCGGTGCGCGAAAAATAATCTTCAATAAACTGGTCAGCACGGAAACGCGCCTTACATTCATTGCAGTCAATCATCGGATCCGAAAAATGGCCCACATGGCCGGAAGCCTCCCACGTTGTATGATGCTGAAAAATAGCAGAGTCAAGCCCCACAACATCATCATGAAGCTGTGTCATATAATGCCACCATTCATTCTGGATATTGCGCTTAAACTCTACGCCCAGAGGACCGTAATCCCATGCTCCCGCCATTCCTCCGTAAATTTCAGAAGCCTGATAAACAAAGCCTCTTCTTTTACAAAGGCTGATAATTTTGTCCAGAGTACAAGCATGGATGTCTTTTTCATTTGTCATAGAAAACCTCTTTTCGACACTGGTGTGTGCCGCATAAAATTAGGAAGCGCTGATTACCGCATCAGGTTTCAACCGGCACTTTCTTAGATTTCCAAATCCTAGCACATAAATCAAAGTTTGACTATACAATGGGCAGCCCGGAAAATGAGGTATTTTAAGCCGTGCCATTACAGCTTGAAAATCTTCCGGGCAAAAAAAAGCGCCCTTGCAGATTGCTCAGCAAAGGCGTTTTAATTTCAGTACAAGGACGGATTACCGTCCCTGAAACCAATTACAGGCTTGCGTGGCAGGTGCGGGCAATAACGTCGTCCTGCTGCTCTTTTGTAA
>NZ_JBJETK010000042.1:0-14992 GCF_051883275.1 Treponema sp. | reverse complement strand
GCTGAAAAAGCAATTAAATCTCAATTACCTAATTGACATTTCATAGCAGGTCTATAATTATTATAGCGAAAATTCTGAATAATTGCTTCTCCCGGAATTTTGCTGATTTCTGCGCCTATTCCCACAAATTGCTATTTGTGGGAGGAAAATACCGCGTTTTCAGTCGGGGTGAAAACGCTAGATGTAGTGGCTATTGTTAACTATCAGTCTTCTATCCATTTCCATACATTAAGTGGATATTTTTCATAAAATGCATGAAAATCGTTGGCATCAAAACTATCTTTATTTTTCATAAAGTCATCAAAATATTTAATCTGATCTGAAATATAATATTTTCGGAAATTTGATTTTTTTCTGTATGAGATACAGTTTCTTACTAACTCTGTCGGATGGAGATATTTATAAATACTTAGTAGCGATATAGTTTCTTTACCATACATTACTTTGAAATCTATAATATAACGCTCCATTTCAAATATCAGTTTTGGAAAATTCTTATTTTCTAAGTTGATAAAAGCACAGCCCATACTTTCTACGCCATTTGAATGTTGTTTAATCTCATAACTGTAGTTGTTACAAAAAACATTTGCTACATTAATCAAATCGTTAAAATTTGGCAGATAATTCATTATTTTAAAGCCTCCCAACATTCAATCCCCTGTTCGACAGTTTTTATGAATTTGTGACCTGCATCTTGTAAAACTCGCATTTCCATACCATATGCTGTATTTGTCGCCAAAGCGGCAGTTGGGTCTGAGTTCAATAATATTCGTGCTCCTGAATTCATAACCCCCATTAAGCCATGCGGAATTTAATTTTTCACCGATACCAAATTTTTCCAATAATTTATACATTGACTGTGGAATTTGGAAACACTTTGCACCTATTTTCTCAGCCATTTTTGTATATCCACCACAGGCTCCGCTTGAATATTTTCCTAAAACAACTGTTGAAGAAGAACTTAGTGCAGATATAGTTCCACTTAGCATGGAAAAAGCTTTTACTGCGATTTGCCCAACTTTGCTATTTTGCAAAGCCGTAACACCCATTCTAGCTAACTTTGCACCACCGTAACAGGTTAATAAATCTAAACCCATTTCCATCGTAGCTGTTATTTCCCAACTAGCTGCATTTAAATAATCTCCTTTCTCCCAAGCAGCAGTTGCATATTGAGTACAGTCATATCCAAAATCAAAATTGAAATCTGTTTTTATAGCAAATTTCATATCTGATTTAAATTGTTCCCAGCTGTACCTTCCATCGGGGTCTATATAGCGTACCGGGTTATTCCCCGCGTAGTGGTACAAATTGCCATTGATGTGATTGAACACACCTTCAATTCCCGGCAGATTCTGGTTATATCTCTTTGCCTCCTCGTTTATTGGCGCTTTCGGTATGTATTCCCCAAGCGCCGGATCAGTACTCAACCACCTTGAATACTTAGGATCTAAATATCTAGCTCCATAATAATAAAGTCCTGTTTCTTCGTCTAGTTCCTTTGCAGTAAATTTGTATGGCAGATACTATGATATTATGTTTTATTATTTTAGCAAATTTATCTCTTTTTCAAGCTCGCAAATATACTTCATCAGTTTATCAAAATCAGGAAAATCTGAATAAAACATTTCTTCCATATTCTCATAATCTTCACGCAATGCTTTTAGGCGATATTCCGGCGGAACAAGTTTTAGTGTCCCTATTTTTGCGTTTTCATATTCTGCCCATTTTCTAGGATAAAACTTCATTTTAAATTCTGCGACTTTTCTTAATAAATCTATCCGGGAGAATGCAGAATTTTTATATTCAGAATGAGCCATTACATAAAGGTCATAATAATGTCTGGAATATCTCCTTGGCATGGGAAGCTCTTTTGGTCTGTTCGCCTCGTGATGCAAAATCGTTGCCTTTTCCCAAAAGGAACGTTCAACCGAAGTGCATCGGACTGCTGATGTTCCTGTTTCAAAAATCTTTGGATAATAATCCGCTGCATACGGTTTTACATTTTTTACTACAGATGGAGTCCAGGCAGCCAACGCTCCGATTTCAAGCCGTATTATCTGCAAAATAGAATCATCCTTATAGATTGCAGGATATTTAAAACAGATTGTCTGGGCATCTTTATCATCAATATAAAAAGCGTCTTTAAGATTAAGCAGTTCTTTTAAATCATTCTGCAAAACAGGAAGCAATGTTTCTTTTAAGAAAAGTTCCGCCCTTGCATTTGCTTCTTTATTAAATTTATCCTGCTTTGAATTGCTTCTTTCCTGCCACGGTTCATTTAAGCCGTAGCCCAAAATGCGCCAGTCTAAAATCAAGTCAATGTCTTCAGAAAACCGTTTAATAAGATTAAAGCATTTTGAAAGACTTGTTCCTCCTTTAAAAGTAAAGCCATCCTTGTATTCGCACTTGTGAAAAAGATAATTAAGCATAAGGCACACCCAAAAATCTTTTTCGATAATCGCTTCATTCAGCCCTGCTTTGACAGAAGTGTTTCTGAAAAGCGTTCTGAGGTCATCTTCGCTATATCTGGCAGTTTTATACATTGGAAGCCTCTTTTCTTTTACAAATAATTTTTATTTTCTCATAAATCCATGATGTAATATAACGTGATTCTTCAAGAATTTTTTCTTTCTCTTCCGGCGTAAACTTTTCAGACAGTTTTTCCAAATCATCATTGCTGATATTGTCTTTTCCGATTGATTTTAAGGCTTGAATTAAAAGACTTGTTTTATAGCTCATATCAGAAATCTGCTTCGTAGTTCTGTGTTTGAATTCAATCCTGACATTTTTATAAGTAAAATCTGCATAAGGTCCGGAACTGATATAGCTCCATTTTGCGCTGACCTGAGCTGAAAGCCCCATCTGATTGAGAGCAGTGTTTCCCTCGGGAACCACAGACCAGCGGTTTTTTCGTGCGATTGCAAGCGCAATCTCATGTGGAGAAGGCTCTTCATATTCCTGCAAAAGCCTGCTGAATTTTGGAACGTAATAAAGCCCCTGCATAATTCTTTTAATTTTGCCGTCTTTTTCGAGCCGTGAAAAAATTTGGTGAATGGTGTTTAATTCTCCAATATGAGCATAATCTATTGCAGAAAAAACATGTCCGGGCTCTGAGTTGCATGAGTCTGCTATGCTAAGTTCTATCTGTTTTACAAGTGTATTTTTTTCCATAAAAATTCTTTGTAACGAAAATTATATAACTTTCGTTACAAAGCTGCAAGCGTTTTACAAGTGTTTTAAGAGTCAGTTTGATTTTTCCCACAAATTGCTATTTGTGGGAGGAAAGAAGATTCAGAAAAATATTCATTATTATCCGATTTCTTTTATAACTTTTATTTTTGGATTATTCTTTTTTATTAATTCCAGCATTTCTCGCAATTTCTTCTTGGGATAAAATAATGGCATATATATTTTTTCAGAGGAACAATTCAATGTACAAGCATTAGGTATACCACTATATGTAATAGATTTTATCTGATTTATTATTATAATTTTTTTCCATACAAACATTTCTATAAATATCTGCTTTTCATCATATTCAATTTTTGAAGTTGATAAAATGCAAAATAGAATGCCAAGAAAAAAAGTAACAAATAAAATCTTATATTTATCTTCATCTATGAAGAAAATTGAAAAAATAAAAAAAGAAAACATAAAAATTGATATTATTATACAAACGATTGAAATAAAATATGATTTTATCACTTTCATTGTTTTCTCCAAATAAAATCTTCTAGTCCCTTAAATCCATAATCAAGGACTAAAGAAGTTCCAACTCCTGCAAAAACTCCTCCTACTGGTGTTATAAAAGGTGATGTTGCACCTGCTACAAGATACCCTACACCAGTAGATAGAGCACCTGTCGTAGTCTTATATGCTCCATGCCAAAATGATTTTGTTTGTACACCAGTTTTTATCCCATCATACAAATCAAATGTAAAGGCTAAAACAAGTGCTGCTTTACCAATTTTTTCTCCGTAGTATTTTAATGTTTCAGCATCACGAAGCAAAAAAGGATCATCTAAAAGTTTTAATGGAACTGATGTCGCAGTTGCTACAGTATAGCCATTATTGGCCATATTTTTTAAAAACTGTGAACCAGCAGTACAGGTATTTACAGTTACATCAAATAATATTTTAGTACCTTCAAACTTTAAATCAAACTCTGATCTAAATCTAACTGTTTGATTGACTTGAAGGTCTTCAGGCTTCCCAGAATAATCTGTATCATGCCAATCTCTTCCTGTTAGTTGAGATAATCCCCAAAGGGTATCTCCAGATTCAGCTGTATAAGAACCATCATCATTTTGTACCCATCTTCCATCCGGATCTGTATACTTGACAGGGTTATTCCCCGCGTAGTGGTACAAATTGCCATTTGTTTTGGCATTGCCCCCTTCTGCCTGATTATAGCACGAAATACGGTTCTGCGCATTTTTATTTTATGTCTTCGGGGGCAGGTTTTGTGCTTGTCTGAAAGTTTTTTTTTGAGGTTTATAAATTTGTAGTTTTGGCGCATTGATGATGTTGTGTTTTGATGGATTCATTCTCAAAAAATTTATTTAAAAATGCAAAAACCGCAATTTTATCCAATTTTTTCTCTGCGTATCCTTTTATAATGCATTTATTAAAATCAAAAGGAGATAACAATTATGAACAACAATTTGTTTGAATCATTCAACAGCGGAACTCTGAAAAACCCCGGAAGATCTGTGGAATTCGCAGACATTCCCTGGTCAAGGCATCCAACCTTTGAAGGTGTAGAATTGAAGCATATCGTCACTTCCAAAGAAACCGGCGGCAAATTCAGCTATCATCTGGTTCGAATAGCGCCAAACAAAAGCATCAGAAACCATATTCACGAAACTCAGTTAGAAACACATGAAGTAATTGCAGGTTCTGGAATATGCATCAACAATGGCGAAAAAATCGGTTACGAAGTCGGCACAATTTCCATTATGCCAGCCGGTATTCCTCATGAAGTCAATGCCGGAACAGACGGACTTTACTTATTCGCAAAGTTTATTCCGGCTTTATGCTGAGTCCATTATCTTGTAACTTGCTTATAGGCTCTTGGAGTTAATCCGACGATTTTCCGGAAGCAGCGGTCGAAGTGGCTTTGGTCGCAGAATCCTGTGGCATAAGCTACTTCGATTACGCTTTTTCCATTTTCCAGTAATTTCTGGGCTTTTCTGATCCGGCATTGTATCTGAAATTGGTGCGGTGTTAATCCAAAGTCATTTTTAAACTTCCGAATCATGTGATACGGACTGATAGATGCAGCCTGCGCCATATCTTCAATGGCAAGGGGATTTTCTGGTTTAGTCCATATCATTTGCTTTAAATGCAGCAATTTGCTTTTATCGATTTGCTGTCCTTTTATTATTTTATCTTTTAGTATACACAGACATATCATCGAGTACGGGGTGTTTTCTTTAGTTCCAATTCTGTGAGGTACGTCGGGCATAATACAAAAATATTCTCCTGGGTGATATTCGTATTCTTTTTTATCTATTGTAACGCAGACAACGCCATCTCTTACGTAGCCAATGGTAACATGATTTGCATGTGTATGTTCGGGATAACACTGTGTGGAATTTTGATAGCAGATACATTCTATGCCATTGTTTTTCCGCTCATAGGTTATGTTATATTTCATAGCCGTTCCTCTTTCTGATTTTTTATTTACGGTTCCTGCTCCATCGCCGCCTCAGGCAAAAGGAGAGGAAATATCAGAATAAGCAGGTTTGATTAATGCCGCTGAATTATCAATGTTCTCTTAATGATATGTCTGTTTTTTCTTGCGGCCATTTTTTTTCAAGGTCTAACAGGTGCTTTTTTATATCCAGCCCGCATGCATATCCTGTAAGCGCGCCTGAAATTCCCACGACTCTGTGGCATGGAACTACAATCATAATGGCATTTTTATTATTAGCGCCGCCTACAGCCCGGACTGCATTTTCATTTCCGATTCGAATTGCAATATCTTTATAAGAACAGGTGCTGCCATAAGGTATTTTTAAAAGCTCCTGCCACACTTTTTTTTGAAATTCAGTTCCTTTCATTTCCAGAGGCAGATTAAATTCTCTGCGCTTTCCCTGAAAATATTCACTGAGCTGCTCATGGGCTTTTTTTGCCAGGGCGCTTTCCTCTCCTGTGTTCTCTGTTTTTTCAAGCTGGATTTTCGTAATGGCGCTGCCATTGTCCCCTATGGTCAGATAACCGATGGGAGTTTTGTAGCAATAAGTATTTTCCAATTTTTTCTGCCGCCTTCCGCATTTAAATTTTCATCAGAGTGAATCAGTTCCAGGTGTTCTCAAGATAATGGATTGTTTTCAGGTAAATCATGCTTCCTGGAATGTACAGCGCGACAGCCGCAATGAATTCCAGCCAGCAGTCTGTGTTGCACAAAAGTCCGTAGCCGGCCGACAGAATTCCTAGCCCGAGCGCTTTTGTGTAGATTTCCTTTATTCCCTTTGAGTACGCTTCCGCCAGAACTGAAAAAACAGTGACTATTACAATGAACACGCGTATTGCCGCAAAAAATTTTCTGAACCCCCAAAGAACTGTGCAGGTTGAAGTTGTAATTGTTGTGTCCATGGGATAGAAAAATCCGAAGGCGCAGGTTGAAGCCAGCAGCACAAAAATATTCCGCTCTGCATTCTGAAGCTCTTCCTCGGAGGAAAAAACAGCCGCAAAAAAAAGGCTCATCGGGGCAAGAAATCTTCCGGCTGCGACAATTCTTCCTATATAAATCAGCGAAAGTGAATTTGTCTTCCAGAACCCGAACAGCGGCAGAAAAATCCTTGCGCTCTCCGTTATGCAGCTGACTATGAATCCTGAAAAAAACAGAATTTCGAGCGACGAAGTTTTTTCAAATCCCTTGAAAATTATAATGGAAAGAGCCGGCGCGGAAAGGCTGAAAAGCAGTATTGCTGCCAGCGACGAGTTGAAATTATAGGCGCACAAATTTCCCCTTGGAATAAGCACAAACGGGCGCATGGGGCTTGTGGGCGGAACGATTGATTTTGATGCGGCGGCAATAAAAAGAAGCGCGGTGTTAAAAAGAAAAATCACTGCGCTGGATATAAATAAAAAAAGAAAAATTCTGTTTTTGTTCTTTAATGTCATTCCTAAAGAATACTTCAGCGTTTTTTTTTTATCAAGGGAAGGCGGAAAGTGTTTTTGGCGCTGATATGCTGAATTCTTTTCTAAAGGTTTGACTTTGCGTGCCGAAAATTTATATGCAGGAATTTCCGCTTGTCGGAAGCTGTTTTCGGGAGGAATAAAATGAAAAAAATACTGCTTTGCATGTTTTCTGTTTTTTTTGCTGTGTGCAGTGCGTTTGCAGGGGATGTCGCTTCCTTTGATGATATAGGCTTTTCCGAGGATGGAAAATACTACCTTTTTGGACAGTACGGAAAAACAGACAAGACCTATGAGCCGTGGGCTGAAATCTACACTGTTGATGTTGCCGCCAATGATTTTGTAAAAGGTGAAATTTTCAAGTTCAAGGATTCTTCGCTTGACATTTCAGGAAGGGAAGCCTACGAAAACCTGAAGGAAAAATGCAGCTGGAAAATTTCAAAGTACAATTCAAAGCCGGCCGGAACAGGAACTCTTCTTTATCTGCGCGAGTCGGAAACAAAGGCTCCCACAGAGGAAATTGTGTTTCAGGATTTTGAAGGAATCTCTGATTCGTCCGGAATTTTTTATCATGTGCGCCTTGTACCTGTTTTCAACGGAAAGGGAAAAAACTGCCGCTCCAAATTTTTTATTGAAGTGCTGAAGAAAGATTCATCCGGAAATACACTTTCATCTATTTCTGTTGGAACTCCGGACTTTGAGCGTCCTGGAATTACTGCCTACCAGATTGAAAGAATTTTCACGGACAAATCAGGAAAAAGCCTTGTGTTTGTAGTAAAAAAGACACTTGAGGATGACACTGGAATTTCAATCAGATACATGGTTGAAACATGTGAAGTAAAAGGCCGTTAACCGCGTCTTTCTTTTTTAGTTTTCTATATAAAAGGACATTCCCGGAAAATTCGTCGCTGGCGATTTTTTGAGAATGTCTTTTTTTTTCATTGTAGCAAATCTGCAAAAATGATAGACTTACGAAAACTGAAAAAAGGAAGTTGAAAAAAATGATAAAGAAAAACAAAAACTACACCAATCTTGCAAAAGGCTATCTTTTCCCTGAAATCGCAAAAAGACGCAAGGCATTTCAGGAGCAGCACCCGGAGGCAAAAATAATCAGCCTTGGAATCGGGAACACCACAGAGCCTATAACTCCGCACATCATCGAGGGAATGAAGCAGTTTGTTGAAGCCCTCGGCACAAAGGAAGGCTACGAAGGCTACCAGGATGACAGCGCGGGAATGCCCAGGCTCAGGGAGCGTATTTCCCAGGCGATTTATGGCGGCGCGATAAAGCCATCCGAGGTTTTTGTTTCTGACGGAGCAAAATGCGATCTGGGCAGGCTTCAGGCTATGTTCGGCGCGGATGTGAATGTTGCCGTTCAGGATCCTTCCTATCCTGTTTATGTTGATGGAACTGTTATGGCGGGCGCGGGCGGAAAAGAGCCTGTAACAGAGAGCGGCTTCAATGACATAACATATATGCCGTGTCTTCCTGAAAATTCGTTTTTCCCGGATTTGTCTGTTGTGAAGAAAAACAGCCTGATTTATATCTGCTCTCCGAACAACCCGACAGGAGCTGTTGCCACAAAAGAGAATCTTGAAAATCTTGTAAAATTCGCAAAGGAAAATGGCTGCATAATTCTTTTTGATGCGGCGTATTCTGCTTTTATCCGTGACAAAACTCTTCCAAAGTCAATCTACGAAATTGAAGGCGCAAAGGACTGTGCAATAGAAATGCAGTCTTTTTCAAAGCCAGCCGGATTTACAGGAGTTCGTCTTGGATGGTGCGTAGTTCCTGAAAACCTGAAATTTGACGACGGCTCAAAAGTTGCGGATGCGTGGGCAAGAATAACAAACACAGCTTTCAACGGAGCAAGCAATATTTCTCAGGCAGGAGGATATGCTGCGCTGGATTCCATCGGTCTGAGCGAAATGCAGGCGACTATTGACTATTATCTTGAAAATGCCGCCCTTATTCGTTCTGCTCTGGAAAGTGAAAATTTCCGCGCGATGGGAGTTGAAGTTTATTCCGGCGGAAATGCTCCCTATGTCTGGGCTAAATTTCCGGGCAAAAAAAGCTGGGATGTTTTTGACCAGATTTTGAGCCAGTGCAATGTCGTTGTAACCCCTGGAGCCGGATTCGGGCCGAGCGGTGAAAGCTTTATACGTTTCAGCTCTTTTGGCCACCGGGAAAATATTCAGGAAGCTTGCAGCAGACTGAAAAATTTCAAGATGTAGTTTTGGAAAAATTCCGGCTGGCACTCTGGGCAGATAATCTGCACCGGAATTATTCTGTGTCAGCCTGAAAATTTTCCGGTATGTTCTGCGCTGGATTTAGCCGCGGCATTTTCAGCGCGCATTGCCTGCCATGGAAGTTTGTGCTTCCTGTAAAAATTTTAAGAGGAAAAATGCTGTCTGAACGCTTAGAAAATCTTCACCCTTATGTTCCTGGCGAGCAGCCCAAGGATCGCGAATATATAAAGCTTAATGCGAACGAAAATCCATATCCGCCGTGCAGCCGTGTTGGAGCTGCAATAAAAAAAGCAGCGAGCCGTCAGCGAAAAAAACTCGGGCTTTATCCAGATCCAGATTCACTGTCGCTTAGAAGCGCACTTGCCGATATGCTGAATAAAACAGGCGGTGTGCTTTGCAATTCTGAGGCTGCAAAAAAACAGCTTTCATTTGAAATTACGCCTGAGATGATTTTCTGCGGAAATGGAAGCGATGAAGTTCTTTCATTTATTTTCTATACTTTTTTTGGAAGCAGGCATCCTCTTGTTCTTCCTGAATTCACTTACAGCTTTTATCCGGTTTACTGCGGTTTCTACAATATTCCAATGCTGAAAATTCCGCTCAAAAAAGACTGGAGCCTGGACACAGAAAAAATGCTGGATGAGTCGGAAAAAAACGGAAGCCCGATTATTCTTGCAAATCCAAATGCGCCCACAGGAATTACATTGAGCCACGCGGAAATTGAGCAGCTCCTGAAAAAAATTCCATCTGACAGAATTCTTGTTGTTGACGAAGCCTACGCTGACTTTGCAGAAGAAAGCTGCCTTGGACTTTTAAAGGATTATAAGAATCTTGTTATTGTGCGCACATTCAGCAAAAGTTTTTCTCTGGCCGGAATGAGGCTTGGCTTTGCAGTTTCAAATCCGGAGCTTATAAAATCGGTTTTCACTGTGAAAAATTCCTTTAATCATTTTCCGGTTGATTTTCTGGCGCAGACAGCCGGAAAGGCGGCCTGTGAAAATTATTCCTATTATGAAAAGAACGCAAAAAAAATTGTCGCTGAAAGAATTTCATTTTCGGAATTTCTCCGCTCAAGAAACTGGTTTGTCATAGAAAGCCGGACAAATTTTGTCTTTGCAAAAAAAGATGGAATAAGCGGAAAGTCAGTTTACGAGCGTGTAAAAAATTCAGGAATTCTTATACGCCGCTTTGACACTCCCGGCATTGAGGATTTTCTGCGCATAAGCATCGGCACAAAACAGCAGATGGAAAAACTCAAGAAAGTTCTTTCTGAAATATAATGGCGGACTGATTTTATCCCTGTGGACTGGAGTTTTTGCGGTATGCAATTTTAAGGAAGGTTTAAAATGAATTTTTTGATTATATCAGATTTGCATGGAAATTTGGAAATTCTTGATAAAATGGATTCGCTTTTTAAGCAGGCGGACGGAGTTGTTTTTGCCGGAGATTTTGCAAAATTCGGCAGCGAGGAAACGGGGCTTCCTGCTCTTGAAAAGCTCTGCTCCAAGCACGATACAATTTTTTCTGTAATCGGAAACTGCGACAATCCTGATTTTATAGGTGAAACAGAAAAGCGCGATGTTTCAGTTGAAAGGCAGCTTGTCATGCATGAAGGTCTTGCGTTTGCAGGCAGCGGCGGCGGAAGCAAATTCACCGGCACAACTCCAAATGAAAAATCCGAGGAAGAGCTTATGTCGGATTTAAAAATTGTCACAGAGCAGGGTGTTCAGGAATGGAAAAATCTGATTGTGGTCAGCCACAATCCTCCGAAGAATACTTTGTGCGACTGTGTTTCAGGCGGAGTTCACGTTGGCAGCCAGGCTTTTTCAGATTTTATTGAGCAGTATAAGCCGCTTTTGGTTGTTACAGGCCACATTCATGAAAGCGCGGCAATCTGCACTTTGGGTGAAACAACTGTGATAAATCCAGGACCACTGCTCGAAGGAAAATATGCGTGGGTTGAGCTTTCAAAAGCAGACGGCTCATGGAAAATTATTTCAGCTGAATTAAAATCGATTTAAATGACAAAGATTCAGCAGCAGCTTTTTAAAATGCAGGACATGGAATACAAGAAATTTCATGCCCGCCTGATTCCTTCTGTTTCTCCTGAAAAAATAATCGGAGTGCGCACCCCGGACTTGAGAAAATTTTCCGCGGAATTTTACCGCCAGAACAAAGGCACTTCTGCGCTTGAGGATTTTTTCAGTTCAATGCCGCATGATTACTATGAGGAAAATAATCTGCATGGATTTTTAATAGAAAGAATTTCTGATTTTGAGCAGTGCATTTTTCAGCTTGAGCGTTTTTTTCCGTGCATAGACAACTGGGCAACATGCGATATGATTCGCCCGAAAGTTTTTTCCAAAAACAAGGAAAAGCTTCTTCCGCTTGTGAAAAAGTGGATTTCTTCAGAAAAAACTTATGTGTGCCGTTTTGGAATAGAACAGCTGATGTGCTTTTTTCTTGATGCGGATTTTAAGCCTGAATACCTGGAGCTTGTGGCTTCTGTAAAATCCTGCGAGTATTATGTGAAGATGATGGTTTCCTGGTTTTTTGCAACTGCGCTTTCCAAGCAGTGGGACTGTTCTATAAAAATAATCGAAGAGCGCCGCCTTGACGAATGGTGCCACAACAAGACAATTCAGAAAGCCGTGGAAAGTTTCAGGATTACAGCCGAGCAGAAAAAATATCTCCGCTCCATGAAGAGTCAATAAGGGCATAATTTTGCGGCGAATTTCATTTATTTATGTCGATTGAAATTTGCTGAAAAAAATATATAATTTTTGCGTGGATAAAAAATATTATACAAATCAGAATTCTGCGGAATCCATAGATTCCCTTTTTTATTATGACGGTGATGACCTTGGCTTGACCTTTGACGGAAATGCCGCGTCATTTAAATGCTGGGCGCCTTCTGCCGATAATGTCCGCCTGCTTTTGTTCAGAGATTCGTCTGCCAAAAATTTTTCAGGCGCAAGGCATCTTCTCCGGGAAGACAAAGGTGTGTGGTGCTTCAAGGGCGATGTTGGGGACGCTTCGTATTATCAGTACGAAATTTCTTTTGGAAATGAAGTTTACACGACCGCTGATATATGGCATCCGCTGGCTTCCCCCGATTCTGTTGCCTCTCAGATTGCCAGCATTGACGATGCGGCCGCTGTTCCTTCTGACTGGGAAAACTCATACATCAATCCGTTCGGGGAAACTGATTACTCAAAAGCTGTGATTTATGAAATGCATGTCCGTGACTGGAGCCGCGCGGTTTCTCCTGATTCCACTGGAAAATTTCTGGAGCTGGCAAATCCTGAAATTATTTCGCACTTGAAGAATCTGGGCGTTACTCATGTTCAGCTTCTTCCTGTGTTTGATTACGCGCAGAAAAATTCGGACAGCTCATACAACTGGGGCTACAATCCTTTTCACTTCAATGTTCCAGAAGGCCGCTACGTTTCCCAGGGCTACACGGAGGGCGCTCAGGCTGCAAAAGAATTCAGGCAGATGGTTCGCTCGTTCCACAAGGCGGGAATCGCAGTGATAATGGACGTTGTCTACAATCATACGGACGGCACAGAAAAAAATTCAATTTACGATATGACTGTTCCAAAATATTTTTACAGGCTTTGCGGCGGTCACTATTCAAATGGCTCCGGCTGCGGAAATGAAATTGCGACTAACCACAAGATGGTCAGAAAGTATGTGGTTTCATCCCTTTTGCACTGGATGCGCGATTTTCACATAAACGGATTCCGCTTTGACCTGATGGGAGTTTTGGAGCAGGAAACGATGCTTGAAATTTTCAATGAGCTGAAAAAAGTGGATTCGTGCGTAATGGTCTACGGGGAACCCTGGACAGGCGGCCCCTGCGCTGTAAAAAACGGATGCACTGGTTCTGTTGCCGCCGGAAAAAACTGCGGTGTGGGAGCATTCAACGATGATTTCAGGGATGCTATAAAGGGAAGCGAATTCGCTGGATTTTCAAAAGGGCAGGTTCAGGGAATTTTCTGCGACTGTGAAATTGAAAATGGGCTGCTCGGAAAAAATGGAAGGAACAGCCGCAATCCGTCGGAAATTCCCGGGCTTTCAATTCAGTATGTGGAATGTCACGACAACTTCACTTTGTTTGACAAGCTTGCGATTTCGTATTTGAACCGCACAGAGTTTTGCGGAAATCTTTTTGATGCGATAGGAGATGAAGGGCTTGCGGCTGTAAAAAAGCAGGACATTCTTGCCGCTGCGTACATTCTTCTTTCGCAGGGAACTCCATTTTTGAACGGCGGACAGGAATTTCTGCGCACAAAGCAGGGATGCGACAACAGCTATAATTCCGGCGATGAAATAAATCAGATTAATCTGAAATTCAGGGAATTTTACTCTGATGTCTACAATGTGTACAAGGGGCTGATTGCTTTCCGCAGGGAAAATCCTGATACGTTTGGAGCAAACAGAAATTGCAGTGTCCAGACGATTTTTCCGGGCGTAACAAAATACACGGCTGGAATTTTCTGCATATATTTCAATGCTTCGAATTCTTCTGTTGAAATCAATGCGGATGAATTCTGCGGCAGCGTTGATGTTTCAGGCGGAAGTCCGTTGTCCGTGGATTCTGTTCCGCGCAGGGTCGAAGCCGGAAGCTTTGTGATTTTAAGAAAATGCTGAATATGCTTGGAGCTGTGTCGCGCTGATTGAAAATTTAACAAGGCTGGTTTATACTGATTTTTATGGCAGAAAAAAAAACAAAGGGCAAAAAAACTGGAATCGGGCTTGCACTGTGGCTTTTGGCCGCTCTGCTGATTCTGATAATTTTTCTTGTAAATCAGGACAGAATTGCAGGCAATTTGAAGGCCACAGGTTTTTTCAATAAAACCGGACTGAAAACTCCTGAGTTCGTGGAAAAGGCGGAAGTGAAATCTGCCTCTGTTTCCGAAAAAAACGAGGTTGCCCCTATTGAAACTATCGAAATAGATTTGAATGGAATCGGCTCTCATACTGAGGAATCCGAGCCTGAGCTGCCTGCTGAAAATATTATTCCCAAAAACGAGACAGCTAAAAAACAGCAGGAAGTTTCTGCGCTCGAAAAGCAGGAAGAGCTTCCGGCCGCTCCCAAGAAAACTGAAAAAGAAGCTTCTGTAAGAAAGGAAATTTCTGTTTCAACTCCCCCGAAGGATTCAACAATGAAGCTCAAACTGTATTTTATGTCAATAAACAGCGACGGCTCTGTTTCCCGCAAGGAAGTTACCCGCGAGATGAAAAAATCAGACAGTCCGCTTGTGGATGCCGTGAATGCGCTGATAAAGGGACCTATTGTCGCCGAGGAAAATTCCGGATGCCGCTCGCTGGTTTCCGAAAACACCCGGCTCATAGGAGCTTCCGTAAAAAACGGGGTTGCCACTTTGAATTTCAGCGGCGATTTTGAATTCAACCGCTATGGAATAGAAGGCCTGCGCGGACAGCTTCAGCAGATTGTATTTACCGCAACGGCATTTCCCACTGTGGAAAATGTGCAGTTCCTTGTGGACGGTGAAAAAAAAGAATACCTTGGAAGCGAAGGCGTATGGATCGGCACTCCGCTTAACCGCAACAGTTTTTAGGCCTGCGGT
>NZ_JBJETK010000041.1:0-3333 GCF_051883275.1 Treponema sp. | reverse complement strand
CGTCACCAAAAACGACCGTTTAAAGTGATGCATTTAGGAAAAAAAATGGGTCATAAATGGACAGATAAGGAATGTATCGTGGTTTGCGAAGTTTTTAAGAGAGATTTTGTGGATTCTAGCAGTTCTCTTGTTAATGCTGTCAGTTCAATAATGAAAGAATGCCCGGATTTGGAGAATGGTTCTGTTCGTATGAAAATATCAAACACCGTGCAATTATGTAAAGAGTTCTCTATAAGGCACACCTGTCAGATTTCAACGTTAAAAAACTATTCACAACAACATTTGAAAGCATTCAAAAAGGTTTTTGAAATTTAAGGTATCCACATGGAGTCAACTCAGTTCATCTATAACGGTCGTACTCGCAGTTTTTTTAATACGCTGGTTGAAAACTTAGAGCAGTGCAGTGAATTCAAAATCAGTGTGGCATTTATTACTTTTGGCGGGCTTCAGGTTTTGCTTGAAACTTTGCAGGTACTTTCTGAGCGCGGTATTTCTGGCGAGATTTTAACGACTACCTATCAGAACATGACGACTCCACAAGTTTTAAAGCGTCTTTCTGAATTTCCAAACATCAAGCTTAAGATTTATGTTCCGCCGACTCAGAACGACGGCTTCCATGCAAAAGGCTATCTTTTTCATAAATCAAATGACAGTAAAAGCAATGACCTGTGGACTGTAATAATCGGTTCTTCAAACATCACCGGTCGTGCTCTTAAAACAAATGTCGAATGGAATGTCCTTCAGAACGAGCCAGTCGAAAATCTACAGGAGCCGGGTATTTTTGCAAAAACGGTTCTGAAAGAATTTGAGCAGCTTTGGGAAAGTCCGTGGGCAAAAGAATATTCTGATGATTTTTTAATTTCATACCGTGACTATCTTGCGCGGATTAAAAAGGATGTTCAGGCTAAAAAAGTCAATGAGCTTTTTACTTACGAGAGAGCTCAGGCAATCCAGCCGAACGAAATGCAGCAGGAAGCAATCGTAAAACTTGATAGGCTTCGAAAAACCGGCGCAAAAAGAGCACTTGCAATTGCTGCAACTGGAAGCGGAAAAACGTATATGTCTGTTTTTGATGCTCTTCAAGTAAATCCAAAACGGCTGCTTTTTATCGTTCACCGTGAGGACATATTAAAAAAGGCAAAAGAATCTTTTGACACTATATGCGGAGCGGTTGGAAAAAATTATGTTTCCGGTTTTTATACAGGAAATCAAAAAGACGAAAATTGCACTTATCTTTTTGCAACTCGCGACACGATGAGCCGGCATTTTACTGAGTTTGCTCCTGACACTTTTGACTACATCGTAATCGATGAAGCGCACCACGCTTCAAGCGAAAGTTATCAGAAAATCATCTCGTATTTTAAGCCTGATTTTCTTCTAGGTCTGACGGCTACTCCTGAACGCAGTGACAGCGGCGACATTTACGCGCTTTTTGACAACAACATTGCTGTAGAAATCCGTCTGAGGCAGGCACTTGAATACAATCTGATTTGCCCTTTTCATTATTTTGGAATTACTGATGCCGAAGGGATTGACTACACAAAAATCAAAGCGGAACCTGGCACATCTGAATATACCGAAGAAATTGCCAGAATGCTGATGGTAAGCCACCGAGTTGATTACATAATAGAAAAAATGAAATTTTACGGTCACGACGGTGAAAAAACAAAAGCTCTGGGATTTTGTCAGAACATAAAACACGCAAAATTTATGGCAACTGAATTTTGTGCACGTGGAATTCCTGCCGTAGCTCTTTCTAGTGAAGACAACAAGAGCATTGACGAGCGAATTGCTTTTACAAAACGTCTTGAAAACGATGATGACGAACTTAAGGTGATTTTTACGGTTGACCTGTTCAACGAAGGAATTGATATTCCGTCCGTAAACACGATTTTAATGCTCCGCCCGACGGAGTCTTCTATTATATTTATTCAGCAGCTTGGACGAGGATTGCGTAAACTTGCGGATAAAGAATTCGTTACGGTTCTTGATTTTATCGGAAACTACAACAAGTCATTTTTGATGGCGATTGCTTTGAACGGTAAGCAGAACTTTGACAAGGATTCGCTAAAAGTTGAAGTAGAAACAGATTTTGCCGATTTGCCAAACGGAACTTACATCCACATGGACAAAATTACAAAGCAGCAGATTCTTCATCAGCTTGAAAATGAGCGCTTTATGTCAATGAAGTATATGAAGGAATCCTACTTGAATTTTAAACACGTTTGTGGCGGAAAAATTCCTATGCTGATTGATTATTTAAAGCATGACGGAAGTGTTGACCCACTGCGTTTTTCTTCGTTCAATACGAATTACAAGACCTATCTTGAGTTTGCCGCTTTTATGGAAAAAGAGACTCACCCTGAACTTTCTGTTCTCTTGGAAAACGAAGCGTTTAAGCAGCTCATGCGTCTGTTCACTTTTTATACGCCTGCAAAACGAAT
Source organism: Treponema sp. (assembly GCF_051883275.1). Taxonomy (GTDB): domain Bacteria; phylum Spirochaetota; class Spirochaetia; order Treponematales; family Treponemataceae; genus Treponema_D. Next base: position 889 of record NZ_JBJETK010000041.1, on the reverse strand, counting down.
TGAAGAATGGCTGATTGCAAATGAATTATTGAATGCTGAAAATTATTCGGTAAAAATCGATGATTTGATAAATAAAGCCCATAAGTTTCTTGATGAAGTTCATGCTGAAAATCTTATTCATGCAGCAGAAACTTTGAGCGGAAAATATTTTGATTCATCAGAACTTAAAAGATTTGAAAAGGCACTTCTTTCTTTTGACGGTAAGTCAGTTTCATTTAGCAGTGAAGTAAAATCCGCTCTGAAAAACGAAGAAAGTTGCTGTACTTGGTTCGAAGATTTGATTCAATATAATCTTCTTCGCTATCAGAACGAATTTGGCAGTGCCGATTATGGATTTCCGTTCTTAAAGCTGTATTATGAATATTCAATGCGTGACACGGCACTTTTGTGCAATTACAAGAAGATTCATTCTTCGTTCCGCGGTCAGGGACTTCTGACTTCTGCAAAACCGGATTATTTTATTTTTGTAAATCTTCATAAAAATGCCAACATCAAAGAGTCTATAAACTACAAAGATAAATTCATTACGCCTGGAGTTTTTCAGTGGCAGTCACCGAACAGCACAATGCAGGATTCGGAAGTAGGACAGAACATTATTTTTAGTTACAAGCGGGGAATAAACCTGCATCTTTTTGTCCGTAAATTTGAAGAGGTAGAAGGTGTAACTCAGCCTTTTGTTTATCTTGGAAAAGTCGTGCCTTTTTCTGATACTGCTGAAGGCAACAAACCTATTACAATTCATTTTGCCCTTGAAAATCCTGTGCCTGATGAATTATATTTGGATTTTACAACGAGGACTGATATGCTTGGGAAAAATAATCCGGAGATTGAATTATGAAACAAATCACCGTCAGCGCAGCCATAATCCTGAGAGAAAATCCGGTTACTC
>NZ_JBJETK010000040.1:0-3372 GCF_051883275.1 Treponema sp. | reverse complement strand
TATTTTAAAGTTACCTCTAAAAACTGAAGTTTTTAGAGGTTGCACATTTCTATTTTTTGAAAGGAGAGTTTTAGAAGTAATATCAGAAAATTTTTCAGAAATTACAGTTCGAGGCTGTTTTCATTCTGCAGGAAATCAAAAAGTCCGATCGTAACGATTCCGTCATTATCGCAATATGGCTTTATTACATCTTTAACGACGATTATTTTTTTGAAGCTGTCATCAACGCTTAAAAGAGATTTTTTTTCCTGTGATTCTTTTTCGCCGGAAGCAACGCTTAGCGCAGACTGAATGTAGTATTTCCTGCTCCCCTGGGTTGCAATAAAATCAATCTCATATTGCACACGCTTTTTTTTGCCGTCTTCGCCGGATTCTCTTTTTTCAACAATCCCCACATCAACATTGTAGCCGCGGTATCTGAGTTCATTGAAAATAACATTTTCCATAAGATGTGTTTCTTCTATCTGCCGAAAATTCAACCGGGCATTGCGCAATCCCACATCTTCAAAATAATATTTATTTGGTGAACCGATATATTTTCGACCTTTTACATCAAACCTGTTCACTTCATTTATTATGAACGCATCTTTCAGAATTTCAAAATATTTCAGAATGGTATTTATGCTGATTTTTGAATGTAGTACCGTTTCAAATGTCTGTAAAATTCTCGTCGGATTTGTAAGAGAGCCGGTACTTGATGCAAGGATATTTATCAAATCGTCAAGTTCCTGTGTCTTTTCAATCTTGTTGCGGCTGATAATATCTTTAAGATAAGTTTCCGTAAACAGATTTGTAAGATAGGCGGCTTTCTGTTCGTCGGTTTTCATCGAAAGAACCAGCGGAAGTCCTCCATAAATAATGTAGTCCGCCCATGCATGATATACATCGCCGTCATACCCCTGTAAAAATTCACTGAATGAAAAAGGCAGTACATGAACTTCGTCTCCGCGCCCCCGAAATTCCGTAAGTATATCCTTTGACAGGAATTTTGAATTTGAACCTGTAACATATATATCCACATTCCTCAAACGCAAAAGTCCGTTCAAAACACTGTAGATTTTTATCGGCTTTTCAGGGTGCCTGTACTCTTCGTCACTTATGGCAAACTGAATTTCATCCAGAATGATGTAATACATTTTTTCAGAATCCTTCACCAAAGAACGGATATGTTCCGAAAGTTTTTTTGGTTCACGAAGACTTTCATTTATATCATCATCCAATGCAATTTTTATTATGCAGTTTTCTTCAATTCCGCTTTTAATCAAAAAATCGCAGAACAGCTCAAACAGCAGATAAGATTTTCCGCATCTTCGGACACCGGTAACAACCTTTATCAGTCCGTTATTCATCCTGTTTTTTAACGCTTCCACATATCTTTTTCTGATTATATTCATTTTATTTCCTTACTGAACAAAACCGGTCTTTGTACCAATTTCATTCACTATAAATATAACCGAAAATTCCTGGAAAAACAATCATTTCAGTGAACAAAAACGCCCCTTGTGCCACTTTTGTTCACTAACTTATTTCCCTTCACAAAATAGAAATGTCAAAGAACCGGAGCAGTTTTTTTAATTTCCTGCCATATATCTTTCACGCTGAAAATCTGTAAAACTTACATACTTTCCGCATTGACTGCTAAATTTCCATCTCCCTCACATCATACTTTCCGCGCTTATACTTCACCAAAAATTCCACCAGCGTCATCTGCCGGCGTAACCGCTTGAACGAAAAACTTGCAAACAAGCGGAAAAGCCATTCAAGTCCGTGTCTTATCATAAAATCCGGGGCGCGTCTTACGGAATCTGACCAGAAATCTACTGCGCCACCGTTTCCGAATACGACCGGTACAGAAAGATTTGCCCTGTTTTCCCAAATCCACTTTTCCTGAAGCGGACATCCTTTGCAAACAATCAGAATATCGGGAGCAGCGGAGTTTATTTTTTCAACGAGAAAATCACCGTCAAATTTTGTGTAGCCGAATGTCCATTCAATAATCTGAATGTTCGGGTGGGCATTTTCCAGTTTAATTTTTGCGTTTTCAAGGTTTTCGATTTTTGAACCGTAAAGATAAATCCTTGTTTTTCGGTCATCGGGCAGATAGTCAAAAAAATCAGTTCCGGGAAAGCGGTTTTCTGCCCCGTAAGAAGTGCCGAGTTTTCTGTTTATGGCGTGAATGAGCCCGATTCCGTCTATAAAATTGTATTCCGTGCTTTTAAAATAATCGTGGAGAAGCGGATTTTTCTCCTGCGCAAGAAAAATTTCCGGATTAATGAACGAAACCGTCGCAACGCTCTTTTGCAAAAGGAGTTCTGAAAAAATATTTTTTATTTCCTCTTTGCTTTCGGGAATTGAAAGGGGAACATCTTCAAAAAGGTATTTTTTCATAAAATGTGTTCTCCAATTTTTTTTGCAGGAACGCCCGCATAAACTGAATTTTCTTCAAAATCTTTAGTTACTACGCTTCCCGCTCCAACAACGCAATTCCGTCCGATTTTTACACCCTTGCAGATGATAACATTACAACCAAGAAAAACATTTTCTTCCAAAAATAAATTGTCCGAGTACCATTTTCTTGAATATGAATTATAATAGTGAGTCAACAGTACCCCCCCCTAGTTATTGTGCATTTGTCTGCAATATGAATCCCAAGAGGATTTACTTCGTCTAAATAAACATTTGTTCCGATAAAAACTTCTTTTCCAATATTTTTGTAACCAATTAGCTTGAAAAGTTTTGCTCGCTGAAAACCCGAAATAAAAATACAGTTTTCAATTAAAGGTCTAAAAATATGAATTAAAATTCTTTTCAATTTATATTCAGAACGATGATTACGCATTTACAAAAGCCTCCTCCCTTGCCACATTGCACACAAACCGCGCGTTCCTGTCCGCTGACAAAAAATCAAGCATTTTCTCCGAACTGCAAAGTCCTTCCAAAAAAGATGCCGTATACACACCGCTACCGTCTTCACCCAAAACAGCCTTTCTGCCTTCATCGCAGCCGTTCAGCCACAGAGAACCTTTCACCACTCCAAATGCTTCGTCGCTCAAAATCCGAGCCGCCGCAACCTGCTGTTTTTCTTCGCAAGAATCACAATTTCCGGCATCGCTAAAATCTTCATCACACTCATCATCAACCGGAATAAGTGCGGTACACGCATCAAAAACAGACACCTGCTTCTTGCAAGTTTCTTCTATATAGATACGCTTAATCTTCTCGCCGCCAATTGTAAATCCGTCAGATGTGAGACGGTCGCTTTCATTTCCGCAGAAATACAGAAATAAAAAATCAGTTCCGTCTTCAGAAACACGCCGCAGAATAAATTTCAGCATCGCCTCGTCCACGCCTTCAGGAAGAATTAAAATCTCC
>NZ_JBJETK010000039.1:0-15950 GCF_051883275.1 Treponema sp. | reverse complement strand
AAGAAAATGAAGAGTGGTAATATCATTAAATATTCTAGACTAATGTTTTGGTCTTTCACACTACTCTTACTGTTATGCAGTAGTTATAAACCCCGATTTTCTATAAAGGAGGTACGAAAGATGGAAACCCAAGCTTTATCTGGAAAATTTGAAGCAGCAACAAAACTATCAGATTATTTTGGGGTTGATTTACAAGATACTGCAAATCAAAAGTTTTGGAATTGTATTTGTTTTGAAAATAATCCTATAAAGGGAAGCTGGAATTTTGTTAACATAAATTTTATAGAAGATGGAAAATCTAAAAGATATCAGTACTTAATATTTTTATGTGAACAATATATAAAAGATCTTGAATCTGATTCTTTTATAATTAAAGAATACGAAGAATTGCATAGAAAGTTTTCAAATTTTGAATTTTTCTCTGATGATATCAGTACTACAGATAATATAACAGATGAAAATTATCAGTATTTGCATGATCTAGCTTTTTCAGGAAGTGGTTCTGCAGCATTGTAAATTGCGCAATTTTATGAAAATCAATGTGCACAAAATTTTTATTCAGATTATAACAGATTGTTGGAGATAGGTTGCAAATATAACCCTGCTGAAGAGAAATTTCCGTTATTTTGGTATAGAATAGGCGCTCAAAATGGAAATAAAGCGTGCATGAAAAAGTATGCAGAAATCTTAAAGCAAAGTGATGATGAATATGACAGATTACGTGCTGAATTTTGGGAAAAGAAGACAAAGAAATAACCACTACATCTAGCGTTTTCAGGTTGCCTGAAAACGCGGTATTTTCTTCCCACAAATAGCAATTTGTGGGAATTTATTGTAGAAAATCTAGAATCACTGTCATTAAAAAATTTTTCATAAATAGCACTATCCACCACCCCTGTACCGTCATAGGACTGTCTAAAAAACTATTGTCATGCTGAACTTGTTTCAGCATCTGTGCAGTACACAGCTCATAGATTCCGAAATAAATTCGAAATGACGCTATGCTCAAAACTTATCAGACAGCCCCGTATAATGCCACATAAATTTATATTGCTTTATAAGTAATTTTTAATAGTAAAAAAATCATTTGGAATAAAGGGCAGGCAAATATTTTCAAAATTGCCAATAGAGCAAATTTCGGGTTTTATAATTTCATAAAAAAGGAAACAGCAGAATTCCTAATAATTGTCCCACTTAAAATCATCAAAATCCTTTATCTGAACTTCGCAGCTGCCCCTGAAGCATTTCTCAAGCATTCTGATTGTGAGCGGCGGCTTGCTCCTGTAGTTCGGATTAAGGTAGACGTATGCGGAATAAAGGCTCTTATAATATTTTGAGCGGACACTGTTGTCATCAATAAAAACAATCCCAGCAATGCTCCTGGAAACATCGCAGACACGGACAGAATCAGTTTTATACGCGCTGGAATAATTTTTTGCCGCAGCCTGATTTTTTTCAAGCTCCATGAATGTGCGGCGGCTCAGGGAACGGTAAAACATATTATTGAAATTTCCAAAATCCACAGTTTCCTCATTGAACCAGGGATTCCGCACCATTGTTATAAGCGAATATTCATTGTCCACCAGCTTGTTTCCGTAGTCCAGAAATTTGTACCTGTAGGCCTGCGCCATGGCAAACGGAGAATAATCCTTTACAGTCATAAGCTCTCCCGGCCACCCTATTCTGAAATTGAACGCCAGCCCCGAGCCTGAAGAATACGAAACAAAATTCTTTCCGCTTTTCACTGCATTTTTCAAAAGGGTCTCAATCTCAGAGCGCCGGGAAACAAGGCAGTTTTTTACATCCAGATAATCAAGGCTTGAAAGGTTGTCAACGCCGATAAGAATATTCCTGCTGAATTCCCTTGCGGCATAGGCTTCCACGCTTTCAAAAATTTTATCAAACACAATCTGGTGCACACAGTTAAAGGACTTCACGTCTGTGAAAATTTTTCCGCTCTTCATAAAAAGGCACAGGTCAATATCGATTTTTTCCTTCTGCCCGTTCAGAGCCGGAATGCTCTGCCGGTGGCTTTTTATATCAAGAAGATTTATATAAGAAATTTCAGAAAATCCGGGAAACTGCGAATAAAAATCCAGAGCCACAATTTCACTGTAGGGGCCGGCCCACCCGGAATCCCTTGCCTCTCCGAGATTTTTCACACGCTCGCATATTGTATTCAAAGCCGCCTTGTCATTCTTGAATTTCTCGTTCAGACGGCTTAGCCTGTTTACAAAGTTGAACGCAAACATATTCATGGGGTAAACGGCAAGCGGCTGGATGCACTTGTTTGTGTTGAATTTTTTCTTGATGTGCTTTTTCACACCGAAAATTTCCAGTATGATTTTTTCAAGATTTTCTACATCTGTCATAGTAAAATCCTGTACTCAAAAAAACGTTTTGTCAAGGGAACTTCTGCAAGCTGCCGCTCCCCTGGAAAATTTTTCATGCTTGAAAAAAAATGCAAAAACAGTATAGTCTAAATCTATGAAGAAGCGGTTTAAGGCTGTTTTTGCTGTGTTGCTTTTTTCTTTTATCATGCAGGCGCACTCCCAGACAGAGCAGCAGAAGGAATCACAGTCAGTTCTTTCTTTTGACACAGCTTTTTTTATTTCCACCCACATGAAAAACGGATTCGGACTTGGCTTTACATACGAGCGTCTGGTTCATCCCTGCCTTTCGCTGACGGGAGGATTTTCCACAGGCAAGCTATGGACTGAAAACAACACAAAATGCATTCTGGTGGGAATTTCACTTGGAACAAACTATTATCCGCTTGCAATGGGACTTGAAAAATTCTACATCGGGGTGTCCTGCTCCTCCGAATTTCTGAACTACAGCACAAGCGAAGATATAGAAAAAAAAGACGACACCGTTACAAGCATCACTCCAAAAATCGGCTGGAAACAGTATTTCTTTAAAAGACACCTGATGCTGGATTTTTACACAGGATACAAGCTGATTATCGCAAACACAAACAACTATGCAAAAAATGAAAATTTAATTTCCCACGGATTTTCCGGCGGAATAAAATTCAAGCTGCAATAAAAAAAGAGGCCGTTTCCAGCCTCCTTTATATCAGCGTGCATATTCGATAATGCGCGTTTCTCTTATCATTGTAATCTTGATTCTTCCAGGATAGCGCAAATCTGTTTCAATCTGCTTTGCAATCTGCTTTGCAAGATCCTTTACCTGCTCATCCGGAATTTTATCATTGTTCACAAGAATACGAAGCTCACGGCCAGCCTGAATTGCATAAGCCTGCTCCACGCCATTAAATTTCTTTGCAGTTTCCTCAAGATTTTCAAGGCGCTTTACATAATTGTCCACGGTTTCACGGCGTGCGCCGGGACGGGCTGCGCTTATGGCATCCGCAATCTGGACAATAACAGCCTCTATTGTCTGAGGCTCGCAGTCATTGTGGTGCGCCTCAATCGCATTTACAATCCGAGGATCTTCTCCGAGCTTGCGAGCCATTTCTGCTCCAACTTCGGCATGGTTCTGATCGCTGTCATTTTCAGCGCCCTTTCCAATGTCATGGAGCAAAGCCGCGCGTTTTGCAAGCTCACGGTTCGCGCCCACTTCAGCAGCAAGAAGACTTGCAAGCTCCGCAACTTCCTTGGAGTGGGTAAGAACATTCTGACCATAGCTTGTTCTAAAATAAAGCCGGCCGATTGCCTTTACAGCCTCCTGGCTCAGGCTGTGCAGACCAAGCTCAAACAGAGCCTTTTCGCCTTCCTCGTAAATCTTCTGCTGAATTTCACGGGTAACTTTCTGAACAATTTCCTCTATGCGCGCAGGATGAATTCTTCCATCTATAATAAGCCGCTCAAGGGCAACACGTGCAATTTCCTTGCGCACAGGGTCAAAACAGCTTATAACAACAGCTTCTGGAGTATCATCGATTATAATATCAACACCGGTCAGAGTTTCAAGGGAGCGTATATTGCGACCCTCGCGTCCGATAATCCGGCCTTTCATTTCATCGCTTGGAAGTGAAACTGTTGCAACGGTAATTTCACTTGTGGTTTCTGTGGCTATTCTCTGAATCGCTGAAACAAGAATTTCCTGAGCCTTTTTTTCGGCATTGAGCTGTGCTTCCTGGTCAATCTTATTAAGCAGGCTCTGCGCATCATGCCGGGCATCATTTTCAAGGTTCTTGATTATAAGAGCCTTCGCTTCCTCCGCAGTGAGCTCAGAAATACGCTCAAGCTCAACACGGAGCCTTCCCTCTTCTTCTGTAAGGCGGGCCTCGCGCTTATGAAGTTCCGCAAGATTGGCGGAAAATTCCCTGTCGCGCTGCTCAAACTCCTGGTTTCTCTGCTCCAGAAGCTCTTCTTTTTTATTCAACCGACTTTCATAACGCTGCAATTCTGTACGGCGCTCACGGTTCTCCCTTTCCTGCTGATTACGGTCCTGAATGAGTTGTTCTTTTGCCTGAAGCAGAATTTCCTTTTTTTGAGCCTCTGCCTCTTTTATTGCATCCTGTTTAACGCGCTCGGCTTTTTGTTCCGAAGCGGAAAGTTGAAATCTGGCATAAATCCAGCGAATTATCCATCCAAGAAGTATTCCCGCTAAAGGGAGAACAATGAACAATATCAAATTAATTGACATATCATTTTCTCCTATTATTTAGTTAGAATAATTGACTTATTATACTAATATATAAGGAAAAGAATGTCAAATGCAAACTTTTTACGCCATAAGCACCCGGAATTCGCGCCGGAAAATACAAAAAATGCGCCGGCCAGCATAAAAAGCCAGCCAGCGCACTCTCCTATTTACAGCTGAACCGTGAAACTCCGTCTCCGCTCTCGCAGTCAAAGAACGAAGCCTCGTAGCCCACAGCCGCTTTGTATGCCCGCTGAACATTTTCCACAAAGCTGTCTATCTTATCCTTGTGCACAAGCGCAATTCCGCAGCCACCGAATCCAGCGCCGGTCATGCGCGCGCCAAGGCATCCATCCTGCTTCTGGGCGGTTTCCGCAAGAGTATCAAGCTCAATGCCCGTAACCTCGTAGTCATTCTTCAGGGAAGCATGGCTTTCGTTCAAAAGCTGCCCCAGCCGCTCCAAATTTCCGGCGCGAAGAGAGGCGACGGCATCCTTAACACGCTGATTTTCATATACACAGTGAGCAGCTCTTTTTGCAAGAAGCTCATCCGTTACAAGCCCCTTTGAATTTTCCCACTGCTCCGGGGAAAGCTCACACAGCGCGGAAATCTTCACTCCTCCGTCCTGCAGCTGCTTCAATGCCTGCTCGCACTGGCTTCTGCGCTCATTGTATTTGCTGTCTGCAAGGCGGCGCTGCTTGTTTGTGTTCATTACAACAAACCGGAAGTCCCCAAGCTCAAGCGGAACATACTCGTAGTTCAGGGTGTCGCAGTCAAGCACAACGGCAGTGTTCTTTTTTCCCGTTGCGATTATAAACTGATCCATTATTCCGCAGTTTACATTCATGAACCTGTGCTCGCTCATCTGGCCGAGCTTTGCGATTTCAACACGGCTGATTCCAAAACCGAATGTTTCGCTCACGGCATAGGCAAATCCGCACTCAAGGGCTGACGAGGACGAAATTCCGCCGGCGGAAGGAACATTGCTTACCATTAATACTTCAAATCCGCAGTCAAAATGAAAGCCCCTTTCCTTCATCTGCGAAAGAATTCCGTTAAGGTAATTGGCATATCCGTTTTCCTTGGAGTAGGAAAAGTCATCGTTGATGTCGAATTTGTATTCCCCAGGAAATTTCAAGTCGTTATAGACAACCTTTGTGTCGCCTCTCTTTCTGACAGCAACATAAAGGTAGCGGTTTATCGCAGCAGGAAAAACCTTTCCGCCGTTGTAATCGATATGCTCGCCGATAATATTTATTCTTGCAGGCGAGGAAAAAACCTGTACAGAATCTTCTGTTCCGCCGTAAACCTTTACAAAATCAGCAGGAAGCGACCTTGGATCATACAATGCAGCCATTTGAAACCTCTTAATTCAAGAATCAGGCCATCCCGATTTTCACAAGATGCCTTAAAGCCGCCCGGAAAACTGAAAAGCTTCCCGAATCTCGCTTATGGAATCATGATAACAAAGAATTTTTCAGTTAGCAAGTTTTACAAAAACCACTAGAGCAATCAGTTGCGCAGTTTCCGGGGAAACACAGGAACAAGACAGCATAACCAAGAGATGATAAATTTCTTCTATAAATAAGAGAAAATTTCACAGAAAGAACGGCCCGCAAATCAATTTTACTCTTGAATTTGAGGCATGTTTTCACTAAAATAATGGCTCACACTGTTTAGTGTGAAAAATCATCTTGGATCTCGACCCCATTCGCGAGAGATCCTGGGAGGAAAAAATTGGTCAAAATCAGACTAAAGAAGATGGGCACAAAAAAACGCCCGGACTACCGTATTGTAGTTCTTGAAGCATCAAAGCCACGTGACGGCGCAACAATCGAAGAAATCGGTCAGTACCATCCACTCGCAGCGGAAGGAAGCCAGAGTTCTTTCAACGAAGAGCGCGCCAAATACTGGATCAGCGTTGGAGCTCAGCCTACAGAAATCGTCAAGAAGATTTTCAGACAGGGCGGTTTGGCTGCTGACGGAACAAAAATAACCAAATAAATTACAGGGAGCACACCATGGAAAAAGACCTGATTGAATTTATAGCAAAGTCATTGGTCGATGATCCAAATGCAGTCTCTGTAACAGAAACCGAAGGCGAGCGCGGGCCTGTTCTTCAGCTGAGCGTTGCTCAAGGTGATATTGGTAAGGTTATTGGCAAATACGGTCGTATTGCAAAAGCTCTGCGTACTGTTCTGAGCGCAACGTCAAACAAGGACGGAAAGCGTTACAGCCTGGAAATTCTGGACTAATGGCATCGAAGGCGATGACAGAGCGATTTGTAGTTGGTATTGTCCGCGGTTCACATGGAATAACGGGCGAATTCAAAGTGGAAAGCACTTCCGGCGAGTATGAGCATTTTGCTGATATGGAAGAAGTTGCTTTGACAGATGGAACAGCTGAAAAAAAATACAAGGTTGAATCAACCAAGGCGGCTGCATCTACTCTGTACATGAAGCTAGAGGGAATAAATTCACCTGAGGAAGCCGCAGTACTCAACGGGTGGAAGATCGTAGTTCCCCGCAAGAATGCTCACAAACTGCAAAAAAATGAGTGGTATATCGAGGATTTAAAAGGATGCTCGGTATGGTACAAAAAGGAAACGGCGGATAATACCGCACCGGCGCTGGATGAAAATTCAGTTGTTGGAACAGTCACAAACGTAATGGAAGGCGGATCAGGTTATCTCGTTGAGATTTTGCTGTCCGAGGCTTGCAGTTTTCTGGATACTTCGCTCAAGCTCAATAAAAACGGCGGAGCAAGAACAGTTCTTGTTCCTTTTAAAGACAATTTTATTGGCAGGGTCGATGTTGAAAATAAAACAATGCAGCTCATGCACCTCTGGATTCTGGAGTAACTCCTATGAAATTTACCGTGCTGACCTTGTTTCCTGAAATTCCGCGCGCTTTTTTTTCAAGCTCGATCATGGCGAAAGCGGTTGAAAAGGGAATTATTGCCTACGATTTGGTTAATATCAGGGATTTTGCCTTCGATAGACACCACACTTGTGATGACGCTCCTTACGGCGGAGGCGCAGGACAGCTTTTGCTTCCCGAGCCTTTAGGACTGGCCTTGGAAAGTGTAGAAGCATACAAAAAGACGAAGCATGTTATTTATGTTACGCCGAGCGGAAAGCCTTTTACACAGAAAAAAGCCCAGGAACTCAGCCAGAAAGAAGAAATTGTCTTGATTTGCGGAAGATATGAAGGCATTGACCAGCGTATCATCGACTTCTATGTGGACGAGGAAATCTCAATAGGAGATTACGTAATGTCCAGCGGTGAAATTGCGGCGACAGTTATTGTCGACAGTGTTTACAGGCTTATAGAAGGCGTGATAACCAGCGAATCGCTAGACGAAGAAAGCTTTTCGGGCAACCTTTTGGAATATCCCCAGTATACAAGGCCGAATGTATACAAAGGCATGGAAGTGCCGCCTGTATTAAGCAGCGGAAACCATGAAGAAATCCGAAAGTGGCGGCTTTTCAAGAGCCTGCAAAAAACCCTGCGGAACAGGCCTGACCTGATTCAAAAAGCAAGGGCTGAAGGTACTCTTACAAAAGAAGCAGAAAAAATGATCGAGGAACTTACGGATTTTGTAACATACAAAAACGACCGCAAGCAAAACAGCAAGCTGCGCTCTATTCAGACAAGAACAGAAGCCAGTAAAAACAGGAGATAAAAATGGATCTTATAAAGACTATTGAAGAACAGCAGAAAAAGCCTAACGCTGAATGTTTCGGTGTAGGAGACACTGTAAAAGTTCACTTTGAGATTATCGAAGGAAAAACAAAGCGCATTCAGATTTATGAAGGTCTTGTAATCTGCTTTAAGAATTCTGGAATTTCAAAGACATTCACAGTTCGCAAGATCAGCTACGGTGTCGGAGTAGAGCGTGTATTTCCGCTTAACAGCCCGCGCATCATAAAGGTTGAGATTGTACGCCTTGGAAAAGTCCGCCGCTCAAAGATTTATTATGTGCGCGACAAGGTTGGAAAGGCTGCCAAAATCAAGGAGCTCCTTGGACCAAAGGCAAACGCAAAGCTTGCCGCAGCAAAGGCTATCAATGCCGCAGCAGACCAGAGGGAAGCTCAGATTAACGCAGAGCACAAAGCTGAAGAAGCTGCCGCTGCAAATTCAAAGAAATAAATCATCCGCATAGGAAAATAAAAAGCATTTGTCCAGCAAGGCAAGTGGAAGAACATTCCGCCACACAGCCTGCTGGACATATTTTTTTGCACCGCGATTGCCCCGCGCCAAATTCCGTTTTCCGCCAGAGCATTTCACGGTGCAACCTAAGCATCCACTGAAATTCACAAAAAACGCTCTTCTTGACTTTTTTAAGCATATACTTCATAATAGTTTTATATAAGGCGAAAGTATAACGTATGTTATGCATTTCCCATAAGATTTTTTGGAGGTTCTTTTATGAAGAAAATTGCAGCAGTTGTATTTGCAGCAGCAATGGCACTTTCTACAAGTGCATTTGCTACAAAAGTAGGTCCAGGTCTTGGATATGTTATTTTCGGACAGAAAAATGGTCCTATGTATGACTTGATTGCAGCAACAACAAACGGTACATTCTGTTCCCAGTTCTTCGCTATTACATTCGGAACATCTGGATACAGCGGCGGATTTATCGGAATGGAAGAAACTGACAAGTTCATTGCAGATAACATGGATGCTCTTGCAGCTGACATCGCTATGGGAGAAGGTGAATACATCGACACACTTTCTGCAATGCTCAACGTTTCTGACAGCGCAGCTTTCAAGTCTGCACTTCAGGCAAATTTTGACAACATCTTCTCTTCTTCAGAAGTATCTGCAGAAGAAGTAAGCAGCAAGATCTATTCTCTTGTTGGCTAAATTGAGCTTTTTGTTCAATTCTACAGGGTACGGCAAAAAAGCTGTGCCCTGTTTGTTTTTTATAGCATCCCTGTTTTTTCTATCTCCTCTATACGCTGACAACGATCCGAATTCTTCAGAAGGCGAACTGCCGTCAACATTCTCAGACAAGCTGGACAGCATCTCAAAAGTTGCCCCTATAGAACCGGCGGAAGGCTACGAGCAGAAGGCAAGTGAAACAGTCCGCAGGGCAAATGACCTGAAGCTTTACGAGGCTCCATACTGGAAAACCCTTTTGCATTACAAGCGTTCTCTTTTCCATAAAAACAAGAGCCTTGTGGACGACCCGCTTTTTTTCTGCGCCAAAAACGGCAAGACAAATCCAAAGGCGGAGCTTGAGGCAACTATAAAGGCATTTTTTTCACCTGCGCCCAAGCCGGACGAAAGGCATGCAATCGAGCGTTTTCCAGGCAGATTCAAATGGCTGTGCACCCAGCTGAACCTTTCAGAAAGCGATTTTCCATATAACGGGGATGCCCTTTACCGCTCTATCATCGAAAAAGTCAAGCCGGGAGACACATACCTTGTTTTTCCAACGGGCTTTCTAAAAAATCCGGCGTCAGTATTCGGACATACATTTCTTTTGGTAGAGTCGCAGGGAACAACGCGGCTTCTTGCAAATTCCATAAATTACGGCGCGGTTACAAATATTTCAGGCGGAGTCACTTATGCGCTGCTGGGGCTTTTCGGTGGATTCCGGGGGTATTTCGGCTTCGTCCCCTATTACGAAAAAATAAAGCAGTATGCAAACATGGATATGCGCGACATCTGGGAATACCGCCTTGACTTCACGGAAGAAGAAAAGGACAGAATGCTCCGCCATGTCTTTGATCTTTCAGGAATTTACTCACGCTATTTTTTTATAAGCGAAAACTGTTCGTACAACCTGCTGTTTCTGATTGAAGCAGCCCGTCCGCAGACAGACATTACAAATGTTCTAAGCGGAGTTGTAGAGCCTATTGAAACAGTAAAAACAATCTACAGGCTGGGACTTGCACAGCAGGCTGAATACAGGCCTTCTATATATTCAAAAGTTGAAATCCAAAAGCCAGCTCTCACGCGAAAACAAAACCGCTATATAAAAGATGTCTGTCTGGGCAAAAAGACAGTCCAGGACTTTCCATTTCAGGATGAACCACCTGAAATTCAGGCGCAAATATGGAACCTCGCATCAGATTATCTTACCGCGCTTTTGAACAGCAGAAAAATCACACCAGAAGAATACAGGCCAAGGTTTGTCCAGGTGCTTTCAGCCAGACGGAAGCTTGGAAAAATAGAACTGCCTGAAACAAGCCAGGCACCGCAATCGCCGGAAAATGCCCACGGCTCCAAGAAAATTTCGGTTCACGGCGGAAAAGACAGGGAAGGCGCATACACCGGTCTTGAATTCAGGCTGACAGCGCATGAGCAGCTTGAACGCCCGGCAGGATACTCGTCAAATTCAGAGCTTGTATTCGGTGACATCGATGTGCGTTATAATATCGAGGACAAAAAGTTTTATCTAAAAAAAGCCCTGATTGCCTCTGTGGTTTCGCTTCCAGTTTCAGACCTGTATTTTTTCAACAGCGCAATGAGCATTACAGCCGGCTTCGACTCCAACCCCAATGAAGATAAAAAGGAAGACCTTGCATTCAGGGCAAAGGCGATGTTCGGAACAAGCATACTTCCTGCGCCCTGGTTTCAGCCGTATATTCTGGCGGGAGCAGACTCATATTTTTCACCGGAATACACGAATTTCACAGACCTTCTTCTGGGAGCGGAGGCAGGATTTATAACCACATTCGGTGTATGGAAAAATAAAATTTCAGCATCGGCAATGCAGTCGCCGTTTGACAGGGAGCATTTCAGAGGCTTTATCAGGGCAGACGAATGTGCCGCGCTCAGCCAAAACACCGCACTTAAAGCAGGATATTCACTCAACACAGACTGGGGAAGCTGGTGGCAGGAATTCACAGTTTCTTTCAGCGCATATTTCTAGTCGATTATTTGCCGGACGGAACTTGAACTGCAAGCTCCTTTTCAAAGTCTGCGGAAAAATAATAGCGCGCGGTTTTCTGTTCATTTTCATAAATTATAGACCAGCGTGTCTGCCACTGCCCAATGACCTGAGCCACAGAAGAAAGAGCCTCCTTTACTTCCTGAGTCGACAATACGCCATTCGATTCTTCCCATAATGCGCGGAGCCGGTTCCATCGCAGCATGGAAGATTCTCCGCCCGCTGAAATATCAGAGCCGGATGTATTGAAATTTGTAAGAACAGGAGTGTCAACAACAACAATCTGTCCGCCGCAGAATTCAACTGCCACTGAATTTCCGGCTGCATCAGAAATAGCAAGGTGATGGGAAATTCCCCCTGAAGGAAAAATATCATACTGCTTCAAAATTTCAACAGCCTCGGAAACTGTAGCAGCCTTGTTCAAAATCATCCTGATTGCAACTGTAACAGTCAAATTGGGCTTATCCGTATCAACTGTATGCATGCCGCCCTCGTTCACTTCAAGATCTGCGACACACAAGCCGGCCTCATTAATCCCATCCATGGGAACAAAAAGAGAGCTTAAGGCAAGCATTTTTACAGGAAAAGTATCGGGCAGAACAGAAGGGCTGCCAGTGATGTTTGAAAATTCGCATGTTGAAACAGAAGCATATCCGTTTTTTGGAATGCACTTTACAATCAGCACAGCAGGCTCATACCAGTCAAAATTGCGCCCCCAAATCATTCCGCCTTCAGGAGTCCGGGCTGAAATAGTGCTGCATCCCGGATTCGCCGGTTCCACAGGAAAAGTATAAAAACCATGAGAAATATAGCGGCTCAAAACAGAAGCCAGCTCAGCGTCAGATTTAATATCGCTGCATGCAATTTCATCCAGATGATAATCATTATCAAACTGAATCATATACACAGGTATCGGAGCATCCAGTTTTTTTATGCTGGAAGCAATTTTTATTTCAGTGAAGAACATAAAAAACAGGGCAATAAAAACAGCCAAAATAAAAACGGCAACCGAACAGACAACAAGCACAGGCTTACAAATCATCATAAAACTCCCAAAAAAAAGAAATCAACGAGGAGTATTAGCCTCTTCGTAATCAACAAGAATATTTCCATCATCAGATTTTTCAACGCTGTTTATAAAATATCTGTCGTAATTCGTCACCATTTTTTCCTTTCCGTTTACAGATATTATTCCATAATCAGAAATCAACCATTGATCATATTCTGTCCAATTTGAAAATTCTTTTTGCATATCATAATTATACATATTTATAAAGGAGAATCAACATAAGGAAAACTCGGAATGCGGCTGTCATTTTATGATATGCCGTTTATTTTTTGAGTTTTTCAGGCTTTAATATCTTCAATGCCGCCAGTTCATAAGTTGCTTCCGAATGTCCTTTATTATTTTCTTCTTTATGAACGATAGAGCCCTGACTGTCAGAACCAGTATCAGTACATTCTTTTAAAGAAGCTTTTAAGTCTTTTTTTAACTCTTTTACAGTATCTTTATAAAACTTTACCGCTTGCTTATAACTCATATCATTCATTTCAACATAACAGGTATTTGAACTTATAATTTCCTGCCCTGAATGAATTTTATAGGTACAGGCAATGCGGTAAGATGGTATCTGGAATTCTGCGCTGTTTTTGAATTTAAGGGCATCCAGAAAGCTGATTGAATCAAGCAAAACATAATCCATTGCATGAGATATGATGATGTCTTTGTTATTGATTACAAACTTTTTGATACTTTCAAGCTGTCCGTCTGTAAGGGAACATTTTTCACGAGGTTCCAGTAAACGCGGATTCTGGCTGATTGTAATACATAAATATTTTTCATTTCCGGGATCACGAAAACGCACTACATTTTCATAAGCAACTTTTCCCTCTTGCGTAAGATACGGTTCTCGCGGCCAGAATGATGCACATCCGCAGAAAACCTTGCAAGGCAGATTCAGCTGAGGAATACGGTCAGGACAAACTGCCGTAGAAAAAAATCCGAAGTATTCATAATGATACAAGTCAGCCATTACTTCATACATCTGGTCTAGAATTGTTTTGAATTCCGCTGCAACGGAAGATGTCCTGTCTGCAAAACGCTCCCATTTCATCAGGCTGATTTTGATTTCAAAATAACAGTCAATAACAAGAGAACTGTTAAACTCATTTACAACTGCAAAGGAATCGAACAATGATTTCAGAGATTTCATTGCAGCCGGAATGTGGTTTTCATTGTCATGATTAATCAAATCATCAGTAAGAGAAGAAAGTATTTTTAAAAACTCTTTTGCGCTTGCATCATGATTCATTTTTATTTTTTTCCCGCTCATAATATCCCCTGCTATGTGTCTGAATGCTTAAAGCCTTGAACTAGCCGTTTTTTAAATTTGGATTAAACTTTAAATCAGGAAATATTAATTAGCAATGCTCTTTTTTTTATTTCCATCCAGTTTCTGGTCTGCATTGCTTCCAATAACCGCATCTACAATCTCTTTGACAACAGAATAGCGTTTTTCTACAGGCAGCGTAGAAAGAAAATATTGAAAAGCCTGATTATTCTGCATTTCAAGCTTGAGTTTTTCAAGAGCCTGCTCTTTCGGAAGGCCTTCATCAACATAACCAAAACCACATAGTCCGCCCGGCATAAAAGCAGTTCCGTAAACAGTTTTCATATCTGATACCTCCATAAAAACATAATTTTAGTCAGCTGGCGCACATCTGCGGGAAAAAGCTTTCCGTCTGGCAATATGCTTTTCATAACACCATTCTGAATATGCTTCAAATGCTTCTCCCTGTAATTCCTGATTACAAGGCCCAAAAGCCTGCCTGATAGAAAAAGAAGGAGTTACCTCAATGCAGATTTTATATTTACCTTTATGCACAGCATACACAATTGTTGAACGACGATTACGAACCGCCTCTGCATATCCCCAGCCGACACAGTTTTTCATTTCACTGCCAATTACTTTGAGAGTAAGAGAATCCTTTGCCACAAAGAAACAATACCTGTCTTCGTCAGGCACAGGAACATGCTCTTTATTTGCATTTATCCGAAAAGCCTCACCGGCCTTGTATTCCAGAGCAAGAAAAGGCTGCTCAATTTCAAAAACTTCATTTTCATCAACAGCTTTTTTCCATTCATTACTCCTAATTTCTTCCGCTCTCTCAGCAGCCATTTGATTATTCCGCCTCATAAGAAAATCATGAGTATAACGATTAAACCCTTCACTGAGAATCTGACGTTTTTCGCGGTCAGTAAGATGTCCTGCACAGCCCGAATACATCTGAATACCATCAGTAACATATACGTTTGAAATATCTTCATCACTCAAGTAACCGACAGTCCTTTCAAGAGAATTCCAGACAGTTTTCTGGTTCGTAATTTCAAGCATGTCATGAACAAACAGACGAAGCGGATTACGGACAGGATAATCAATCTCCCCTTCAGAAATCGAAATCATATAAGACTTAAAAAACGCATACCATTTTGGAGTTGCACTCTTCATCAGAAGATTAACATCCGTAATTCCCAGATCCTTAACGGCAGCATAACTTATAATTCCCTGCGGAAATTTCTGGTAAAGCTTGCGCACGCTCTTTGACGGCCTGATTCCAAGACTTGCAAACATTTCATTTTCTGCATTGGGAGTATCGCCTGAAGAAATGGAAGTAAAATCTGCATCATAAGGATTCAGCCCCCAGTGACGGGAAATCACAAAAAAATTCACATTGAACGGACAAAGCATATAGCCGAGCAAAAGAGGAAACCCCCTTGAGGGACGACATAACAGAAGGCTTTATTCCATACAGATTTTTGTATTCTTCACCAATTTCATTAATAAATTGCTCGGTAAGTTCGCTGCAAAGCTGACCCGAAATTTCTTCACACTTGAAAGTTTCCTTGCCGTTTTTGTAAAGACGCTTTTTGCCTAAATCAAGCTCAAAAGAGTTTTCCATAAGCTTGCGGTAATTAGTAGCCACAGCCTGCGACTGAATACGGATATAATAGATTTTATCACGGCGGGAAATATCATAACCATAACAAAAAACACTGTCATTCTGAGTAAACGGCCCTGTATAAAGTTTACCGCACTCCGATTTCAGCACATTCTGCGAAAAAGCCAGAATATTTTCCCACCGCCGGCAAGAACGGCACCACACCTTCATCAGCTTAGTATCAACAATCGTCGGAAAAGCTGAAAGCGGTTCAGAAACAGACGGAATGAAATTGTTTTGTTTAATGTTATAAGTCCAGTATCTTTCCATAGCTTATAATATAATGCGAAAAAGTATCATTTAATGATATTCAAAAAAAATTTCTGTATATCCATGTTAGAATTCCTTTTCACATTATACCATAAATCAATGGACAGGCGCAAAAAAAAAGCCCCCGGGCAGGGAGCCCGGGAGCGGTGTGTATGAAAGAAGCCGGC
>NZ_JBJETK010000038.1:1965-3667 GCF_051883275.1 Treponema sp. | reverse complement strand
CCGCTCAAGGCTTCGTACTTTACGATAAAGTTGTCTGTATAGACAAGAATTCCGTCTGAATAAAGGCTAAGGTATGCGTTCCAGCCGTCCTTGCTTCCTTCGTATTTTCCAAAACTTACTTTAAGTTCATCTCCCATAGAAGATACTGTGCGCACTGCGCTCAGCGATTTCTGGTCTGCACGTATTTCTGAAAGGAGTGCATTCTGCTGTGCCATCGTAGACTGTTTTACGCTTTCGCAGTCGTCAAAAAATTTGTTCGTCAAGTCTTCGTAGCTTTTTATAACCTGCTTTTCGCGGCGTTCAAGTGCCTGTGCAGTCGGCTTTCCGTCGCTTCCAAGTTCTACGGTTGAATATGATTTGTTACGTATGCGTTCTTCTTCGCTCTTGCGGTCTTTTACAAGCTGGTCATAAAGTTCCTGACTTCGGGCTTCTACGCTCTGGCGGATTTCTACAAGCGCTTTTTTCTTTGACTCAAGAATGTTTATCTGCCCCAGCACACCCTGCTTTTCCATTTTAAGCTTGCGCACTTCTTCGGCTTTGGCGGCGGCATCTTTTGCCATCTGGTCACGCTGGGTTTTTAATGCAATGGAACGTTCTGCTTCAAGTTTTGCATCTTCGTCTGCACGTGCTTTCTGGGCTTTAAGTTCTTCCTGGCGCTTCTGCTCTGCCTTCTGTTTTTCTGCAAGAAGTGCTTTTTCTGCTTCAAGGCGTTTTTTGTTCTGAACGGCGTTTATGTCGTTGCTCTGCATAAGCTTTGAAAGCTCTGCATCATACTGGCTCATCATCTTCTGGAACTGCGCTTCGTTCTGTCTTGCAAGCTCAAGCTGGTCGTCTACAGAAAAGTTTGCCGAACCGCTTGCAAGCAGGTTTCTGTTAAGGTCAGAAATCTTGATTCCAAGCTTGTCTGCAAGGGAAAGGGTCAGTTCGTCTATTGCGCCTGTTGAGCCGTACAAATATTCTGCCTTTGAATACTCCTTGCTTGTTGCGCTTGCCATCTGCTCGCCGGTTGTAAGATCTGTAAAGTCCGCGCTGATAACATAGCCGCTTGCGGTTTTGCGTAGCTTTGTAAAGACTGCGAATTTTGCCGTGGTAATTTTTCCCAATTCTATTACGGCGCTTTCGTCACGTCCTGCACCCTCGCTTTCTGCCTGGAGTTTTTTAAGCGTTGCCTCTGACTTGGAATCTACTACGGTTTTCATTCCAAGGTAATCCTGAAGGTTGCTCTTGATTTTGTCCTGCACCTGCCCCGGAAGCCATGCCGTTTCTGATGCGCTTAAATTGGAAACTTCCTGATTTACTACCTGAACAGGGAATTTCGTAAGGTTTTCAAGACGTTCTTTTTCCCATTTAGCTTTTGCTTCCTCTGCACGCTTTTTTTCTTCCTGAACAAGCCGTTCCTGATATTGCTCAACTGTTTCTATACCATCAATCTTAGTTATTGAGTATGTTTTTGAAGACAAATCAGTTGTTTCAAATGTAACTAGATAAGTTTTCTTGTTTGCATAATTAAGACGTTCTGTAATGTTTGTCATATCCATCCCGGATACAATCTTTGCTTTGTTTTTTGCGAATACTGACAAAGTAACAGTTCCGTCATCTGTAACTTTCATTCCAAAAAGGCTCATATCACAGATAAATACTGCTGTTGCGTCCTTATTGGAATCTAATGTCTTGCCAATTTTCTTTGCATCAATTTTTGTCT
>NZ_JBJETK010000038.1:0-1865 GCF_051883275.1 Treponema sp. | reverse complement strand
GCACCGATTTTTTTCTGTGTTTCTGTTTCGAGGTTTGCGCCGCCCATCACGTCCATAAGGTATTTTTTGCAGAGGTTATCCCAGGTTGTCTTGTCCATTGAGTAAACTGTGTAGTAAATGTACTTTTCGCTCTGCTCCTTTGTTCCTGCCTTTGTTGTGCGCACTTTCTGGTAGAATCCTGTTTCCTCGCGAAGTCCTGTCATATCTGCCTTTGTTTCGCTTGCGGCAACATAAACGGCCTCAAGCTGACCAACATCATTCAATCCCTGTCCCACGCGTCCGATTACTTTCTGGCTGAGCTCAGCTGCCTGCGTATATGCGAATCCCGCCCCGGCTCAATGCCTGTGCCGTTGCCTCTGTCTTTCCTGTTGCCATGATTACCTTTACAACGCGGCTTGAGTCCGTTCCCCACATTTCCTTGAATGTGTCTGAATTTCCGCGGCGGATATTCTTAAGCCACTGCGGTGCGGCAACTTCTCCCAGAGTTCTGTCCGTCCAGTCAATTACGGTAACCTTGTCAACTTCATCGTCAACATTGACATTCACGCTTGACTCTGAAACTGTCTTTGTTGTTCCGCAGCCTGAAAATCCTAAAATAAGTGCCGCAAAAGCACCTGCCATTGTAACTGTGATTTTTTTCATCATTTTTCTCCATATAAATGATTTTTTATAATGTAAAAGCAGCTCCAAGATTGTTTTTTATTTCTGCCTTTAATTCCCCTGCCAGCTTTGGACACGCTTTTTTCCTTGCATTTTCCAAAGTATACGAAACTGTTTTTTTTTTTGATTCCGCCTCGAATGAAAAGACAGTCTGCCCTGTTTCTGCGCCGGTGAGCTTCAGGCTTACAGCCGGAATAATTGACACAGGTTCGCTTCCAAATGCATTGTCTTCTATTAAAACTTCTGCAATATGAGATGCTTCGCTTAAAGATTTTGCTACAGAAAAGCCGCACTCGCCGAACGAAGAAGTTACGGCTGCCGTAATAATCCTGCTGTAATCAGCCGGAACGGAAACATACACCCTGCATTTTGCTTTTTCTTCCGAAAACAGCGCAGGAATTTCAGAAACATCTTTCCTTTCCGCCGCATATTTTTCTTCTTCAGCAGGATTTATAATTCTTGCATATTCAAGTTTCTGCAAAAGTTTTTTTCCCTGCTCAAAGGCAGTCTTTAAACTTTTTAGTTTTTCAAGCGGTTCGCTTTCCCCAAAGGCTTTCTGATACATACGGTTGAACGTATTTTTTTCCATATCAACCTGCGGCTTAAATTGCGTCCATGCGCTGCTGCGTTCTATAAATGCTACGCTGTACCACTTTTTTTCTTTTTTGTAGTAATAGCCTTCCGTGTACTCAACGGCAAACAGTTCAACCTGCGAAAGAACCGATACTTCGTCAATGACTGTTGTATTTTCTGCAACAGAGTTTTCCGAAGTTACGGACTGCATTGTTGTAGTAAGATTTGCATTTACTGTCGTCTGAAAATAACGGGCAATCTGTGAGAGCGCATCTGTCCGGGCTTTTTCTGCATTTTCGCCCCTTCCGCGCTGTGCTATGTATTTTTCGTTCGGATAGACATTCCGCCAGTTCAAAAACCATTCCGGCTCGCCCTTTGCAAAACAGGAAAATGTACACAGAAGAAAAAATAGAAAAAGGAATTTATTTTTTATTCCTCTTGAATTAAAGTTTTTTGCTGTTTTCATTCTAAAATTTCCACACCGATGATATTTATATAAAAAACAGCAAGAGGAACTGTTCCACGCTGATAAAATTCAGTACAGAAACAGTTCCTTTGCCGTTCATAAAAAAGTCAGGGAAACACTGAATAAATCCTATTGAGGATTTTTCAGTGTTAACCTTGAATTTCGC